>JBEKTY010000030.1:0-60156 GCA_049515555.1 Thermoguttaceae bacterium
GATCGCCTGGGCGATCGCCGTCTGGCAGCCCATGGCGTCGATGGTCACCAGACAGCCCGAAATCTCCAGGATTTTCAACAGTTTGGGGATGGCGGTGATCTCATTGCTCTTCTCGTCCACGAAGGCATGGCCCAGCGACTGGCCGACGCCGTAGTACACCCGGTTGCCGGGCGAGAAGATGATCGGCAGAACCTTGAGGATGTCCGGCATCCCACCACCGTCGAGCACTGCCTCGTCGGCCTTCACGTCGAGGATCTGGCCAACGAACTGGGTGTGCAGGCCCAGGTCGTGGACATGCAGAATCTTGCACTCCAGCACCAGGGGACACTCCTGGACATAAGGGGCATCGACCAGCTCGCTGCGGACGGGAGTCAGGCCCGTGGCGGCGAACTTATCCGTCTGCCGCCCGCTGACCAACCCGAAGTAGTCGGCCTGCTTCACCTGGCTTTGCGCGGGGACGCTGATGGTGAACGCACCATGCACCGACCAGCGAGCGCACCCGCTTCCCAGCTTGACGGCAGTATCACAGTATGATACTATTGAGGACAGGATGAATCAGAAGCACCAAGGCACGCTGGAAGCGGTTTTCGGTGATCCGGTCAGGTCCAACATCCCCTGGCGGGACATCGAGGGCATGCTGAGGGCGGTTGGCGCGGAGATCACCGCGGGCGAGGGATCACGGGTCCGCATCGCCCTGAACGGGGTGCGGGCGGTTTTTCACCGGCCACACCCGCAAAAGGAAACCGACCAGGGGGCGGTTCGTTCCATGCGACGGTTCCTGACAGAAGCAGGAGTGACGCCATGATGGAGTACAAAGGCTATGTCGGCAAAGTTGAATTCGACGACGAAGCGGGGATCTTCCACGGCGAAGTCCTCGACACGCGCGACGTGATCACCTTCCAGGGACGAAGCGTTGACGAATTGAAGACCGCCTTCCAGGAATCGATTGACGATTATCTCGCCTTCTGCAAACAGCGTGGGGAAGAGCCGAACAAGCCGTTTTCGGGCCAGTTCATCACCCGCGTTCCGCCGGAGCTTCATCGCCAGGTCAATCTGGCCGCCAGCATTTCCGGCAAGAGCCTCAATGCCTGGGTCGTAGAACAGCTTCAGTCAGCCGTCGCCCTGCTGAAGTCGATAAAGGCGGCTCGGGCCACGGCCAGAGGAAAGGGCAAGCCGAGGACGGTTTCCGGGGGCGTTGGAAAGCGGAAGTCGAAACAGACCGAGCAACACGCTTGATTCTTCCAGACCGCCCCCAAGGTTTTTGTCAGCCACAAGGGACGAATTTGTAAAAAATTGGTAAAGACGCTGGCAATATCACCGCTACTTGTCCAGCAGTGTTACGCACATTGGTGGTTCGGCACTGCTGGACAAGCCAGCAGTGGCACCCGGCGTGTTCATCATCAGCCCGTCGGACATTGGTGGTTCGGCACTGCGGGACAAGCCAGCAGTGGCACCCGGCGCAACCGTTTCCCTCACCCTAACCCTCTCCCGGAGAGAGAGGGGAGCGGCCAATCCGCAATTTGCAAGGGTCCAGACACTTGGAGAATCATGGCAACAAATACCACCCCGACTGGGCAGGTCACCACCTGAAGATGGTATGTCATTGGATCCCCGAGTCAGACAGGGGTCGAACCCCATTCATTTGCCCTGTCATCGCTTGTAAAATCCAGATAAGGGTGTGCGTTGCCAGAGACCTCCTTGGTTTAAGACTGACGAGGGAAGCTGGATATACTGTGAGCGGCCAGGAATGATAGGACGCCTTCCCTATTGTTACGGTTGGGCTCATTTCAAGCCGTGCGGATAAAAAAACGCCGCCTGTGCCGATGGGTGCAGGACAACCCACTTGCGTAACGGCACCCTGAGCGGTTACACTTCTTCCAATGGACGGCGAGCAGTCGGCAATCGTGAGCCGGCCGGCGCCGATCCGAGTAATCACTACGGGAATCGCACAAATGGCCGAAGGTACTATCAAGAAGTTGACGGACAAGGGTTTTGGGTTCATCAACACGGGGAAGGAAAAGGACCTGTTCTTCCATTCATCGAGCCTTCAAGGCGTCAGTTTCGAGGAACTGCGTGAAGGCCAAAAGGTGTCCTACACCGAAGGCCAGGGTCCGAAAGGCCCCCGTGCCGAGAACGTCACACCGATGTAGTTGGGGCGGGAATTGGCGAGTGTCGTGGGCCATGCGGTCTTGGACCAGCCCTGCCCGACGACGACTTCGTCGCCGCTGGCGTCGCCCAGGCTGACTTCGACCAACACCGCCCCGATGTTGTGCCGGCGCCGATTGCCGCAGCCCTGTTCCCGAGCCCCCCATATTTCCTTCACATTAGGAGTTTCAAATGACCCAGCCAGGCAAGATCAAACTCTTGGTTGCCGACGACCATCTGGTGGCTCGTAGCGGCATAAAGGCCCTGTTGGCAGGCACGGAGATCAAGGTCGTCGCCGAGGTGACCAGCGGGCCGGCGGCGGTGAAGCACGTGTCGGAGCACGAGGTGGATTGCGTACTGATGGACGTCTGCATGCCCGATGGCGACGGTGTAACGGCCTTGGGCCGCATCAAGCTGGACAAGCCGGAGCTGCCCATCGTTATGTTCTCCGCCTTCGATAATCCCACGTATATTGCCCGGGCGGTGGCCCTGGGGGCCAGCGGCTTCCTGCTGAAAGGCTGCACCCGGGACGAACTGATCAACACCATCACCAAGGCGGCCATGGGCGTGAATGTCTTCACCCGCGACGAGCTTCGCCGCGTGACCGGGGCCCTGGCAACGCCCCGCATCACGGCCGGCATCGACGTTCCTTTGACCAAACGCGAGGCCGACGTGCTGCGGGAAATGGCCAACGGGCTGACGAACAAGGACATCGCCAAGACGCTGCACATCAGCTATGAAACGGTCAAGGAACACGTGCAGCACATCCTGGGCAAGATTGGCCTCACCGACCGGACGCAGGCAGCCGTGTGGGCCGTCCGCAAGGGACTCGCTTGAACCATAGTCCTCCCGTCCCCCTGCCGCGGGTGGACCCGTCGTTTTCTCCATTACCCCAGAAGAAGGAAAAGAATCATGGCCAAGACTGCCACCCCCAAGAAACCCCCGACCAAGAGCGAACTGCTGGCCAACATTGCTGCCGCCGCCGATGTGTCCAAGAAACAGGTGTCCGCCATGCTGGAAGCCCTGGCCGCCGAGATCAAGAAAAGCCTGGGCAGCAAGGGCGCGGGCGCGATCGCCATCCCGGGACTGGTGAAGATCGAGAAGAAGAAGGTCCCGGCCCGCAAGGCCCAGACGGGCGTGCCGAACCCCTTCAAGCCCGGCGAACTGATGGACCGCCCCGCCAAACCCGCTTACACCAAGGTCAAGGTGCGGGCCCTAAAGCTGCTCAAGGACATGGCGAAGTAATCCCATGCGGCTGGTCAGACACAACCCCCTCTGGACCGCCACGCAAATAAAAAACCGCGGTGACAACCAATTGGAGGGGGGTCGGCGTTTTTCGTTTGCCGGGGCTGGACAAGATCGAACTTGTCTTATATAAGACAAGCAGTGAGAACACAGGGTTCGGAGGATTCAGCGATGAAGTCGTTTCTGCCTGGTCGGCTGTTGTCAAGGCGTCGCCAGCCTTGCGGGTTTACGCTCGTTGAGCTTCTTGTCGTGGTCACGATCATCGGTATCCTCATAGCGATGCTGATGCCGGCGGTCCAGGCTGCGCGGGAAGCCGGCAGGCGCGCCCAATGCGGGAACAACCTGAAGCAGATCGGCCTGGCGCTGAACACCCATGCCGAGACGTACGGCACCTTCCCGCCAGGGGCGTCACTTTGCTCCAATCCAGAGCATTCCTGGTGTTCCATTGGTACGGCGAATTGGATTACCTGCCAGGGTCCCAACTGGAACCATTACATCTTCGAGCAACTCGAACTGGAAGGTCTTTACGCGGAGGTCGTGTATATGACCGATCAGCAGGGCAGTTTAACCGATGAGCTCGAGCATGGATACAACGGCGACCACACGGGAGCAAGTACGAAGAACGTCGCGGTTTACATTTGCCCCAGTTCCGAGCGGCGCGACCCCAGCCAGGACTTGACCGACACCGCCAATGACGCTGAAGGCCCCTACAAGATGTCTCGGGGCAATTATGCGGCCTGCTGGGGCGCGGGAGTCTATATCAACGCCTACGATCCCAAGAATCCCGGCATTCCCATTTCTTCGCCCTTGGATGGACTGTTCGGCGTCACCTTCATCCCCGGTTGGAACACGACCTACAAGGGGCAAACCGGCGGCACGTGGAAAGTCTGCCATACCTGCGGCGTGCGGCCGGCGGCGGTTCACGACGGGCTTTCCAACACCATGGCCGTCAGCGAGGTGTGCTTCATCAACAGCCAGGCGGAAGGCCGGGGAAGCTGGCCCATCCCCATGCCGGGGGCCGGAAGTTTCATGGCCAAGACGCGCCCCAATGCCCGCGGCTCCAACTCGACCGACGATGCCTTCGACACCACGTTCGATTGCGATCAGACGATTCCGAAGACCAATCCCATGCACTGCACGAATAATCAGTCGAATGAACAAATCTGGGCCGCCGCACGCAGCCGGCATCCCGGCGGCGTGAACGTCGTCATGGCCGACGGCGCGGTCGGTTTCGTCTCCAATTCCATCGACATCCACGTCTGGCAGGCGTTGGCAACCATCAATGGCGCAGCCAATCACGCTGTCCTGCCCTGCGGGAAAACCGAGCAGCCCGTAACCCGGCCGTTTTAGCATCACCTGCGGAGAATGTTAGCCATGCGGCGCCTTTATCACGAAGCCGGGCGGATCGCGGTCTGGGTGGTTCTCATCCTGGCAGGCATCGTCACGCCGGGTTGTGATCGTCCTCCGCCCCTGGATCCCGACGTTCCTACAGACAAGCGAATTCTGATGCTCGTCGACGACGTCGATGATTTTTCCCAGAGCAAGGACGAGCTGGGGCGCATAAGACAGCTTTTCGTTCCCGAATCCCAACCATCGAGAGAGACGTTGTTGCGCTACGTGCCGTACCGCTACGAAGGAAAGCCACCCGTGCGGTCCGGCGACTCGGCCACCGTTACCGTTATGGTCAAGGACGCCAAGACGGGCAATCCCGTGGGCGAGGTGCAATGGTCGATAACGAAGGTCGACGGCGTGTGGAGGATCAAGGACGCGCCGTTGCCCGATGCGGGTAAATAGAGTTGTGTGATTCCGGGAGTTTAGCCCACTAGCCGGGATTATTCACCAAGGCTCGTAGTGACCCGATTTATCGGGTCTGGAGAGCGTGAACAGGTCAAGGACCGCATGAATGCGGTCACGACGAACGAGTGGTGAATAATCCAGGCTAGCGCAAAGATCGGCCCCCCGTGAATCAGAACGCCGGGCGACATGGAGAAGCTATAGCCCGACGAGCGACGCGCCTTTCAGAAGCCTCTCGCCACGGGGATCCATCGTCGCAGGGAATTGACGGCGAATAGCCGCGGGGCCTGCCGCAGGTCTTCGAGGGTGACGATTTCCTCGTGGACCTGCCCAATCTGGAGCAAGTGAGCGCGAAAGACACCCGGCAACAGGCCGCATGCCAGCGGCGGCGTTACGAGGCGTCCGTCTTTCTCGACCACCAGATTGGCGATCGTCGTTTCGGTCACCTGGCCTTGCTCGTTCCAAAGGATGACGTCGTCGCAGTCGCCGCGGGATGCGAACGCCGTTTCGTACACCCTGCGGTGTGTCGTCTTGTGATAGAGGAACACGTTTCCGGCATGGATGGGCTGAGCGGTTAGTTTCAGCTTCCAGGGCCGGGACGGGTCGCCGGCCGCCAGCGGCGACGATTGCAAGGAGAGGCGTCCACCGCGCGCGACGAGCAGACGCACTCGATGGGTCCCGCCGGGCAGCCCGCGGCCAAAAGCCGCCAAACGGGCCCGCACCTCCGCCAGGTCTAGCCTGAAATCGAAATAGTCGGCCGAATCGGCCAGTCGCTGCAGGTGCCCTTCCAAAAGAAAATAGCCCGAGACGCCGTCATAGACGAACGTTTCCAGCAACTCGAATGGCGGGATCTCGGCCGTCAGCACGGCGGCCTTCGTCAGGCACTCGGAATATTCTCCGGCCTTGTTGGAATCCCAGACGATGCCGCCTCCCACGCCGTATTCGGCGTCCCCGCTGGTCCGGTCGATCGTGACAGTGCGAATGGCGACGTTGAACTCGGCCTTCCGCCCCGGTGCGAGCCATCCGATGCAGCCGGTGTAAACGCCCCGCGCATCCGGTTCCAACTCCCGGATGATCTGCATCGTGCGCACCTTGGGCGCGCCGGTGATCGACGCCGACGGGAAAAGGGCCTGCATGATCTCGGCGAAGGACGCCGAAGTCCGAGCCATTACGCAGGACGTCATCTGGTACACGGTCGGGAACTTTTCCACTTTGAAGGCCGAGACGACTTGAACGCTGCCCTTGTCGGCGACGCGGCCCACGTCGTTGCGCATCATGTCCACCACCATGGCATTCTCGGCCCGATCCTTCACGGATCGCTCCAGGATCATGCGGTTCTGCCGATCCCAGGACGGCGTGAGCCCGCGGGCGCACGTCCCCTTCATCGGCTGGGTCAGCAGCGTGTTGCCCTCCAACCGGAAAAACAACTCGGGCGAGGCCGAGCAGACGACCTGCTGGCCCAGGTCGAGATATGCCCCATATTGGCCCCGTTGGGCCGCGCAAAGGCGACGAAAGAAACTCCATGCGTCTCCGTGGAAATCGGTCTGAAGCTTGATTGTGTAATTGACCTGATAGGTGTGCCCGCGGGCGATATAGTCGCGAATCCGGTCGATGCACGCGTCGTATTGCACGGGGGCAATCGAAGGTCTCCACGGACCAACTGAAAAACCGTTGCGGCGATCATCCGGCTCTGCATCTTGCTGGACCATCCGGCGAAACAGACCGAACCAGACTAACGGCAGCTTGCCGCCGCCGTGGGTACATAACGCCTTGTCCATGCCGCGCGCCGCTTCGTAGGCGAGGAACCCCGCGGCATAAAGCCCTCGGGATACGCTTTGCTCCACAGTCTGGAGCTTGGCCAGGACCTCCGCCGGCTGCCAGGTCTCGACCACCTCGACCAGATCATCGAAGCACAACCAGGCTGGCTGCGGCGCATTGCGATACTGGCAGAATACAACTTGTTCCCGATCCCCCATTGTGCCCTTGCCGCCTTCCAATTCGTGGAACGTGCTTCCAGTCGATCCTAGGACCGCGGATACCTCATGTCAAGCACAGGCATGGCCCAGACGCTAAGGGGCTGACTGCCCCGTAAACGGTTACTCCTGGAAAGGTGAAGACTCAGTATTCGTGGCAAGAGAGTCGCCCGCCAAACTTGTTATTGGTGGCTGCCACGGTTGGCTTGCCCAACCGTGCTGTCGGCACTGCTGGACAAGCCGGCAGTGGCACCCGCGGACGGCACACGGAGTGTGCCTGATACATTGGACACGGCGGGTCAGCTCTTGCCCGCCGGCTGCTTGCCGGCCGGTGCCGCGGCGGGCACGGCGGGTTCCGCGGGCGGCGGGGCGTGGTGGTCGCGGTCCAGGTACGTGTTGGCCCACGACGACGTGTGCTCCAGGGCGGGATTGTAAATCACGATCGGCGCATCGGCCATCTGCTCCGACTCGCGGTAGGATTTCAGCCGCTCGTAGACGCGGGCCCAGAAACACTCCTTGTCGTCCAGCTCGCAGCGGCCGCCGGCCGAGCCGCCGCAGGGCCCGTTCCGCGAGCCCTTCGAGCAGGCGGCCCGCGGGCAAAGATAGGCGCAGTCGGGCAGGCTGCAATCGCCGCAGTCTTCGCAGCCGTAGCCTACCCGCTTGGCCTGCCGCTCCAGCCAATAGGACAGTCGGCTCATCAGACCCCGCACGCCGCGCGGGCGGTCCAGCCCGCGGAAGATCCGCGCCAGCAGGCCGTACAAGCCCTTGCCCCGGGCGAAGGCCAAGGCGTGCACGCGGCGCGACAGGCGGTAGCCCAGCGTCACCTGCTTGCTGCGGGGCGGAGCGCGGAGCGAGGCCAGGTACTGGGGATTGATCCGCGTCGGGTCGCTCAGGCCCGTCTCGCGATCATGCTCGAAGAGGAAGAACTCGTCGGGCTGGGCGAACTGGATCTCGCGCAGGAAGACCCGCCAGTCGTCGGGGGCGTAGCTTTCGGCCAGGTCGATGATCTCGCCGAACATTTCGGGCTTGGCGATCCCGCCCAGGTACCCCGCGGCAAACCCCAGCCCCTTGAACACCGCCAACTGCTGGGCGGCCAGCTCGTTGGCGAACTTCCGCCCCTTGTCCGGACCGGCCGAGTACTTCTCGATCGTTCTCAGCAACTCCTCGGAGACCACGCAGCCGGCCAGCTTGCCTTCGTGGAACAGGCGGGCCACGCCCTTGGTCAGCCGGTACACGTTGCCCACCACCGGCGAGTGCACGCCGCGGGCCTCCAGGAACAGCTTCACCTCGTGGAACTTCCGCAGGTCGTAGCCCAACTGCGGGAGGACCCACTCGGCCCCGGCGCGGATCTTGCGCAACAATTTGAAATACTGCGGCAGCAGCTCGCGCTCGTAGCGCTTGAAAGGCGACACGGCGCAGCCGATGTAGAAGCGGGTGGCGGGCAGCGTCTCCACCGCCCCGCTGCGGCCCGCAACCTTCAGACCATCGTTCATCGACCGCAGCAACTTGATAAGGCCCAGCGAGTCCAGGTCGAAGACCGGCTGGGCGGTGCCGGCGAATCCGCCGGTGGGATAATCGCCCGTCAGGGCCAGGATGTTGTCGAAGCCCTCGGAGGCGTAGCGCCAGGCGGCGGCCTCCAGGCCGTTGCGGTTCATGTCCTTGCAGGTCAGATGGATTACCACCCGCTCGCGGCGGTCGGCCACCAGGCCCGCCATCCAGTCGGGCGGGAGCATGGGGCCGCCGCCTGGGTTGTCGGTGAGCGAGATCCAGGCGATGCGCGGATCGTCCAGCAGCGTGCGGCAGAAGGCCGCCAGGCCTGTTGCGCCCGCCGGGTCCTGCAAGCCCCGCGACGAGACCACTTCCGCGCCGTAAGCGAAGCGGTTGCCGGTAAGTATTGCTCGTAGAGTCATGCCGCCGTCGGTTTCCGGGCCACGGCTATGCGCCCGCTGCGGCCCGATTGCCGCCCGCGGCGCCGATCCCCGCCTGGCCCATGGCGAGAATCATGTATCCTCAATAATAACGGTCTTTAGCCCGCAACGCCAGGAAGCGGGAGGTGGCCGGTTTACCGCCCGCCCTTGGGGCAGCTCAGCCGCGCGGCGGCCAGGGTGTTGTGCAGGAGCATGGTGACGGTCAGCGGGCCGACGCCGCCGGGGACGGGCGTGATCTGGCTGGCCACCTCGCGGACGGCGGGGAAATCCACGTCGCCCACCAGCCCCTCCGCGGTGCGGTTCATGCCCACGTCGATCACCACCGCGCCGGGACGGACCATGTCGCCGCGGATGAACTTCGCCTGGCCGATGGCCACGATCAGGATGTCGGCCTGACGGGTGACCGCCGGCAGATTGCGGGTGCGGCTATGGCAGACGGTAACGGTGGCGTCGCCCCCGCCGCCGCGCTGCATGAGCATGATGGCCATGGGCTTGCCCACGATGTCGCTGCGGCCCACCACCACCACGTGCGCCCCGGCGATGGGGATCTTGCGGCGGATGAGGAGCTGCTGGATGCCGTGCGGGGTGCAGGGCAGGAAGCGGGGCCGATTCTGCACGATCCGCCCCACGTTGTCGGGATGGAAGGCGTCGACGTCCTTCAGCGGATCGACCGCCTGGAGCACGCGGCTCTCGTCCAGCCCCTTGGGCAGCGGCAGTTGCACCAGGATGCCGTGCACCGCCGGATCGCGGTTGAGCTGGTCGATCAGGCCCAGCAGGCCGTCCAACGAGATGCCGGCCGGCGGGCGGTGCAGTTGGCTGCTCATGCCGATCCGCTCGCAGCCCTTCTGCTTGCTCCGCACGTAGACCTGGCTGGCCGGGTTATCGCCCGCCAGCACCGCCGCCAGGCAGGGTACGATCCCGGTTTGCTGCTTGAATTCTGTCACTTCCCGGGCGAGTTCCGCCTGGATCTCTTCGGCCAGGGCCTTGCCGTCGAGGATGGTGGCTGCCATAGCTGTGCTCTCCTGGAAACGGTTGTGGTTGCGGGAATCAGAGCCCCTTTTGCATTTTCCAGGCTTTGACGTAGTCGTCGCTATAGAGGTACTTCTCGAGCAGCACCTCGGCGGTCACGGCCGCCTCGACCAGCTCCTTGTCGGCCGAGTCGATGATGGCCGCATCCAGGCCGGCGGCGATGCACATCACCAGGAAGGTGCGGTTTATGAGCCGGTTCATCAGGCATTTCTGGCTGACGTTGGACAGTCCGATGATGAAATGCGGCGGCGGATCGTTGGCCACGATCAACTGGCGGAGGGCCTCCATTACGTTCTGCGGCTGCTTGGGGGCCACGTTGACCGGGAAAATAATGGGGTCGATGTAGATGTCCTCGACCGGGATGCCGGCTTCCATGGCCCCCATCAGGAACGCCGCGCCGCATTCCACGCGCTTCTCGACGGTGCTGGGCACCCCTTCCTGATCCATGGTCAGGCCGATGATCCCCGCCCCGTGCGCCGCGGCCAGCGGCACGAGCTTGGCCATTACGGCCGGGGCCGCCGTGCAGGAATTGATCACCAGCTTCGTCTGCGGCAGGGCCTGCCGCACCTTGGGCAGCACCTGGACCAGCAGGTCGGGCTTGGCGCTGTCCAGCGAGATGGGTTTGGGGGTCACCTCGTGGACCGTCTGGGCCAGCCAGACGAAGTTCTCCACGGGGTCGCCCTTGCTGGGCCCGATGTTCACGTCGATCACGTCGGCCCCGCCCTCGACCTGGGGCCGCAGCAGGTCCTGGATGATGGTCTTGTTCCGCTCGGGGATGGCTCCCCGCACGTCGCGGTACATGCCGTTGATCCGTTCACTAAAAATGATCATGGGGTTTCTCCTTCCACGAGTTGACTGATTGCGCCGCGGACGGCCTGGACGGCCTGCGGATGGCGCAACACCAAGAGATCGGCTCCGCCCTGCAAGAGGTTGGTGGCGGTGACGGCCTCCCAGGCCGGACCGCGAAAACTGAGCGGACCCCAGAGCGGGGCCAACTCGTCGCCGGAGCGGGCTTCCTTGACCCGCCACGCCTCGTAGCCCACGTCCAAGATCACCGGTTGCGCCATGAGCCGGTCGCCGCTGAGGGCCGCCAGCCGCCCGCGCTCCAGGATCGAGTAGATGTATTCCATCCCGTAACCCAGCGCCGCCGTGCTGGGATAGATGACCACGTCGGCCAAGGGGAAGCCCATGTCGCTGACCAGGATGTTGACCTGCTTGGCCTTGTTGATGTCGCAGGGCGAGGCGGCGATCAGTTTATGACCGTAGGCCTGCGCGGCGGCGGTCAAGGTGCGGTAATCGGTTTCGGTCACGGCCCCCAACAGGCAGTTCTCGCCCCGGGCCGCCTCGGCCACCTTGGGCATCACCTGCTGGTCCTTGGCGGGCACCTCGCAGCCCCAGATGATCAGCGGGAGATCGACCGCGGCCAGCACCGCCTTGACCGTCTCGACGGCCCGCTCCGGCGGCCAGTCGCCCTCGTCGGGATGGATGCCGGTGAGTCGCAAGTTGACCAGATCGGCCCCCAGCTCCGCGACCCGCCGCGCCCAGGCCGCCGGGTCCGACCAGACGTCGCCGTAAACTTCCGCCAGGGGCTGGGGCCAACCCGTAGGCTCCTTATCCAGCACGTCCAGGGCGATGGCCGGGCGATGCGCGATATCGCCGTCGAAACTCAAAAAGGGAATGCCGCTGCTGCCGCCCACGGTGACCGTGCGACCCCGTGTTCCGCCTTCGGCCCGTGTGGCCCCGATCGTGATCGCATTTACACGACCTGACCATTTTTCCTTGACCTCGGGAACCGTCATTGTCACTCTCCTTTCTCAGGCCGGTGAGTTCCGGCCGCGGGGGACTGTCCCCTTCTTGCTTCAAACTGTAACCGGCACACGCCGTGTGCCGTCCGCGGTTTACGGCACCCGGCGTGTGCCGACTACATTGAAATTGGCGACGTTATTTCTGCGCGGGGCCTCAGCCCTCGTGAAGGGCTATAAGGGTTTGTACCACGTGATAAACAGCGCGGACCGCCGGATTGTCGGCCGGCAGGCTGAACACGTCGCGTCCGACGGCGCCGGCCTGCTCGACCAGGCTATCCTGCGGCACGTCGGGCAGCCGGGCCACCTCCCGCGCGGCCAACCGCCGGCCGATCTCGTCGGCCGCCTGGTCCGGCCGCGCCCGATTGACCAGCACCATGCGCCGACCGACGTGGATCGGCAGCTCGCGGGACAAGGCCAGGACCCGCTCGGCGGCGCGGAAGGCGGGCAGGGTGCAGTCCGTCACCACGATCAGGAAATCGACTTTGTTGGTGGTGCGGCGGGAGAGATGTTCCATGCCCGCCTCGTTGTCCATGACCACCGCCGCGTAGTTGGCGGCCAGCAGATCCAGCGACCGCCGCAGGAGGTTGTTGACGTAGCAGTAACAGCGGGGGCCTTCCGGGCGGCCCATGGCGAGCAGGTCGAAGCCTTGCGCTTCCACGATAGCGCGTTGGATTTCGTCTTCGACGGCGCGGGCCCGGCCGATGCCGCTGGCCGGCGAGCCTTCGGGGCTGGAGCCCTGCTCGCGGATGTGGGCCAAGGGCATGCCCGGCGCCACGCCCAGGGCCTCGGCCAGGTTGGAATTCGGATCGGCATCGACCGCCAGGGCCGGCCGGATTTTCAGCTCGCCCAGCGCGCGGATGACGAGCGCGGCAAAGGTCGTCTTTCCAATTCCCCCTTTTCCGGCAATCGCCAGGGAGAGCCCCATAGCCGCACCTTTTCGTTGTTTGCCGGCGGCTGCCGCGAGCGAGCGGCGCGCCCCCCGTTGCTAAGCCTTGTGCGCTTGTGCCTTCGTGCCTTTGTGTTTGGGTGCTTCGCTCTTTCCTTCCCGGCCGACAAGCCGCGCCGCCACCGACGGGAAACGGGACAGGTCGGTGTGCGGCAGGAAGCACGCCGACGTGAAACGCTCCATATATGCCGGGTCCACGATCAATTCCTGGTAGGTCATCCGATCCCGAATCTGCCGCACCTCGTCGCACATGGCGCGGCTGAGCATCACCAGCTTGGCCCCCGCCACGGAGCTGTTGCCGATGAAATGAATGCGCTCGGCGGGCACGTCGGGCAGCAGGCCGATGGCGATGCAACTCGCAATGTCGAGCCGGTTGCCGAAGGCGCCCGCAATGTAAATCTTCTCGATGTCCGCGAAGCGGAGGCCCACCGACTCGACCAGGGAGTCGGCGGCGGCGTAGATCGAGCCCTTGGTGCGAATCAGGTTCTCGACGTCGGCTTGGGTCAAGACCAGGTCCCGCTCGCCGCCCGACTCCTGGGCGGAGATGAGCCGGAACTCCGGCCGCTGGTCCTCTTCGGAGGCTCGGAAGCGGCCGCGCGCCGAGTGTACCTGGAAGCGGCCGCCGCGATCGACCACGCCGCTGAGAAACATCTCCGCGAGGGCATCGATCAGGCCGGTGCCGCAGACGCCGATGGGCGGCCGGCCGTCGATGGTCGTGGCCGAGACTTTCAGCCCCGGCGGGACGATCCGCAGGCTATCGACGGCCCCGCTGCTGGCCCGCATCCCGCAACTGACCGACCCGCCCTCGAAGGCCGGGCCAGCCGAGGCCGAGCAAGCGACCAGGAACTCGCGGTTCCCCAACACCACTTCGCCGTTGGTGCCGATGTCCAGCAGCAGCGCCAGTTCATTACTGCGGTGCATGCCGGAGGCCAGCACCCCGGCGGTGACGTCGCCGCCGACGAAGCTGCCGGCGATGGGCAAGGTGTACAGGATTCCCCGCGGATGAATGCGCAGTCCCACCTCGGCCGCCCGCACCGGTGGCGGACTGGCCGCCGCAGCCACAAACGGCGACAGGCGGATCAGATCCGCTTCCAGCCCCAGCAGGAAATGCAGCATGGCCGTATTGCCGGCGGCGACCACGCAAAGAATATCGCCCCGCCCCACCTGTGCACGCTGCACCAGGTCGTCGATCAGGGTCTCCACGTCCTGGATGACGGCCTGGTGGAGTTCATCGGCGCCGCCGGGCTGGCGGGCATGGTTGATGCGGCTGATGACGTCGGCGCCGAACTTGATCTGCGAGTTGTACTTGGCCGCCGCCTCGCGGGTGAGCCCGCCGGTAAGGTCCACCAGGTGGGCCACCACGGTGGTCGTGCCCACGTCGAGGGCCAAGCCGAAGTTCCGGTCGCAGGTGTTGCCCCGCTCGACGCACAGCAGCTCGTTCACCTCGCCGCGGAGGGCCAGGGTGGCCGTGACCAGGCCGTCCCACTTCCAGCTCCAGGCGGATCGGCGCGACTCGCGGGTCCGCAGCAGGCCCGGCAGCTCGCGGGTAACCTTCAGTCCCATCTGCAGCGGCCCGGGACGCCGCCGGAGCACCGCCGCCAGCAGCCGTTCCTGGTCGGCGGTGGGATCGTCCAAGGTGGGCTCGGGCAGGCTGAGGGCGAACTTCTCGACCAGCGGTGCCAGCTCGGCTGGAAGGCGCTGGCCGCCACGATGGGTAAAATCGCGGAACCGCTCGCTGTCTTGCCCAATCCCCACGTAGCCCGCCAGTTGCGACTCCGGCGGCACCTCGACCACCAGATCGCTGTGCGGAATCACCTGGCAGGCCAGCACGTATCCGCGGCGGATTTCGTCGCGGGTAAGGAACTCGGTGGAATCGCCGGCCACTTCCCCCGCGCGGACGATCACCCGGCACTTGCCGCAGATCCCCTCGCCGCCGCAGATCGCGCCCACGTAGACCCCCGCCTGGCGGGCGGCCTCCAGCAGCGTACTGCCCGGCTCGACCGTCGTTTCTCGTCCGTCGGGAAGGAAACCGATCCGCAAGCCAGCCACAATCAACGGGTCCAATGCTTCTTGAGGTAGGCGGGCAGTCCCGAGGCCTCTTTGGGGCCGATCTCGACGGACCAGCCCGATTCATCTTCCACGCCTGCCGACAACACGGCCACCAGGCCCGGCAAGACCAGTTTCCGGTGCGCAACACGCGACTCGACTCCCAAGTTCTTCAAGGTCTTGGTGATCGTGGCGGCGTTGAACTTGTCCGAGGCCCAGGCCGTGAGCACCGAAGTGCCCTCCGTATCGACGGAAAGGATGAAGGCCGGCACGCGGCTGGTCTCGACCTCGCCTTCCACCGAGTAGTAGCTCAACGAGAAGTTGGTGGTTACGAGCACGGGTGAGGCGGGCGTCACCTCGCCCACCGTATACAGTTGTGCCTGCACGGCGACCGGTTTCTGCGGATCGGTGAAGATGTCTTGGCGGGTGGTGAGCACGGCCAGGATCTGCCAGGGTTGGATGGCGTCGGTAACAACGATTCCGGCATATTTTGCGACGTAGGTGCTGGCCTCGATTGTCTGCAGCGTGGGGTCTTCGGCGACGGTGAAGGCCATCGACGGATAGCCCAGGGGCCGGAAGTTCTTCAGTGCCGCGCGGCGGATGCGGGTCAGGGCCTCGAGGGTGGATTTGAGGCCCCGCGTGCCGGGGTCCACCACGATCTGCTCCACTCCGGCGGCGTCCAGCTTGGCCGTCAGCTCGGCCAGGGCCTCCAGGCCGTCGGCGCGGACGGCCAGCGGGCAGTCCTCCTTCTTGGCCACGGCGGCGGCGGCCAGGGCCTGGGCCGGGTCGGAGATGTACAGCAGCGGCCGGCGGCCGGCCAGGGCCGCGGCCGCCTGCTGGAGATTGTCGGCCCGGGCCGACATCAGCAGGCAGGCCCGGCCCGTCTTCTCCGCGGCCAGCTTGGCCAGGCGCTCCAGGCGCCCGGCGTCGCCGGAGACGTTGTCTACGGCCACCAGCTCGATGCTGATCCGCGTGCCCACGCGCTCGAAGGAAAGCTTGGCGATGGCCTCCAGGCGTGCGGCGGCGGCCGGCTCGTCCAGGGCGTCGGAGACCCGCACCGCCAGCAGGGTGGGCCGGTAGAACTTCTCCTCGTGGCGGTAAAGCTGCGTCTCGTTGCCGGTGCGCACCGTCTGCTCATCGGCCCCGATGGTCACCAATTGGATCGGCGGCCGGGCGGCCGACTCCAGCGCCGCCTTGCCCGCCGCGGTGACGTGCGGACATTTTTCCAGCGGCACCTGTTTGGCCGCCATCTTCATGGCGAAGGCCAGGCAGGTCGGAAAGCCGCAGTCCTTGCAGTTGGTCTTGGGAAGTTGCTTGTAAATCTCCAGGCCGGTCAGCGCCATAGTTTCTGTCTCCCACAGCCGAAGTGGCGGAAAGGATCGAAAACGGGTCTATATCAAGGGGGCGAGGGACAAGGCGGGATGGCCCACTTTCTGCAAATGGGCCAGCACTTCTTCCTCGGTCCGCGCGTCGTCTTCGCTGGCGATCAGGTCGAGCAGCTTGGGCTCGCCCACGCGCTGGGCCTCCTTCTGGAAGCGCTCGCGGATGGCCTCCTTCAGTTGCTTGGGCATCCACACCAGGCGCTTGATGCCGCCGTCGGGGGCCAGGAACTTGGGGCTGCTCAGATACAGCCGGCCCACGCCGACGAAGCCCGGCGTCTGCGCGCCCCCGCCGGTCACCGAGGCCAGCTCGCCGAAGCTCATGCCCGACGGCGTGACCTCGGGGAACTCGCGGTTGACGACCATCACCCCGTTGGCCAGCGGCAGGATGGCCACGATGCACTCGAAGCAGCCGCAACTGGTCATGGGCGCCTCGAGCAGGCTGTAGGCGCAGAAGCGCTCCACCTTGCGGTTGGAGCGCTCGAAGACGAACTTGTTGACGCCCTCCCACTCGCCCTTGGCGGCATCGACGGTGCGGCCCTTGGGAATGGGCTGGTTGGGCCCGGTGGGGTTGATCTCGTAGTTCGCCCGGCCGTCCAGCCAGTTATAGGCCCCGCACAGTCCCAGCCGTTGCGGCGTGATTACGCACACGTGGTCGGGGGCATAGCTCTGGCAAACCGTGCAACTGTAGAACAGGTCTACCGATTCGTCGGTCATGCCGGCGATACGGTCGTCGCGGTAGTCGAAGGCCCGGCGGGCCTCCTCGATCTTCGCCGCCACCTGCTCCGGGCGGGTGAGGATCCGCACGGCGACCTTGTCTACGATGCCCCCGTATTCGTCGTGCAGCTTGGCGTGCAGGATCGTGCCCAGGTGCCGCAGCCGGAAGCCGGCGGCGAAGGCCTTCTTGTTGATGCGGCACCAGATCTGGTCCCGCTGCCCGGTGTGCATGAAACCCATGGCGTGGCTGGTCCAGCGGTGCACCTGGCGCTCGAGGATGCCCTCGAAGTCGCGGGCCATTTTGCGCCCCGCCACGAGCACCTCCAGGGCCAGCGGCATGGCGCCCCCTTCCGCCACGGAGTCGATGTCCGGGCCGACAAGCTCGATCTGCCCGTCCTGGATCTCGCCCGGCTCGGCCATGTGCACGTACTCCACGGCCGGCGAATACTTGTAGCCGAACTGCACGTGCATGTCCTCTTTGCGGACCCGCTCGCCCTCGAAGGCCGCCGCATAGCCCACCGGTATGTCGACCTTCTCCACCTTCACCCGCACGGCGCGGGTGTCGATGCACGTCGGCACGAGCTGCTCGTAGTCGGTCTCGACCACCAGCGCCTCGCGGATCGTGACGCCCGTGGGGCGGACCTCGGGCGTGGCCGGCCAGTCGGAGATCACCGGATAGCCCATCAGGATCGCCCCCGCCCCCATGGCGAACCAGTCGTCGGGAATCGCGCCGAAGGTGATGCCGAAGGCATGGATCCGCCGTTTCGTGTAATCCAGACACTTCCGCCACTCGCCGCGCTTATGCCCACCGAACGTCAGTGCGCTGCGAATCGACCAGTTTAGCACGTAAATGCCGTCCAGGGTATCCGGTCCCACGGGGACCACGTACAGGTCCCAGCATTCCTTCAGCGGCGCGTCGGCTTTGAACACGCCGCCCTCGACCATCTGCTCGCGCATGGTTTTTCCGTCGCGGTTGGCGCAGAGGAAGGTCAGGATGCTTCGCTTCTGGAGATCGCGGACCACCTTCACGGCGATTTCGGTGCTCGGCGCCGGCCCGAGGATCAGGGCAAACCCCGGCATCCGCCCGTCGACCAACTGGATTCCCAGCTCGCGCATGATGGTGTCGGAGATGTAGCCTTGCCAGCCGGGCGGGGTGGCGTAGCCGTTGACGGTCCGCAGGGCCACCAGGGCCTCCTGGGCGAGCATCGTGGCCGCCCCGGCATCCAGGCCGGCGCCCAGGTAGGGCAGCCACGTCTCGTCGGCGGGAATGGGCGCGAGCAGTTGGCGGGCATGCTCCAACTGCGGCCGCAACTGGCCGATCGTCTTGGCCTCCAGGCCCATCAAGGCGTAGGACATCGACAGGTAATAGGCGGTCTGCGGTCCCCAGCCGACGGGTTTGTCCGGGCCATGCTCGGCCAGGGCTTTGGCCAGGACCTGATCGGCCTGTCGGACCCACTCGTGCGCGCCCCGGATAACCTGCGTGAAAACTTGCCTCGACATTAGGATGATCTCCCGGAATGGACGGCCGCGCGCAGCAGCCAGCCGTCCCCATCGCAGAGGACGGCGCTGAGCTGCGCGGCCAGGTTCTCTCGTTTGCAGTGCGGGCAGAGCGGCTCCTGGGCGAGCACGTCGGCCACGGTCGGCCCGCCGCGCTCGGCCAGGGCCCGCTCGACCAGATCGCTGCCCACCGCCCGGCCGCAGCCCGGGCAGCGGAGCAGCTTGACCCGCGTCTTGAAGGGTGAGATTTCGACTTCGTCCTGGTGCATGCGGACGACGATGGTGCCCACCGGACAGACGGCGGCGCAGGCCCCGCAGCCGATGCAGTCCGGCGCAGGCGCGCGGAAGGGGGCGGCCACCGAGCGTTCCACGCCCCGCCCCGCCAAGGAGATGGCCGAAGCGCCGATGCGCTCCTCGCACACCCGCACGCACAGCCCGCATAAAATGCAATTCCGCTCGGCCACGGTAACCGTAGGATAGCCCGTGGCAGGCACGTCCATGCGGGCCGCCAGGGCGCGAAGCTCGGGGCTTTCGGGACAGCGGGCCAGCAGCAATTCCATCACGCCCTGCCGGGCGCGGACCGCGCCCTCGGAGTTCACCCGCACCACCAGGTCCTTGCGCACGGGGTAGTTGCAGGCGGTCACCATCTGCCACCAGCCGCCGCGCTCCACCTCGACCATGCAGATGCGGCAGGCGGCGTAGGGCTCGAGGGCGGGATGGTGGCACAAGGTGGGAATCCACACCCCATTGCGAGAAGCGACCGTGAGGATCGTCTCCCCGGTTTGGGCTTCGCAGGTCTTCCCGTCGATCGTGACCGTAACCATCCGCTGATTCCCGCCCGGAAAGGAAAGCTAAACCTTGATGACCGCCGAGAACGCACAGACTTGGAAACACGTGCCGCACTTGACGCACTTAACCTGGTCGATCACGTGGGGCTGTTTGCGCTCGCCGCGGATCGCGCCCACGGCGCACTTCTTCGCGCACACGCCGCAGCCTTTGCACCGCTCCAGGTCGACGTCGTACCGGAACAGCCCCGGGCAGACCTTGGCCGGGCAGCGGTGATCGCGGATGTGCGTCTCATACTCGTCCCGGAAATAGCGGACCGTCGAGAGTACCGGATAGGCCGCCGTCTTCCCCAGCGCGCACAGCGCGGTGGCCTCCAGGAGGCTGGCCAGCCTTTCCAAGCGCGGGAGGTCGGCTTCCTGGCCTTCCCCGCCGGCAATCCGTTCCAGGAGGTGCAGCATCTGGGCGATGCCCTCGCGGCAGGGCGTGCACTTGCCGCACGACTCCTCCTTGAGGAACTGCAGGAAGTACTTGGCAATGCTGACCATACAGGTGTCTTCGTCCATCACGACCATGCCGCCGGAGCCCATCATCGAGCCCAGCTCGGTGAGCCGGTCGAAGTCGACGGGCTCGTCGAGGTAGGCGGCGGGGATGCAGCCGCCGGAGGGGCCGCCGGTCTGCACGGCCTTGAAGGCCTTGTCGTCGGGGATGCCCCCGCCCATGCCGAAGATGATCTGGCGGAGCGTCATCCCCATGGGGACTTCGACCAGGCCGGTGTTCTTTACCTTCCCTACCAGCGAGAAGACCTTGGTGCCCTTGCTCTTGGCCGTGCCCATCGAGGCGAACCAGTCGGCGCCCTTGAGCATGATCGGCGGGACGTTGGCCCAGGTCTCGACGTTGTTCAGCAGCGAGGGCTTCCCGTTCAGCCCGCTTTCCACGGTGTGGATGTACTTGGCGCGGGGCTCGCCCACCCGGCCTTCCAGCGAGGCCATCAGGGCCGTCGACTCGCCGCAGACGAAGGCCCCGGCGCCGCGGTTGATGCGGATGTCGAAACGGAAGCCGCTGCCGAGAATGTTTTCCCCGAGCAGTCCCCGCTCGCGCGCCTGGCCGAGGGCGTTCCGCAAGCGATCCACGGCGATCGGGTACTCATCGCGGACGTACAGGTACCCCTGCGAGGAGCCGATGGCATAGGCGCCGATGATCAGGCCTTCGATGACGGCGTGCGGTGCGCCCTCCATGAGGGCCCGGTCCATGAAGGCCCCCGGATCACCCTCGTCGCCGTTGGCGATCACGTATTTCGGTTCGCCGGGGGCGTGTCGGGCGGAGCGCCACTTTCGGCCGGTAAGGAATCCGCCCCCGCCGCGCCCCCGCAAGCCCGACTTGGTGATTTGCTCGATCACCTCCTCCGGAGTCATGGTGGTCAGCACCTTGGCCAGGGCTTGGTAGCCTCCGGCGGTGATGAAATCGTCGATGCTGCGGGCATCCCCGGCTCCGCAGTAGGCCAGCGCGATCCGGCAATGCCCCTGGTAGAACGGGATTTCTTCCGCCGTGCGTGCGCGTCTGCCGCTGGCGTCAATCTCGTGTAGCAATCGCTCTACGACCCGGCCGCCGATGACCGATTCGCGCCATATCTCCGCCACGTCCTCTTCCTTGACCTCCTGGTAGAACACCCCGCCGGGGTCCAGCGTGACGATCGGGCCGCGCTGGCAGAGGCCCTGGCAGCCGGTGAGTTTGGGCTCAACGCTGACGGTTTGTCCCTCCAGTTTTGCCGCTGCCTCCACGAACCGATCATAGACGGCCTTGGCCCCGTTGGGGATACAGCCCGGCCCGCAGCAGACGCGAACCACCCGGTCCACGCGGGCTGCACGGCGGCGGACCTCGGCCCGGTATTGCTCGAGATCCTCAGGAGTTCGGAGCTGTGTGGCGACGTTGCTCACGGGTTCTCACTTCTTCTTGCTTCCGCGTCCCATTTTCTTGGTCTTGGGGGCTGCGGCGGGGGTTGCTGCGGGGGGGCTGCCGGCGGCGATCTTGTGCAGCAGGTCCACGGCGGAATCCACCACCAGCCCGCCGTAGTACGCGCCGTCGACCACCATCACCGGGGCCAGGGCGCAGGCCCCCACGCAGTTCAACGGCGCGAAGGTGAACTTGCCGTCGGGCGAGGTGCCGCCGGGCACCAGCTCGAACTCCCGCTGGATGGCCTGCGAGATCTGGGCGGCGCCCTTCAGGAAGCACACCGTGCCCAGGCAAAGCTGGATCGTATGGTCGCCCTTGGGCATCAGGCGGAAGGAGCCGTAAAAGGTGGCCACGCCGTAGATCCGCGCCAGCGGCACGCCCAGCCGCCCGGAAAGCTCCGTCAACTCCGCGCGCGGCAAGTAGCCGTGCTCGGCCTGCAGGTCCTGCATGATCGGGATGAGCATGCCCGGATCGCCGTCGTAGCGCTCGATGATGCTGGTAAGGGTGTCGCTGCTGGCTTCGGCCATGGGATATAACTTCGGTCTGCCCGCCCATTGCGGCGCGGGCCATAGGGGTCATAAGTACTCGATCCGGACTTCCTTCTTCCCCCGCCGCAGCTCTTCGGCCAAGGTCTCCACGACCCGTGCCTTGAGGCCCAACGTGCGGGGTAAACCGGGGTTCTGATGGGCGGGGTTCATGGCCCGGCCGACCATGATTACAATCTCGTCGGCCTCGCGCAGCAGGAGCACCAGGCGGCTGGCCCCGTCCACGCGCAGCTTCAAGTCCTCGCTGGGAGTTCCGGCGCGGACGACTTCCATCGCCTTGGTGAGCGTGAGCGTGCCCTCGGTGACCAGGTCCAGTCCCTCGATCCTGCCGCTGGCCGGGACGCTCTCGATGCCGGTTTCCAGGTCGACGTCGATGCCCCGGCCCAACTGCCGGGCGACGATGCCGGCGGTGGTTCCGCCGCACACCACGCGCCGGCCGGGTGAGGACATCAGGGCCTCCACGGCCCGCTCGTCGTCGTCGGCCTCGACGGGCGGACCGGTGAAGATCGTGACCACGCGCCGGCGGCGGGCCTTGACCACGGCGATGCTCACGTCGTCGCCGGGCGGCCCCTCGTACAGCTCCTCCACCACGCGGGCCAGCTTCCCCGCCAATTCCTCGGCCGAAAGCGATTCGTGGACGTGCGTCTCCAGGTAACTGCCCACCTCGTCCCAGCCCCAGCCCAAGGGATAGGCGCCGCCGATGCCCGCGTTGACCACGCCGTCGGACACCAGCACCAGCCAGTCGCCGGGGCGAAAGGAGCAGGAGTAGTCGGAGATCCGTTTGCCGCCCACCTCGTGCTCGTCGGCAAGCAGGGGCTGCAGCCGGTTGCGGCGGATCAACAGCGGCGGCGGGTTGTCGAACACCGAAAGCTTCCCGCTCCCCTCGGTCATGAGCTGCGCGATACTGAACGTGCTGTAGGCGATCTTCCGCACGCGGCAGATGGGCAGGGTCTGCGAGAGCGTGGACACCACCTCGGCCAAGGGCAAACCTTCGTCCAGCATCCGCCGGGCGATCCGCGTGGTCAGCGTGGCGAGAATGCTGGCCTTGACGCCGCTCCCCAACCCGTCCGAGAGCACCAGCGTGATCGAGTCCGGCCTGATCGAGAATTCCACGCCGTCGCCGCAGAGCTCCTCGCCGCGCTTGTTTATCTGTTTCAGGCCGAACTCGTAGAACACTTTCATCCCACCCGCTCCCGGCGGAAGAGGTCCATGAGCTTGACCAACAGGACCTTGGTCTCGGCGGTCGTTTCGCCCAACAGTCCGGCGATCTCCTGGGCGCTTTGCATTTGCCGCAGAATGACTTGCTCGGCGCGGGCCAGGGTCTCGCTGCGGACCTGTGCCAGGGCAGCCCGCGCCCGCTCCTCCTCGGAAGTGTCGACGAAGATCCCGCTCCAGCGATTCTCGCCTTCGACGCGGAAGATCGTGGCACAGTAGTGCAGGTCGTGCCGGGGCACGCGGCCGCGCACCGTCAGCTCGCCGCCGGAGGCAATCGCCCGCTCGAAGAAGTCCGATCCCAGCAGCTCCTCCGCCTTCCACCCGATCAGCTCCGCATCCTCCAGCGAGAACATCCTGCGGAAGGCCGGATTGGCGAAGCGGATGCAGGCCTCTTCGTCCACCACCACCACCCCGTTGGGAGTGTGCTGCAGAATGGAAGCCGCTTCCGGCAGACCATCGGCATTCATGCCACAACCTCCACCACCCCGTCGGCACGTCTCAGGTCCTCTTAAGCCGCGCGGCCAGCCGGGCCCGCAAGGCTTCCTCGGCCTCCGCCACGTTGGCACTCGATATATGCTCGTCGTCGAATTTCCAGTTCATCGTCTCCCCGCAGCGATCCAAGCAGAACGAACCCACCAGCACCACCTCGCCGCCCAGAGACTCCTCGCGGATGACCTTGGCAAACTGTTTGAGAATCTCGCGCGTGCCGTGGATATGGCACGAGCTGCCCACGCAAACAGTCACCTTGCACGGCACGTCCGTTTCTCCCGCAATCCCCCGCCCCCTCAATGTGCGTCGCCGTCGCCGTCGGCGCCGATGCCGGCGGCGGTGATGGCTCGCATTCTTCGGGCCCCCTCCTCGACTTCCTCAAGCTTCAGGGCCTGCACCGGGCAGGAGGCGACGCAGGCCGGCGGCTGCCCCGCCGCCTGCTGCCGCTGGCACAAATCGCACTTGAGGATCGCCAAGCCCTTGTCCGTCGCGTCGGTCTGCGTCCAGCGTGCCACGCGGATGACCCCGAACGGGCAGGCCTGCACGCAGAAGGCGCAGCCGATGCACCGCTCCTGCCGCACCAGCACGGGCCCGGCCTCATCCGGCCGCCATAGCGCGGCGGAGGGACAGACCCGCAGGCAGGGCGCGTCCGCGCAGTGCCGGCACTGCAAGGGCACGGCCAGTCGGCCCGCCGCTTCGATGTAGATTCGCGGTCCCGCCCGGTGGGAGAGCACGGTCCGGACCAGGTCGTCCGAATCGGCATACGCCAAGGCGCACGCCAACTCGCAGGTACGGCAGGCCAAGCACCGCTTGGCGTCGGCAACGATCCGTTTCACGCTGGATGTCCTCCTCGGGTCCGGTCGGAGCGGCGTTTGGCCCGCCCCGCCGGCTTCACTTGTCAAGCCCGCTTCACAGTTCAAGCGTGGGCCCACGGCAAGTAACAGCCCCCGCGCCCACGGCTTCCGGAATTTGGGCGCTTTCGGCCGGCCGTGCGGCCCCGCGCAGCGGGGCCGCCTCCAACGTCCGGGGCGCGTACGGCACGTCGTACATCGGCGGCGGCAGCCCCAAGTCCCGGCGCTTGCGGTCGATGTGGTCGATCATCAGGTGCGCGGCCTCGACCGGGTCCGGCTGGAAGGCCCACGTGGCGCCGAACGGCGTCTCGAAGCCCTTGGTCAGCAGGTCCACGATCTGCCGGCTGCCCTCCACCGGCAACGACTGGCCGATCACCACGAACACGCCGCTGGCGACGAAATACATGCCGATGGCAATGGCTTTCTCGCTCATCCACTCGGGGGCGGCCCCGGCCACGGGGAGCTTGTCCAACGAATCGCCGATGCCCCCCTCCTTGACCATTTCACAGCAGGCGGTGAGGATCCGCGAGTTGTCCACGCAGGCCCCCACGTGCAGCACGGGGGGCATCCCCACGGCCCGGCAGATCTCCTGCAAGCCCTTGCCCGCCGAGCGCTCGGCCGCCTCCGGCGCCAGCAGGCCCGCCTTGCCGCAAGCGATGGCACTGCAGCCGGTCTGCACGACCAGCACGTCGTTGCGGATCAACTCGCGGACCATGGCCAAGTGACATTCGTCGTGGGGGAACTTGGGATTGTTGCAGCCCACCACGCCGGCCACGCCGCGGAGGCGGCCCGTGCGGATGCCGTCGTTCAGCGGGCGGAAACTCGGCCGATACTTGCCACCCAGGATCTGGAACACCACCTCCGTGCTGAAGCCGGCCACCATCCGTTCCTGCGGCGCGGGGATCCGCACCTTGGACGGATCGCGGCGGGTGTAATTATCGATCGCCACGCGGACGATCTGCTTGGCCGTCTCCAGCGCGTTGTGTTCGTCGAACTCGATGTGCAGCGTATTGGGAAATCTGGCCTTGGGGCTGGTGGAGACGACCTTGGTATGGTAGCACTTCTGCAATTCGGCCAGCGCCGGGAAGACGCACTGCACGTCGACCAGCATCACGTCCACCGCCCCGGTGAGGATCGCCAGCTCCTGCTGCAGGAAATTCCCGGCGATGGGAATGCCGTGCCGCATGAGGATCTCGTTGGCCGTGCAGCAGATGCCGGCCAGGTTGATGCCGCGGGCGCCCTTGGCCGCGGCCTCGGCCAGCAGCTCCGGATCGCGCGCGGCGGCCACGATCACGTCGGACAGCGTCGGCTCGTGGCCGTGGACCACGATGTTCACTTCATCCTTGCGGAGCACGCCCAGGTTGGCCCGCGACGTCAGGGGCTGCGGCTCGCCGAACAGGACGTCGGAGACGTCCGTGGCGATCATCGAGCCGCCCCAACCGTCGGCCAGCGCCGCGCGCACCGCGGCCAGCAGGATGTGCTCCCCTTCGTTGTCGACGCCGATGTTGGTCATGTGCATGCCGGTGACCACCTCGCGGTCGATGCCGCGCGGCAACACGCCCGCCGCGGCCCAGTTCTTCTGCTGCTGCTCGGGCGCCCGCCGCAGGTTCAACTGCGTCCCGTCCTGCTTGCCGAACTCCGCCAGGAGCAGTTGGCCCAGCTCCTTGGCCACGTCTTCGTCGCGGCGGCCGTCCAGGGCAATCCCGTACTCTTCGGCCAGGACGTGCAGCTTGCGCCGGCCGCGGATCCGGTAGGCCTCCGACTTCCCCTCCGCCGCCAGCAGCAGGGCATGCACGATCTCCCGCCCGTGATCGGAGTGCGCCGCCGTTCCGGCGCAGATGTCGCGCAGCAGGTTCCGGGCCACGATCACGTCGGCGGTGGCCCCGCAGATCCCCTCCTGGGCGCCCTCGCCGAAGGGATCGATGCGGCACGGCCCCATGAAGCAGTTGCGGCAGCAAATGCCCATCTTCCCGAACCCGCACTGCGGCTCCTGCGACCGCAAACGGTCCCAGACCGTCTTCACTCCGGCCCGGAGGGCGAAGTCCATCATTTCCTGCGCGGCGGGATCGGCCGAGCGGCGGTTGCCTTGACCCATGACAATCTCCTCGTTGTTTACCGTTCTTTCTCCAACGCCTGTCGGTCGAGCGCTTCGCCGATGCGGTCGATGGCCGCGGCGAAGGCCCGGTCATGCAGCTCCAACGGCCGCCCTTCCAAATCGGCGGAAACCAGGTCGGCGGTGTAGGGAATTGCGCCCAACAGCGGCTCCCCGCCCAGCGCCCGCTCGAGGGTCTCGCACTCATGCTCGTGGCGGATCTTGTTGGCCACGACCAGCGTGCGGGGGATGCCGATGTCGAGCGCCAATTTCCGGATCCGCCGGGCCGTTTGCACGCTCCGCATGCCCGGCTCGACCACGGAAATCATGGCATCCACGCCGCGGGCCGACGCCCGCCCCATGTGCTCCAGCCCGGCTTCCATGTCCAAGATAACGTTGTCGGGCACCCACAGCAACAGGTGCTGCATGAGGGCCTTCAGCACGGCGCCTTCCGGGCACATGCAGCCCTTACCACCCAGTTCCACGGTGCCCAGCACCAGCAGCCGCACCCCCCCGGCATCGACCGCAAACCGCTGCGGCAGGTCGTCGACCCGGGGATTCAACTTGAACATCAAGCCCGCCCCCTCGTCCCGGGCGCCGGTCCGCTCCAGGACCAGGTCGCGCATTTGGGCAATGGGTTGCGGCCGGGCCTCGGCCGGCACTCCCAGCGCGTCGGCCAGATTGCCGTCGGGATCGGCGTCCACGGCAACCACCGGCCGGGCCAAGGCCGCCAGCCGTCTGGCCAGCGCCGCCGTCAGCGTGGTCTTGCCCACGCCACCTTTGCCGACAATTGCCAGTTTCATGCCGATTCTTGCCCAACGCACTACAAGCCGACCGCGGTCAGTATATCCGATTTCCCCGTCAACAGGTAGGGTCTGGTATAATAGCGTGTGGCCAGATTTTATGGCTCGAAATCTCACCCCGGCAAGCGGCAATTATGACACCCGCGAACCGGGGTGGGCGAGCCCTTTCCCGCGGGCCAAAGGCCTGCGAGCCATGGTAGACAAATTTCCGGCCGTCCGCAGCAGAAACGAATTAGGAACCTGCGATGAAGTGCCCAGGCCAGGATTGGCAGTACTGGACAGGCGACGTGGTGTTCGAGGCGCCCTGTCCTGACTGTGGATATTCGGTCGAGTTCTTCAAGGACGAGCCCCGCGGCCGCTGCCCGAGCTGCGGCCACAGGTTCCTCAATCCGGGGATCGATATCGGTTGTGCCCAGTGGTGCTCGCTGGCCGAGCAATGCCTGGGATTCGTCCCCGAGCGCGAGCTGGCCGGCGGGCGCCCCGAGCCGGCCTTGGCAAGCCGGCTGATTCAGGCCGTCAGGGAGGAGTGCCGCGCCGATCCGGCACGCGCCGCGGCAGCCTTGAGCGTCTACCGATATGCCAAGTGGCTCGTCGGGCGGGAAGGGGGTGATGCGCGGGTAGTGCTGGCCGCTGCCTTGCTCCTGGAAACCGCCTCGCCAGCCGCCGCGCCGCCCGACCAGGGCCCCGCCAAGGCGCGCCAAATCCTCGAGCGGTTGAGCGTAGACGAGGCGACGATCGGGCAGGTTTGCCGGATCATCGCCTGCCTGCGAGCCGGCGCCGACGCCGAGCTGCCGGAGTTGCGGATCGTGCGCGATGCCTCGCTCCTGGCCCGGCTGCTGGCCGAGCGTCCGGATGGGTCGGCCGGCGATCCGCGGCAGATGATCACGAAATTGCACACCCCCGCGGCCAGGGAGGCGGCCCAACGTGCTTTCTCCGCAACAGAACGTCCAACGGGCAACTGAGCTGGCCTTCGAGGCCCTGGCCTGCCAAACCGACGAGCAACTGCGGTGGCTGGGCGCCGAACGCTCGGGCGGTGCCTGGCGCCTGCCGGTCCTCAACGAGACCGTGGCCGTGGATCTCCCCTCGCGCCAGGTGACGACCGTCGGCGGCGGGAAGGTCGGTCCCCAATGGCGAATCCTGGCCTTGCACTATCTGCTGGTTGTGGCACGCCCCGAGCGGCTGGCGCCCGAGGTGACCTTTGCCGACCTGCCCACCGCCCGCTCCTATGCCGAGGTCTATCGGCAGCGGAGCACGGCCTGGCTGTGCGCCGCGGCGGGGCGCGACTTGGCCAGATTGCAGGCGGCCGCGGCGGCACTTGGCGCCCGGCCCGCGGCCGGCGGCGACGCGGCCTTCGAGTTCGACATGTTTCCACGCCTCGCGCTGCGCCTGGTCTGGCACGCGCCGGACGACGAGTTCCCGCCCGCCGCCACGCTGCTGCTGCCCGCCAATATCGAATCCTACTTCTGTACCGAGGACGTGGTGGTGCTCTGCGAACGCCTGGTATCGCGGCTCTGTGGCCGGCCGTTCTGAGCGTGAACCCTTTCCGGCTTCAACTGGTTACCCAAACTGCCACCGCCAGGGCAGCCCGCTGCTCGACCGGCTGTAACTCTATGGGGAGAAGGCGTTTACGGGTGGGAGTGCTTGCTGGCACTACCCGGTGGAAGTACAATCGGGACTTGCCCGCCGAGGTCGCTCCCGTTGGGGACGACGCCGGGAATTTGCATGCGAGGGGCGCAGCGCCACCATGACCCCCGAACAGAAGGCTCGCCAGCGGATCGACCAGCAGCTCGGCCAGTGCGGCTGGCTGGTCCAGTCGGCCAGCGAGATGAACATCTCGGCGGGCCGGGGTGTGGCGATCCGCGAGTTTCCGCTCAAGACAGGGTTCGCGGATTACCTGCTCTACGCCGATTGCAGAGCCATTGGGGCCATCGAGGCCAAGCCCGAGGGCCATACCCTGACCGGCGTTGAAACGCAGTCGGCCAAGTACACTACGGGCCTCCCCGCCGGGCTGCCGCATTTCCACCTGCCGCTGCCGTTCGCCTACGAGTCTACGGGCAGCGTCACCCAGTTCACCAACTTCCTGGACCCCGATGCCCGCAGCCGGGAGGTATTCACCTTCCACCGCCCCGAGGAACTGATCCGGCTGGCGACCCTCGAAAGCCAGCTCCGGGCCAACCTGCGGAACATGCCGGAACTCATCACCGCGGGCCTCTGGAAGGTGCAGGTCGAAGCCATCCGCAATCTCGGTCTGTCTCTGGCCGCCTGCCACCCCAGGGCCTTGATCCAAATGGCGACCGGCTCGGGCAAGACCTTCACCGCCGTAACGGGCAGCTACCGGCTCATCAAGTTCGGCAAGGTCAGGCGGATTCTGTTCCTCGTGGACCGCAACAACCTGGGCAAGCAGGCCCACAACGAGTTCCAGCAGTACGTCAGCCCGTACAACAACTACAAGTTCACCGAGGAATACACGGTCCAGCATCTCCGCCGCAACACCATCGACCCTGCCGCCAAGGTCTGTATCACGACGATCCAGCGGCTCTACTCGATCCTCAAGGGCGAAGAGGAGTTCGAGGAAGAGAACGAGGAAACGTCGCTCTTCGAGTCGGTTCCGTCGTTCGTCCGGGAGCCGATGCCGGTGGTCTACAACCCGAAGGTCCCCGTCGAGACGTTCGACGTCATCATCGTGGACGAGTGCCACCGCTCGATCTACAACGTCTGGCGGCAGGTGTTGGACTACTTCGATGCCTTCATTATTGGCCTTACCGCCACGCCCACCCCTCAGACCATCGGCTTCTTCCACGGCAACCTGGTGCAGGACTACAGCCACGAGAAGGCCGTCGTGGACGGCGTGAACGTCGGCTACGACGTGTACCGCATCGAGACGAAAATCACCGCCAACGGTGCCAAGCTCGTCCGGGAGCCCGGCCAATTCGTACCGCACAGGGACCGCCGAACCCGGCAGAAGCAACTCAAGGAACTCGACGACGACCTGACCTACACGGCCAACGACCTCGACCGCGACGTGGTGGCGATGGACCAGATCCGCCTGGTGGTCCGCACCTTCCGCGACCGGCTGTTCACGGAGATCTTCCCCAGCAGGGCTGAAGTCCCGAAGACCCTGGTATTCGCCAAGACCGACCTGCACGCCGACGACATTGTGAAGGTCATCCGGGAGGAGTTCGGCCGTGGCAACGACTTCTGCCAGAAGATCACGTCGAAAACGACCGGCAAGAAGCCCGACGAACTACTGAACGAGTTCCGCAACTCGTATAACCCCCGCATCGCCGTCACTGTGGACATGATCGCCACCGGCACCGACGTGAAGCCGCTGGAATGCCTCATCTTTATGCGGAACATCAACTCGGCGTCGTACTTCGAGCAGATGAAGGGCCGGGGCTGCCGGGTCATTAAGCCCGACGATCTGCAAAGTGTGACGCCCGACGCCAGGCAAAAGACCCATTTCGTCATCGTCGATGCGGTCGGCGTGTGCGAGCGGGACAAAACCACCTCGAAACCGCTGGATCGCAAGCCTTCGGTATCGCTAGAGAAGATCCTTAACACGGTCGCCGCCGGGGCCGCCAGCGACGACATCTGCTCCACGCTGGCGGCACGGCTGACACGGCTCGGCCAGCAGATGGACCAGTGCCAGCACGCTGAGATCGCCCGCCACGCCGATGGGAAAGACCTTTCCGCCCTGAGCGGCCAACTGTTGGCGGCCATCGACGCCGACGCCAGCGCCGAGCGGGCCATCGAGCAGTTCCGCCTGTCCGCGCAGCAAGAGCCAACCGACGAGCAGATTCAGCTCCTTGAGCAACAGGCAATGGCTGCGGCGCTGAAGCCCTTCCATAACCCGAAGCTGCGCAGCGCGATCCTTGGCGTCAAGGCGTCCTTGGAGCAGGTCATCGACGAAGTGACGCAAGACGAACTGGTCACGGCCGGGCACAGTGAGGCGGCCAAGCAGAAGGCCCGAACCATCCTGGCAAATTTCCGCCAGTTCATCGAAGATCACAAGGGCGAGATCGAGGCCCTGACGATCCTCTACAGCCGCCCATATAGAGCTGGGCTGCGTTACCGGCAGGTCAAGGAATTGGCCGAAGCCGTGAGACGGCCGCCGGTGGCCGCCCCTCTCGAACGGCTCTGGCAAGCCTATGAGGCCGTCGAACCCGACAAGGTGAAAGCGCACGGCGGCAAGCAACTGGTGGATGTGGTGGCCCTGGTTCGCCACGCCCTCGATCCCAACTCGCCGCTGGTGCCGGTGGGCATGACCGTGGAAGAGCGGTATCAAGGGTGGCTTGCCCGGCAGACCGAGGCGGGCGTCACGTTCACGGCCGAGCAGCGAAAATGGCTCGACGCCATCAAGAACCACATCGCCAGCAGTCTGCATATCGACCAGGAGACGTTCGACGACCTTCCGTTCAACCAGATGGGCGGGCTGGGCCGGGCCTACGAGCTATTCGGTGAGGGCTTGACCGGCATCCTCGAGGAGTTGAACGAAGGGCTAGCCGCATGAGCGACGGTGATAGATTACCGAAGGGGTGGATAACCGCCAAGTTGCGGGAAGTCACCATCCCTGGCGGCACCCGCAATCCGCAAAGGGAAGGCGAAGGAACCTTTCGGTACGTTGACATTGATGCCTTGGACAATACGCGACAACAAATCACAAGTCCGAAACTCCTTGCCAAATCAGAAGCACCAAGCCGGGCAAGAATGTCCCTCCTTTCGGGCGATGTGATCTTCTCGTTGGTCCGACCGTACCTGAAAAACATCGCTATTGTGCCCCCCGAGCTTGACCATGAAGTCGCATCCACCGCCTACTGTGTGCTGCGACCAGCTACCGATTTGGCCAGCAACTTCTTGTTCCATCAGCTACTACAGGACTCGTTCATCCAATCGGTTCCCACATACGGCAGCAGCCCACCCTCCGCACGCGACGACGAATTCCTCGATCTGTCAGTCCGAGTTGCCCCTGTTCCAGAACAGCGCCGCATCGTCGCCAAGATCGAAGAACTCTTCTCCGACCTCGATGCCGGCGTAGCGGCACTGGAGCGGGCGAAGGCCAGACTGAAGCGATACCGGGCCGCCGTCCTGAAGGCCGCCGTCGAGGGCAAGCTTACCGAAGCGTGGCGGAAGAAGAAGCGCCCCAAGGAGCCAGGCCAGCAGTTGCTTGACCGAATCCTGCGGGAACGTCGCCGCAGATGGGAAGAGGAGCAAGTCGCGGCCTACGACAAGGCTGGCAAGAAGCCCCGGGCGAATTGGCGACAGAGGTACAAAGGGCCGGTCGGGCCCGACGACACCAACCTTCCGGCGTTGCCGGAAGGCTGGTGCTGGGCAGCTCTCGACCAGCTTCTCGTATACCTACGGAACGGCTACTTTCAAAGCCCTTCGGGGGCGGCAGAAGGCACGCCGATCCTGCGAATCAATGCAGTCCGCTCGATGAGCGTCAATTTGTCTGAAGTGCGATTCCTCGACAGCATCAAGGGCGACGCCAATGGCTACTTCGTCGAAGACGGCGACCTGCTCTTCACGCGATACAACGGCAGCGTCGACCTTCTGGGCGTGGCGGGCATGGTACGGGGCTGTACCGAGAAAATCCTGCATCCCGACAAGCTCATCCGCGTAAGGGTGGCGGTCGGTCAACCCCTTTCGTCCTTCGTCGAGATCGCCGCAAACGGCGGAGTATCACGCAGCCACATGGTCAGAAGGGCAAGGACAACCGCCGGTCAAACTGGAATCTCTGGGACGGACGTTCGCGAGATGCCGGTCCCGCTGCCGTCGCTGGACGAGCAGGCCGAAATCGCCATGACCGTTGCCGAGCGGCTTTCGCAGATCGGGGTTGCCGAACGGCTAATCGACACGAACCTGAAACGCTCCACCCGTCTTCGGCAAAGCATCCTCAAGCGGGGCTTCGAGGGCAAGCTCGTGCCCCAGGACCCGACCGACGAACCGGCCGCCAAGCTGCTGGAGCGGATCGCAGCGGAGTGCCGACGGCCTTTGGGTCTTGCAAGAGCCGGCAAGAAGACGAAAAATGCATCGAGGAAGTCTCGCCCGGAGGGACCCTGAATCGAGTCGTCTGCCGCATGGCAGACCGGATGGGAGGTGACTATGACAACGATTACGCAAACGGTGACGCTCAAGAGCCAGTGCCATTTTGGACACAAAGTCCCGCCAGGCCCGTTCGGCACGATACTCCGCGAAATCCCGGCCGCTGTCGGGCAGTCGATTCGGATGGCATTCGAGGGCCGCAGCAGCGTCAAAGGCAAGAAGCCCCATTGGCTGACGGCCGCCGCCGACATCCGCTTTGTGGGTTACGGGGGGGACGACGACACCGTTATGTATTTCGAAGCGCCGCGCCTTGGTGAAGCGGCCGAGGTGCTTTACCGGCAACAAGAGATGCCGTTTATGACGCGGCCAAGCCCGGACGACACGGGGTTCGATCTCCTGGGCGACGTTCTGGGCGACCTCGGAGCGGAGAACACCGATAGCGAGCGATTCGACAGACCTCTCCTCAGACAACTCGGTCGGTTCAGCGATGCCCTGAGCGAGGCGTTCAACGAATTGCAGGTTGCCGGGCACCGCTTCACACAACGGTCTCCCGCAACCCTGAACCGGAATGTAATCGAAACCGCGCGCCGCTTCGTATCCGAGACGCCGTTGCCGCAGAGAGTTCGCGTGGCTGGCAACCTAGACATGATTCGCGCCAGCACGCAGGCGTTTGCACTCAAACTCGAGAACGGTGAGGAAGTTCGCGGTGTCTTGCTGGGGGGCGACATCGGGACCCTGACCGGTATGTTTCAGCAGGAAGTGCTTGTCCTGGGGAAGGCAATCTATCGGGCATCCGGGCGACTGCTTAGGATAGACGCGGAGGAAGTGTCGCCCGCATCGGAGCAGGACCGGTATTTCTCCGCAGTTCCAAGACCCGTTCGCAAGACGTTCGACTTGCGCCAGGTCTTGCGCGAGCAGGAGCACAAGAAGGGACTCTCCGCCATCTTCGGCAAATGGCCGGGCAATGAAACGGATGAGCAAATCCAGGAGGCACTGAAGGAGCTCAGCTAATGAGTGCGGCCGTCGGCTATTTGCTCGATACGAACATCCTGTTGGAACTGATTCGAGGCAACCCGCTCGGCGAGCGTATCGACGCCGAGTACGGACTGCGCACTAACTTGAACCGCAGCATGATCTCGGTGGTGACCGTGGGAGAAATGTATTCTCTCGTGCGCCAGTTCGGCTGGGGCAGGGAGAAGATCGGCCGGCTGGAATCCATGCTCGCCGAGTTGGTCTGGTTGGACATCAACAATCCCCAGGTCCTCGAAGCCTACGGCGAAATCGACCACGCCAGCCAAGTTCAGGGAAGACGCATGGGCAAGAATGACGTTTGGATTGCCGCCACCGCCCGAGTGACCGGCGCCACCTTGCTCACTACCGACCCGGACTTCGACCACTTGCACGGCGCCTGTATTGACCGCATTTGGATCAACCCCGACCAGAAACAGGCTCGATGAGCACCGCCACCCAGAACATCGTCAACAAAGCCTGGAACTTCGCCCACGTGTTGCGGGACGATGGCCTGTCGTACATGGCCTACGCCGAGCAGATCACTTTCCTGCTCTTTCTGAAAATGGCCGACGAACTGACACGGCCCCCGTACAATCGCAAGCCCATCGTGCCGCCTGCTTTGGGTTGGCCGAGTCTCTTGAAGCTCGACGGCGACGAGCTGGAGGCCCATTACCGGCACGTCTTGGAAGAACTGGGCAAGAAGCCGGGCATGCTGGGCGAAATCTTCAAAAAGGCCCGGCCCGAGATCCAGAACCCGGCCACGCTCAAGCGGCTGATCGTGGACCTGATCGACTCGGAAAGCTGGTCCTCGATGGAAGCCGACGTAAAAGGCGACATCTACGAGGGCCTGTTGGCCAAAAGTGCCGCCGAGTCGCCCAAGGGGGCCGGGCAGTATTTCACGCCCCGTGAACTCATCAAGGGCATTGTCGATTGCCTGCGGCCTACGCCCGACGACACGACCTGCGACCCGGCCTGCGGCACGGGTGGGTTCCTGCTGGCCGCCCATGAATATGTCGCCCGGCACCACGGCAAAGACCTCGACGCGGACCAGAAAAAGCACCTGCGGAAGAGTTTTGTGCATGGTTGGGAACTGGTCCCCAACACGGCCCGGCTGTGCATTATGAACCTCTACCTGCACGGGATCGACGCCGATCCCTGCCCGATCCGCTCGGGCGTGGACAGCCTGGCGAGCGATCCGGGCGAGCGGTTCAGCCTGGTCCTGACCAACCCGCCCTTCGGCAAGAAGTCCAGCATCGCCATTGTCAATGAAGAGGGCGACCTGGAAAAGGAAGAGCACAGCTATGAGCGCCAGGACTTCTGGACCACGACGAAAAACAAGCAGTTGAACTTCCTCCAGCACGTCAAGACACTGCTGGCGATGAACGGGCGGTGTGCCATCGTCGTGCCCGACAACGTGCTATTCGAGGGCGGGGCCGGGGAAACCGTCCGCCGCAACCTGCTCCAGCAGTTCGATGTCCACACGTTGCTGCGGTTGCCGACCGGCCTTTTCTACGCCCAGGGCGTGAAGGCCAACGTGCTCTTCTTCGACGCCAAGCCCGCCCAGGAGAAGGCTTGGACCAAGACCCTTTGGGTATACGATCTGCGGACCAACATGCACTTCACGCAGAAAACGAACCCGCTCCGGCGCTCGGACCTGGACGACTTCGTGAAGTGCTACAACCCGGAAAATCGCCACCGCCGCCGCCAGACCTGGAGCGAAAAGACTCCCGAGGGCCGCTGGCGGGCGTTCGATTACGATGAACTCATCAAGCGGGACAAGGCGAACCTGGACATCTTCTGGCTCAAGGACAACAGCCTCGAAGATTCCGACGACCTGCCCGACCCGGACGTGTTGGCCCAGGAGATCGTGGACGACTTGCAAACGGCGCTTGAGCAGTTCTCGGCGGTGGCGGAGGAGTTGAAGGTCTAAGGTTGAAGGACGAGGGATGAAGGCGGAAGGCGGAAAGCAGAACTGGAGAACAGGACAAAGCCGGAGGGGAAGGTGGGCGGCCTTTCGCCCGTTCACCTGCTCAATTCCTCACCTGCTCTGTCCGTCGCCTGCTCGCCGTTTCCCGCGGCGGCGGGGGTTACGCGGACCGCGGTGACCTTGTAGTCGGGCGTACAGGCCAGGGCGTCCAGGTAATTGCCCAGTAGTTGGTTGGTGGGCGTTTCGTCGAAGTGGAAGGAGAGGAACACGACGCCCGGGCGGCAGGTGTCGGTCACCGTGGCCCGCACGGTCAGCTTGGCCCGGCGGCTGGCGACCTCGACCGTGCCGCCATCCACGACCTGCAGCCGGGCGGCGTCTTGGGGATGAATCTCCAGCCGCTCTTCAGGCGACAGGGCCAGGAGGCCGGGGCTCCGCCGCGACATCGAGCCGCAGCAATAATGCTCCAGCCGGCGGCCGGTGGTCAGGATGAGCGGGAAGTCGGCGTCGGGCTGCTCCATGGGCTCGGTGAAGTCGAGGGCCTGGAAGGTGGCCCGGCCGCGTGGGAAGCTCGTCTCGTACAAGCGCCGCGCGCCGCGATCCGACCGGCTGAGGCAGGGCCAGGCCAGCGGCTCCCGCTCCAGCCGCTCGTAGCTCACGCCGGCCATGATCGGCACCAGGGCCGCGATCTCGTCCATGATGGCGGCAGGGGCGCGGGCGGGCATGTTGTAGCCCATCCGCTCGGCCAACGCGCAGATGATCTCCACGTCGGTCTTGCAGTCGGCCGGCGGCTCGACCGCCTTGCGGACGCGCTGCACCTGCCGGTCGGCGTTGGCGAACGTCCCGTCCTTCTCGGCGAAGGCGGCGGCGGGCAGAACCACGTCCGCCAGTTGCGCCGTCTGGGTGAGGAAGATCTCGTTGACCACCAGGAAGTCCAGCGAGCGGAGCGACTCGACCACGCGGTGCGTGTCGGGATCGGTGGCGGCCGGGTTGTGGCCCACGATGTACGCCGCCCGCACCTTCTTCCGCCGCGCATGGTGCCAAGCCTCGGTGAACTTCAGTCCGCGGTCGGTGGGCAGGGTGCATCCCCAGGCCTGGGCGAACTTGGCACGCGCCGCCTCGTCCTGCACCGACTGGTAGCCGGGCAGGACGTTGGGCAGGGCGCCCATGTCGCAGGCCCCTTGCACGTTGTTCTGCCCGCGGAGCGGATTCACGCCGGCGCCCGGTCGGCCCACGTTGCCGGTGAGCAGGGCCAGGTTGGCGCAGCTCATCACGCCCAGCGAGCCGTCGTGGTGCTCGGTCACGCCCAGGCCGTACAGGATGAGGGCCCGATCGGCGCGGGCATACAGCCGTGCGGCGGCCTCCAGATCGGCGGCGGCCACGCCGGTGATGGCCGCCACCCGCTCCGGCGGATACTCCCGCACCTTGTCGGCGAAGGCCTGGAACTGCTCGGCGCGGGCGGCGATGAAGTCGGCGTCGTGCAGGCCCTCGCGAATGATCACGTGTGCCAGGCCGTTCAGCAGGGCCAGGTTAGTGCCCGGCCGCAGCGGCAGCCAATGGTCGGCGGCCCGGGCCAGCTCCGTCCAGCGCGGATCGACGACGATCAGCCGGGTGCCCTTCTTGAACACCGCGCGGCGGACCCGCATCCCGATTACCGGGTGGGCATCGGTCGGATTGCAGCCTACCAGCAGGAGCACCGCGGTGTCTTCGATGTCTTCCAGGGGGTTCGTGGCGGCGCCGCTGCCGAAGACCGCCGAGAGGCCGGTTACCGACGGACTGTGGCAGACCCGCGCGCAGTTGTCCACGTTGTTCGTGCCCACCACGGCGCGCATGAACTTCTGGAGCAGGTAGCTTTCTTCATTCGTGCCCCGGCTGGAAGAGATGCCCATGACGGCCGAGGGGCCGGATTCGTTGCGGATGGCCGTCAGCCGGCCGGCCACCAAGCCCAGGGCTTCGTCCCACGACGCCTCGCGGAAGCCGGGGAAGCGCGAGCCGCCGGCCGGGTCCTTGATGAGCGGTTGGGTGAGGCGATCGGAGTGGTGCACGAAATCGTGTCCGAAACGGCCTTTCACGCACAGCAGGCCGCGGTTGGCCAGGGCGGCCCGATCGCCGCGTGCGCCGACCACCTGGTTGCCCCGCACGCCGAGGTGGATCCCGCAGCCGGTGCCGCAGTAGGGGCACACGGTTTGCACTTCGCGGCTGGCCGGCTGGTATCGCTTGGGCGCCAGGGCCCCCACCGGGCAGCGCACCAGGCACTCGCCGCACGAAGTGCAGCGCGACTCGACGATGGGCTTGTTGCCGAAGGTGCTGATCCGCGTGCGCGCCCCGCGGAAGGCGAAATCCAGCGCCCCCACGCCCACGATCTCGTCGCAGGTCCGCACGCAGATCCCGCACAGCACGCAGCGGTCGTGATCCAGCGTGAAGAAGGGGTTCGAGTCGTCGCGCTGGCCGCTGGGCGGCGGGCGGCGGTAGCGCTTGAGCCGCTCCTGGTCCACGCCCACGTGCGCCGCGGCACGCTGGAGCTGGCAGCGGTTGTTCTGCGCACAACTCAGGCACTCGCCGTAATGATTGAGCACCAGCAGATCCAAGGTGATCCGCCGGGCGGCGTCGATGGCCGGGCTGTCGGTGCGAACCACCAGGCCGGCTTCGGCCGGCGTGCGGCAAGCCAGCGCCTGCCCGCGACCCTCGATCTCGATCAGGCACAACCGGCAGACGCCCACCGGCTCCAGGTCCGGATGGTGGCAGAGGTGCGGAATATATAGGTCGGCGGCCAGGGCGGCCTCGAGGATCGTGGCCCCCGGCCGGGCCGCAATCTCCCGGCCGTCAACACGCAGTGTGATGTCAGTCACGATTGGGCCTCTTGGTCTGTCGATCTCGGCTTTACGGGTTGGGTGCCACTGCTGGCTTGCCCAGCAGTGCCGGAAACACGGTTGGACAAGCCAACCGTGGCACCCGTAGACTCGGCTTGGACAGGCCGCTCTCCTTCTCCCCGCTGGCGCTCGACGGCCTGCCGGCCGTCGCGTGTTTCCAGGTCACAGCGCAGACAGCGCCGCGCCTCGCGGACCGCCAGCTCCTCCGACAGCCCCTGCTCGACCTCGGCGAAACACTGTATCCGCTCGGCCACCGGCAGACTGACCGCCTCGGGACGCTCTAGCGCTTCCAATTCTTCCTCGGCGAGCTCCACCGGCAGCACGTAGACCGAAGGCCGCGTCAGCACGGGCTCGCGCCGCAGCGGCTGGCCGCGGAGATACTTGTCGATCATCTCGGCGGCCAGCTTGCCGGCGCCCATCGCGTCCAGCACGGTCTTGGGGCCGGTCACCGCGTCGCCGCCGGCGAACACCCCCTGTTGCCGGGTGGCAAGCGTCTGCTCCGAGACGACCACGGCGCCGCCGGGCGTGAGGCCCGCCTCCGCAACCTCGTCCAGGAAATCCGCCTCCGGCTCTTCGCCCACGGCCACGATCAGCGAGTCCAGGGGCAGCACGAACTCGGAGCCCGGAACGGGCATCGGCCGTGGCCGGCCACTGGCGTCGGGCGGCCCCAGCGCCATCCTGACGCATTCCAGCCCAGTGAGCTTGCCGCCGTCGGCCAGGATGCGTTTCGGGGCCGTAAGGAAGTCCAGTGGGATGCCCTCCTCGATCAGGGCCTCGATCTCTTCCGCGAAGGCGGGCATCTCGGCCCGCGTGCGGCGGTACAGGATTCGCACCGCGGCGGTGCGATCCAAGCGGGCGGCGACGCGGGCAGCGTCGACCGCCGAGTTGCCGCCCCCCACCACGCCCACCCGCCGCCCCAATTGCAGCGGCTCGTGCAGGCTCACTTGCTTTAGGAACTGCATGGCATCCAGCACGCCCGCCGCATCCTCGTTGGCCAGCCCCAGCCTGCGCGACTTATGGGCCCCGGAGGCCACGAAGACCGCCTGGTAATCGGCTAATAGCTGGCGGAAGGCCACGTCCCGGCCGACCCGCGTGTTGGTGCGGATCTCCACCCCGGCGCGGCGGATGTTCTCGATGTCCAGATCGAGTTTGTCCCGCGGCAGGCGGTACTCGGGGATGGCCACGGCCAGTGCGCCGCCGGGCAGGCCCAGGGCCTCGAAAACCGTCACCCGATAGTCCTTCTTGGCCAGGCAGTAGGCGGCCATCAGGCCGGCGGGGCCGGAGCCCACGACGGCCACCCGCGGCCCCTCGGGCCGGGCCTGCTCGGGCGCGGGGTACAGGCCCGCCTTGATCCCGTAGTCTACCGCCGCGCGCTTCAGGGCCCGCACCGCGATCGGCCGGCCCCACCGCCCCGCCTGGCAGCTCGACTCGCAGGGGTGATGGCAAACCCGCGCGCAGACCGAGGGCAGCGGGTTGTCGCGAACGATCGCCGCAAACGCCTCCTGCATTCGCCCCTCGGCCAGCAGGCCGATGTACACCGGGGCCTGGGTCTCGATCGGACAGACGTGCTGGCAGGGCGACGAAATGATCTCCTTGCAGGCCACGGCCGGGCAGCGCTTGTGCTCGACGTGCGCCACGTACTCGTCGCGGAAGTAACGCAGCGTGGTGAGCACCGGGTTGGGCGCGGTCTGACCCAAGCCGCACAGCGAGCCCTGCCCCACGCCCTGGGCCAGCTCCAGCAGCAAGTCCAGGTCGTCGGGCCGGCCCCGGCCCTCGGTAATGTCCTCGAGGATGTCGAGCATCTGCTTGGTGCCCAGCCGGCAGGGCGGGCACTCGCCGCACGATTCCTTCTGCACGAAATCCAGGAAGTAGCGGGCGAAATCGACCATGCAGGTCGTGTCGTCCATGACCACCATGCCGCCGGAGCCCATGATGCTGCCCGCCGCCTTGAGCGAGTCGTAATCCACGGGGATGTCGAGCAAGGCGGCGGGAATGCAGCCGCCGGAGGGCCCGCCCGTCTGCACCGCCTTGAAGGGCCGGTCCTCGGCCAGTCCCCCGCCGATCTGGAAAATCATCTCCCGCAAGGTGATGCCCAGCGGCACTTCCACCAGCCCCGGACGCTTCACCCGGCCCACCAGGGCGAACGTCTTCGTGCCCTTGCTCTGCTGGGTGCCGTACTGGGCGAACCAGTCGGCGCCGTGCTGCAAGATGAGCGCCACGCAGGCCAGGGTTTCCACGTTATTGATGATCGTCGGTTTTCCCCACAGGCCGGAAAGGGCGGGGAAGGGCGGTCGCGGGCGGGGCATGCCCCGCCGCCCCTCGATCGAGCCGATCAGCGCCGTCTCCTCGCCGCACACGAAGGCCCCCGCCCCCTCCTTGATCTTGATGTGAAAGCTCAGGCCGCTGCCCAGGATGTTCTCGCCCAGCAGCCCGTATTGCTGGGCCTGGGCCAGGGCCAGCCGCAAGCGCTCCAAGGCCAGCGGATACTCGGCGCGGCAATAGACGTAGCCGCTGGCCGCCCCCAAGGCGAACCCGCCGATCAGCATGCCTTCCAAAACGGAGTGCGGATCGCCCTCCAGCAGCGAGCGATTCATGAAGGCGCCGGGGTCGCCTTCATCGGCATTGCACACCAGGTACTTCTCATCGCCGGGGGCCTGTTGGCAGAACTGCCACTTGCGCCAGGTGGGAAAGCCTGCCCCGCCCCGGCCGCGCAGGCCGGAGCGCCGCAGCTCGTCGATAATGCCCTCCCGTCCCAGCTCCAGGGCCCGCACCAGCCCGCGGTAGCCGTCGTGCGCCAGGTAGTGGTCGATATCGGCCGGATCAATGAAGCCGCAATTCCGCAGGGTGCGGCGGATCTGAGGCTTGAAGAACGGCGTCTGGAACAGATCCGCGATCCCCGGCAGGCGGCCCTCGCCCACGGTGCCCAAGGCATAGGCGGGCAAGGCATCGTCGTGGGCCACATACGCCTCGACCAGCTCGACGGCCCGCTGGCACGTCACGTCGCCGTAGCACACCATGGGCCGGCCGGGCTTGGCGATCGAGACGATCGGCTCGGCGTGGCACAGGCCCAGGCAGCCGACTTCCATCAACTGGCCCCGCAGCCCGCGCCGGTCGAGCTCTTGACGCAACGTGGCCAGCACCTCGCCCGCCCCGGCCGAGCGGCCGCAAGTGGCGGTGCCCACGAGGATTCGCGGGTGCGGGCTGCCCTGGAGTGCATCCCACCGCTGGCACGCCCGCCGCCGAAGGCCCTCGAATGCCTCATTCATGACTGGCGGTCCTGCCGTACTGTGAGCGGCCAAGAATCATAAGACCCTTCCCTTTAGCGGTCCAGCCTCTTTCACCACCGAGATGAACTCGGTGGGGTCGAGCCCGTGACCAGGAATCACACGACTATTGTTACGCTTCGCGTCATTTCGAACCGTGCGGAGTACAAAAAATCTCGGCGACTTTCTTGGGCGTGAGTTTCGCCTCCACCTTCTTGTTGCTCATCAGGCACGGCGACAGCCCGCAAGCCCCGATGCAGGCCACGCTTTCCAGCGAGTATTCCCGGTCGGGCGTCACCTGGCCCTCCTTGATTCCCAACTGCTTCTCGATTTCCTGCAAGATCCGCGGCGCCCCGCGGACGTGGCAGGAAGTGCCGCGGCACACCATCACGTGCCGCTTGCCGATCGGCGTGAAGCGGAACTGGGCGTAGAACGTGGCCACGGCGTAGACGGCGCTTTCGGGCAGGCGAAGGAAGCGGGCAATTCCCAGCATCGCACTTTCCGGCAAATAGCCCAACTCCTCCTGCACCCCTTGCAACAGGGGGATCAACTCTTCCCGCACGCCCTGAAAGCGGGCGAAAACCTGCGCCAGCCGCTCGGCCAGCCGCTCGGGCTCATCCGGCTGCGCTCCGCCCACGCCGCCGGCCGACAGTGTGACACGCACCTTCGCCATGAGCCCTCCTCGTGCGACTCGCGAGCTCGAAGAAACCGTCCGGGCGACCATCTCGCCGGCCGCAACGCCGCTGTGTATGGTCTACCAGCAGGGCAATCGCTTGTCAACCGGACGGGCTTGCTTTGGGCCCTTGGCTCCACCACAAGCCGGTCGAGGACGATCAAGGCAATCTGTACTTCGTGCCCGTCAACATGTGCACATAGTGGAACGCCACGGGCGATTGTCGAGCATCACCCGTTCTATTCCGGCTGCGTTCAAATCGTGGTCGGCGATTACGCCGACTGAGTTTCGCGGACAAACACCCAAACTACTGCCTGATGGCAGTGGTCGCATGGAGGAGCCGTGTGCCCCTTCGGGAACATGCGGTCGACATTGTGAGTGCAATTGGTGGATCGGTAAATTCCCGCCGTCTGTACGGTTTCGCCGGTTCTGACTGTGATAAGTGGCACGAAAGCACTCCTTGCGCACCAGTGGCGCTAAACGAGAAACGAAACGCAACCAGGAGGTTTGGCCAGAGCGGGCTGGAACTTGTGAGACACCCCCAGTCCATTCTCGGAAAGAATTCTATCGGTTAGCAGTAAGTATATAGCGCTTGCGTGGAGACAAGCAGCCCCCAGAGGAAATTTTGCCTCTGGGGGCTGGTTATTGGTGGGATATCTCATACCTGAATTCTACTACTAGAGTCGTCACGCACTATAATTCCATCCCCACACCCGCCCGTTCGGTTCGGAGGGAGGGGCGGCCGAACCCGATCGGCCGTCCCTACCCCTATCATTGGAAACGCACACTTAGAACAGGCCTTTGACTTTTCCGGTGTTCACGTCGACGTCGACGCGGCGGTAGGCGGGGTCCGAGCCGGTGCCCGGCATGAGCGAAATATTGCCCGCCACGGGGCAGATGAAGCGTGCCCCGCCGTACACCAGGAAGTCGCGGATGGGCAGGGTCCAGCCTGTGGGGACGCCCTTGCGGGTCGGGTCCTGGCTTAAGCTGAGGTGCGTCTTGACCATCATCGTGGCGTAATCGCGGAACTTGGGATCGGCCTCGAGGCGATTGGCCTTGGCCTCGGCCTCGGGGGTATAGGACACGCCGTCGGCGCCGTAGACCTCGCGGGCGATTCGCTCGACCCGCTTGCGGAGCGGGAGGTCCAGCTCGTACAGGAACTTGAAGTTGACCTTGTCGTTGCAGGCGTCCAGCACGGCGTCGGCCAGCGCCAGGGCCCCCTCGCCGCCGTAGCGCCAGTGCTCGGAAACGGCGACGCGGGCCCCCGCCTGCTCGGCCATCTTGCAGATCAGCTTGATCTCCGCCTGGGTGTCGGTGTGGAAGGCGTTGATGGCCACCACGGGATTGATGCCCGCCTTCTTCACCGTTCGCACGTGGTGCAGCAGGTTGCAGATGCCGTCTTCGAGCCAGGCCAGGTTCTCCTGGAAATACTCTTTGGGGATGGGCTTTCCGGGCGGACAAGGCAGGGCGCCCGCGCGGACCCCGTGATGCTTCAGCCCGCGGACCGTGGTGGTGATCACCGAGACATTCGGGATGTTGCCCGAGTAGCGGCACTTGACGTTCCAGAATTTCTCGAAACCGATGTCCGCGCCGAAACCCGACTCGGTGATGTGGTAATCGGCCAGCTTGAGGCAGATCTTGTCGGCCACGACGGACGACTGCCCCACGGCGATATTGGCGAAGGGGCCGGCGTGCACGAAGCAGGGCTGGCCCTCGAGCGACTGGAGCAGGTTGGGATTGACGGCCTCGCGGAGCCAGGCGGTCATGGCGCCGGCCACCTCCAGGTCCTGGCAAGTCACCGGGACGCCTTTCTTGGTGTAGCCCACCACGATCTGGCCCATCCGCTGGCGGAGGTCCGCCAGGTCGCTGAAGACCGCCAGGATGGCCATCACCTCGCTGGAGACGGCGATGGCGAAGCGGCTTTGCATCATGTATCCGTCCATCGAGCCGCCCAGGCCGATGACGATGTTGCGCAGCGACTGGGCGCAGAAGTCGATGACCCAGCCCATCTCGACGTTGGTGGGGTCGATGTCCAGGCGTTTGAGGTTGCTCTTGGCCAGCCGCTGGTCGTCGTAGTTCCGCTCGTGTTGCAGCCGGGCGGTGAGCGCGACCATGGCCAGGTTGTGGGCGTTCATCACGGCGTTGATGTCGCCGGTCAGTCCCAGCGAGAACTCGGTCAGGGGCAGGCATTGCGACAGTCCGCCCCCCGCCGCCGAGCCCTTGATGTTCATCGTCGGCCCGCCGGACGGCTGCCGAATGCAAGCCACCACCTTCTTCCCCCGCCGGCCGATGCCTTGCAGCAGGCCCATGGTGGTCGTGGATTTGCCTTCGCCCAGCGGTGTGGGCGTGATCGCCGTGACCTCGATGAATTTTCCGTCGGGCCGCTCCTTCAGCCGCTCAAGGACCTTCATGTAGTCCACCTTGGCCACGTAGTTGCCGTGGGGCAGCAACTCATCCTTCGCCAGCGCCAGTTCTTCGGCAAGCTGGTAGCAGGTCTTCATGCGCGATTCGGCCTCTTGCGCGACCTCCCAATCGGCATGCTTCGTCGGGTCTAACACCATGCGGGCCTTCCCTTCGTACAAAAGGATTTCTCGGGCACTATTGTAGCTTGATGCGGTTCCGATTCACGGGGTCCTTGCCTTTTTCGCAGCCACCGGGACCCCAATAATGGTGCGCGACGATGTTTAGTTTCGTTGCGGTTTCTGACGTTGTCAATCGCCCCCCCTTCCAAGAATTTCCGGAAATCGGGTGCCGTAGCCATCCGGTTGACCTTGTGCGTACGGCTTGGGTGGCGTATTTTCATTCTCAAGACGCCGGAAGAGGATCGCATCGGCCCGGTGTTCAAGATCACCGGTTTTTTCACCGGCGAACCGGTGACGCCGAAGCGGATCAGCCGGACCATCTCGGCCATCGGCAAGAAGGCGGGCGTGGTCGTCAACAAGACCGCGGGCAAGTACGCCAGCGCTTTATGCAAGCGGAGGGCACGGGATTCGAACCCGCAACCCCTTTCGGGGCACCACATTTCCAGTGTGGCCGCTAGCCATTCGCTTACCCTCCATGTTGTTTTCTAAGTCATGCAATACATTGACTTTCCGTCTCGGTGCGGTTAGGAGTTATGTGCTGGTGTCAAGGACGACGCCCGAAACTACGCCTGACACCCGTTCTGACACCTGCGTAGACTCCCGCCACCTACGCCCGGCATCCCATGCCTACGCCCGGCGCCCGACTCCAGGAGAAACCCGTGGCTAAACATAAGGATACCCCATCTGAGAGCCCGATCAAGCCTTGGTCGGATTTTCCCCCTTTCCCCACCATGATGCATAAGCAGCCTTTCGCGCAGGCGGCGGCGATCGCCTGTGCGGCCTTGATCCTGGCGGGCGTCGGGCTTGCGGCCCGGGGACCGGCGGGAACCGCGCCTACCGCGGCGCCCCAGTGGGACGCCAAGTGCGTCGGCGTGGAAGTGCCCGAAGAGGTCCTCACCGACCAGGTCTTCACGGGCAGGATCAGCGTGAAGAACACCGGCAGCGCTCCGTGGGCGAGCATCCCCTACGCGGGCGAACCCAATCCGCAGCCCATCCTGTATTCCCAAGACCCGGAGCGTAACAAGACCTGGGGAACCGACTTCGCCTACGTGGGGCAGGGAAAGGAGATCGGGCCGGGCAAGGAGTTCACCTTCGTCTCGGGCTTCAAGGCCCCCGCTGTTCCCGGCCAGTACGGCTTCCAGTGGCGGCTGGCCCGGCGGGCGAACAGCGGCGAGGCGCTCTTCTTCGGGGAAGCGACGGTCCGCAAGGTGATCCGGGTGCGGCCACGGCCCCAGCCGCCCCGGCCGGCCCCGGCCGCCCGCGATCCGGCGGGTAAGAAGGTGCTCGGGCTGGACGATTTTCAGTACGTCGGCTCGTTCAGGTTTCCGGAGAGGGTCGGGGAAAGCGGGGCGGGCTATTCGGAAATCGGCATCGCGCTGCGGAAGATGCCTGACGGAACCAGGCGTCTGCTGACGAACTACACCCATCCGCGCCAGACGCTTTTCGAGGTGCAGATTCCGCCCCTGGCCCAGTTCCACGGCACGGACCCCAAGCCGCTCCGCATGGCCGAGGTAAAGAAGGTCTGGGGATCGCTGGGACTGGACATCCCCCAGATCGGCGACCTCGCGCGCATCGGCCCCAACGGCGGCCTGTGGTGGGACGAGAACAGCAAGACCCTCTACTGGACCTTCTACCACGGCTATTGGACCGGCGGAGGCCTTCCCGTGCTCGGTGCCTCGCGGCTGGACGACGGTAAGATCACCAGCCTTGGCCGGTGGCGATTGCCGCAGACGGTCAACAAGTGGAAGTCGTACTGGGGCGGCGTGACGAAGTTGCCCGCCGACTTCGCCCAGAGGTACACCGGGGGGCGGACGATGGCCCTGGGTTTCGGCGGCTACTACAGCATCTGCGGCGGTTGCAGCCGCGGGCCGGCCTTGGCCGCCATCGCCCAGCCCGATCCCCATCGGGGCGAGTTGGACATCGCCGAGTTGCTGTGCTACCCCGATCCGGCCGCCGCCCCCAGAGACGGCGACTACTTCTACGGCCTCGGCAACTTCTGGTACGACCTGCCCAAGGGCCCGAGCCAGGGCGCCTGGACCATGGACGATTGGTGCCGGAGCGGCGTGTTCGTCGACCTGCCCGAGAAGCACGGATATATCGCCTTCGTCAAGCTGGCCAACGGCCGGATCGGCTACGACTACGGGGCGATCGGGGCCACGGGGGCCGCGCACTGGTGGTATTTCTACGATCCCCAAGACCTCGGCCAAGCGGCAAAGGGCCTGAAAAAACCCGGCGCGATCGTCCCGCACGGCATGGCCCAGGTATCGTACCCGGGTCAGGCAGAACAAGCCCTCCGGCAGGCCCAGGAGCGGGGAACCGTGCACGTGGGCGGAATCGCCGGCAGCGTTACCGGCGCCTGTTTCGACGAGCACGAGAAACTGCTCTACGTCTGCAAGCTGTGCTCGATAAGAGTCGGCTTGGAACTCCATCCCTGCGTCAACGTGTACCGGGTGAAGTAACGCAAAACTGCCTTGGCGCGGGAGCGTGACCGGTTGCGCCGATGGCGGCCGATCCTTGCGGCGCACGGGCCGCCAGACGATAATCGGGTTCGCGAATACCCCCTTCTATACAAACGTAAGGAGCGTATCATGCAGCGCACTGTGGTCAGGACTTTTCCAGCCCCTTGCCGCCGGCTGCTGCTGGGAGCGATCGTCGCCGCGCTGGCGATGCCCAACGCCGTGTTCGCAGCCCAGGGTGCGGACGAAGAGTTGCTGGCGGCGGCCGATACGCGGATCGAACAATGCCGGAAGGCGGATGCGACGGTCGTGGTCGTGGATACGGCGGGTAAACCCGTCGCCGGGGCGAAAATCGACGTGCAGCTAACGCGTCATGCGTTCCTTTTCGGCTGCAACATCTTCTGCTGGGGCAAGGTGCCCGACGACGCCCGGGAGCAGGCCTATCGGCGACGGTTTGCGGAGTTGCTCAATTACGCCACGCTGCCGTTCTATTGGTCGATGTACGAATCGCGACAAGGCAGTCCCATGCACGCGCACACCGCAGAAGTCGCCCGCTGGTGCCGCGCGCAAGGAATCGTGGCGAAGGGGCATCCCTTGGCCTGGAACCACGCCGATCCCGCCTGGCTTCCCGGCGACCCGGCCGAAATCCACCGGCTGCAACTGGCCCGCATCGACGATTGCGTCAAGCGCTTCAGCGGCCTGATCGACCGCTGGGACGTCGTCAACGAGGTGACCCACTATGATCGGGAGGAGTTCGCCAAACGCGCGGCCCCCAAGTATACCGCAATGTGGAAACAGTACGGGCAGATCGCCATGCCCCGCGAGTGTTTCCTCCATGCCCGGCAGGCCAACCCGCAGGCCGTGCTGGTGATCAACGACTACCGCACCGACCCGGCTTACGAGCGCGTGATCGAGCAATTGGTCGACCCCAGCGGCAAGCGGCTGTACGACGTCATCGGAATTCAGAGTCACATGCACGGCGGCGTGTGGTCCAACGGACAGATTTGGAAGGTGTGCCAGCAATTCGCGCGGTTCGGCGTACCGCTCCATTTTACCGAGACCACGATTCTCTCCGGCAAACAAGTCTGGGAGCAGAGTCCCGGCAGTTCCTGGCCCTCCACGCCCGAGGGCGAGGCGTTTCAGGCCCGCGAAGCGGCACGCTTCTACACCATGCTCTTTTCCCATCCGGCGGTGGCGGCGATCACCTGGTGGGATTTCTCCGACTTCAACGCCTGGAAAGGCCCGGCCGGATTTCTGCGGGCGGACATGACGCCCAAACCGGCCTACGAGGCCCTCCAGCGGCTGATCAAAGGAAAATGGTGGACCCGCGTGCAGATCGAAAGCGGCGCTGACGGCGCCGCGCGGCTTCGCGGTTTCCTGGGCGATTACCGGATTGCGGTCCGCGCGGGCGACAAAGCCGCCGTCGTGGCGGCCTTCACGCTGGAAAAAGAGAAAGCCAACCGCTGGACCGTGAAGATCGAGTAAGCGACGGCGAAGTAAGCTGGCTGGAATTTGAGAATTGCAGACGCCCGGTCCCCTCTCCCTCCGGGAGAGGGTTAGGGTGAGGGGAAATGGGTGATGATCCTGTCTCTCCGTTTTCCGTGCCCGACACATGTTCCCCTCACCCCGGCCCTCTCCCGGAGGGAGAGGGGGACCAAATATGCCGCCCTCGCCCCCGGTTGCAAGAATCCAGAAGCAAGCTGGCCAGCACCATGAGAGCACAAAGAAGCGTTCTTTGCCTGGTTGCAATGACGGGCGCCGGGGTTATCGGGGCAGCCGCCCGGGCCGAGGAGCCGCCCGGGGCCCCTGCCCTCGTCCAGGCGACCTCACCGCCGGCCGGCCAGCGTGCAGACGTCGAGCGTGCCAGTCTGTGGATCGACGTGTATCAGGGTGAGCCGGTGCCGTACGAGGACGTGCTGGACGACCTGGCCACGGTCCGTATGATTTATCTGGGCGAGCGCCATACCCTCCAGCGACACCACGAGATGCAGGCCAAGCTCCTCGCCGGTTTGGCCCGTAAAGGCCTGCCGCTGGCAGTGGGGCTGGAGCAGATGGAAACCGCGCAGCAGTCTCACCTCGACCGCTACAACCGAGGGGAGATCGACTTCGAGCAACTGGCCCAGCTCACCGCTTGGCCCAAGCGCTGGCAGAACTACCGGCAGTACCGCCCTATCCTGGAGGCCGCCCGCAAGTGCAAGGCCCCCATCGTGGCGCTCAGCGCGAAGTCTGAGAGCATCCGTCAGGTTGTGCGGAGCGGCGGGATAGAGCGCCTGGCCCCCGAGGCACGCGGGGAACTCCCGGCCGACATGCAGGTGCAGGACCCGCCTTACGAAAAGTCGCTTTCCCTCCAGATGATGGTGCATGCCTCGGCAACGGCGCAGACCTTGCGCCCCATGATCGAGGCCCAGATTGCCCGCGACGAGGCCATGGCCGAGGCAATCGCGGCCTTCATGAAGTCGCCAGGGGGGCGCGGGCGGACGGTGCTCGTCCTTTGCGGGGCGGGCCACGTGGCCAACGGCATGGGGCTGCCGCCGCGGGTAAGGCGGCGACTGCCCGACGTCAAGGACCGCATCGTTCTGTTCTCCGAAAGCGGCGAAGTCCGGCTTTCCCCGGAAGAGAAGGCCCAGGCCCGCGCTATCGAGATCACGCACGAGCAGTTGCGCGCGCTCCGCCAGCCGATTGCCGACTATCTTTGGGTCAAGCCCCTGGCGGAGCCGGCCACCGGCCGCGATTCTAGCTGCGGGAAATAGTCCCGAATTCTGTTTGCGGCCCTTGCCCGCATGGTGCTATAATGCGGCTGGTGTGGAGGGGCCTTCTCGGAGGGAAAAAGGGGACAGGCACCATTTGCCGCCAGCGGCCCGGAGGGTGCTTCGCACAAATGGTGCCTGTCCCCTTTTTCCCAGACTCGGGGGTCTACCGGGATGCCGGCTGGAACGCCGCGCGCGTCGGCCTACCCTGGCTTTTCTGGGCGTTTCTCGCTGCGAAGGAGGAAGAGGCATGAACCGGTCGCCGGAATCTCTACGTCTGGCCGCGCTAGGCTGTCTGTTGGTCGGGTGCCTGCTCCCATGCGCCGCGGCGGCCGCCGCCGACTCGCCGCCGGCCGCTCAAGGGCTGGGCCAGCTCGTTGTCGCCGATGCCCAGTCCGGCGCGCTTACGCGGCTCGACATCGTGCGCTACCACGTTCACGTCGCCCTGCAGCCGCCCGTGGCGCTGGTGCAGATCGACCAGTCGTTCTACAACCCGGGCTTCGCCCAGGTGGAGGGGACCTTCGTGTTCAACCTGCCGCGGGGGGCCTCGGTCAGCCGCTTTGCCATGTTCGTTACGCCGACGAGCCTCGTCGAGGGCGAGCTGATCGAGCGGCACGCGGCGACCGAAGTCTACGACAGCATCGTGCGGCAGCGGCGCGATCCGGCCATCTTCGAGCAGATCGGCGACAACCTGTTCAAGATCCGCGTGTTTCCCATCGACGGCCGCGAAACGAAACGCATACTCCTGGACTTCACACTCCCGCTGGAAAGCGCCGACGGGCAGTATCAGTTCCGGCTGCCGCTCGTGGGCGATCTGCGGCCGATCCGCGAATTCCACCTGAGCGGCGCGGTGCTTGGCCCGACCCGGCCGGGATCGGTTGTGTCGGCGTCGCATCCGCAGATGGCCGTTTCGGCCGCGGACGGCAAGACCGCGATCGAGTTTCGGGCGGCCGACTACCGGCCGAAGACCGATTTCGTGCTGGCCTTTGTGCAGCCGGCGGAGAAGCCGGCCGCCGTGCGGAGCTACGTGGCCGAGCCGCTTCCGCCCCCGGCCGCGGCGGCGTCGCCGGGCAGCCCGGCCCGCCCGGCGAAGCCGGCCGAGCCGACGACCTATTTCTGGGCAACGCTCCAGAGCCCGGCCCGGCAGGCCGAAACCGCTCCCCCGCCGGCCGACGTGCTCATCCTGGCCGACACGTCGGCGGCGATGGGCAATCTCCGCGCCGTGCGGCAGGCCGTGCGCCGAATCCTCGACGAGCTGCGCGCCGCCGACCGTGTCCGCCTCTCGGCCATCGACTGCGACTGCCGCGGGCTGTGCGAGGGCTGGCGCCCCGCCGGGAAGGCCGCGGCGGCGGAGCTCTCGGCCCGGCTCAACCAGGAACTTTGCCTGGGCGCGGCCGATCTGGGCCGCGGGCTGCGGAAGGCCGTCGAGTCGTTCGAGCCCGGGGCCGCCCAGCGGCGGCGGCTGGTCGTTTACGTCGGCCGCGGCGCCGACAGTGAAAATGTGCTCGACCGGGCTGCGTTCGACGCCGTCGCCCGGCGATTCGAGTCGGCCCACGCCGCGCTGGTGGGCGTGACGGTCGGCCGTGATACGCAGGCCGACGCGCTGCTGGCGCCGCTGGCCCGGGCCAGCGGCGGCCTGCTGTTCGACTCGGCCGCCGACCCCGACGCCTGGCGGCAGTTCTGCTCCTGGCTCCAGGCCGGCCTGCCCAGCCCGGAGCGGATCATAAAGCTCGAAGTCGCCGGGGCCGACCCCGAAGACTTGTTCTATCCGACGGCCTGGCTGCCGGGCCGGCCGCTCACGCTGCTGGGCCGCACCACGGCCCGCGACCACGTAAAGCTGCGGCTGACGCTCCAGCGCGGCGGGCAGCCCGTCGCGGTCTCCCACAAGCTGCCCATCGAGCGGGGCGACGACGTTTTTCTCGGCCGGCTGTGGGCCCAGCGGAAGCTCGGCCAGCTCCGCCGCCTGGACGACGCCGGCGCACACGATCCGGGCATCATCCAGCGGATCGTCGCCCTGTCGCGGGAATGGAGCCTGCTCTCGCCGTACACGGCGTTCCTGGTCTTGGAGAGCGAGGCCGACTACGTGCGTTGGAAGATCGACCGGCAGCAGCGGCGGCGGTACTGGCACTCGGCCGAGGCGCTTAACCCCGCGCCAGATCGCCTCGGTGCGCCTTCCTGGCCCTCCCCGGCCGAAAACCTGAAGGCGCTGGCCGAGCAGGAGCAGCAGGAGCTGGCCGAGGCCCTCGGCCTGGCCCGCGAAGCCCTCAAGGCGGATTCCCCGCTCCTGGCCGAGGCCGTCCTGGCGGCCCAGCAGGCCAACGACGCGGCGCGGAAGTCGGCCGAGTACCGCGAGCTGGTCGAGCGGGCCCGCTCGGCCACCCGGCGGCAGGGCTGGATCAAGACGCTCGGGTCGCAGCGGGCGCTGTTCGAGCCGGGCCTGACGCTGGACATCCCGCGCCTGGCGCCGGGCCAGTGCCCGCTGCCGGCGCTGTTCCCCTCGCGGCAGTTGCCCTTCGTCGCCGATTCGCCCCGGCGTCGCCCGCTGCTAAAGGAAATCGAGGTGCCAGCCGAGTTGGGCGGCCCCCGCCTCACGCTCTACGACCTGGCCGAACAGTTGGAGAGGCTCTCGAGCCTGAACGTCGTGCTCGACAGCAAGGAGCTTGAGAAGGAAGGGATGATGGTCGAGCCCCTTTGGCCGCGCCGCGCCAAGCGCGCGGCCGGTGCCGCGGCCCGGCCGCAGGAGGATGGTCCTTTCTCGGACACCCCCGACGAGAACAAGACCACCCGGCCCCGCGCCCGGCCGGCCCGCGAAAAGGAATCGCTCAAGGAGTTCGAGACGGGCATTTGCGGCCGCGGGCGGATGTCGCTGCTGGCCTTCACCCGCTTCTTCCTCGATCAGGCAGAGCTGGCGCTGGTCGAACAGCCCAACCGCCTGCTGATAACAACACGGTTTCGGGCCGAAAGCGAGGAATTCCTCGAAACCAGGATCTACCCGGTCGCCGATCTGCTCGTGGGGAGCGCGGCCGTAGAGCCGGCCGCCCTGGTCAACCGGCAACTCGACCGCGAAGAGGCGGCCCGAAGGCGGATCGCCGCCAAACTCCGGCAGCCGGTCTCCGTCGATTTCAAGCACACGCCGCTCCGGGAGGCGCTCGATCACCTGGCCAACAGGCTCGACGACACGATCCTCGTCGATTGGCATGAAATTCATAAAATGGTTACGGCCAACGATTCCATCGTGAGCTTCTCTGCCAAAGACATGCCGGCCAAGGAGGTGCTCGGCTCGATCATGCAGTCGGTGGACCTGAAGTACACCATCGACTACGAGTCGCTGCTTGTTACCTCGCCCATGAAGGCCGAATCGGACCGGTTCGAGAAGGTCCGTCTTCATTCTGGTTGCGGCCTGGTTTGCGGCCGGACGCTAACTGCCGAGGAGATTGCCCGGCGGCGAGCGATGATTGGCGGCGGCCTCGGGGGCGGAATGTTTGGCGGCATGGCCATGGGCGGCGGCATGGGAGCCATGGGCGGCGGCATGGGAGCCATGGGCGGCGGCATGGGGGGCGGCACCTTTGGAGGTGGCATGGGCGGTGGCATGGGCGGCGGGATGGGGGGCATGGGGGGTGGCATGGCGGGCGGTGGGCAAGCCGCCGGCGGCCCTCCGGGCACCACAAGCCCGCCTAACGTACCAGATACCAAAGACGACCGCGGCGCGGCCACAGAGCCCGCCGCCCCGCCGCCGCTGATCGACGAGCTATCCGCCGGCAACGAGAGCGCCGACGACGACAAGGACCAGGCCGAACCGGCCCCCGCCGAACCCTCGGCCGGACGCCTGTCGCTGGCTGTTTCGCAGCGTCAGCAGGTGCATTCCACGCGGCAGCCGGCCGTCCCAACGGAGGAGTACGACGGTGATGCTCTGGTAAACATGATCACCACTGCCGTTGCGCCAAAGTCGTGGGAACAGAACGGCGGCCAAGGGTCGATGGTCTTCTTCGAGCCTTCTTTCGACTTCGTTGTGAGCACGACCGAGGAAATCCACCAGGAAATCGAGGACCTCGTCGACCGACTCCGCAAGGTCCCCGTGGCGGGACCGTCGCGAACCGGCATCCATGCGATCGAAGCCCCTCCGCCGCTGGCCAAGGACATCGAATCGGCGGACCTCACCGATCTAATCGACTTGATCACTCAGACCATGACACCGAAATCTTGGGATCAAAACGGCGGCCATGGTAACATTTCGCCTGAGCCAAACCGGCTTGCGCTGGTGGTCTCGACCTCGGTCGAGCAGCACGACGCGGTGTCGAAACTGCTCACAATGCTCCGCCGCAGCCGATACGAGAAGCTGCACCACCAGCGGCCATGGTTGGGGGACCTGGGCGCGGCGGGCAGTCCGTGGCTTGCGCTTCTGGCCGGGACGGATGCGATCGCCCCGCCCGCGCTATCCAGTCTTCCGCCCGCCCGCAGCGAAGACCTGGCCCGCCTGGCAGTCCGCCGCGAGCCGGCCGGCGGCACGTGGCAGGTCCAAGGCGCAACAGCCGGCGGTGGCCTGGCCATCAGTTGGCGACGCGACGGAAAACGCCTGCAACTGGAACTGCCCGATTACGTGGTCCAGGCCGAAGGCGACGAGGCCGCCGTGGCCCTGCCGGCGTTCGGGCTGGTCGAGCTGGGCCTGTGGGCCGAGACCGCCCGCCGGCAGGCCGACCGGCAGCTCCCCTGGTTGCCGCATCGCAGCAACGAGGAGCTGGCGCGGTTGTTCCAGGTTCGCGCGATGGCCGGGCCCGCCAACGAGCCGGCCGATCCGGACGTCGTCTACCTGCACCTGGTGCCCCGCGGCCTGCCGGACGAGGCCGGCATCCGCCTGGAAGTCGGCTTCTCGAAGAAGCACGCTCAGCCGGTGCGGTGGCAGTCGTTCGTGGATAACAAGCCTACCGGCCGGCTCCGCTTTGCCGATCCCGCCCCGGACGGCTCGTGGCGAGCGATCGAGCTGGAAGACACCGCCGGGCAGACGCTGGCGACCTGGCGGCTCGTGCGGACACAGCAGTCGGAAACAAGCCCGCGGCCGCTGGCCCTGGGCGGCCGCGATCTGCTCGTCTTGGACCGCCGCTCGATGGAGTCGGGCATCGACCGCCCCTTCCGCGCCGCGATCGAGTCTATCGAGCAGTCCGATTGGGCTGCCGCCTGGCGACATCTGGACCGCTCCGCGATCGAACATCCCCGGCATCCGCTGCTTCTGCTCCTGCGGGCGTGGTGCTACGAGCAGGACCACGCGCTGGGCAGCCGCGAGCTGCTGGTGGCCGGATTGCGGCTGCTGGCCGAAGACCCCAACTGCGCGATCCGCCTGATCGGCGACGGCTCGTTGACCTGGCTGACGCCGGCCGAGCGTTACGAGATCCTGCTGGCCGAGCCGGCCGGGCGCCGCACGGCGGCCGACTGGGCGAACCTCGCCCGGGCGGCGATTGCCGCCGGCCGGCCTGGCGAATCGCTGGCCCACGCCCGCGCGGCCCTGACCGCGGGCCAGCCCGCCGGCTGCGGACTCGAGCCCTGCCGCACGCTGGTCGCCATCCTCTTGCAGCTCGATCAGGCGGCAGAGGCGGTGCGCACGGCCCGCGACTGGGCGGCCCGGCCGCGGCCCCCGCGACTGGGCGGCCCAGCGCCAGCGGCCGCGCGCCAGACGGCCGCGGGCGAGGCGGCCGAGTCGCTGGCCGCCATGGCCGAGCTCCTGGCCAAGTTCGGCCAGAAGGAGCCCGCCGATCGGCTCTTCGTCCAAGCCCTGGCCGATACGGACCTGTCGCCCCTGGCGCGGCATCAGCTCCTGCGCCGCCGCGCCCAGATCAATACGGGGCTGCCGCGCTGGCAGATGCTCCGCGAAGCCGCCGAGCTGCTGCCCGAGCGGTCGGCCCAGCGGGTCGAGGCCGTCGATGCTCTGCTGGCAGAGTTGCACGAGCCGGCCCAGGCCGAGATCCTGGCCCGGCTCGCCGCCGATACCAAGGACACCGCGATGCGCGGCGAGCTGGTCTGGCAGCAGATGGTACTGACACCCGAGGCGAAGCGCCAGGGCGAGCTCGCACGATGGCTCTACGAAAACCGCCGGTTCCACGCGCCTGATTTGGGCTTCCTCTGCGAAATTTGGAACGCCGCTGCCCAGCCGGATCGAGTCATTGCGGCCTGCGAGAAGCGGCTGCGGCAGGGCAAGCCGCTCGCGGCCGACGAAGTGCAAGAGCTGGCCGTCGCCTACCGTGCGGCGGGGCGATTGCCAGAAGCCCGACGGGCCGAGACGACCCGCGTCGAGCCGCCCCCCCAGCCGGCCCAGCCGGCCAAGGCACCCAGGGGCGGCGGCATGTTCTGACCGCCGCCGGAGGAACTGCGTTTTTCAGGCTTGACCGCGCCCGTGGGTCCGCCCGTAAACTTGTCAGAGGATAAACAAATGTTCCGCCGATTTCTGCGAGGTGCCTTCCTGATCGGGTTGATCTTGCTTGCCGCGGCGTTGTGCTTGGCAAGCGTCGCACGGGCCGACGAGAAAGACGAGGCGCACGCGGCCTGGGCCCAGGGGTATGCCTTGCAGAAAAAAGCCGACTACCAAGGGGCCCTCAAGGCTTACCAGCGGGCCCTGGAATTGGCCCCCCGCGCCTACGGGCCGGACGATCCACACACCGCCTCGATCATGGACAACCTCGGATGTCTGTACTTCAACATGGGTCGATACGCCCAGGCCGAGCCGCTCTACCAGCGGAGCCTGAAGATCCGCCAGTCCCAGCTCGGGCCGGATCATTACGACGTGGGGGCGGGCCTGAACAACCTGGCCATGCTGTACCACATGATGGGTCGATTCGCCCAGGCCGAACCGCTCTACCAGCAAAGCCTGAAGATATGGGAGGCCAAGCTTGGGCCGGATCATCCCGACGTGGCCGAGAGCCTGAACAATCTGGCCAATCTGTATTGCAGCATGGGCCAATACGCCCAGGCCGAGCCGCTCTACCAGCGGAGCCTCAAGATCCGCGAGGGCCAGCTCGGGCCCGATCATTCCGACGTGGCCGCATGCCTCAACGACCTGGCCATCCTGTACAAGGACCACCTGGGCCAATCCGCCAAGGCCGAACCGCTCTTCCAGCGGAGCCGCAAGATCTGGGAGGCCAAGCTCGGGCCGGATCATCCCTTCGTGGCCGAGAGCCTGAACAACCTGGCCGCTCTGTATGTTGGCATGGACCAGTACGCCCGGGCCGAGCCGCTCTACCAGCGGAGCCTCGAGATCCGCGAGGCCAAGTTCGGGCCGGAGCATGCCCGCGTGGCCGAGACCCTCAACGGCCTGGCGATTATGTACGTCGACATGGGCCAATACGCGAAGGCCGAACCGCTCTACCAACGGAGCCGCAAGATCTGGGAGTCGAAGTTCGGGCCGGAGCATCCCTTCGTGGCGGGAAGCCTGAATAACCTGGGGGCCCTGTATTCGGCCTGCACAACCTGGCCATGTTGTACGCTGCCACCGGGCGCTGGTCCGAGGCGGCCGCCGAGATCGAGAAAGAGCGGCGGATCGTTCGCCGCCACGTGGCCCGCACCCTGCCCGTCCTGAGCGAAAAAGAACAATTGACATTCCTGCAGACCCAGGATGAGGAATTCCTGCATGTCGCCTTGTCGCTGGGGCTGCACGAGCGGGACGAGGCCCCCAGCGCCCTGCGCTCGGCGGGCTGGGTCCTCAACGGCAAGGCCGTGGCCCAGGAAGTGCTCGCCCAGCGGGCCATCCTGGCCACCGCGGGGGCCGACCCCACGCTGGCCGACCTGGTCCGGCAGTTGCTCTCCGTCCGCAACCGGCTGGCCTCTCTGAGCATGACCCTTCCCAAACCAGGGCAGGAGGCCGACTACCGCCGGAATCTCCAGACCCTCGACCAGCAGGAACAAGAGCTATCGCGGCAACTCGGTCAGGCCAGCGGCCACAACACCTCGGGCGATCCTTGGGTCGAGCCCGGCGCCGTGCGGAAATCGCTGGCCAAGGATGCACTGTTGATCGAGATCGCCCGCTTTCGCGTCAACATCTTCAAGCACACGAAGGACGAGCCGAACTGGCTGCCGCCGCACTACGCCGCCTGGCTCATCCCGGCCGAGGGCCAGGGCCGGATCTCGATCGTCGATCTGGGCGAAGCCCGGCCGATCGACGACGCCGTGCAACAAGCCCGCAAGGCCTTGGAACGCTCGGAGCAGATCATCGGCGAGTCAGGCGAGGCGAAGGCCGAGAAGCTACTCCGCGATGCGATGCACGGTCTGGCCCGGCTGGTCTTTGAACCGCTGGAAGCGCATTTCGGCCAGGCCCGGCAGTTGATCGTCAGCCCCGACGCCGCCTTGTGGCTGGTGCCCTGGGGCGCCCTTCCCTTGCCCGGCGGGCAGTACGCCATCGAGAAGTACCAGATCCATTACGTGATCAGCGGCCGCGACCTGCTGAGCCCGGCCGCCGGCGCGGGGCAGAAGGCCAGCCAGCCGGTCCTCTTTGCCAATCCGGATTACGACCTGGCGCCGGCCAACGTGGACGCCGCCACCCGGGCCGTGTTGCGCAGCGCCGCCCCTGTGGAACACTTGGCCGGCACCCGCGGCATGCGGAGCCTGAGCAGCTTGGGGCGGGTCGGGCGGCTGCCCGGCACGGCCGACGAGGCGGCCGCCATCAAGCCCAGCGTGGCCCGCTACGCCGGCGCCGAGCCCGTGCTGTATGAGGACCGCTACGCGCTGGAAGGCGTTTTCAAGGCCCTGCACCGGCCGCAGGTGCTGGTGCTGAGCACCCACGGCTTCTTCTTGCCCGATCAAGACGTGACGCACGACGACAAGCCGTCCAGCGGGCTGACCGGGGAGGGCGCCACGGGGCGCGCCGTGCTGACCACCGAAGGCAAGCCCCTGGAGAACCCGCTGTTGCGGTGCGGGCTGCTGTTGGCCGGCTGTAATCAGTCGGCGGCCGAGGCCGCGGCGCAAGTCGACGACGGCATCCTCACCGGCCTGGAGATCGTGGGCACGGACCTGCGGGGCACAGAGCTGGTGGTCTTGAGCGCCTGCGAGACGGGCCTGGGCCAGGTTCGCAACGGCGAAGGCGTGGCCGGGCTGCGGCAGGCCTTTCAGTTGGCCGGGGCCAAGGCGGTGGTCGCCACGCTCTGGCAGATCCCCGACGAGGAGACGGTGGCGCTAATGACCGGCTTCTTCGCGAACCTATCGGCGGGCAAGAGTAAGGCCGAGGCGTTGCGCAGCGCGCAACTGGCGCAGATCAAAGCCCGTCGTGCGGAGAAATCGGCCGCCCATCCCTTCTACTGGGCCGCATTTACCTTGACGGGAAGGTAAGTCCGCTTGGGGAGCGGTGAAGGACGCACCGCCCCCGCCATAACTGGGGG
>JBEKTY010000031.1:0-56984 GCA_049515555.1 Thermoguttaceae bacterium
GTCGCGGCGATGCCCGTGGCCGTGGACCGAAGGGACGGCGGCGGCCAAGCCTCTGCCGCTCGTGCCGACGATACCGGTCACCACGGAGATCGCTGCGTCGCAGTCACGGCAACCACTCCCGTCCTCGCCAGCCACTCCACGGCTTTGACATCGTGCCGAGCGCGGGCATTCTACGCCCGCGACTCCAGTCAACCCCGCCGCAATCCGAACTGATGGCCACCGCCCGCCCTAAAACGAAGGCGACGGCAAGCCCGCGCACACGAGGACGCCCGCTGACGAGCTACGAAGTCGTTGTCAAGCTGATTGCTCATACCACCACCGCCACAGGGCTAATTGTTCGTGCGGCCCTGGATTCGCGACAGTATGAAACTGGAATCAAGGTCAGCGACGAGGAATTGGCCAGACTGAGATTGCCCCCTGCAAAGTTCCACGGCGAATGGAACTACTCCATTGCGCCGCGCCGATAGATTTGCTCAATTTATTTTTTCGCGGTGTCATAGTACCAAAGAAGCTGCCGAACAAGGACGGGCATTGCTCGTCGGCGGAGGCGGTGGAGGGAAGGCGACCGACTGAGGGGAACACGTTGCCGTCGGCCGCACCCCGGACACAGCGCCGGATCAGTGCGTCGATCGAACTGCACCGTGTGCGAGAAGCGGCAACGCTTCTACGCCAAACACCCGAAGTAAGAGCCGTATGCGGTAGTTCCGCACGTACGGATCTGCGCGGGGGGCCGCCCGCAAGGGCGGTCCCTACCGCGACGCGACGGTACGCCAGAAACCATAGGGTTGCTCAAACCCATCTTTTGACGTTTCGCTGCAGAGGTCGGGGTGACCGCCGCAGGCAAGCTGGGCTGACGGCGTTCCGAGAAATGGGTCCATTCTCGACAATGTCTCGGAATACGGATGAGATTACGAGACTACAGTATGCTCCGGGAAGGAATGGTTGCGTCCTTTTGTATCGTGCCCTATCGACGTGCATTGTCCGACTTGCCTGCTGTGCGCCGAACGCGGTTTCGAGGATTACCATCGAACGTCCGTCGCCCAGTACGTAGCGCGAAGTCGTTCGCACTTGGTGCTCGCGCCTATTTCGCGAGGATTCGGATGGGGATGGCCGGCAATACGCGCGTCACGGTCTCCTTGCCGGTGTTCATGGTCCCGCTGAGGATGACCTGCTGCAAACCGATGGGAGCTTTCGGCGGGGCGCTGATCGTGACAGTCGCCACCTCCTTGTCGGCCGGGATCGAGACGGCCGCCACGCTCACGCCCTCCGGAGGCGGAGGGTCGGGCGAAACCGGCACGAGCTTGGAGGGTGGCACGGGAGCCAGATTCACCGGGAACTTGCCGTCCGCCTGACGCGCCGCCTTCACGGCGACTTGAACCGTGCCTCCTTGTTTCACCTCCACAATCTGCTTCGGCGGGACGCTGGCCGAAAGCGTGAAGAAGACCGGTTGCGTTACCTCCACCACGCATCCCTTGGCCGGCACCCAGTGCTTGATGTAGAACGCCTGGATAACCGTCTCCACCGGCACGGCCTTTCGCACCAGCGTCTGGCCGTCGACGGTGGCCGTGCCCACGACGGTCGGGAAGTATAGACCGGGTGGCGCGTTGGGGGCCGCCGTGATCGTAAGCTGGGCTTCGTGCTGCTTGGCCGGGATGACCGTGTCGCTGGCCGCCCAGCCCGGAGGCAAATCTTGCATAGCCAGCTTGATTTCGCCGTCGAAACCGTTCTTCCGCAGCACCGTGACCGCCAGCACGGCACTATCGCCCTGGGCCAGGCGCGCCGAATCGGTGTTGATGCGCAGGACATAGTCGGGCCCGGCCGGGGCAATTCTCAATCGGTACGCGTACTCTTCGCCTCCCTCGCCGCGCACGTCGCGAATCCTTACCACGTAATCGCCCGCCTTGTCGAACGTGTGGACGAGGCGCGAATCGGCCAGATGCGTTATCAGGGCGTCCGCGGGATCGACGTTGGCCGCAAGGTCGGGGTACGGCATGAGGTTCTGCGGGTTCGGTTGCGCCAACGGCGACGGAGGATCGTCGTTCTCGGCGAGTTTCTTCCCTTCGGCATCCAGCAGCGTCAGCACCGAGTCGAGCGGTGAATCGAGCCTCCGGGCCTGAACCTCCATCACCAGCCGCTGGCCTGCCTCGGCCTTGAACGCGAAGTAGTCATCGTCGCCCGGCTTCTGGATCCGGCCGTTGATCACGGCCGGCACCGTCACCCGGTTCGCCTTGGCGATGGAATCATTCGGCTCGTTCTCCTCTGTTTCCGGCAGATCGTCCACGGCGAAGGGCACGGAGTTGGACGTCATTGCGCCCTGTTGGACGCTGAGCCATCGCAAGGGCGGGCTGTCGGGCGCCAGGGCCAGATCCATGCTGGCGGACGGCAGGTTGACGCCATGCAGTTCGACCCGCGCGGTCGAGCCTCGCCGTCCGCCCAAGGGATAAACATGGGTAACATAGGGCCAAGCGCCGATCCGCACCCGGTAAATGAAATCGTGCGAGCCGCGGTAGAGAATGTCGCGGATTTCCAGGAGATACTCGCCGTCCTTCTCGACCTTGTGGAACAAGACCGGGTCGGGCTTGAAGCGGAAGTCGTCGGCAAATGCGAGCCGGCGCCCGGACGGGTCGAAGAGGGTCAAGCAGGAGTCCAGCCAGCCGGGCACGGCCCAGTACAGGTAGGGCGCAAGGGCCCGGCCTTGGCACTCGCAGACCAGGGTCTGCCCGGCCTTGACGGGAATGCGCCAATAGCCGCGATCCGGCCCGCCTTGATTCGTCGTGGACGTATAGATCTGGCCATTGATGATTGCCGGCAGGGAGGGCACCTGGATGGCTTCCGTTTTCTCCGAATTGCGCACCAGCGCGACCGTTTCGGAAACCTGGTCGACGACGAAACGGATCCGCGACGTGACGCCGCCGGGCGTTACCAGCCGCAGGTCATGTTCGCCCAACTCGGCGTCCGGGGCGATGGTCACCGCGATGCGGACCGCCTCCGTAGGGGCCATATTGTTGTTGATCCAGGGCCGGGGCGGGGGCGCGGGCGGCCCCGGCTTCGGCTTCGCGTTGGGGTCCGGCTTCGCCTCGGTCGCGATGCGCGCGGTCACGCCCTTGCCGGAAACGTAAACGGCCTTGGCCCCCTTGAGCTGTTGACCGGCCACGGTGGCCTCGACGGTCGTGCCCGACTGCCCGCCCGCAGGGTAGATGAAGAAGATCGCCGGCCCAGTGGGACCCTCGGCGCGGGAAGCGACGGGAAGGAGACAAAGCGCCGATGCCACAAATACGAAATACGAAGCACCAAATACGAAACAAATGAGAAGGCGGGAAATCGAAATATCCCAAACGGCACGGCCGGCGTCATCGGGGTGGTTTTGAACTTTGGACATTGGTCTTTTGGATTTGTTTCGTATTTGGTGCTTCGTATTTCGTATTTCTATTTCGCCGCCTGTGGGATCTTCTTCCCTGCCAAGACCTGGCCGACCAGATCCGAGTTCTGTAGCGCGGCCAGTTTCTCTTGCGGCAGCTTGGGATCGCCCGTTTTCCACGCCACGGCGCCGGGGGTGGATGTGGCATAGTAGCCTTGCCCGGTGACAACCAGCCACTGGTCTGTGCCGGGCGCAAGCTGCACAAGCGTGGCCAGCAGGCTGCGGTCGGTCAGGTCCCAGAGTTTGACGCTGCCGTCGCCGCCCGCGGAGGCGAGCCGTTTTCCGTCCGCGCTGGCCGCCAGCGCATGGACCCAGTCGCTGTGCCCGGTCAGCGTGTCGGCGAGCGTCAGCTTCTTGTTTTCGAAGGTGTACGACTTCACCGTGTGGTCGCTGGCGGCGACATAGACCCACTGGCGGTACCATTTGCTCTGATCGAGGTCGTTGAGCCAAACGCAATCCAAGGGGATGCCGGCATCCAAGTCGATCTTGACGTCCGGGCGGTACGGCGGGGGCACCTTGTCGTCCATGCGATATTCGAGCAAACGTCCTTCCTGGCCGCCGACGACCAGCCCGAAGACGAACGTCATTCTGCCGCCGCCTGCCCAGTGGCGGCCGACCTCGCGCAGGCGACAGCAGCGTACGGGGGCCTCAACGATCGTCTTCTTGTTCTTATCGTCCGGCTTCCACGTGGCGACCTCCCAGACCTGGATGGTCTTGTCGAGGCTTGCAGTCGCCAGGTACTTGCCGTCGGACGAGAACGACAGGCTGCTCACCGGCAGCGCGTGGTCCTTCAGGGTCGTTACGAGCTTCTTCTCCGGCAGGCTCCAGACGTAGGCCGCGCCGTCGGTGCATCCGCCGGCCAGAAGTTTTCCGTCGGGGCTGAGGTCCAACGATCGCACCGCGCCCTTGGGCTCCTGGAAGTTCATGGCCGCCTGTCCGCCCGGGAGGTCGAAGATCTTGACGCCGCCGGCGGCGTACGGCGTGCCCTCGGCGGTGATCAGGCGCTTGCCGTCTTTCGTGAACAGTACGGCCCGCACCATGGTGCCGATCTGCCCAGCGCCGATCCGCGCGCCCAGCTTGCCGGCAACCAGGTCCCACAGCAGGACTTCGCGATAGCCGCCGACGGCCAGCGTCTTTCCGTCCAGGCTGAAAGCGACAGCCGAGAGCGGCAAAGCCGGGCCGCAGGCGACGACGCAGTCCGGGCCGCGGGTCGGCGGGGGCGCGGGCGGAGCGGGGGCGGGTGTCGGCGCCGGCGGCTTCCCGGTAGGCGTCGTCGGCGCGGGCGCCGGCGCGACGACCGGAGTTGCGATCCAAGTAGGGATCACCAATGATCTTCTCGGCGGACCAGCCGTGCCAGCCGGTTGCGCTTCGACAGACGACGCGACTCCCATCGCCAAGAGCACGGCCATACCGATCCGACGTTTGAAATTCATAGTATACGAATCCTCTGTCGTTGGCGACGCCGCAAGCGGCATCCCAATGCCGAATCTCAAGATCTCAAATCCCCAATCCCTACTCCATAATCTCCTTCAGAATTCCCCCACGCGCGTACGAACATGCCGTCGCCGGACTGACGTAAGCCGTGCAGCCATCGGGGTTCGGCAGCTTGTCTTGCGGATCGATGCCCATCAATTGGTAAACGCTTTCCCAGAGGTCCCAGGGATAGACGGGCCGCGACTTGATGTAACGGCCCTGGTCGTCGCTCTCGCCCAGGATCTTGCCTCCCTTGAAACCGCCGCCGCCGATCACCGTACACATGACCTCGTTGTAGTGTTCCCGTCCGGCCCCCGTCTCGCCGGGATGCTTGCCGCCGAGGGTCTCGGGCTTGACGTTCCAATCGGGCGACTTGCTCCCCTCGCTATACAGGATGACGATCGTATCCTTCAGGGTCCCGCGCTGGGCCAGGTCCTCGAACAGGGCGGAGACCGCCTGGTCCAGGATGGGGCACAGCAATCGCAGGCTCTTGTTCACCTGCTCGTGCATGTCCCAGCCATAAGAGCCCTGGACCTCGCCGCCGCTCCAGGGAACCGTGATGAATGGGACGCCGTACTCCGCTAACCGCCGGGCCAGGAGGCAACCCTGCCCGAGCATGGTCCGGCCGTAGCGATCGCGGGTTTCCTTCTTCTCCAGGGAGAGGTCGAAGGCTTTCTTGGCGTCGCCAGTGAGCAGGCGGAACTCGCTCTGGCGCAGGGCCTCGGCGGCCTGCGCGGCAGGCGTCTTCTCCTTGTTGCCAAGGCCCACGGCTGATAACAGGGCGCGGCGCTTCTCAAGACGCTTTTCTTCCTCGGGCGAGAGACTCACGCCCGGCGCCCGGAAGTCCTTTACGTTGGGATCTCCCACGCAGAAGCCCTGGTATTTGGGCGGCAGGAAGCCGTAGTTGTTTCCGCCCCAGGGGATGTCCGGGATGCAGACCCACGGCGGGATGTCGCCCTTGTACGTGCCGTCCTCGACCTCCTTCATGCCCGCAATGGCGCCCACGCACGGATAGGTCAGCTTGGCCGAGGGGTGCGTGCTCGCCGCTTCCTTCGGGAGCATCGCATTGCAGAGCATGACGTAGCCGCCGTGGCCGCCCCCCGGCGCGGTCTGCGAGCGGATGATCGTGTACTTGTCGGCACACTTGGCCATCAGCGGGAAGAGCTCGGTGATCTCGGTGCCCGGCACGTTGGTCGGGATCGGCTTGAAGAAACTGCGCACGCCGGGTGGGGCGTTGGGCTTGGGATCGAACGTGTCGATGTGCGTCCAGCCGCCCACCAGGTAGATCCCGATGACCGACTTGGCCTTGGCCTTCGGCGCCGACGCGGCGGCCGGCGGGGCGATCCCCGCGGCCACGCCTGCTCCCAACAGGCCTGCGCCGCTTGCGCGTAGGAAGTCGCGACGGTTCCAGTGACTGTCCATGACAATGCCTCCTATGTACAGGTTAATGGTTCAACAGGAATTCGTTCGTGTTCAACAGCGTCCACAACACGTCGTGGATCGCCGGATCATGGCGGTTCTTCTCGGCGGTCAAGTAGTCGACCAGCTTCTTCTTTTCGGCCTCGGCCGGAAATCGCGACAGCACCAGCAGGTACAGTTCCTCGACGATTTCGGCGTCGCCCTTTCGGTCCTTTTGAAGGGCTTGGATCCGCGGGTAGCCGTAGAATGTCTCTTCGATGGCCGAGGAATTCGCGAGGAACTGCACGTGCATCGGGTTCAGGTCGTCGGCCCGCTCGCGCTCCATCGCCGTGCCCCGTTCCGGCCGGCCGAACATCGCGGCGAGCATTGAGGTCTCGCTGGCTTCGGCGATCTGCGACGCCTTGACGTCCGCCGGAATGGTCGTGGCCGGCGCCGTGTTGTCGCGCCTGAACTGGCGGAAGCGGCTGGGCTGCTCGGTGATCTGCGAAAGCGCGTCCAAGATCTGCTCCGCCGTCAACCGTTTGCTCCGGTAATGGGAGAAGTGGGCCACGTCCTTCTCGTTCTGCGGCGTGGGCTCGCTGGAAAGCTGGTATGTCTTCGAATTGAGCACCAAGCGGTAGATGTGTTTCAAGTCGTAGCGATGGGCGATCAGTTCCTTCTCCAGGTACTCCAACAGCGCGGGATTCTCGGGCGGATTGGTCGCGCGGAGGTCGTCCGGCTCGTGGACGATCCCCCGCCCCATGAGCCAGAACCAGATGCGGTTGACGATGTTCTTGGCGAACCAGGGGTTCTGTGGCGAGGTGAGCCACTCGGCAAACTTGCGACGCGGATCGACGGCCGGATCGGGCGCCAGCGCCGGGGCGGCCAGCGGCTTCATCACTACCGGCTTGCCGGTCTTCGGACTCCGCACCACGCCCTCCGGGTTCCGGTAGACGATCTGCTCTTTCCACTCGCCGGTGAACTTGAAGCCGACCTGGCTGAAGAACGCGGCCATGCCCAAGTCGTCGTCCTCTCCCCAGTTCTCGACCGGATGAGCATGGCACCGGGCGCAATTGAGGCGCGCCCCCAGGAAGACCAGGGCCGTGGACTCGCCCAGGGTTCGCGGGTCGCGTTCGGGCACGGCCCGCACGTAATTGCACGGCCCGTTGCGGAAGTTGCTGCCGGAGCCGGTGAGCAACTCACGCGCAAATTGATCGTACGGCTTGTTCTCGGCGATGCTCTCCCGCACCCAGCGGTAGTAGGTCTCGGCCGCCTTCGGCCAAAGGTTGATCGGTTCTTCGGCCTTGATCCGCAAGAGGTCGCGCCACTTCGTCGCCAGGAAGTCGGCAAACTCTTCGCGCTCCAGTAGGCGGTCGATCAACTTGATCCGCTTCTGCGGGTCCTTGTCGGCGAGGAATGCGCGGGTTTCTTCAGGGGCGGGCGGGACGCCGATCACGTCGAAGAACACACGGCGCAGGAACACCTCGTCGCCGGCGACCTCCGAGGGCGGAAAGCCCAACTCCTTCAGGTTGGCAAACACCAGTTCGTCGATCTTGTTGTTCGGCGTGATTGTGGGAAACGGCGCTACAAGCGGTTGCGGGACCCGCAGGCGCACGACGCCCGCTTGGCGCAGATAAACGGCGGCGACCGCGGCCGAGCCGAACTCCACGGCCTTCACCTTGCCATCGCCGTCGACGGAAGCCACCGTGGCGTCCGTCGTATGGAACGTGGCCAACCGGGTGACATCCTGCTTCGTGCCATCGGAGTAGACGGCCGAAACGGCAAGTTGCTGTGTCTGGCCCTTCTGCAACACCTGCTCCGGTGGCAGGACCTGGACAGAGACCAGTTTCGGCAGTTTCTCATCGTTGTAGGGCGCCCCTTGCTCGATCCAGGAAAGAAGCATCTTGTATCCCGCAGAGCCGGGCGGGATCTTCTGCCCGCCGGCGTGGGGAATGCTGCCGGAAGCCTTGAGCAGCAACAGGCTCTTGGCCGGCTCCATCGGATCGATCCTCAAGCCCTGCTGGTCCTTGACGATGGTGCCGTAGTCGGCTTCCGGATCGCCGCCGAACATCGAGAGCGCCATTCCCCCTTGACCCAGGGACGCGCCGTGACACTGCACACTGTTGCAGCCCAGACGGTTCACCAACGGCATTACGTCGCGGAGAAAGAAGACGCTTCCAGGGGCGGCCGCAGCCGGGGCCGACGCCGACTTCGGCGGTGCCTCGCCGCGCGCAAAACTGAATCCCGCAAGGAAAAGACCCAACAAAAGCGGAAAAATGGCCTTTGTTCTCATTGCAATACATTCCAACGGGGCGGGTTCTGAGGCGGGGCGGCCGGGGTGGGGCGAAACGGGGGCTTGACGGCCTCACATCGCGGCACCGTTAGCATAACATGCCAGCGGGTCAAGGGAAACAATCCCTGAGTTAGCTGCCTCTGAGTGGGACGAGCCCTTGCGCGCGGAGGAGGGGCACTCCTCCGCAGGCAAGGAAATGCACCGCAATCCCCCATGATTGGCATATCGGACCAACCCCGGCGTGGTAAATTAGCCGCTAAGCGCCCCAATTTTTCTTGACATCTCCTGCCGCGTCCCCGGTCTACAGCCGTTATTCGAGGCCATCATCGCCGTGTTGGGAGGTTACCGGAGATTCGGAAGTACCAGCTCGCCCCGGACCTGGGCATCGACGTTCTCGTAAGCGCCGAAGAAGTCGGAATTCGCGTCCAGCCAAACGATGATCCGGCGCAGCTCTTCCGGCGATAACTTCACGTCATAATGGCCCTTGTCCAGCAGCAGCAGCAGTCGCGACGCCCGGGCGCCGAACTTCCCCGGCAGGGTCCGGGCCGGCTGCCAGCGGTCGTATTGGTTCTCCACCTTGTCGTTACGAGGCGCGCCGTAGTGGAAGGCGTAGGGGCGGAGGTTGCGGTACGACTGGTACCAGTGGAATTTGTCCTGCTGCCAGTCCCCTTGGCGAAGGTCCGGCGGCTCGCTGGCATTCTGCCCGTGGCACTTCACGCAGTGCTTTTCCAACACCGGTTGGACCAGCCGCGGGAAACTCAAGGGATTGCTGCCCTCTACCTCCGGCTGGATATCCGATGGCTCACGGCCCAAAGCCTTGGGCGGTCCAGCCAGCGTCTGCCTTGGCGAGCGGCCCTTGCGCTCATGGCACCCGGCACAGGTGAGTTTCTCACCGTCATGGACGTAAGTGGCGCTGCGCATGGACTGTACCGCACATCCCCGCTGGTCCAAACCTTGGAAGTAGACCGACTTGCCCGGCGGGAGATAGAAGCACGCGCTGCCGTCCTCTTCGACCGGCACGGTCCCCAGGACTGCACGCGCGCTGGTCTCCGAGCCGTAGCCTATTTGTGGCTTGTGGTGCAGAGGCGTGCTTTTGGGCAGCAGGTGCATGATCCGAATCGCCCGGATCTTCACACCCGCGGGCAGCGGGTAGAGGCTGTCGTACACGTTGATAAGACTCACGACGGCCTTTTCGGCTGTCGCAGAACGGGTCGTGTCCACGGCGTGCTCATCGCCGACGGCACGGAACGTGGGATATTCTGTCAGTCGGGCCGGTTCGCCGACGGCCGGGACGATCGGCGGAGTCGGACGTGGTTGCACAGGAACCGGGCCCAGACAACCGATCTGCAGGTCTCGATAGAGCAATTCCCGGTTGCCGAACGCATCGAGCAGGTAAATGCCGTGCCCGTCACCGCTCGGCGAATACACGCACAAGTAGTAGTGCTCGCTCAAGGGCCAGGCGGTGCCGTAGGCCAGTGCGCCTTGTTCTGCAGTTTCCGGGAAACCCACATCCGGCGTCAGCCGCCGCACTGGTGCCAGAGCGTCGTCGTCCGGTACGCGAGGGTCGATCACAATCAGCGATCCGTAGGCCTGGCTGTGGTGGGCCGCTGCGGTGGCCACGTAGCGGCGCGAACCGGGGATCGCCACTACGTTGAGTTCCATGTCGGGATTGAGGTCATGGCTGGGCTTGAAGTTCCCGTGGATCGACCGCGGGTCGCGTCCGTCCGGCGTGGTGATCCACGGATGATGTGCCTGGTTGTGGCCTCGGTCCACGTAGTCCCACCGGCTGTAGACAATCATCCCGTCGTTGTTGACCGACGGATGCCACTCGTTCCCTTCGTGATGGCTCAGCCGCAGGAGGTTCCGGCCGTCCGCGTCCATCGCGTGCAGGGTGTAAAGCGGGACGGGCCGGCCGTGACAACGTCCGAATCCCCCGCGGCGTTCCGAGATGAACACGATCCGCCCGTCCGGCAGCCAATTCGGGTGCAGATCATTCCACGGCCCATCCGTGAGCTGTATCAAATCGGTCCCGTCAATGGCCACACGGAAGATATGGTAAGATGTCTCCGCAGTCCACGGCGGCCTCTCCTTCATCTCCACGCCCCACTTCGGGTCGCTTGAACCGCTCTGCGTGTATGCAAACACCACGGTTCTCCCGTCATACGACAGCGAAGGCTGGAGAAAGGAGCCTCCCTGCAACGCTTTCGTGCGTAGTCGGCCGTTCTCGACCGTCGAGCCTTCCAGGAGATTCTTCACTCGGGGCGATCGGCCAAATGGGTCCTGCAACAAGAACAGTCCTCCGCCGGCTCGGGCGAAGTTGCCATAGTACTGGTCGCACATGTGATTGGCCGCGGCAAGCCGTCGCTTGACGAAGACAATACTGCCAGAATCGAGCAGCGGGTTCGAGAAAGCAATCCGTCGCCTCAGGGTGCAGACTCGCTGGAAAAGTGCGAACCGGTCGACCTTACGAGCCACGTCAAGTGCGGCGACCTGGGCCGCCAGTCCAGCCAGTTCTTGCTCCAGTTTGCTCCCGTGCCCGACCGGCCCGCAGCGATTCAGGTCCGCCAAGAGTGCCCGAGTAGTTCGCAAAACGAAGTCCACCGGGTCTCGGTCAGTCCGCTGAACCACTGCATCCGACCGGAACGCCGTCGCGATGACACGATTCCAGTGATCCCGATTGTCGATGAGTCCAACGAGCCGCGAGTACTCTCGCCTCACTTCCCGCTCGATGATCGCATCGCGCGACTGGGCGAATGGATGCGACGCAAGCAACTCGCCCACGAGCGATTCCTCGGCTTTGTCGTTTTCCAGAAGAGGAAGAGGGTGTGTTGTCTGCCACGTCTGCCACCTGTCGAAGGTCGGCTTCCCTGCGGCTTGATCGTCGGCCCAAGCGTCAACAAGGCGGATCAAGACACACAAAGCTACGAACCACAGGCGGTTGGTCCAGCAAAATATCCGCATGTCTAATCCTCCACTGGGGCATATCTGTGCTTCGAGAAGCCCCACCCTATCGTTTGCGATATTATACAGCGGATTGGCCGCAACCCGCCACTGGATCGCCCTGTAACCGCCGACGACCACAAAACCTCGACTGGCTGGCCCAACAAGACGGCCGGGTAAGCTTAGGCCGAGACCAGAGGAGCCTTCCTTGTGCCAGGTACCTGGAAATGTCTGAGCACACCTTCGTTTTCTGACGTTGAGCTGATCCCCCACCCTGCCGCAGATTTCCCGACAAACCGAGTCCGAGATCGCCATCTCGTCAATCAAAGTGCCGGATCGCCGTAAGAATATTGAGGTTTCCAACAACAAACGCACAGATACTTGTGTGGGAGCCAGCAATAGCCGCATCGCCCTAATGCACTACAGCTTCTTCAACATGCCAACCTCGGGCCGCGAAGGTCGGACAGGCCGCTGTCGATGACCACAACAGATACGGTCGTCCTGTCGCATCCGAAGCATTTCGCGACCGCTTGCGCGCGGAGGTTAGGCACACGCCGACGCACGTTGGCCACTTGCGTTTGGAGCCGGAGGTTTGACACACCGACGCGCATTGGCGGGCCCTTTGGCCAGGCCTTCCCATGCCCCGACAAGCCCTCCAAGGCCCTACCGGCGTCCAGCGCGCGCCCAGGAAGCCTACAGCGATCGCATGCCGGCCTCTGGCCCTGACGATTTCGGGCGGCGACTTGCCCATCGCTTTTTCTCAAAAACGCCTATTGCGCTTCCCGACCGAATGCGCTATGCTCGATGTAGTAACAACGTATTGCTACTCCCAACATATCCGTCGAATCCGAGAAAACCACACATGGAAACACTCCTAAGTCTTCGAGAGGTGTCCGAACTTCTCAAACTCCAGCATTACCGCATTGCTTACGCGATTGCCACGCACCGTATTCCAGAGCCGGCGATCCGCGTCAGAAATATCCGTGTCTTCCAGCAGGCCGACATCGAGCGCATCGCCAGGCATTTCGGAGTCGCTATACCCTCGACCGAGCCCGTATGCGCGACCGCAGACACCCCCAGTTCAAGCTGAACGATCATGCGCAAACCCAGCAAACCCAAGTACGTCCCAATCGTCGACTCCGAAGGCAAGTACCTCGTCGACGCCCTTTGGCCCGATATTGAGGCCAGCGTAAAGCAGCACATCGAAAACGAAAGGCGTAAGGGCATACCGCTCCGTCCCAGCTTTACCATTCGACAAACGGCACAGCTTACCGGCCTGTCTGTGGCCGAACTCCGCAAACTGATCGCCACGGAGGCGATCAAGGCCCACATAACCGGCGGATCCTGGTTCATACCCCGCGAAGAAGTATTGCAGTTAATGCCGCAGCCGGCAGAGGACAGTGCTGGCCAAGCCGGCCCCCCCCACTTCTAATTCTCAATAATTAGATCCAACACCCCTGGTCATAGAAGGACCACAATGCCAAACATAATCGCCAGACGCCGTTCCAAATGTGCCCTCATGCCCCTTGTCGATAACAGAAAACCGTCGCTTGCGTGCTTCGACTTCGAGGACGAGGTACTCGACCCGGCCGTGGAAGAGCTGCGGCCCTTGTGCGTCAAGCAGCGCAGCGACACGCTTGACTGGTATCGCACCCTGGGCAAGCTCGTCGCCAAGCACTACGCCCGCGTCACACAGGAGCGGGAGAAATACCACCGCACGATGTACGGCCAGCACTTCTTCGATCGTCTTGGCGAGGCAATCGCAGTCGTATCGTCCGCCATGCTGCGCACCTGCTTCAACCTCTACTACCGCTAACCGACCTTCCGGCCGTCACGGGTCTAGGCCACAGCAAAGCGCGCGAGGACAGAGGGGTAGGCCAGGTCGAGCTTGCCCAACTCTGCCAGCCGGGCGAAGGCGACACAGGCGTTGCAGATGGCCTCCTGCACGGCCTCGGCCTTGGCCTCCGGGCCCATGTGGCGGAAGGCGATGCAGGCGTGCCGGGCGATTGCCGGCAGCATCGAGAGGAACACGCGATGCCAGGCGGGGACTCTCTTGCGGGGACGTGGGTCTTCACGTCGTGCGATCATCAGCGATCTCCTTGTGGGGATGGACCGCCAGGCAGGCGGTCCGTGTCAGGGAAAGAACACGCAACCGCCCGCGAAATGCGAGCAGCACAGAGCCGCAGGAGCGGCAGGTGGACTACCGGGCCGTCATTCGCAGCGTAGGCCGGATGGCCTTGGGTGAGGTGTGTTCGCAGACGCTGCGAGGCTCAAAACGGGCTGAAGCGAGACTTAGCCCGAAAAAGCGGGGTTCTGACGGCTAACGGGATTCATGGTTAAGTGCCGCGTGGAGAGGCTGGATTTGACGTGGTTGGCGCCCCAGAAGGCTTGCTGCTTGGCCGGCGGATGTGTTCGCTGAGCGCGGCACGAAACGGCCGCTCGAAGAAAATTTCGGTCACTTGGTCGTGATCTGACCACCCCCCTGGTAAGCTGTAGCGGTGGCGATACACGCGTCGAGCCGCCCTTGGGAAAACCACAAGGCCAGGGTGGCGTAGGCACTTATGGGTGGGTGTTGGAATTGGTAGGGTTTTGGTTATGTGGAAAATTGCGTAATTTCCCTGCATTGGAGCACAATTGCATGAAAACCAAGGACGACGAGTACCTGCGGGTCAAGCAGGCGGCTGCGATGATGGGAATCGCCCCCAATACTATGCGAAAGTGGGGCCGAACCGGCAAGATCCCCGAGTACCGGCACCCGGCCAACACGTACCGCCTCGTTGAGGGTGATAACCTCGTCGCGTTAAAGGCACTGCTTCCCTACTACGCTGGGCAGGTGAAGTGCATCTATATCGACCCACCTTACAACACTGGGAACGAAGGTTGGGTCTATAACGACAACGTGATCGTCGGCATCTACTGCGACCAGCCGGCCAAGATCCTGGAAGTCGAGACCCAGGACGATCCCCGACTGGTCCGCCAGGCCGGGCCGGCGATGATCAGCCCGCAGACGGGTGCCAAGGTGGTCGGCGGCTACACTGGTCTCGCCGAAAAATGGACCAGGTCCCGGACTTTGGGCGTACTGCGATCCGTTGTCGGGCCGGGTTCGCTGTCTATTTGACTTCCAGGTATTCGACCAGCGCGCCGTCCAGAAAGAAATAAGCGATGCGGACGCCCGGGGCAGCCTGCAATGGGCCTACGACCAGTTGCTTGCCTTGCAATTCCTGGTCGAGGTCGTCGACTGCCCAGGATATGTGGGGCATCTTTGCCACTGGCGTCTCGGCCAAGGGACTAGCGGGTGCAAAACGGACCCATTCGATGCGGTTAGGGTCGTCGTCAGGATTGGTGCCCCAAACCTTGAGGCTGTCGTACCACACTTCGCCTGATACCGCGGTGTGAGTAATCAGTCCGAGATGATGAAACTTTTTCACTTGGAGACTCCTGCATGGGAAGTTGCAAGTTCGGATTATGGTTTCACGCGGCCGCTTTGCGGACACGGCCCAGCGCGTCGGCCGCGATCATGGCGTCGACAACGTCATCCGCAGTAACGGGAAACGGGTGGTTGTGGCATAGCGAGCCTTTGCCCGCACAGGCTTTCCCGATCTCCGCGAGCCTTTCACGCGTCAGGCCTTCGAGGTTGATGTCGGCGAAGGTTACCGGCAGGCCGACGGCGATCTCGAAATCGACGATGGCGTTTCTGTAGTCCACGTCGATCTCGTCCTCCAGGCAGAGTTGGGTGATGATTCCGAAGGCGACCTTTTCGCCATGCATGAATCGTTTGCACTCCGGGACGTTCGACAGCAGGTTACCGACCATGTGGGCCGTGGCAAGTCCGCCGCTCTCGAAGCCCAACCCTGACAACAGCACATTGGCTTCGATAACTTTCTCAACGGCCGGAGTGAGTGCCTGCTGTTCCAAGTCGCGTTTGGCGTCGATTCCATGTTCCATGAGGGTGTCGAAGCAGAGCCGTGCGATGGCGATGGCGGCCATGGTTGGCCGGCCGCCGGCAAGGTTGGTCGCGCAGCGTTTGCCGGCTGCCTCCGTTTCGAGCCAGGTCGACAGGGCGTCGCCCATGCCGGCCACGAACGCCCGCACGGGGCCTCGGGCGATCACCTGGCTGTCGACCATCACGATATGGGGATTGCACGGCCAGCATTCGAAGTTGACAAAACTGCCCTGCTCGTCATACCACACCGAGGCCGCGCTGGTAGGCGAATCATTGGAGGCAATCGTGGGACAGGTCACCATCTTCAGGCCCAGGTCCACGGCAACGGCCTTGGCCACGTCCAGAACCTTGCCGCCGCCGACGCCCACCGAGATGTCAGCTCCTTGCCGGCGAGCCAGTTGTCCCACGCGCGCTCGCTCGTTCAGTGTGGCTTCGCCCTGAAACATGACTTCAAGGGGTTCCATGCCTGAGAGGCGAAGGCTCTCCAAAACCGTCGTGCCCACAATTCCTTTCACACACTCATCCCACAGCACCAACGGTCGCCGGCCGAGTATCTTCAGGTAATTGCCCAACTCCTTGAGGACGCCACGTCCTTGAATGTACTTGTGTGGGGCGATAAGCACGGATTTCATGATCGGGTTCCTCGGGTTGGAATGGAAAAAAGGGGGATAGGTTACGGGAGACGGATTGGGCAGCTTTCATGTCGGAGGGGAGCACGTCCTGGCAAGAAATGCCTCTTTCCTACGAGGATACAGATCCACACCGAGTTATTTATATCGCTTTGCGTCCGTATACTCAAGCCTGGGCAGCGCCCGCACCTGTCTGTCTTCCGGTCAAGTCAGGAACGCCTCGAAGAGAGAATGGCTTATGGGCCGCGTTGCCGGGTAGAGGTCACGATAGGTACGAATCCATCGAGCGTAATGGGCGGCACGGCCGGGGTCGGGTTGGTAGATCGTGCCAGGGCGATATACGTGTCGCCACGCGTCTTGCAGATCATGGTACAGGCCCACACCGATCCCCGCCAGGATCGCCGCGCCCAACGGCGACGCCTCGGCCACCTCGGATACCTCAATCGCCTGCCCGAGCGTATCGGCCTTGTTCTGCATCCAGAAGTGATTTCGCGTGGCCCCACCGACCATCACGAAACGCACGAACGGTTCTTCCAGCACGGCCCGCAGGGCGCCGAGCATCTCCACGAACTGATAGTCGAGCCCTTCGATCATGGCCCGAAGCAGGTCGCCGCGCGTGGCGCACGTACTGAGTCCTACGAAAGCGCCCAGGCTCTGGGGATCAACAATCGGGCATGCCGCCGAAGACATGTGCGGCAAGAACATCACGCCCCGGGCGCCCGGAGGAGACGCCTGGGCCTCGGCCATCAGCGTCGCCCAAGGCACCGCGTCGGCGCCGTCCGAGGTCGTCGGCACGAATTGCCGGCGGAACCACTCCAGCATTTCGGACGCGACGTTGCCGCCCCAGATCGCGTGCTGGCCGCGTGCGACGTGGGCCTGGACCGTCATTCCGGCGCAGCGCAGGTCATCCTTCAAGACGGGCCGGTCGGCGACGGTCGTGACGGTCTCCCACGTGCCCGTCACGTTGAGCACCATGCCCGGCTGAAACACGCCGACCGGCAAGGCTCCGCAGAGATGATCGTGGCCGCCGAGCACGACCGGCGTTCCCTCGGGCAAACCCGTGGTCTCGGCCGCCGCGCGGTGTACCTGGCCGATGGGCGTGCCGCTGGGCAAAGCCTCGCACAGCAATCGACGGTCGATGCCGGATAGCGCCAGGAGTTCATCGGACCAACGGAGGGTCCGCTGATCGAACAGGAGCGTGCAGGACGCCATGCTGTAATCGGTGACGCAGCGGCCGCAGAGTTGGAAGTTCAGGAAATCTTCGATCAGCAGCCATTTGCTGGTTCGCTTCAGGATTTCCGGTTCGTGTTCGGCCATCCATAGGATCCGCAGGGCCGAGTTGATGGGCCAGAGAGGATTCCCGCCAATCGAGAAGACCTTGGCTGCGCCGACGTGCTCTTGCCACCAGTCGAACTGAGGGCGAGTGCGCGGATCATGCCAACTGATGAACGGATAAAGCCAGCAGCCGTCGTCGTCGACGGGCAGACCGTCCATGCCCATGCCCGTAACGGCCACGGCCCGGATCGACCGCGGCTCGGCCAACTGGCTCACCGCTTCGCGGATTGCCTCGGCGGCGCCCCCCCAAATCTGCTCGGGCTGCCAAACGGTCCACTGGGGATGCTGTGGGTTGGGGTGGAACCGCTGCGTGGGCCGACTGCCACTGGCGAGCACATTACTGTTGAGATCATAGGCGATGGCCTTCAGGCTGGTTGAGCCGAGGTCGATCCCCATCAAACAATCCATGGCGGCGCCTCGCGGAAAGCAACCGGTCGGAAAGGCGGTCAGGGCCCGCACGGGAATAACTTGGCCAATTGGGTGGCACGCCCTGCAAGGGCGTGGCCGGTGTAAGGCGTGGATTTACCGGCCCGCCACGCCCTTGCAGGGCGTGCCACCCGTCGCAAAACTTGCACAATTCATTTCCGCGCGGCTGCTTCCAGGTGCCTTGCACTGGTCGCCTAAGCGGGCATGCGTACAGCCACATCGGCTCTCACGGCCGTTGCAGGCGTTTCCGCAGCGGCAGCAGCGCCTTCCTGGCCGGACTCGGCGAGGCAGCCGAAAGCGGAATCACCGACAATGTTGCCGGCATCTCCCACGTGGTGGCCACGAAGCCGGGGAACGGCCAGTTCATGTTGGAAACCACGACCGTGTTGCCGCGGACCAGGGCTTCGCACGGCTGGGACAGTTTACCCTTCTTCTTGTCCTTGACTTCGCCGTTCTGACTGAACGTCGCTACGCTGCCGTCGGGGCTGATCACCTGAATGGCATTATTGGCCGAATCCGCCACGTACAGTTTGTCGGTGCGCGTGTCGCAGGACATCCCGTCGCAGTTCTTCCAGAAGGGAGCCTGGGCAAAGAGCTTATTGGACTTGACGTCGCCCTTGGCGTCCAGCTCGAGCTTGAACAGGAGGCCGTCGCTGAACAGGCCCACGAACAAGTTGCCCTTGCTGTCAAAAGCGATGCCATCCGCTCCGAAGGCCCACTCCTGCTTGTGGCTCTCGAAGGTGGCGATGACGTGCGGGTCGTCCTTCAGCGGGGTCTTGAGCGTCACGTTCTCCTCGTCCAGCTTGAACCGCAGCACCGCGCTTTTCATCGTGGGGTTGTAGCCTTCTTCCAAGACCGACTCGGTGATGTAGACACAATCGCCGCGGATGGCCGTGCCGTTGGCCACGTTGAAGCCCGTGGCCACCAGGATCATCTTGTCCACCTTGCCGTCCTTGACCACCAGCCGCCACATGCGAGACTTCTGATTCTTGTCTTTCATGTACTGCATGTCCGCCAGGTACAAATCGCCTGACGCAGCCCGGCTGACGCCCATCGGGGCGATGCGGTTGATGGGCGCGTCGTAGCCCGGGTAGGGCGTCGGGAACTTGTAGAAGACCTCGGCCTTGTTGTCGGGGGTGATCCGCATCAACCGCGGCGGCGACTTCTCGTCGTTGAAGTTCGGGACGGAAAGAATGATGCTGCCGTCCGGTTGGAGCGACATGCCGTCGGGCGTATTGCAATCGTCCGGCAGCGCCACCAGCAGTTGGGCCGGCGTACCCTTAGCCGCCACGGCGTCGCCCGCCGCGATTGCGATTCCCGGCAGCAATAGTCCTGTAACCAGCCCCGCGATTCTCACGAACTTGCCCATTGTGTTGCTCCTCGAAAAAGAACGCCGTTGATTTGGGACCAAACCGGCATTATAGTATGGCCTGCGGGCAGGTCAATCCGGGGGAGGACATCGGCGCGCCGCTGTTGCCTCGACAACGGCCAAGGTGAAAGCCGGTCCAAGGAATGATTCATGAATGTGGAGAAAATCATTGACTTCACGGGGCGTAGGGCACTGGTCACCGGTGCGGCCGGCGCCATCGGCCGGGCGATCGCCACGGGTTTGGCGGCCAACGGCGCACGCGTATTCCTTACGGACCTGAATCCAGGGGCGCTGGAGGCCGCGGTGGCAGCCATCCCGGTTGGAAAGGACCGTGCCTGCGGTTTGGCGGCGGATGTGGCCGATGAGTCGCAGGTTCGCGAGCTTGTTGCCGCAGCCAAGACTGCGCTGGGCGGGCAAATCGACATCCTGGTGAATGTGGCCGGCATCGTTGCGCAGGGCAAGGTCGAAGAGATCGCGGTCGGCCAGTGGGACCAAGTCTTCGCCGTCAACTGCCGCGGCACGTTCCTGCTGACCAAGCACGTCGTGCCGCTGATGAAGGCCGCAAGGTACGGCAAAATCATCAACTTCTCGTCGAAGTCCGGAAAGACCGGTTCGGCCCTGATGAGCCACTACTCCGCGGCCAAAGCGGCCGTCATCGGTTTCACGCAGGCACTCGCCTATGAGCTGGCCGATTGGGGCATCACGGTGAATTGTCTCTGCCCGGGCATCACCGAGGACACCGGCGTCTGGAACACCGTCAGCGCCGGCTACATTCAGAATCTCGGCAAGAGCCGTGACGAGGTGGTAAAGCAGTTCACGTCCAAGGTCCCGCTCAAACGGCTGGCGCACATCAACGACATCGTGGCCCTTACGCTGTTTCTGGCCGGCAACGGCGCCGATTACATGACCGGCCAGGCGATCAATGTCACGGGCGGCCGTGAAATGCACTAACGAGGGAAAAAGGGGACAGGCACCATTTGCCGGAACGGCCCGGAGGGTGCTTCGCACAAATGGTGCCTGTCCCCTTTTTCCCGGGGCTAAGACAAGGACAAAGCATGAAGTCATTCAATATTGCCGAAGTCGCCGCCGCGATCGACCACGCGGTGCTGAAACCCAACTTCACCGAGACCGACGTCAAGAAGCACGCGCAGATGTGCATTGCGCGAGGCGTGAAGAGCATGTGTGTCCGGCCGTGCGACGTGGCCCTGGCCGCGAAGTGCCTGGCCGGCAGCAAGGTTCTCGTTTCTGCCGTGATCGGCTTCCCGCACGGCCATCACCGGCCGGAAGTGAAGGCTCTTGAAGCCGAGCTGGCCATCCGGGACGGCGTGGGCGAGCTCGACATGGTCATGAATATCGGCGCGTTTCTGAGCGGCAATCACGACGAGGTCCGTCGCGACATCGCCGCCGTGGTCGCCGTGGCCCGGCCCAAGGGAGTGCTCGTCAAGGTCATCCAGGAGAGCGGCTATCTGACCCTGGAGCAGGTGGCCCAAGCCTGCCGCATCAGCGAGGAAGCGGAAGCCGACTTCGTCAAGACATCCACCGGGTTCGGGCCGGGAAGCGCTACGCCCGAAATCATCGATGTCATGATCAAGACGGTCGGCGGCCGGCTGGGGGTCAAGGCTTCCGGCGGGATCCGCGACTGGAAGACGGCCGTCGGTTACCTGGCTCAAGGCGCCACGCGGCTGGGCGTCGGCTCCACCGAAGCCGTGTTGGACGGAGGCCGGTCCAGTGACGACTATTAGAGCGGTTGTCTATCGCGGCCCGCTCGACGTGCGCTGTGAACAAGTGCCGCTTCCCGGATGCGGTCCCGACGAGATCCGGGTGAAGGTGGACGCCTGCGCGGTCTGCGGCTCGGATTGGAAGGCCTATAAATCCGGCAACCCGCGCATAAAGCCGCCCATTGTCATGGGCCACGAATTCACGGGCCTGATCGAGACGGTAGGCGGCCTGGTAAGCGGTTGTGCGGTTGGCGAGCGCGTGGTGATGGCGACCAGCATTTCCTGCGGCGAATGTCTCTATTGCCTGCGCGGCTGGCGGAATCTGTGCACCGATCTGCGGCCCATGGGTTTTCATTACCCTGGCGGCATGGCCGAGTTCGTCACGATTCCTGCACGCGGGCTGCAGCAAGGCCACCTCGTCAAGGTCCCTGCCGGCGTCGCGGCAATCCATGCTGCGCTTTCCGAGCCCTTGAGTTGTTGCGTGAACGCCGCCGAGAACTGCGCTATTGCCGCCGCCGACGTGGTTGTCGTGCTCGGAGCCGGGCCGATGGGCCTTCTCAACGCCTGTGTTGCCCGCGAACTTGGCGCGGCCAAGATCATCCTCAGCGAGCCCAATCCTATGCGCCTGCGCCAAGCCGAGAAGTTCGGCTTCAATCGGCTTGTGAATCCCGCCGGCGAAAACCTGGCCGACGTGATCAAAGGCGAAACGCAGGGCTACGGCGCCGACGTGGTCATTGTCGCCGCTCCCGCTGCGCAACCGCAGGAGCAAGCCCTGACGCTTGTACGCAAGCGTGGAACGGTGTGCCTCTTTGCGTCGCTGCCGGCCGGCAAAGCCATGCTCCACGTCGATAGCCGGGCGATTCACTACGGTGAATTACGGATCGTGGGCACCAGCGATTCGACGGCGGCCCACGTCCGGCGCGCGGTGCAACTTATCGCCGGCCGCTCCCTGCCGATGGACAAGATTGTCAGCCATGTGCTGCGACTCGACGATATTCAGGAGGCGCTGGCTTTGATGGAAAGCGGCGAGGCGCTCCGTACGGTGCTCGTGCCGTAGCGGGGGATTGCGCCTCGATCGCGGCGATTGTCCGATGTTGTGACGGGAGACCTGGATACATGGACCTGAAACTGAAGGACCGGGTCGTGTTGGTGACCGGCGGTTCGCGCGGCATCGGCAAGGCAATTTGTGTGGCCTTCGCGGCCGAAGGCGCAAAGGTCGGCGTCAACTACCGGCAGGGCCGCAAGGAAGCCGAATCCGTGGCCGACGCGATTGGTCATCGGCAGGCCCTCGCAATTCCCGGCGATTTGGCGAAGACCGAAGATGTCACCGCGATGTTCGATCAGGTCGAGAGGGCGTTTGGCCCGTTGGACGTGCTTGTCAACAATGCCGCTTACTGCCCGAGCGGCCCGATCGAGAGTTACACGTGCGAGGAGTGGGAGCACACGTTTGCCGTCAACGTCACGGGCGCATTTCGCGCCAGCCGGGAGCTGATCGTGCGGCTTCGCGCCCGCGGTGCGCGGGGAACGATCGTGAATGTCGTCTCGCAGGCGGCGTTCCTGGGTTCCACGTCCGGCCACCTGCCCTACGACGCCAGCAAAGGCGCGTTGGTTTCCATGACCCGCTCCATCGCCCGCGAAGTTGCCGAGGAAGGCATCAACGTCAACGCCGTGGCGCCGGGCATGGTCATGACGGAGATGGTCGCCAGGATCTGGGAAGAGCGAAAGGAGAAGTACCTGGCCCGCATTCCTCTACACCGGATCGCCCGACCGGAGGAGATCGCCAGTGTCGTGGTCTTCCTTGCGTCGGACGCCGCGAGTTATATGACCGGCGCGACCGTGGACGTGTCGGGGGGCGTACTCATGCGATAGTTCGAGGGCGATCCGAGGCGCCTGTTTGGATACGCCCACACGTCGAGACTTGCGCAACCTTCCTCCAGCCAAAGCCGTTCCCCTGCGGATCGGTACCCAAAGGAAGCTCCCGTGGCCCAATACCTGCTTGGCATCGACGCTGGCAGTACGATGACCAAGACCGCACTCTTTACGACGGACGGGACCGAAATGGCGGTCTCCGCCTTTCGACCGGATCTGATCGAAGTCCACCCTGGCTGGTCGGAACGCAATGACGACCGGCTATGGGAGGACACGGCCAGGGCCATCCGCAATGTGCTCGCCAAGTCGGGTATTGCGCCGTGCGAAATCGCCTGCGTCGCCTGTACCGGTTATGGGAATGGTCTGCACCTGGTGGACGCGGCCGGCGATCCCGTGCGGAACGGCATCAACTCGATGGACACGCGCGCACGGTGTTGCGTGGACCGGTGGCTGGCCGACGGCGTGCATCGACAAGCCTTGCCAAAGACGGCCCAGAGCCTTTGGCCCGGACAGCCCAACGCACTGCTGCGCTGGCTGCGCGATCACGAGCCGGAGAGCCTGAAGAAGGCCTCCTGGGCGCTGCTTTGCAAGGACTACATCCGCTCGCGCCTGTGCGGAAAGATCCATGCGGAGCTCAGCGACATGTCGGCGACGAGCCTGATGAGCGTCGTTGATGCACGTTATGACGACGGGGTGCTGGAGCTGTTCGGGATCGCAGACTTGCGGCGATTGTTGCCGCCGCTGGTGCGATCGGCCGATATTTGCGGCGCAATCTCCGCGCAGACCGCCGCCCAAACCGGCCTGGCGCCGGGCACACCCGTTGCCGCTGGAATGTTCGACATCGATGCCTGCGCTTTGGCCTCCGGCATTGTCGATGGCGGCCCGATGTCGATCGTGGCCGGCACCTGGGGTTGTCACCAATACATCGCGCGCGAGCCCCTCGTTGATCCCGAGCTGTTCATGACCTCGTGCTACAGTATGCCCGGTTGGTACTTGATGCTGGAGGGGAGCCCCACTTCGGCATGCAATCTCGATTGGTTCGTGAAGGAGTTCCTGGCGGCGGACGCCGCAGCCGCGGCGCCGGCGGGCTCGTCGGACTTTGAGCGCTGCGAACAGATGGCGGCCTCGGTGCAGCCGCAGGCAGCGGATCCCGTGTTTCTCCCGTTCCTGTACGGTTCCAACGCGACGCCCGACGCGCGGGGCAGCCTTGTGGGACTGCAAGGACGACACCATCGCGGGCACGTAGCCCGGGCGGTTTATGAAGGTATCGTTTTTGCGCATCAGACGCACCTGCTGCGACTGCTGCGGCACCGTCCCGCGCCGACGTCGATTCGCTTTGCGGGCGGGGCGGCGCGGAGTGCTTTTTGGGCACAGATGTTCGCCGACGGTTTCCAGATCCCGATCGAGATTCCGGCCGGCACGGAGCTCGGGGCGCTGGGGGCCGCCATCGCCGCCGCCGTAGCCTGCGGACTTTACGGCGATTTCCCCACCGCCGTCGCAGCCATGACGCACATCGCGCGGCGCTATGAACCAGAGTTGACCAAACGGGAAATGTACGCGTCAAAGCGACGACGTTACGAATTGGCGGTCGATGCTCTAACCCCCATCTGGAAGGAGTTCTTGTGAATCTGCCCCGTCAGCGGCACAGCCCGCGTCGCCTCATTACTCTGATGGTCGAGGACCAATCAGACCCTCCCAACGCAAAGTCAGTCCAACATACCGAAAAGCCCCAGCAAGAATCGCCGATTCGTTGACGCTTCACGGGCAACGAGATCAACGACTACCGCGTCGCACCGGCGGCCGATCCAGAGTATCCATTCTGCTGCTGCGTCGAGGCCGATGTCAGTCCGATGGACCCGCGCAGCGCCGCGGGGAGCCGCCCTTGATGGGGAAGCGCACGGGAAATGATTATGGCGCGGACCGCTCAAATCGTTACAGCCCGCCCAGCCTGACCCTTGACAGTCGCTGATGGCAATCAGTCTCCGGGCACGTTTGGTTTGATTCGCCGCCGAGAAGTTCTTACCTCCTGAATCCTTAACGGGCATGATAACTTGAAAAGCTGCAACAGGTTCTGATCGAAACTTCGCACCACGAAAGTCGGTGGACCAGCACAGCCTTGAAGGTTGGATTTCGTCCGTTTGATTTCCGCACGCTTGGACCGAGAGGCAGGAATGCCCCTTCGCCGCCGCGATGAAAGACCATCACGTTCCGGTGGAGTATCTGGAACTCCCGTCCAGCGGCCACGGGCTCAACGGCTGCAAACGCCCGCTTTGGGAAAAGTGGAAGGCGAAGTCGCTGCTGTGGCCCACGACACCAAGAGTAATCCCTGTTTCACGAGGCTCGCCATGACATCGTTCATAAGGGTTCTTGCCGGATCGGTTATTTCGATTCTGGTTGTTCATGTGGCACTCGGCGCCGAGGCCCCCCAATTCTCGCTGAGGACGGGCGATCTGGCCGCCAGGCTGTCGCCGGCCGATGGCCGGCTGTTGTCGTTCGCGGTTCGCGGGCATGAGCTTCTGGCCGCCCCAAGTCAGCTCTTCGTGCAGGTGAACAAACAGGAAGCAGTGCCATTGAGCTCCCAATGGACCAGTCTGTCGATCCAGCGGCAGGGGGCAGGCCTGCGCATCGAGGGGCGGGAACCGCGATCGGGGATCGAACTGCGCGCGGTATGGACTGCCGGCCCGAATCTCGAATGCCGTACGACGCTCGTCCAGCGCGGGCCGGAGCGGCTTGAGGCGGCGGTTGAACTTTCGCTCCCCTGTGTCCCCCGTCGCCTGGTTCGATTGGCGCTTTCCGGCCAAGAGGCGACGGTCGTGGATTTCACGCGCCGCCTGGGGACGGGCTATCGAGGCGATGTGGACGGGATGGTCATGCCGGCAACCATCTTCTATCAGCCGGAGGAAGACTGGGGCTTGACGGTCTTCGCCGACTTCACCCTTCCCACGCGGGGGTTCGAGGTCTGGACCGATGTCAAACCGGCGCGGATCACGGTGCGGCGTGTCCATTTACGGCTCGAGCCGGGCCGCCCCGTGGAGGTCTCGTTGATCCTGTTTGGCCACGCAGGCGACTGGCGGCCCGGGCTGGGACACGTGGTCCAGCGCTACCCGGAGTTCTTTCGCGTTGCCGATCCGCGGATTCCCGCGCTGCACGGGCCGTTCGTTTGCAGCGGTGGGACGCCGTCCGACCAGACGCTGGACCAGTGGCAAACCCAGCACGTGCAAACCGTCGAGGTCCACGGGACGCTGCCGTTTTACGGGCAGCACTTGCCTTTGGGCGACTCGTGGCCCGCGTTTGCCGACGACCAGTGGCATGGCCTCAAGCAATTGCCCGACCCGGCCAAACCGCCAGAGGACGCCTCCTGGAAAGCCATCCACGACTATGTCTGCCGCAAGTCGCCGGAACGGATCTCGGCGGCGCAGATCAACGACTACCTTCGCCGACTGCACGCGCACGGGATGTTCGCCCTGATGTACTTCAACCCGACCGAATCGTGGAAGCCGTGGATCATGGAGAACTATCCCGAGGCGCTGGCCAAGGGGCCGACGGGCGAAGGTTACCCAACATGGTACGAGAGCTGGATCGTCTGCCCCGAACCCGAGAGCCGCTGGGGCCGGCATCTGCTGAACGAGTTTCAGCGGATGATGGAGCTCTATCCTGAGGCCGACGGGTTCTTCATGGACCAGTCGTGTTACGACCACCTCGACTACGCGCACGACGACGGCTGGACGATTCAGAATGGGCGGACCGCGTATCGCCTGGGCTGGGCGATCGGGCGGCTCAACCAGGAATGCCGCAAGCTGGCCAAGGCGCGGGGCAAGTTCGTCTGGTGGAACGGCCCCTACTGCACCGATATTGCCTATTTCGCGGAAGGGATGATGGCCGAGGCCGGCAACGAGGACCAGGTCCGCGCGATCCATTGGCTCACGGCTGGCGGCCGGGCCTGCTGCACTCTGTCGCAACAGGGCGAGGGAGTGTTCCAGAACTGCGCGGCCTACGGGCTGTATCCCACCGCCATGCCCGGGGGCCCGCTTGGCCGCCTGGCCGACCGCTATTGGCCGCTACTGGCCCTGGGTCGAGGCAAGCAGTGGATCTTCCATCCTCACGCTTTGGAGTTAGCACCGGGGACCAAGGGAAACATTTACTGCCTGAGCGATGGAAACGTGCTGGCCGTGATGGTGACTGACGGGCGCTCCGTGGATGGGTCCGTGGTCGATCTCGACGTGCCGCTGGTCGTTCGTCTCCCCGACGCGGCTGCGGTCCGTGCCGCGTATTTCCTTTCGCCTGATCTTGAGGGGCTCCGCCGTCTGGGTTTCCACCGCGACGGTGAAAAGTTGCAGATCGCGGTGCCGCGGCATCGCAGCGTGTCAGCGGTGCTCCTGGCCACCGGCGGCGCGTACTACGCCCTAGAAGGCCCGATGGCGGTCGCCGTCGACGGCAAAACTGACGCCCATTTGGTCATCGACAATTGGACCGGTAAGCCCCTGGTCGGCCGCTGGCGTCTGGCCGGCAAGCCGGAAGAACCGCTGCACGTCGCCCCCGGCCAATCGGTGCGACGGCCGGTCATCTTCCTCGGCGGCGACGCAAAAACCCACGCGCGCACGTGCCTCAATGCACCTGTGGTGCTCGACGGCCGGCCACTGGAGGGCCGTTTCGAATCGTACACAATCGATCCGCTTGACGTGAGCCTGGACCTCCCCCAGACCACCACCAGCCAGGAGCAGCCGGTCTCGGGCCGGTTGCGGATCTTCAACGCGACCAAAGCTCAAGAAGCAGCGATCGAACTGGTGGGCGAAGGGCTGCGCATCGAGCCAGAGCGGCAGGTTATGCGGATCGGCTCCCAGGCGGCCGTCAGCCGCGAGTTTCGACTGGTCCCGCTCCGTCCAGGCACGCATGTGCTGCGGGCGTCGGTTCAGGCCGGAGGCAACCGCAGTCGATGCGATCAGAGAATCGAGGTCGAGGCCACTCGGGCCGCGCCAGCCATGCTGCGGGAGATCCGGGCCGGCCGGCTGGTGTTCGATGTGTTCGGTTCCGACGACGGCAAGTACGAGAACAAGCCGGTGTCGCTTAATGGCGTCGTGATCGGCCTGCTTCCACGACAGGGCGATTCCTGGGCGACGGTGGAGATGCCCTTGCCCCCGGCGGCCCTGGCCACGATTCACACAGCGAACAAGATCCGCATCGAAAACCGGGTGGGCGACGCCTTCAAGGTCCGCAATTTCCGCCTCCGTCTGCAAGCCCAGGTGGGACTGATCTCCAAGACGAACCCGGAGACCTATACGAGCTGTGCCTGGGAGTACGCCGAAGGCCGGGTGTTCTCGCTCGGTCAACCGTTGACGGGCATCGACATTCGAATACCAATGGAGGATGCTGATTAACCACAAAGGAAGCTTGCATGCACCGAGCAATAAGTTCCCCGCAGGCGGTGATATGCGGATTCGCCGCTGTTCTGATGTTTGCGATCAGCCCAGCCACAGTACCGGCCGCGGCACCGCCCGCGGCCGAGACACTCTGCGCCGAAGTCGGCGTGAGCGGCGGGCTATGCGTCCTGGTCGCCTGCCGCGACAACCAGGGGCCCGCATCGTTGGCAGCCACCGGACGGTACTTGGTCCATGTTTTAGAGCCCGATGCGGCCGTCATCGAGCGCCTTCGCCGAGAGTTGCACGCGAAACAACTGTATGGTCTTGCTTCGGTCGATCGGCTGGGCGCGGAGGGCGCTCTGCCTTACACCGAGAACCTGGTGAACGTGATATTTCTGGGCCAGGCAGCGGCCAGCCGCATTCCGCTTGAAGAGCTGCACCGTGTGCTGTGCCCCGGGGGAGTGTTCTTCGTGCCGAAAGAAGCGATCGGCGACGCCGAGCTGGCCGCGGCGGGCTTCCAGCCGCTCGCGCCGAGCCGCGCGGGGCTCGCTTGGCGTGCCTCAAGAAAGCCTCGGCCTGCGGACATGGATCAGTGGTCGCATCCGCGTCATGCCGCCGACGGCAATGCAGTGTCGCAGGATGCGGAGGTGGGGCCGCCGCGGCGCGTCCGTTGGCTGGCCACCCCGCCGCAGGAGATCAGTAGCATCGTCATCGGCGGCGGCCGGGCGTTCTTCGCCGGCGTAGTCGCCCGCGACGGCTTCAACGGCCTGCGGCTCTGGGAGCGAGCGCTCAACCCATCGCCCGCCCGGGGCGGATTTTATTTCGACCTCATTGAGGGCGCCGTCCAGCCTATCGCCACGGCCGATCGCCTGCTGGTGATGACCGACAAGCGGCTCCGCGCGCTGGACGCCGCCACCGGCCGGGAAATCCGCCAATACCCGGCGGCCGGTTTGCCCAGTGAAGTGCTCTTAGTTGGCGGTACGATCCTGGTCATCGACCGAGACGCGATCCGAGCGTTATCGCTTGACACGGCCGAGTTGCTCTGGAAACAGGATGTGTGCCGGTCGCGGTATACGGTGGCGGGCGATGGCATGGTATTCTCGCTTGAGCACGATTCGGGCGACGCCGCCGGAGTCTCGCTGGTGTGCCGAAGCCTATCGACCGGCTGCGTCCACTGGCGACGACCGCAGGCCGACTTGCCTTGGCTGGCCAAGGTCCGCCGCTTGGTATATCACGCCGGCCAACTGGCGTGCGAGATCTCCACGCTTTCCGACGCCCGACAGGGTAATGCCATCCACCTCCTGGCTGCCGCCGATGGCGCCTCGCTTTGGAGTCGCGATTACGTCCCGCTTTCTGGCCACTTCAAGCAGGCCCGCGCCATGTTCGTCGGCAACCTCGTGTGGGTCATCGAGGACAAGGGGGGCGAGAAAGGAATCGGCGTCGGCCTGGACCCGAAGACGGGCACGGTGAAGCGGACGTGCCAGGCCGCCCTGACGCATTGCTTTCCGCCGGTGGCCACCTGCCGCTATCTGTGTTGCGGGGAGATGAAGCTATGCGATCTGGATAGCGGCATTGCCGACTCGCACGCGCCCATCACCAAGATGGCGTGCAGTCGTGACGCAGGGATCGTTCCGGCTAACGGTTTGGTTTATGCGCCGCCGAAGCGTTGCGTATGCTGGCCCATGCTGCGCGACTGCGTGGCCCTGGCGCCGGCGCGGCCGCGGGGCGAGCCGCGCTGGGACGACTGGCGGCCGGAGGTCGATCCGGGGCCGGCAGAGGCGCCGCAGGTCGATCCGGCGGCGGATCCAGCGGCCGACTGGCCCTGCTATCGCCACGACGCACTTCGCAGCGGATGCGCGGCGGGGCAAATGCCGCGAAATCTGCACGTATCCTGGACCGCCACGCTGGGCGATTGGCCGGACGGCCCGATCGCCGACGACTGGCGGCAGAATTACTTCATTCGCGGGCCGCTGGGGCCGCCCGTGGTCGCCGGAAGGCTGGTCTACGTGGCGCGGCCTGATGCCCACCAGGTTGTTGCGATGGACACGACCAGGGGCCAAGTCCGCTGGACGTTCACCGCCAACGGCCGTGTGGACACGGCTCCGACAATCCACCGCGGGCTGTGCCTTTTCGGCTGCAAGAGCGGTTGGGTCTACTGCTTGCGTGCCGACGATGGCCGGGTGGTGTGGCGGTTGCGCGCCGCCCCGCTGGACGAGCGAATCGTGGCCTATGGGCAGATCGAATCGCCCTGGCCCGTGCCCGGCAGCGTGCTGGTGATCGACGACGTGGCATACTTTGCGGCCGGGCGGCAGGCATCGGCCGACGGCGGCATTTTCGCCTTCGCCGTCCAACCCAGAGACGGGCACGTCCGCTGGGTACAGCGGCTCGGCAGCGTGCCGCAAAAGGACTTCTACGAGTCGACCGCCATCGATTTCGAGAATTACGACCTATTGCACCGCGAAGGCGATGCGGTGGCTATGTCGCGCTGGCTGTTTGACCGGGCGACGGGAAAGATCAGTTGCCAGCCCACCAGTGGGTTTGCCCGGCTCGGCAGCGGTGACGGCACGGTGCTATACCCTCGCGGATCATGGTCGTACGCCCCGCCGCACGAGCCGGAGACCTGGGGCGATCGGCCATTTCTGCGGCCGCTGGCCGTCTTCCGCGGTGGTACGCTCTACGCTTGTTCCCAGGATCGTCGAACCGTGTTTCGCCGTGATTTCCACCTGGAAAGCGGCGAGCAGTTCGATACGGAGTGGTACGGCGGCTCGGGCAAGGAGGTCTGGCACGCCAAGTACGGCCTGTTGTGGCGGAGCCAGAAGCTCTCTCGCGGCGCCGCCTGGAGCACGACACCCTTCTCCCTGACCGAGAAGAAACAGGCCATCTCGGCCTTGCTCCTGGCCAGCGACGTGCTCTGTGCGGCCAGTTCCGCGGGCAATTTGTGCCTCTTGGATACAAGTAGCGGCTCCGTATTGGAGCGACTACAGGTACCGGCTGCAGCCTGGGACGGTCTGACCGCTGCCGGTGGCCGAGTGTTTCTGTCGACACAGGACGGCCGATTGGTATGCCTGGAAGGCAGCCAGGCCAAACTGGCCCCGTCAACAACGGTTGCCCGCTCGCAGGATGCGGGCGATCAACCTGGCCACCCTGTCGTTGAGCCGGCCCAAACGTTGACGCTTAACCTGGCAAAGGGCGTGGACCTGGAGGTGATCCGTATTCGTCCCGGCTCGTTTATGATGGGCGGCACCCGGGGCAATAGCCACGAGCAGCCCATGCACAAGGTGACCATCAGCCGGCCCTTCTACCTGGGCAAGTACCTGGTCACACAGGCCCAGTGGCAGGCGGTAATGCCGGACAATCCCAGCCTCTACCGCGGCCCGCGGCATCCGATCGATAGCGTGAGTTGGGACAGGTGCCAGGCATTCTTGAGCAAACTCAATAGCCGATTTGCCGCCGGTGGCAAGTTTCGCCTGCCCAGCGAGGCCCAGTGGGAATACGCTTGCCGTGCGGGCAGCACGGGTCTGTTCAGCTTTGGCAACGCGGAATCGCTTCTGGACCAGTACGCCTGGTTCAGCGAGAATGCTGGCGGCACGACGCATTCCGTGGGCCAGAAACGCCCCAATGCCTGGGGTCTCTACGACATGCACGGCAACGTGTGGCAGTGGTGCGACGACTGGTATGCAGTTGACTATTACAAGGACTCGCCAGCCGCCGACCCGCCGGGGCCTGCGGTGGGCAAGGAGCGGGTGATGCGGGGCGGCAGTTGGTACCGCGGCGCCTTCGATTGTCGCTCGGCCAACCGGTACAGCGGTATACAGGCATGCCCCGACTATGCCAACGGGTTCCGCGTGATGTGGGAGCCGGCGCTGACCGGCCGATAGAAGCCTCAGAGAGCGGCCTCTGCGGCGCGCCGGTGTTGGGCGAAAAGGGGCGACACATACTGGCCCATTTCCTCGAGGAGAATCGCCGTGTCAACCCGGTTTTCCACAGCGCGGCTGATCGTTCTGTCGTCGTTGCTCGTGTTGCCGACCGTGCCCGCCGTCGCAGGCTCGCGCGTGAAACTGGTGTTTGCCTGCGATGACGGAAACGACGTCTACCGTTCGCTCAGGACGCAGGGGACCGTATACCCGCGGTTTTCGTCGGCCGCCGGAGCCGTGGCCGCCGCCCCGCAAGACGCGGGCGTGCTGGTCTTGGCCGACGGTTATCCGGAGAAACTCACGACGGTGGACATGGCCACGCTCGACGCGGCGGGTCGGAAGAAGCTCCGGCTCTACGTCGAGTACCCTTCATTCCTGCCGGACATGCCGATCGGCCCGCCCCGGAGAATTCAATGGGAACGGGCGGTGGCGACGTCCGACTGGTTCGGGCCGTCACTGGCAAAAATGCGGGTCCTGGTGATCCAGGATTGCCGTTTCCTGCCGGTCAAGGCCGCGCAGACGCATCTCGCGGTGGCCCGGGTGGCGGGCCTCGACACCGCGGTATTCGGCCTGCCGCGGGAGAACTGGCCGATCCTGTTCGAGCATCCGCGCGGCGGGCTGCTCGTGGCTACGACCAGCTTGAGTTGCTTCGTCACATCGCGTTACGCTCCCAGCGATGCATGGCCGGTCGTGTGGCGCGCCATCCTGAGCTGGGTTGCGGGCGGGCAAGACGTCCCGACCCTGAGGGTTTTGCCGGCGGTTCGGGCCTCGTTTGGCCGCGACGAGCCGCTGCCGGCTGAGGCCCGACTGCAGGCCATTCGGCGTGGCGCGGCGTGGTACGAGCGTGCCCGGCTGCTGGTGCATCCGTCGTGGAAGGAAAAGGTGCTGTCCCAGCCGGAAGTCGCACGCGCCGTGCCGCGAGACTGGCCGACCGGCGACGGCGGCTGCGGGATCCTCGAAGGCCACAGCTCGTCGATCTTCGCCGATGGGAGCCAGCCGATCCGCTGGTCTCTCCGGGCAGATTGCAACAGCGAATCGGCGATGGCCCTGGCCCTCCACGGTCTGGCCGATCGCAGTCGGCGGTCCGCCGAGATTGCCACACGCCTGCTCGATTTCGTCTACGTGGGCTCCAACCTCCAGCAGGGCCCGCGGGGCGATCTGAAAAGCTCGTCTTGGGGCCTGCTCGGCTGGGACACGCGGCCCGGCAGCGTCGAGACGTACTACGGCGACGACAACGCCAAGGCGATGCTCGCCACCATGGCCGCCGCGGGCGCCTTGCGGACCGACCGCTGGGACGAATCGCTCCTGCGCTGCCTGCTGGGAAATTTCCGGACCAGCGGCTCGTCGGGCTTCCGGGGCGGGGCGCTGGGGGAGGCCGACCTCCAGAAGCTCGGCTGGCGGTCGTTCTTCCGGCGACGATTCGTCAACTATTCACCGCACTACGAGAGCTGGCTCTGGGCCTGCTACCTGTGGCTGTACGACAAGACGAAGTTCGAGCCGCTGCGCGACCGGGCCCGAAAGGGAATCGGCCTCATGATGCAAGGCTATCCACAGCGTTGGGAGTGGGTCAACGGCCAGCAGCAGATCGAGCGCTCGCGAATGCTGCTGCCGCTGGCGTGGCTGGTGCGGGTTGACGACACGCCCGAGCACCGCAGGTGGCTGAGGTTCATGGCCGACGAACTCCTGGCGCACCAGGATGCGTGCGGGGCATTGCAGGAGCGGCTGGCCTGGGCGTTGAGATCGAACGAGCAGTACGGCACCTGCGAGACGTCGCTCCTGCAGATCAACGGCGATCCGGTGTCCGACATGATCTACACCTCGAACTTCGCCCTCCTCGGGCTGACCGAGGCGGCCGCCGCCACCGGCGACGAGAAGCTCCGCCTTGCGGGCGACCGACTGGCCGAGTTTCTGGTGCGGATCCAGATCCACTCGGAGTCCCATCCGGAGCTCGACGGCGGCTGGTTCCGCGGCTTCGACTATCGCCGCTGGGATTATTGGGGCTCCAACGGCGACGCCGGCTGGGGCACCTGGTGTACGGAAACCGGTTGGACCCAGGGGTGGATCGTCGCCGGTCTGGCGCTGCGGCAGACGAACACCTCTCTCTGGACGCTGACCCGGGAGAGCCGGATTGCCCGGCATTTCGAGAAGCTCCGTAAAGTGATGCTTCCCGACGACGCGCTCGCACCGGCTCCTCCCGCAGGTTAGATATCCGGTCTTGAAGGCACGGCCCCGACAACCTTGTGGAGGTTCCCCCATGACCAGGCGCATCTGGATTGTCTCGTTGATCCTCGCGAACGTCTTCGCAACCGCGACGTTCGCCGGCACATTTCGTGTTCCGCTGACCGTGGTTGAGGGCTTGGGCCAGGGCCGCCACGAAATCGTGACGTCCGGCATCCCTTTGAAGAAGGGCGTCTTGGCAGAGCCTGAGCAGATCAGACTGCTCGACGCGTCAGGCCGTGTACTGCCAGCCCATGTGAGCTGCCGTTCGCGATGGCCCGACGGCTCGGTGAAGTGGTTGCTCATCCACTGTCCCGTGGATCTCGCCGGAGGTGCAACGGCGCATTGGACGCTTGCCGCCGGAGGGCTGGGTGCCAGGCCGGAGGATCGTGTCCAAGTGGAGGACAGGGCAGACGGGGTGGTCGTGACCACTGGGCCGATGCGGTTCCGTATCGGCAAGCATGGGTTCCGGTTCCTGGAACAAGTTGCCATCGACTCCAACCACGACGGCCGGTTCGAGGCCGACGAAGAACTGCTGCGTCCGGCGGCAGGGGGTAGTTGGATGGACCTGGAGCACGCCAGCCCTCATGCGACTCAGGAGGAAAACTGGCTCTGGGATGCGGCCGGTGGACCTCGCGAGCGGTTCTCCGCGGCGCCTGATGCTCAGGATTATCGCGTGACCGTCGAGGAAGCCGGGCCTGCGCGAGCCGTCGTGGCCGTTCGGGGCTATTACCGCAACAGTCTGGGGAGGAAGGTCGCCCCGTTTTGGGTCCGTTACACGGCCGGCGGCGGCGAGGCCAAGATTATTGTGGAGCATTTTTTCGCCTTCGACGGCGATCCCCAGACCGACTTCCTGCGGGCACTCGCGTTGCGGCTGCCTCTGAAATCGTCGTCGCCGCTGACGACGACGTTCGGAATCCGGGGGAACGGCCGTTTTGCGGTCCCGCCCGGTTTCCAAGAAGCGGCCCTTTTCGAAGTCGTGCCCGACCGCTTCTATACCTGCGTTCCGTACACGGCCGACCGCGCGGTGCCTTACCGCATCGAGGGCAGGAAGGCCAGCCCGGGAGTAACCTCACCCGCGGGCGATGCGGCTTCAAACGTGTTGCACCAGGGGATCGAGGCCAGCGGCTGGGTCCACCTGGAGGGAAAGGGAGTCAATCTGACGCTGGCCCTGCGCGATTTCTGGCAACTCCACCCGAAGGAGCTGCGAATCGCTCCCGCTGCCGGCGACGTGGACATCTATCTCTGGCCGGAACGGGGCAACAAGGTCCTCGATCTGCGCCGCCGATACAAGGGTCATGACGATGCGGGCCACTACGACCTTGGCTGGTATCCGGACGAAGGTCGCGGAGTGGGCAAGACGCACGAGTTCGTGCTCGACTTCTCCGGCGCGCCGCCGCTTCAGACGTGGGCTTCGGTGCAGGAGCCGTTGCGGGCGTTTGCCTCGCCTCAGCACTACGCCGACACCGGGCTATGGGGACCTTTCGCGGTTTGCGATCCGCAGCGGTTTCCCCGCTGGGAGGCGCGGATGGATGCCGGCATGGAGTGGTTGTTGCGTCTTCCGTCGGTGTTCCACTGGGACGGGATGATCGATTGGGGAGATACCTTGTTCAACGGCTACGAGGTGGCCGGTCACGGCCAGGTCAACGACGTCCCGAAGGGAAGCTGGGTGCTCCGCGGATACGACGGCTGGATGAACAACGATTGTTCCTTTGCCGCGGCTGTGCTCTTGTACTTCCTCCGCACGGGCGACCTCCGCGTTTGGCGGCGCTTCGAGCGGATGACGCAACACGTGATGGACGTAGATACCGTCCATTGCGCCTCCAACCGCCGGCTGATTGGCGGAGGACACCGCCACGACGAGCAACATTGGGGTAATATCGTCACCGGCTACGGCACCGCGGCCGAAGAGGCCTCGGAACTCTACTTCCTTACCGGCCGGCAGAGTGCCCGCGAAATGGCCGTCAGGTATGCCGACTGGTACATGGACGGCGACTGGTGCGAATGGGAGAACCGCATCGGCTGCCTTGTGGGGGCCTGGGAGGCCACGGGCGACCCGCGATATTTCAAGGCGTTGGCTCCAGACGTCCTGGAGCAGGACACCTACGTCAAGTCCCTTCACCGGCCGTTCTTCCGCAGCCACGCCACGATCCTGGGCCTTGCGCATTACGCAGCGGTGATGCCCAACGACTGGGCGCAAACGGTGCTGCGCCGCGCTGCCCGCCGCATGATCGACGAGGACATGGGCAACGGCGCGGGACTGAACCTGCTGGCAATCGCCTGTTCCCAGACCAATGATCCAGACCTCCGCCAGTGGCTGAGGCGGTTTCTGGCCTCGCACGATCCTTACGGCACCCCGGTGGTCGATGCGTTTGATTACAAGAAGCTGATGCCCGGCCGGGCCGCCGAGGTCGATTTCGAGGCCCTCCAGCGGCTCGTCCGATACCCCGGGTTCGGAGTTCAGAATCCCTTCGGGTTGGTGTCAAACGTGCTCACGCAATATCCCTACGCGATGCGGGCCCTGGCCGACGGCGGCCTGACGGAGGCCGATCGATACCTGGCCGATTCGGTCTATCGGAGAAAGGGATGGGGGTGGGAATGGGGAATGCGCGGCCCAAAGGTCGCGCCCTTGCCCGGCTGCCATTTCGAGCCGATCGCCTTCGACGCCGCGGCCAACCGGAATCCGCTGGCCGATCCTTTCGAGGAGAAAGACCGGAGGCCTTCGCCGGTATTGAGGCCCGGGGATCTAGGTTTTCAGTTCGAGGAATCGGGGCCGCCGTTGCGGGGATTCCTGCCCGTGCGGTGGGGGACGCTGTATCCTCGCCGCGTCCACCTTCCGATGCCGAACGAGCACGACGATCGAAACCTCTGCGGCCTTCCCTTCGGAACCGTGTTCCAGTGCAACGGCATCCCCTTTGACCTGCCCGACCCGCGGAGACTGGCCGACGGAAAAACAATCCTCGTGCTCCAGGACAACCAGCGAGCCGTGATACCGGTGGCCAGGACCGCGCGGCGGCTGCACTTTCTGGGCCACGTCGGCCGCAGGCTGAGCACGGTTCAAGAGATCGGCGCTCGATACCGGATCCGTTACGCCGATGGTGCCGAGCAGGCGGTGGACCTGGTGAACATGGTACATTTCGAGCACGTGCTCTACTGGGGATTCTCGAAGCAAGCCCGCTTCGCGCGGAACTGGAAGCTCCACGGCGGATGGGACGGCGAGCCGTTCCTCTTGCACACCTTCACGCTGGAGACACAGGACAGACCGATCCGGGAGATCGTAGTCGAAGACGGCGGCAAGCACTTCGGTTTCGTCCTGCTGGCGGTGACCGCGGAAGTTGCGGGGGAACACTCTCCTCGGCCGCTCCGGACCGTGCGCTTCGGCGCCGGCGAGCCAGGCGCCGCGAAGAATCTCTGGAAAGCCGGTGGTGGCGGCGGCTGGACCGACCTGGAACTGGAGCTTGGCCAAGGCGACCGGCACGTCTTCAGCCACGGGAGGGCGACCTATCGGCTGGCGATGCCCAACGGCGATTACGACCTGGAACTGGAGATGTCGGGCCACGGCGGCGTGCTGGGAGTCGACGTGATCGTGGGAGGTCAGCTTCGGGTCAAGGGGTACTGCCCTACGCATCAGCCTGCCTCCGGCTCTGACGGTTTCACCGAGGTGGTGCGTTTTCCCGTTCGCGTTACCAACGGGTTTCTCGACGTCACGCTGGCCAACGATGCCGGCGCCGGAACGTGGTTCCACCCCGCGCCGATCCGTGAATCCCGATGGGCCCTGTGGAGTCTCACCCTCTATCCCGGCAGCAGGCCGGTGCCGCCCCCGCTCCCGGAGACGTCCTACGGCTGGGTCGAGCGCGATCTCGAGTGGCTTCCCCCGCCATGGCACATCGAGCAGGAGGCGACCAATGAACTGGCAAGGACATGCCTACGCAGCCACAGCCCCCGCGGTACGTTCCGCGTCGACCTGCCGCCCGGTCAATACGACCTGGATCTCATCGTGGGCTTTCGAGGAGACCGCCAGCAAGGGCAGGTCCCGGACATGAATGTCAGCGTCCAAGGCCAAGCGGTGCTCCAGCGGTTCGCATCGTCGCCGGCGCGCTTGGCCCAGAGTCTCCGATTTCCCGCCACCGTGAAGGGAGGCCAACCGCTGGAATTGGTCTTCAGTCCGGCAAGCAATGGCGCGGAGTGGGGGATCAACGCTTTGATTGTCCGCCGCGCCCGGGTTCTCGACGCGCTCGAATCGCACGCTAATGCACGCGTTCCGGCGTACGATCGCTCCTCTTGCTTTGCAAGTAGTCAACGTCAAGAGCTACTTGCGGCGAGAAGTCATCGTTTACCCAGGCTCACAACCGTGCCGGCTCCAGCGCCGTGCCGGTGATCTTCAGCGCACAGGTATCGTCGCAGGGTTTCTCGGCTGGAAGCGTGACAAGCAGGCCGTCGGTCGTCTGCTTCCAGTCGAGGCGGCCCCGGTAGCCCAGCAGGCTTACCGTGGCGATGGCGTTGCCGCTAGCGTGGGCGGGCCTGGCCAAGGAGCGGATCAGGAGGCGGCCATCGGCGGGCCAACCCAGCGCGATGGCGTACAGCGTTTTCCCCTTGGTGGTGAAGCGGATGTCGTCGGCCGTGTAGGCCGCGTCCTCATGGAACTGGCCGCCCTGGGCGCGGACTTTCCCCTCGCCGAAAACCTGCCAGGGCCGGGTGCCGTAGATCGCCTCGCCGTTGACCGCGTTCCACGCCGCCAGCTCCGCCAACATCCGCTCGACCTCGGCGTCCAGCGTGCCGTCGGCACGCAGCACGACGTTCAACAACAAGTTGCCGTTCTTGCTGACCACGTCGACCAGCATGTGGACCACCCAGCGCGCGGGACGGTACTTCCAGTTGCGGTTGTAAAACCAGTCGCCGATCGAGGTGTCGGTCTGCCAGGGGGAGGGGTCAATTGCCGCCGCCTGGCCCCGCTCGAAATCCTCGACCCAGCAGCCTTGCGACGGGTGCTTGCAGGTGTAGACCACCTCCACGCTGCCGCGCCGCTTCAGGTCGCGGTTGTAGAAGTAGGCGATCAGGCTCCGCCCCGGGTCGTTGTCGTTGTCGAACATCGGCGAGCCGTCGCTGTAGAACAGGTCCGGATGGTAGCTGTCCATGAGCTCGGTCATCCGCCGGAACCACTCGACCTGCCAGCGGGGAAACTTGCCGTGCCAGCCCTGGTTTTCCGCCGCCGGCAGCAGGCCGTAGAGGTCGGCGAATTTCGGGTCCATGCAGTCGTAGGGCACGCCGGCCAGGGGCCCTTTGAGGTCCGCGCCGCGGCTGGTCTGCACCCAGCACTCCTTCGCTCCCATGTGCTCCGAGACGCCGAAGGGCAGGCCGTATTTCCGGGCCGCCTTCTGCCAGTCGCCGACCACGTCGCGCTTGGGGCCCACGGCGACCGCGTTCCAGCGATGGTGCTGCGAGTTCCAGAGGTCGAAGTTGTCGTAGTGGCAGCCCATGCTCACGAAGTACCGCGCGCCGGCCTTCTTGTACAGGGCCATCAACCGCTCGGGGTCCCACTTTTCCGCCTCCCACAAGGCGACGATGTCCTTGTAGCCGAATTGCGAGGGATGGCCGTAATGCGCTAGCAGGTGCCGGTAGTGCCCGCTGCCTTCGCGATAGATGTCGTGGGCGTAGCCGTCGCCGTCCATGGGCACGGCCTGGGGTCCCCAGTGGGCCCAGATGCCGAACTTCGCGTCGCGGAACCACTGCGGGCACCGATACTGCGCCAGCGACTGCATGGTCGGCCGGAACGGCCCCTCGGCCGCCGGCAGATCGCCCTGCTCGCCTGCCCTGGCGCCGGCCGCCAGCGCCGCGACCAATCCCAAAGTCCATCCCGCTACGCTGCTCTTGTCGCTCATCTGGGCCTCCTTCATGCTGACCAGTCGAATCGCTTGAGAAAACTACTCGCGTTCCTTTGACACCGGCTGCTCTTTCAGCGCTTGCAGCGTGAGCGGCCCCAGCAAACCCGAGGGGAGCAGCGCCGGCAGTCCGCGGCTCTTGCGCCGGGCCTCGCACGCCCGGCAGCCGTAGGTCTGGCATGCGGCTTCCGGCGGCAGGGGCGTTTCGTAGGTCTTGACATTGGTCACCGTCAGCCGCTGTTCTTTCGGCAGCCGCGCGTCGCCGATGAGCCGGTTCGGCCAAAGGTTGGCCACTTCGATCTCCAAATCATTAACGCCTGGCCGAGCGGCCCCCGTGACCTCCACGTGCCAGGGGGCGGTCCAGACTACGCCAAGCTCACGGCCGTTAAGTCGCACTCGAGCCACATTCTTGACGGCGCCGAGATCCAGGAACAACCGGCGGGCAGGCTCCAGGAAGGGAACCTTGAACTGCTTTCGGTAAACGGCCGTGCCGCTATAGTAGCGGATACCTTCCTCAGGCTGCAAAACCCAATCCTGGAGGTTTGCGAACGTGACCACTCTTGGCCCGCCCCACTTCAGATCGAACGACACCTGCCAGGGTCCGCCGATTTCCATAAGCAGTTCCATCTGCGGAAAGTTCGCTGCCGGCCTGGCCGTGCCGGGCTCGGCCGTCCGGCGGAATACGATGAACCAACTCTGGCGCGGCGCAAACGCCAGGGGCACTGCCGTACGCCCGTTCTCGAAACGCCACTCGGTCAAGTCGCGGGTGTCGCCGGTCACAGCGCCCCACAGTTCCGGCTGTTTCCCTGCCGTGCGGAAAACGGCTTCCACGGTGGTCGCGGCGCTGGCTAAATTGCAGACAAGGTAGATTTCGGTCTTGCCGTCGCGGCGATGGATCCAGTCCAGTCTCGCCGGCGTGCTTGCCCGCCGAAACTCGATGTCCGGCGGCAAGCTGTCGCTTCTGGAGAGTTCATCGAGCGTGCGGCCCCACACGACCCGGCCCGATCCGATCTTGTGCTCGCCGGCGGGGGCGCTGCCGGGGCCCCACAATGTGTCGGCAAGATGCTTCACCTCGTCGTCGCAGCGAGGATAGTCGGTCAGCCCTTCGGCGCGGCTCGGCCTGGCCCCGGCGATCGTCACGCCGTTCTCCGCGAGCTCCTTGATCTTGCGCAGCACGCGGGGAGACATCGCCAGGGGCGAGCGGTGGGGCAGGACCAGGTATCGATAGCTCATCCCGTCAGGCAGGAACAGCCGGCCGTCTCGCGCGGCAGCCCGGCTCAGCAGTACCTCCGCATTGAGCGCGTCGTAGTCGAAACCCGCCGGGCGCGCAGGCTGCTGCTTGTCGCGCGGCGCGATGAAGGCCGGAATCTCCTCGTCTTGCAGATAGGCAAAATCGGCCACGAAATGCCCCGCACGCAACAGGTGCTGACAGCGGGCCAGGTAGCTCAGCCAGCCGCGGCTCATGTCCCACCAGGTGAGCTGCGGACCGAAATGCGTGCCGACGTGCGCCCACTGGAAACCCGGCTTGGCATCCAGTTGCGGCTGATGAACCCAGAAGCAGAGCACGTTGCGGGTGAGACCCTGGCAGAACGCCTCGTCGCCGATATCCTTCATCGTCCATGGGTCGTCGATCCAGTCGCAGGCGAAGGACGTGAACGCCTCGGCCTGGCAGAGGGGTTTCCCGTAGGTGTGCGCGGCGCTGGCCGCTTGCTTGACGGTCGGATTGGTCTCGGGCGGACAGGTAACAGGGCCCTCGGGCTCCGCGTTCCGCTTCCAGAACTCGCCCATCGGGATGTCGTTGACGCCTTCGCACTGGAGCGCGTCGATCCAGCAACAGATGCCCGGCCCGCCTGACTCGGGATGTGTCCCGACCAGGCCGCCGCGAAGGGTCAGCTCACGGAGGCGGCCATAGTAGTTCTCCGCGATCAGCTCCGCGATGGTCCGCCGGTAGTCGGCCAGGAACCGCTCGCTGGTTTGCGGATCGTCCACCGTGCGTTGAACGATCGCGGGGAGGTACAAGAGCGGATCGTAGCCGCGCCGCTGGTGAAACTGCTCGCGCATCTTGGGCGTCCACGTAGGCCGGCCCAGTTCCCAACTGTCGATGTGGAAGTACTGGAGCGTTTTGCCGGCCAAGCGACCGGCATCGGCGATCAGCTTCGCGCCCGTCTCGGCGAAATGGGCGTCCATGGCCTCGGCACGCATCGGGTCGATCTCCAGCCCGGCAGGCCCGGACCCCACGCACTTGAGCATGTCGCCGTGCAGCGTGTAGCCCACCCGCAGCACGTCCCATGTGCCGGCCGGAGCATCCCAGGTCAGGCGCCCCTGGCCGTCGACGAAATTCGTCAAATCGACCGTCCGACTGCGTTTCCAGCCGGGGTGCGAACCGCCCCTCTCCGCCACCGGCTGCCCAAGCACGGCGATATCGCGATAGAACCCTCGCGTCATCTCCGGCTGCGGCAGGCTGACGGTCACGCGCCCCGGTCCCCTCACGACGGTCGAAGCCGCGACAATCCGCTTGGCAGCGTGCTCCGGAGTCACCCACGGGCCGCCGGCGTTCCAGCCGCTGCACAGGTTCACGCTCAGCACGATGCCGCACCGATCCGCCTCGCGCACGGCGTGCTTGTAGAGCTCCCGCCACGCGGGGCTCATGAATTGCGGTCCGCGCGGCGCGTCGCGCCCTGCCTCACCGGCATCAAACAGCAGTGCGCCGGCGATTCCCTGCCTTTTCATCTCCTGAAAATCGCGGGTGATGCCCTCCTTGCTCGCCGCGCCGTTGAGCCACCACCAGTAACACCAGGCCTTCGCGGCATCGGGCGGGGCGACAAAATCCCGCCGGAGGTCATCCTCGGCCGAAAGGATGCCTTCGGTAAGGAGCGATAACATCAGGACCGCTACCAATACTGTGCTCTTGGTCATGAGTACCTTTCCAGTCAGAAGAGCCTAGCCGGTCAGCTTCGGATTTCCGCCGGCGTTGACTCACCTGGGTCTGCTCGATGCCGGCGGAAAGATCGCCGCGGTCAATCCGAAATGCGACATTAACCGCAACGCTCCCTGTCCACGAGTAGGAAGTCACCTTGCCCCATGCGTATTACTGCATCCGTCCGGGCAGCCGTTCTTGCCGGCGGCGATCTGCTGGGCCAGCTCGAAACAGGTGACCCAGTGCGCTCGGCCCCCCCACGCCCTCTGCACGCGCCGCCCGACTTCGTCCAGCGCCCGCAGCCCTGTCTTGCGGCCGTTGGAGAAGAGGCTTTGCCAGTGCGCCAGCATGACCACGGGCGTGCCGGCGTGGAACAGGTCGGCGGCCCGGCCGTGCTTACCGTCCTCGGTCAGCAGCTTGTCGGCCACCGAGCGGACGTAGGCATCGCCGCTTTCCTTGGTGTCCATGGTCTGCCAGAAGACGTCGGGGCACTGCGAGACGATGCTCACCAGCCAGCCGTCCCCTTCGCGACGGACCACCTTCGACTGAAGGGAAATCTCGCCCGACTGGTGCAGGAAGTACCACGACCGGCTGCGCCCGTTGACTTGTTGTTGAGCGTTGGCGATTGCCCGCTGGTATTCCGGCTCGATCTTGATGCCGAAATCCCAAGGCGAGGTAACGCCCGTGGCCGGAAGGTCCACGCTCTTGAGGATCCGCAGCGCTTCGGCGATGTAGGGGGTCAGCGTCTCGGCCGTCTGATGCGTGGACCACTGCCGCTCGTTCTCCGGCAGCAGCCTATGCGTCGCGAGATCGACCGCCTTGGTATGGGTGAGGATTTCGGGGGTGATGTCCATGGGGGGGGCAATCTCGCGTCGCACGATCGCCAGCCAGCGCTCCAGGTCGGCCCGCGGATAGCCCTGCAGCCCTTGGGCGATGCTCCCCAGGCCGGCCGGACAAGGCAGGACGGTGAACTTCCCCTTGATGCCGCGCCGCTGAAGCACTTCGGCCAGCTCGGCGGCAAACGTCACAGGCACGTCGCGCACGACCGGTTCTCCCGACTTCAACGTCGGCTTGTCGGTCTTCTGTGCCTCTGCTGCGTGCCACCAGTACACGTTGATACATGGAGCAGCGTCGTCGATGATCAAGGTCACGGGAACGCTCTTGGCGGCGTCGGCTGCCGAAGCGTCGTTCGGCGGCGCACCGGTAGCCGCCGGAACCGTGCTTGCCAAGAGCCATAGCGTAGTCAGACATGAGACGATCATTGGGCGTCCTCCTGTTGAATATGGTATCAGTATACCACGGCGCATAGTGGTACGATCAACGACCCGCCCAACGCCGTTCTCGAGAAAAAGAGGGGGACCTTTCAGCCCAAGGACCAGTCCCCGACAGGGAGCACCTCCTGAAACGCCGGCGACGACTCTTGCTATTCCGACCAGAGTCTTTTAGTATCGTCCATGACGGACACCGAAACTCGATGGACCAGCATCGGAAATATCAATCTATCCGAAGGGGATCCAAGACGATGTTATCGATGAAACAGAGTGTTGCGCTGGCCACGGTTGTTCTTGGCCTGGGCTCGCCATACCGCGTCAGCGGCGATGGCCCCGCGCCTGCCTCCCGGGCCCGTCTTGCCCGTTTGCCGCTGGGAAGCGTCACGGCACAGGGATGGCTGAAGACGCAGCTCCAGCGTAATAAGGCCGGCATGGGCGGCCATCTCGACGAGCTCGAGCCGGAGATGATCGGCAAGCCGTTCGTGGACCGGAACCATTGTTCGCCCGTTTGTCCCGGCTGGAGCGGAGAGATTTCGGGGACCTATTGGACGGGGCTGGTGCAATTGGCGTTTGCGCTGGATGACGGGCAGTTGAAGAGCAAGGCCCGCAAATGGGTCACTGCCACGCTCGCCTTGCAGGAGGAGGACGGCTACCTGGGCAGCTACCGCAAAACGGAGAATCGCCTGGAGGATTATAGTGCATGGTCGGCGAACTGGTGTTACCGCGCGTTGCTGCATTGGTACGACGCCACCGGTGACGAAGCCGTACTGCGCGCCGTGCACCGTGGCCTGTTGTGGTTTGTCAAGCATTGGGACGGCGACAATAAGACTTCGTATGCGGGTCCGGTCCTCATGGAGTCGATGATCGCCGTTTATCTGAAGACGGGCGACGTGCGTCTCTATCATTGGTGCCTCGATTACCTGCGATGGCTTGACCGGCATGACCAATTCCACCATGGCATGGCGTCGTTGCAGCGAGTCGCGCTCGAATACAACGAGGACCATGTTGTCGCCTTCGGCGAGAACGCGAAGCATCCCGCACTGATCTATGCGGCGGGAGGGCCGCCGGAATACCTGGCGGCCTCGCGCCACGGAATTGAACAAGTCATGGCGAAATGCTGGCAGTGTACCGGGGCACCTGCCTCCAATTTCGAGTACCTTTCGCCGCCGTCGGCAGTCCACGGCACCGAGTACTGCAATTGTTCCACCTATCTGAACACTTTCTCCTGGATGGCGGCGATTACCGGCGATGCTTGCTACGGTGACTTCATGGAACGCATCTTGTTCAACGCTGCGCAAGCCGCCCGCAAGAAGGACGAGCGGGCGATCGCCTACATGAGCTCTCCCAACCAGGTGCAGGCCACCATGGACTCCTGCCTGTTCTCGAACGACAACTCGTTTGAGGTCTATGCGCCCGCCGTGCACGTGGCTTGTTGTCCGGTCCAGTCGGTCCGCATCTATCCGGAGTACGTCCGCGGCTTGTGCATGCGCGACGAGGCCGAAAACCTGTTTCTGCCCGCTTACGGGCCTTGTGCGGCACAGTTCGTCTCGGCCGCCGGCCCCCGCGTCACGATCCGGGAGGAGACTGCCTATCCTTTCGATGAAACCGTTACGCTTCGCATCAGGGCCTCGACTCCCTGGCGGCGTACCCTGATGCTCAAGATTCCAGCCTGGTGCAAAGCGTACTGCGTCAAGCTGAACGGCCTCGAAGTGCGGGGGCCCGTCGCGGCAAGCGGTTACCTGCCCGTCGAGCACACGTGGCATGATGACCAAGTGACCATACGCTTTGAAATGACGCCCAAGGTCGTGGCGGTCGACGACGTGTATTTCGCCAAGGAGCCGTTGCGCGCCGTCGAGTGCGGGCCGCTGGTGTTCGCCCTCCGCCTGCCCGAACATTGGACGGCGATCAAGGGGACTCCGCTCACTGCACTGCCGAAGGAGTGGTCCTGGTACGAGGTGTCGTCCGTGGCGAAAGACAAGCCGGCGCCTCCGCCGTTTTATGCCCTGAGCCTTGACGAGCTGGCGCGGAAGCCCATCGTCAAGCGGCGGTGCGAGTCGGCATATCCCTGGGACGACAGCCCGCTGAAGTTGGCGGTGCCTATGCACCGCTCGACTCACGCCTATCCGCCGTTCCGCGACGCGCAGAAACACACCTTGCTGGGGTATGGCAACCCTGTAACGGCCGACGCCGCAAGCGAGCTTGTCGAGTTAGTTCCCATCGGATGCACCACGCTGCGATTAACGTGTTTTCCCGTGTGCAAGTAGGAAGGGATTTGTGCCCTGAAAAGGCGGGCAAGAGATCGGTCGATTCGTGATGTCAAGGTCCGCGCTGGCATGATGGATCCCTCGACTCTTGGCGGCCCGGGCGACAGCGGGTCGTCCCATTCGACGTCGGGTGTCGAACGCTCCCCTGCATTGGTCGGGCATCACCGCCGGGATGTGAGAAGTTGACAGGAGACGATTATGCTTGCGGTTCAATCCTGGTCGCTGGCACGCTGGCGACGTTGCGCGAAAGACGTGCGGTTCACGCTGTTCATGCTTTTTGCACCGCTGATCTCGGCGGCCCTCGCTGGCGGCGACGAAACGCCGGCCGCTTTGCCACCGGAGGAACCCGATCGTCTTCTGATGATTGACCAAGCTTATCAGGGGCGCATTCGAATGCCGCCGCTGCTGCGAGAGGAATTGGAATCGGCCGGTTGGACGAGAATCTCTTACGTCAAATGGCAGGAGCTTTCGCCGGCGATCTTGCGGCAGGCGCGGGCCGTGGTGATCGACTGCCTGCCGATGCAATTGATCGTGACCGACGAGGATCGCGCCCTGGCAGACTTGTTGGTTGACTACGTGCGTCAGGGCGGCGGGCTGCTGATGACGCAAAGGGCGTCGCAAATGCCTGTGGGTGAACTGATGCTTCCCAACCTGGTGGCCTGTCGCTTCGGCACGCGAATACTCTTGGAAGAAGTCCAATCCGATCCCGCCCGCACCAGGTCGCTTGGCCCTTGGGGACCGGATCAATACACCTTCACCGATCGCGTATTCGAGCCGGTCAAGGAAGGCGTGCGGGGCGTGTGCTACCAATCGAGCGTCGGCACGCTTTCGCTTTACGGGGTGCTGCCGTTTCTGCCCGATGCCCCCTGGCGCGTCGTGCTTTCGGCCGGGCCGAAATCGAAGAGCGTCGTCAATCCGATCGGCCTGGAGGAGATCGACAAGGAGATGCGGTCGGCCGGTTTCGAGTCGGACGTGCCGCTGGCCGGCGTGCGGGAGTTCGGCAAAGGCCGCGTCGCATACGTCGGCATGGCGAACTACAACATTTTCGCGCGGGAATTGGGCAACGAAGAGGGCGCGAAAACCTACGAAACCTATATGACCAAGGGCTGGCAGGGCTGCCCCAGCGATCAACTGACGTTCTATCTGAACACGCTGCGCTGGATTTCGGCCCACGCCGACGCGCTCGCCGGCACAGAGCTAAGGCTGGCCAGTGTCAAGCCGGTCAAGCGATCGACCGCCTGGAAGCTGCACCGCGGCGTGATCGGGCCGCGAACGATCTATAGCACCGGCACAAGCTCGCCGGAGGAATACGTGGCCAAGGCGAAATCGCTCGGCCTGGACTTCATGGTCTTCCTCGAGGATTTCGCCGCGCTGAAGCCCAGCGGGTTCGAAAACCTCAAGGCCGATTGCCGCCGCCTTTCCACCGAGACTTTTCTGGTCTTGCCCGGCTTCACCTATCAAAACACCGACGGCAACTACGAGTTCGTCTTCAGCGATTCGCTGCAACTGCCGTCGGCCATGCTGACCGACCGCACCGGCAAACGGATGAAGGCAACTTCACGAGACGAATCGAACCCCTGCACGGGGCTCCATTATACCTACAGCCTGCTCGGCTTCGAGAACACCGCCGGCTGGTGGAATTTCTCGCGAAATCCTTATCCCTCGTACGATGCCCGCAACGTCGATTCGATGGCCGTGGTCACGCAGGAGGAGGGGAAGATCATTGACCGCGACCTCTCCGGCTACGCAATCAATAACCGCAACAGCCAAGCGCTCTATCCCTTTGCCCTGCTGTTGGCCCGCAGCGCCGCCGAACTGGAGGGTGCGAGCGACGGAAGCTGCTACGTCAACATCATCGGTGCCAACGGGATCCAGCAGATCGGCAAGACGCTGACAAGCTACGACGGGCGGGCCGACATCCATCTGTATCCGCTAGTCCCGCCGTTCGGCCAGACCTCGATCACCAACGGCCCGGTGATCGAGCTGGTAATGCCGCGGGCCGACGTCGACTCCAGCAGCGATCTGTTCCATATAGAACTCCAACGCTGGCCGTTGGCGCTCTCGGTGACCACCGAAAAGGGCCTCAAAGAAGTCAAACTGATCGACGGCGACGCGGTCGTGCGCCGCTTTCTGCCGCAAGGTCAGAAGGCTTTTTCCTTCAAGACCTCCATCGCCAAGGAGCGGCAAAAGGACCTCTGGGTCCACGCCATCGACATGCGGGGCCGCGAGGCCATCAGCCGGGCGATCAACTGCAATTCCTGGATCCTCCGCGAATATCAGTGCGCCGACCGGAACAACCAGTTGCTCAGCAGCTTCCAGAAGCGGCCCGACGGGAGCCTTTTCTTGATCGCTTACGGCGGCACCACGGCCACCCCCGACAAAGGCCCTTGGAACGGCCGCATTCAGCCGGTCGGCTGCTTCGTGTTCGACAAGAAGCTCGGCGTGGGCGCGTTTCCCTTCGACGGTGGACCCGAGCAGCATCCCCAGTGCGGGATGAATCCCTATCTAGTCTATGACGGCAAAACGCCTAAGAACGTCGGCTGGCTGAACCAGCTCGTGGCCGACCGCGAGGGCGCCCCGCACGTCCGGCCGCACCGTGTGGTGGCCTCATCCGAAGTTCTGATCGGCGAGAGGGTGCTCGACGGCGTGTTTCCGCTTTCGGCCGAACCGGTCATCCATGTCTGGCACTCGCTCTATCCGGTGGCGCCGTCACAATATCTGAAGACCACCGGCCGCGTCGCGTTCTACCTGGTCAAGGTGGACGGCGTGGCGTTCTATCTGTGGGACCAGTCGATCGAGCTTCTGCAAGACGTGCCCACGCCGGCTTCGCCGGCGTCGTTCTTTCACGTCGGCAATATCGGCAACAACGGCGGCAAAGAGCGGATCGTCGTCAGCGGTCAAAGGGTGGAGCAAGGCGACGCCAACCCCTATCCCCTCCGAACATACGCGTTCAACCGGGGCGATTACGTCGGGTTCTTGAAGAACCCCTTTGGCTCGCTGGCCGTCTATAGCCTCACTGACGGTTTGGTCCTCAGCGGCGACGGCGTCAACTTTGGCGTGGGCATCAAACCGACGGCCCCGGTGATGAAGGCCGGCACGAAGCTACGCGTACGGCTGCTGATGGCGGGCATGCATCGCCTGGTGGCCGATCCCGCCGCGCTGGCCGCCAGAATCCGTTCCGATTATGGCCTTCTGGGCGCACCCTCATACAGCGTCGAGGCTCAAGCCGGCAAGGTGGTAGACCAGCAGTATGTTCTAACGCTGGCAGCCGCTCCGGAAGGCTGTTTCCGTGGGCGCGTGCGCGGCCTGGCCGCCCTGCCGGGTAATCTTGGCTGCGCGGTCCGAGGGATGAACGACCGCTGGACCGCCTGGTTCCAACGCCAGGGCAAGGAGATCAAGACCCGGACCTTGCCCGTCGAGGAGTCCACGACCTACGCCGTGCTGCGCGACGACGACGAGGGCCAGTCCCTCTTCATCGGCCACCCGATTGTCGCCGACCGGTCGGAGCTGGTCTTGAATAGCGCGCGGAGCGAGGACGGCAAGCGATGGCTGCTTGAGGTCCACAATCCGACCGACGGCATGATTCAGAGCGAAGTCAGCAGTTCGCCGCACGTCAAAACGGTTCGTTTTCACGAGACTATGCGGATTGAGCCGGGCACATCGCTGCTTCGAGAGTTGGAACCAGCACAATAAAGGAGAATCGGATGAAGGTTGAGAAAGGGCGACTGAGCCGGCGCCGCTTCCTCGGCGGCGTGGGGATGGGATTCGCCGTACCGACGTTGATCGCGAGCCGCGCGGTCGGCGGAGCCGAACAGCGGCCGCCGAGCGAACGCGTTGTGGCGGCTCTGGTGGGGTGCGGCGGGCGAGGAATGGCCCTCTTGTCCATTCACGACGATCCGCGCTGCGCCGTGGCGGCGGTATGCGACGTGGATTTTCAGCGGCTGGCGGCCGCTAGAGACCGGATTGGCAGGTGCGACGGTTACCAGGACTTCCGCCGCATTCTCGATCGCCAGGATATCGACGCCGTGCTCATCGGCACGCCCGACCACTGGCATGCCGCGATTACCATCATGGCCTGCCAGGCCGGCAAGGACGTTTACTGCGAGAAGCCGCTGTGCCGCACGGTCGCCGAAGGCCGGAAGATGGTCGAGGCGGCGCGCCGCTACGGCCGCGTGGTCCAGATGGGAACTCAGTACCGTTCGATCGCCCGGAGCCGGCAGGCGTGCGAGTGGGTCCGCAACGGCCGGCTGGGGAAGGTCCACACGGTTCGGATGTCTCACCCCAATAATCCTGTGCACCCCTGCCAGCCTCCGGTTCCCGTGCCGCCGCACCTGGATTGGGACTTGTGGCTGGGGCCGGCGCCCTGGGCCGCGTATCATCCGGCGAGGTGCCACTTCACGTTTCGTTATTTCGACGACTACGGGGGCGGTGCGATCGCCGACAACGGGGTGCACATGTTCAGCGTTGTGTCCTGGGCTCTGGGCGCAGACCGCACCGGCCCCGTCTCGATCGAGGCATCCGGGGTCCAGCGGCCGAACAACCTCTACGACGTGCCGGTCGAGATGCGCGTGCGTTATGAGTTCGTCGACCCGCCGTGCACGGTCCTCTGGGAGCAGCCGGGGGGCGGTGGCTTGAACCTGGACTTCGTCGGCGACCAGGCGACGCTGAGCGGTTTCTGGGATTTCCGGATTACGAAGGGCCAGGCCGATCTCTCGCCGACCCGCCCCAGCGAGCTGCGCCTGGAGCAAAGCGACAGCCACTCGGACAACTGGCTGCAGTGCATCGCCACGCGCCGGCTACCGGTCATGGACGTCGAGATCGGCCACCGGGTAACGTGCTGGAGTCATCTGGGCAACATCGCTTATCGCCTCCGCCGCAAGCTGCGTTGGGACCCGGCCGCCGAACGTTTTCTTGACGACCCCGAGGCCAACCGTATGCTGCAGGTGGCGTACCGCGAACCGTGGCGGCCGTGAACCAGTCACCGTCAAGAAGCCTCTGCCAAAGAGTCTCCTAGAGCCGCACCACGCCCGCCCAATCGTCAACTTTCGCAATTGCGTTACCGCGAGGCTGGTCTTCGGCGCGACGCTGGAAAAGGCCTGGTCGGTGACGTGGACGTGCCGCGTGGCGATCCCCTGCGCCTCGAAGTTCTTCGTTGCAGGCGCCGACCACGCTGATTCTCGGCGTCCGCACGGAGGTTTGGGACATGGCATTCTCCCCTGACCTTGGCGTACTATGAAATTCGCTGGCCCAGTACAAAAGGTCCACGCCGGCCCGCCGGTATGAGAGACGGCAAACGGGTCCTAATGCGGCGACCGATGGCCCTCAGGAGAAACGAGGAAGGGGTCAAAACGGTGGCAAAGGCAGACCGGCAGTTGCAATCAGGGGAAGCCGCGCGCTAGAATTCCTGCCAGTTCCTCGGCGAACCGTGGCAGGTCGGGTGGCCTGCACGCTTGGCTTTCCGACCAAAGGGTCGGCCCGAAAGGACAGTCACATGTTCCCGGTACCGACAGCCGCCGGCCGTTTCCCGGCAGGAAGAGGCCCCCTGTTGTGTGCGGCCATCGTAGTATCATTGGGCTCGCTCGGTCTCGCAGGCGTGGCGACAGCAGAGCCGGCAGCGGGCCCGCGCGACCTTTCGGGTTGGCGTGGCGGCATCGGCATCGCTTTCGGCACGCCCTCCCGCGACATCGCGGACGTGACCGAGATGGGCTACGAGATCATCTGGGGTGGGGAGGACCCGCGCGCCGTCAGGGCACTGGGCCTCTCCGTCTTTCACTACTGGAATAGCATCGTCGAGACCTCGCTGAAGGGCTCCGGCTATGACTTCAGCCGGATGGCCGACAAGGAGCAGGCCTCGAAGCTGGCCTTCGACGCGTGGACCGAGCGGGCCTACGGCGTGAAGGGCCTCTCGAAGTACGCCAAGGTGCATTATCACCCCAAGGGAGACTACGGCGACGTCTACGGCAGCATGGACCTGTCGTCCGAGAACGAGCTGGTGAAGGCCGTGATCACCAGGTACATGCAAGGGTTCGAGAAGGACGGCATCGTCCACGGCGGCATCGGCCTGGACAACGCCGGCAACGTGCCCCGGGAGTTCCTCGATGCGCTGGCCTGCCGGCTGAACGCCCGCGGCCTGGGCATCGCCGCCAACGGTTGCCCGGACCAGTACCTCGCCTACATCGACTTCTTCGGCAACGAGGGCTTCCCATTCTCCATCGACTTCGCCCGCCGGGCGCGCCGCAACGGTCTTCGCGGTATCCTGGGCGAGTTTACCATGCAACACCTCTCCGGCGGCGAGTTGGACGCTTACCTGAAAAACAAGCTCTTCAACGGGATTGTCTTCTTCGGCTACACCAATGGCGGCACCGCCGCCGGGGCGGGCTACTCGGAGTACTGTTCGCGGCCGGACGTGTACGACCACCATCGCTGGGTGCTGCGCAAGCTGGTCCCGATCTCCCGCGCCATGCAGCGTGCCGGTCGCCAGAGCGACCCCGCCGCCAAGCTCACATCGGCCACGGCACGCGCCGGCCAATCCGCCGCGACGTCGGCCGGAGCGACCGTCGACGCCGAAGGCAAGGTGGAGGAAACGAAACGGCCGGAGGCCGGACTGGACCGCATCACGGGGCGCTCGCCGGAAACCTCGCCGCTGGTTGTCCGCTACGGACGCGACATCGCCGACGGCGTTTACCTCTTTGTGGACTCCGGCCGGCCGGAGGAGGTGGCTTGCGACGCGCAGAAGCTCGCCGTGCGGAAAGACACCCTCGTGTTTGACGAGTTCGCCGGGCGCGTGTTAAAAGCGAAGCTCGCCGCAGGCGTCCTTGCTTTCAAGACCACCGAGGGCCCCAGCGTGGTGCAGTTGGGCAGCGCGTCGACCATCGCGAAAAGTATGCTGGCGCGCACGGCGGAAAGTCTCCGTTTGCAGCTCGCTCAGCGAGCGTTGGATCGCGAACTGGGCACGCGATTTCCGTACAAGGCATGGTCGCGGTTCTGCCAGGGCGGGAAGTGGGACGCCACCGTGGCCCACAGCGGCAAAGGCAGTCTGGCAGTCGTAGGCGGCACCTACACCGCCACCATGCCTCAGTGGAAGTACTTCAACCGCCAGGGCGCGGCGCAGTTCGTCTCGTTGGACCAGGTTGCTCCCCAACCAATCGTGGCGCGCGCCTTCAGCAAGGCCCGAGGAGTCGCTGCTTCCGAGGAAATCGTCCTCGACACTCCAGCCGCGCGCCGGCGTCACTTCGACGCCCGCGAGGGCCATGCCTACTGTATGCACCTCTACCTGGATTACCAGGATGGCAAGTGGCCCGAGGTGCATACCGTGCCTTTTTCGCCCGGCACCCATGACTGGGAGGAGAAGTGCGTCCGCGTGGTACCCGTCCGCCCGGTGAAAACGGCCATGGTTCTGCTGGAATTCCACCAGCCTCAGGGCGTCGCATGGTTCGACGACGTTTCGCTCTCCAGCGGGGAGAGGGGCGATCACAACCTGTTGGCCGTCCCCGGTTTTGAGGAGCAAGACCCGGCCGCCGTCCAGGCGCAGGCGATCGGCGCGGAGTACGAGAAGCAGGTACAGTCGTTGCTCAGGTCGGTGGAAGTTTCCGCGAACTCGGCCACTGCGGCGAGCGCGCTGCCGGCGCTCGAAAAACAGGTAGACGTTTTGGCCGCCTCAGTGACGGGCAAGGGCCTGGCATCCTACTTCCCTCGCGAGCTTTGCGACCTGAACGGCGTACGGGAGGAGCTGGGGCTGTGCATGCGATTGTTGGCCGCACGAAGGTGAGGACCTGAACATGGCGATCTCAACGATCCCAGGGAACAGAGCGGAGCGTGGCATCTTGGTGGCGATCGGTTTGATTGCGGCTACCGTTGCTGGTCCGGCCGCAGCACAGCCGGCGCCGCAGATCGACTTCGGCGAGCCGGGGCCACAGTGGCTGCGGGAGTCGGAATCCTACGCGGTCGGATACGATCCGGCGGGTTGGGACGCGCTGGCCCAGTCGAAGGTGAATTTCATCACCCACTGCCCGATCAACCGCGAGTTCTTCGCCCGCTGTCACGCGATGGGCATTCGCTGTTTTCCCTATGTGACGTTCTACCAGGGCTATGCCTCGCAAAGTTGCCAGGGCGTGAACCTCAAGGACCATCCTGAGTTCATCGAGGTCGATGCCCAGGGCAACCTCAAGCGTTCCGGCTTCTGGGAATCGGAAGACGCCAAGAACATGTACACCACGTGCCCCAATGTGGCCGAGTACCAGGAGGTGATGTTGGCCTGGGTGCGGCAGATCCTCGAGTTGGGGGCCGACGGGGTGTTCGTCGACAACATCAGCAGCCGCGTCCCCTGCTTTGGCCCCAAGTTCGGCAAGCACAAGCACCTGGTCGAGGACCAGAACCACGCCTTTGCGATGCTGTTGAAGCGGACCCGCGAGATGATCAAGCGGTACCGGCCGGACGGGGCCCTGATCGTCAACTCGGCCAGCCCGCTGGGCATTCCTGCGGAGTATTGGAAATACATCGACGCCGACATGCTGGAGTCGTACGTCTGCACCTGGGTCTCCACGGAGCGGTGGTTCGACTGGAAGACGCATTGGCACCAACAGGGCATAAGGCTGCGGCCTTACCTTGAGGCGGGCAAGCAGGTGCAAGCCCTTTCTTATCTGGGGCACACGCCCTACGGCGTGAAGGAGGACGCCTACTTTTGCTACGCCACGGCGCGGCTGGCCGGCTTCGTCTGGAACGGCGGCCTGCCCCTCTCCCATCCCGACGTAGCCCCGCTTTATCGCCTTCGGCTGGGCAAGCCGCTGGGCAACGAGCAGGAGGACGGCGGCGTCTACTGGCGGGCGTTCGAGGCTGGCCTGGTGGCCGTCAATCCCGATCGAACCAAGGACGGCCTGATCGCCATCAAGCCGCCGATCTCCACCGCCCGCTTCTACGATTTCTTCGGAGACGGCGCCGAGCGATGGTGCCGCTACGGCGCGGGCGGGTACCGCGTGGACGGCGCCACGAAGCACGGCGGTTCGCACGCCGTGCGCTGTTATAACGCGACGGCAAGCGGCGAGAGCGGACTGACGCAAGGCGTGGAGCTCAACCAGGAGAAACCCGTCCCCATTGTCGTCAGCGGCTGGAGCAAGGCCCGCGGCGTCTCCGGCCAGCCCGACGGCAACTACGCCCTTTACCTCGACATCGTCTTCCGCGACGGGACTTTCCTCTACGGCCAGATCGCGCCCTTCGCCTGCGGCACGCACGATTGGCAGCGGACCTCCGTGACGGTCAAGCCCCAGAAGCCGATAAAAAGCCTCACCTGCAACGTGCTCTTCCGGTACAAGTCGGGCACGGCGTGGTTCGACGACGTATCGCTTGCCGTGCTCGACAATCCCCAGGCTCCGCGGGAAGTACTCCAGAACGGCGGGTTCGAGCAGGCATCCGGTTCCGGCCGGGTGGTCGATTTCACGGCCACACGCAAGCTGCCGGTGCCGGCCTATTCAGGCCGCGTGTTCCTCTACGCTGCGCCGGCCGGCGACGAGCTGAGCAAGGCAGGGCCGCGGCTCACCGTCGCCACCCAGCCTGGCCTGGGGGAAGTGCGATTCCGCGTCGACGGCTTCGACTACTGGACCCGTTGCGGCTCCTGGACGACGGAATACACCCTGGGCCCGGATTTCGGCGCCTTTTCGATCATGTTCGACAAGCCCGGCAAGCACGTGGTGGAGGTGGTGGACGTGGTTCCGGCTGACATGAAAACGCCGGCGGGTTACGGGACGGGCGAGCGTTTGGGCCAGTTCATGGACCCCTCCAATCCGACAAAGCCCAGCGCTGGCCGCAAGTTCCGCTTCAAGGCTTGGAGCGGACCGGTGACCTCCGAGCGGCCGGGAATCGAGATCGATGTCTCGGCGGACACGCGGCTGACGGCCACCTTCGAGGTACATAAGTAACAGCTTGATCGCTCCCGTGACCCGTTCCAGAAACCGAAGGGACCATAGATCATGCATTTTCACAAACTATGCGTTCTCGTTTCGCTCGCAGGCATCTTTGGGGCAAGGCGGAACGTCGCCTCGGCTGAGGTCATCCCGCCGCCCAACCGTCCGGCCGACGTGAATTGGAGGCCCAGTGGGGAACTTCGCCTCGGCTATCATGGCAGCACGATCTTCGAGGGTACGGTCCGGCTAAAGACGGCCGCAGGCGAGCGGTCGGTGGCGGTCGACGAGATCCGCTTCACCCCAATCGCGACTGCCGGAGAGAAAGTGGTGCAGCAGCTTAGTTGCTGTTAAGAAATAACTTAGCCATTGGTATAATCTGCCTGTTCCGCTTCCACGGATGGGGAGATGGTCATGGCAGACCCAGAGCGCAAGCGAATCCACCGCTGTCGGTGCCGAGG
>JBEKTY010000032.1:0-55256 GCA_049515555.1 Thermoguttaceae bacterium
TACCTGATCCAATGGACGGCCAAGCCCTATTACGACGGCAAGTTCGACATCGCCGTGGCCGCCGGCGGCCGCTTGTTTCGGGCGAATGTGACGCTGGCTGTGGACAATACGAAGACCGACGGGATTATTGCCCGCGGCGCTTACAACGGAAACGTCCTGTGGAAGAGGAAGACGGCGGACGATTTTGGGACCTTCGGTTCGCTGATCGTTGGCACACCCGAAGTCGTCTACGTGAAAGACGGCAATGGGGTGCTCCGCCTCGATGCCGAGACGGGCGCAGAGCTGAAACGCTTTTCGCTCTCGGACGACCCGCAGATCGAATGCAAATGGCTGACGCTGCACCGTGGGGTTCTGGTCACGGTTCTCGGCCATCGGCCAGGGGTGAAATCATTGCGAGCGGTTCATTTTGCATCTCGACTCACGGGGTCCATGGGATGATGGGCACCGTCTATGACCGTGACGCCAAGGCACGCATCGTAGCGCCATCGAACTACATGAAGGCCGCTTGTCTGTCGGGTGTCATTGCGGCCGACGGAACCCTTTTCTCGGGACACGGAAACTGTTCGGGATGCATGGAGTGGCTTGGCCACCTGGCATTTTGTTCGGCGGGTGGATTCTCGATCCGCGACGCGACCTCCACAGCGGATCGTCTGCTCAGCGGCAAGGCCCTTGACAAGACGGGCCCTCAGTCCACCCCACGGGACTGGACGACCTACCGGGCCAATAACCGTCGGTCGGGTTCCTCCTCTGCAGCGGTTCCGGGTAAAGCCCGTGTGATCTGGACATGGGCCCCCAATCCGCCACTGGACCACACAGCCGAAGCCAGTGCCGGCTTGGAGACGCAATCCACGCAAGCCATCAGCGTGGGCCAGCGCGTGTACTTCGGCACGGCCGTGGGCACGATCCGCTGTCTGGACCGGAAGACCGGGCAGGAAGTATGGAGCTATCCCACGGCCGGGCGAATCATCTCCTCGCCGACTTTCTGGGAAGGCAAGGTTTACGCCGGCTCGGGCGATGGGCGCGTGTATTGCCTGAGCGCCGAAGACGGCAGCCTGGTCTGGCGGTATCGGGTTGCGCCCCTTGAGCGGCGCGTTATGGTCTACGGTCACCTGATGAGTTCCTGGCCGGTCAACGCGAATGTCCTGGTGCAACCTTCGACCGATGCGGGGCAGACCGGCGCCGTGGCTTATGCTTCGGCTGGTCTCATCGGCCCCAGCGGTGGATCGCTCCTCTGTGCGCTGGATGCCAGAACCGGGGAAACGCGCTGGGAAACGCGATTTGCCGATCAGTCCGAAACCCTTCCCTCGGCCACCGGGCAAATGGCCTGGTACAACGGAAAACTATGGTTGCACGTCGGCGACAGCGGCATACTCATCGTCGATCCGCTCACGGGCAAAGCCGCGCAGGCGATCGATTTCGACACACTCGACAACCGAAAGGTCGCGAGCAAGGCCCACATGCGTTTTTCCACGTGCGGGCCATCGCAAGGACAGGATATCGGGATACTCCCCGGCGGTTGGGTGGTCTTGGGCGGAAGGCAATCCTATTTGCCGTTGAACGTTCCCGGCCTTGGTCAACCGAGAAACACGGCTGCATTCCTCCGAGCCGGGCCAGACGCTGCGCCCCTGAATGCCAATGGGTATCCGGATGTAGTCGTCCTGCCAAAGACGCATGAGAGCGATGCCATTCCGGTATGGGATGCAAAAGAAACGCTCCTCTTTGGAACCAGGAGTCGGCGTCCCGTGTTGTGCATGGGACTAGGCGATATTCTGGCTGCGGAAATTGCCGCGCATCCCTTCAATGCCGTGGCGGCGGCCAAGGGATATTGGAATGACGGATTGCGGCACTCGATGGCTCCCGACTTGCCTGTCGGCCAGCAGCGTCAGGTGCTGCCTGAGAAAGTGAATTCCAACAACTTCCTGACGCCGCTTCTGGCCGGAAATGCGGTTATCTTTCTCAGTGGAGACGCCGGGAACTGGCATGTCGTGGCGGTGAGCCGTGATAAGCGCGCCTTGCTATGGGATGTCAGTATTTCGGCCCAGCCGGTGCTCGGCGGCCTGTCCATGACCCGCGGCGGCGACGTGCTGGCGCCGCTGGTGGATGGAAGCGTGGTCTGCATCGGTGCCCGATGGGACCTCATTCAAGCTCAACCATGATACGAGCAACACCCGTGAGAAAACGGCCCCTCTTGTTCCTGGTCGCGATGTCTGCTCATGTTTCGGTTACGATTCTGTCGTTACGGCTTCTTCCCCTGCAACCAACGAAGAAAGGCCCCCATGAAAGCCACCAAGTTCAAGTTTCGCACTTTGTCGGGATGTATTGTGGGCGATCCTAAGACGTCCTTCTTGATTTCGCTCATTGCCGCCGGCATGTTTCTTGTCGCCGGCGGCAAGGCGGCAGCCGTTGAACCGGCAGGAGCTTTCGTCGACGGCGGCGGACTAAAGGTCCTCATCATCGGCCACAGCCTGACACATTGCCTGCGGGCCCTCGAACCGTTGGCGGCGATGGTCGGACACTCCAAACACAACCAGGCACTGTATAGCTACCTCGGCGCCGGCATCGCCTACCATTATCAAACGGAAACCAACCAGTGGACCCCTGTCTCATGGCGCAAGCTGTACTTTGCTCCGGACAAGAAATGGGATGCGCTGGTCATGAGCGCGCGAGACGCCAACTGGAGGGACCCCAAACTACTCAGCAGCGACGAGGAATTTGCGCCGAAGTTCGCCGCCGAAGCATTCAAGAGCAATCCGCGATGCCAGGTTTTCATCTATGGAAACTGGCCGGAGGTCCCGCTGTTGGACAACCCGCCTTTCGGCAACACCGAGGCGCACATCGAAAGGGTCGGCGCCGCGGTGGACAAGGCATTTCCTCATGCGCCCCGGACCCGGGTGATGCCTTGCAGCCGGCTGATGCGGGAGTTGGCGAGTATGGCCGATCGCGGCGAATTGCCCGGAGTTGCCGGCCGCTTCGAGCTTTTCGCCGATAGCGTTCACCCCAATCGCTTCAGCGGCTATGCCGTCAACCTGCTCGTCATGGCCATGCTCTACAACGAATCGCCGCTGGCGTACCCGGCGGATATCCACCCCACGGATTCACAGGGCAGAGCGGTCCGAAATGACGTGCATCGGTGCTTTCAAGTCCCTGAAGAAACCGCAACCGTGATCAAACGCCTGGTGTGGGACATCCTCCAGACCTATCCGCCGGCGGGCATGCCGCCAGGGCTGGTCATCGCCAACCGCCGCCTGGAACCGGTCATCGCCGGCCAGCCCTGCAAGGCCGAGCTGCAGGCGCTCCATGCGGACGGTCCGTGTGCTTGGTCAATTGTCCGAGGAACATTGCCCCAAGGACTATCACTTTCACGCCGCGGCCTGCTCGCGGGCCAATCGGCCGCCGTCGGCAAGTATCCGCTCACCATCCGATTAACCGACGGCAGGAGTCATTGTGAACGTCCTTTGACGGTACAGGTCGATCAAGACAGGCTCCCAATGATTCCCGATCAACTGCTGGAAGCCGTGCCGTTGGATCAGTACGTGTTGCATCCGCTCAAAGTCGCACACGGCGTGGGACACATCACCTGGCGTGTCAATGGCGGTAAACTGCCCTACGGCATCATGTTGTCACCGGCCGGCATGCTGGTCGGTTCGCCGGGTGAACAAGGAGAGTTCACCTTCAAGATCAAGGCCGAAGATGCTTTTCCCGGCGGCCCACGAAGCGCCGAAAAGGCATTTACCTGGACGATCGGTCCCGCTTCGCCGGCCGCGCTGCTGGTGAATCGCGTTACCGTGACGGGCAAACCCGATGACAAGACAATTGTGATTGACGGCAAGCCGGATGAGCCTTTCTGGAAACTCGACCAGGCGATCGCCAAGAAGGTCAAAGGGACGCCGAGCAAGCGGGCTTTCTTTGGCGCTGTTTGGACGTACCAGCCCCGCGGCGACTTGAAGCTGATCGGCAGACACCTGGTCTTGGCGTTCAAAGTTCTCGACGGTCCCCAAGGGAAGAACCCCAAGGACGGCATTCACATCTTCCTTGACGGCAACCATAACCGCTCGGTCGTCTATTCCGGCGACGACACGCATTTTTTCGTCCCCCGCGATCACAAGGGCGGTTGGGCCCAATCGCTGCGTGGCAAGGTCAATTGGTTCACCGATGCCCGCGTGCAAGAGATCGAGGGCGGCTACACCATGGAAATCAGTCTAGGGGGCGGAGATTATCTTAGCGGCGAGGGCAACTGGCTTCCCTTCGGCGCCCAGGGCGTCTACGGTTTCGACGTGGCCGTGGATGAGGGCGATGACAAGGAGATTTCCCAGCAGGTCTGGCGCGGCGATGCCAACGACGCCGAAGACACCAGCCATTTCGGCACGATTGTGTTGAGCGCCCGGCCGGCACTGCCGCCAGAGCAGCCCAAAGCGAAGTAGGCGAGGGTTGCACTGCCAGAGAGGCTACACAATCACAATTGGAAAACGACCTGGGGCAGCGTCGAAGGGCGTCGCTTGGCCGAACAAGGAGACCCCTGATGAATACGATCCGTGTAAGCGTTGCGGCGGGCGCCGCACTGGCAGTGTGGTTGGCCGGCGGCGTGCTGGCTGCGGCGGGGCCTGCGGGCAAGAAGCCGCCCGCTGGCGATGGTGCGGCGCAGCCCGCCATCGCGCCGACCGCCGGCCCGGTCAAGGTCGAAATTCGCCGCAGCGACAACGGAGAATTCCGGCTCTACCGCGGCGGCCGGCCGTACCACATCAAGGGCGCGGTGAACGACGTGGCCCGGATGATCCATCAGGTCGATCCCAACCACCCGGCCCTGACCGTGATAGGTGACGGCGGCCTTATAGGAGGCGACATCCGCGAGATCCGCGCCCGTTGTCCCGACCTCGATTTGCCGGGCGTCAACTCGCTGCGCTCAGGGACGTGCCACCCTCGCTGGAATTTGCTCAAGTCGTTCTTTCGCGGTTCCTTTGCGCAGGAGCAGCTATGACACCCCGTGTGATGCCGGTTCTGAAGAACTACGGCGCCCTTATAGGTTTGCTGGGGGTTGTCGTCGCGCTGGCAGCCGCCTGCCCTCCCTTCCTCACGCTTCAGAACCTGCTGAACATCGTCCGGCAGACCTCGATCCACGGGATCATGGCGGTGGGCATGACCTTCGTGATCCTTACCGCCGGCATCGATCTCTCGGTGGGCTCGACCTTGGCCCTGTGCGGCGTCCTCGGCGCCAGCCTGGAACATACGGGCTGTCCGGTGCTGCTGGTCGTCGCCGGCACCCTGTTGGGCGGCTGCCTGCTGGGCACGATCAACGGCCTGTTGGTAGCCAAGGGCAAAGTGACCCCCTTCATTGTCACACTGGGAACGATGAGCATCTTCCGGGGCGCCGCCCACGTGTACAACAACGCCCAGCCCATCAGCGGGTTCAATTCCGGCTTTCGCTTTTTGGGGGCGGGCGAGGTCCTGTTCGTGCCCGTGCCGATTGTTCTGTTCCTGCTGTGCGTCGTGGTGGCCGCGGTCCTCTTGCAGCGGACCCGCTTCGGGCGATACCTGTACGCCATCGGCGGCAACCTGGAAGCGGCCCGGCTCTCCGGCATCCCTATCGATCGATGCACCACCATGGCCTACGTCCTGTGCGGCCTGACCGCGGCCCTGAGCGCCCTGGTCCTCACCGCGCGGCTCAACGCCGCCGAGTCGATCGCCGGCACGGGCTACGAGCTGGACGTGATCGCGTCCGTAGTGATCGGCGGCGCCAGCCTGGCAGGCGGTCGCGGAGGGGTGTGGGGCACGCTGCTCGGCGCGCTTCTGATCGGCACCATCAACAACGGCATGAACCTGTTGGGGATCTCGGCTTACTATCAACTGATCGTCAAGGGCGCTATTATCGTGGCCGCCGGCCTGCTGGATCGCTTCCGGCTGGCCGGCCGTGGTTTATGACGAGTGATGAATTCGCCCCCTGCCAACCCCGTCGTCTCCTTCCGCCGCGTCACCAAGCGGTTCCCCGGCGTAACGGCGCTGCGTGACGTTTCGCTCGATTTCATGCCGGGCGAGTTGCACGCGGTCGTGGGCGAGAACGGTGCGGGCAAAAGTACGCTCATGAAGTGCCTGTGCGGCGCGATTACCGACTACGACGGCGAACTGCTCGTCCGCGACCGGCCAATCCGTTTCCGCGGCACCGCCGACGCGGAGCGGGCGGGTATCGGCATCATCCACCAGGAGCTAAACCTGGTCGATGAGCTCTCGGTGGCCGCCAACCTTTTCCTCGGCCGCGAGAAACGCGGTCGCTTCGGCCTGCTGGACGATCGGGCGATGGAGCGGACCGCCGGGGAGTTGCTGCGGCAGCTCGAATGCGACGTAATGCCCCGACAGCGCGTCAGGCTGCTCCGCACCGGCGACCGGCAGCTCGTCGAGATCGCCAAGGCCCTGTCGCTCGAGGCCGGCATTCTCATCATGGACGAGCCCACCAGCGCCTTGACCGCCGGCGAAGCGGCGCGGCTGTTCCGCGTCATCGGGCGGCTCCGCGGCCGCGGCGCCACCATCCTCTACATCTCCCACAAAATGGACGAGGTCTTCCACCTGGCCGATCGCATCAGCGTGCTGCGCGACGGGCAGCTTGCCGGCACCTTTGATCGGGCGGCCGCCACGCCACGCCAGATCATGCACCTCATGGTGGGCCGCCCGCTGGATGAGCTTGCCGGATTCCGGCGGCAGCCGCGCACCCCGGGCGGCGTACTGTTGGAGGTCCGCGGCCTCACGCTGGCCGACCCCGGTCACGCGCGGCGCTGGCGGCTGCGCGACGTCAGCTTCACCCTCCGCCGGGGCGAAATCCTGGGCCTGGCCGGGCTGATGGGCGCGGGGCGAACGGAACTGCTGGAATGCCTGTTCGGCGCCAGCCCGCGGCGGCCGCGGGGCGCGGTCCGCCTCGAGGGCCGCCCGGCCCTGTTCCGCCGTCCCGCGCAGGCCATGCAGGCGGGGATCGCCCTGGTGACCGAGGACCGTAAGCGGCTGGCCCTCTTCCCCAACCTCGACGTCGGCCGCAATATCAGCATCTGCCAGCTTGGCGACGTGACGCGCCGGGGGTGGCTCAGCCCGCGGCGGGAGCGCGCCATGGCGCGGCACATGGCCGAGCAACTGGGCGTGAAGACGCCCGAGCTGGCCGCGCCCGTCACCAGCCTCAGCGGCGGCAATCAGCAGAAGGCCATCGTGGGCCGCTGGCTCTTGACCCGCCCCAAGCTGCTGCTCCTGGACGATCCCACGCGGGGCGTCGACGTCGGCGCCAAGGCCGACCTGTACCGCATCGTGCACCGCCTGTGCGAGGACGGCCTGGCCATAATCGTCACCTCCAGCGAAATGCCGGAGCTGCTCAACCTGTGCGACCGCATCCTCGTGCTGTGCGAGGGCCGCGTGACCGGCGAGCTCCGCCGCGGCGAAGCCACCGAAGAGCGGATCGTCGAGCTGGCCATGCAGCGGCGAGGGGCTGAGGGGTTGAGGGAATGACGCGGAGACGCGGGGACAGGGAGACGCGGAGAGTACCGGCGTCGCGCGAATCCCCGCCGCTCCTTGTCTCCCTGTCTCCTTGTCTCCTTGTCCCCGCATCCCCGCGTCCCCGCGTCTCCGTGTCCCCCCGTCTCCGTGTCCCCGCGTCCCCGTGTCATTTCCGCCGGCGGCTCAATACTCCCGGCTTGTGACGAAGCCCGGCTGCGGCACGGGATACTTGCCCTTGGCGTCGGCCACCAGCGGCGCGGGGCCGTCCATGGTGATCGTTTCGAGGCCGGGCGCGAACTCGTGCTTGCTGTTGAGGATCTGATCGTAGGTGATTACCCGGCCGGTGTGCGCGGCCATGCGGCCCATCGAGGTCACCAGGCTGGCTTCGACGCCCCGTTTCACCTCGTTGTAGGGCTTATCGTTGCGGATGGCGTCGACCAGGTCGTTCCATTCGTTCTGGTAGGGATTTCCCTCGTCGCCTTTGACTTTGGATTCCCAGAGCATGTTGGCCCGCGCGGACCCCAGGCCTTTGAACGTGGCGGACGGCCCGCCGCAGTCGCCGCCGCGGGAGAGGATGGCCGTGCCCTTGGTGCCGTGCGCGAAGCTGTGGTAGATATCGCTGCAGCCCGACATGCAGCGGCCGTCCATGAGGAACTTGGTTTCGTCGGCGAAGGTGTATTCCACGGAGTAGGTATCGAAATTCTGGTCGACGTAGTCGCCGCGGTAATGGCGGCCGCCCAGGGCCTGGGCCTGCACCGGCCAGGCGCCCTTAATCCAACCGCAATGGTCGACGATGTGGATGTAGAAGTCGCTGAAACAGCCGCCGCTGGCCCACAGGAAGCTGTGGAAGCGGCGGATCTGGTATTCCACGTCGGACAGGCTGGCGGGCTTGGGCGACGACTGCATCGATCCCCCGGGCCCGTGCATGCGGTAGCCGCGGATGAGAACGAGGTCGCCGATCTCGCCGTCTTGGACGTGCTCGGCCAATTGTTGCAGGTGCCGGCTGTGGCGGGACATCAAGCCCACGCCCACCTTGAGGTTCTTCGCCGTGGCCTCTTCGCCCAGCTTGAACATTTTGCGCGACGTGGGGCCATCCACCGTCACCGGCTTTTCCATGAAGACATTCAGCCCCTTCTGGACGGCATAGGTGAAATGCACCCAGCGGAACGCCGGCGGCGTGCCGAGGATCACGATGTCTCCCGGCTTCAGGCAGTCCATGGCCTTCTGGTAGGCGTCGAATCCGACGAACTGCCGATCCTGGGGCACGTCCACCTTCTCGCCGAACTGCCGCTTGATGTACCCGTAGCTGCCGCTGAGGCGGTCCTTGAAGGCGTCGGCCATGGCCACCAGCTTGACGGGGCCGCTCTTGACCGACATGGCGTCGCCCGCCGCGCCGCTGCCGCGGCCGCCGCAGCCCACCAGGGCCAGTTGAATGGTGTTGTTCTCGGCGGCATGGACGTGCGGCACGGCCAGGCCGGCCAGGGCCGTCACCGCGGCCACCCGGCCGCTGTTCTTCAGAAACTCACGACGCGAGGAGGCGGGCTTCTTGGTTTGGCTCATCTTGTGTTTCACTCCTGATGGTTTTCTTGAGGACTCGGGAACTGGGGGGTTTGCGCGTCTCGTCGTAACCGTTCACGGCATGGGAAGTAGCAGGCACACTCCGTGTGCCGTCCGCCATACCTTTTTCCGCGCCAGCGGACGGCACACGGAGTGTGCCTGCTACCTTGGCGCGGCCCGTGGAGGGTTGCGTCTCGTAGGAGGGATGTCGGTATTTATAACCCCGCACTCGTTCGCCGTCAAGGAACTCCAGCACAGCTATTCTAGATCCGGCCCCGCGATCCGCTCGCCCTTTAGCTGCCGCTTCTGATCCTCGCGGTTGAATGTGCCGTAGAACAGGGCGTTGGCATCCATCCAGGTAATGAGGCGCGCAAGATCGTCCTTCGACAACTGGACCTCATGGTGGCCGGCCAGGAGCAGTTTCATGAGGGTGCTGGCCCGGGCCCCGAATTGGTCGGGATAGGTTCTCGCGGTCGGGCGATGCCCCCATGCCGAATAGGGCACGCGGGGCGCCAGGCAGTCGTAGGACTGCGAGAAGGGACCCTGGCCCTTCGCCCCGCTGAGAACGATGCCGCCGCTTTTTTCCTTCGGTGCGCTCGAGTTGTGGCAGCTCACGCAGTGCTTGTCGAGCACCGGCTGGACCATTATCGGGTAGCTCAGCGGCTTGGATCCGTCCGGACCGGGCGTAATGCCGGAGGGCGGGCGCCGCAGGGCCGCGGCGGCCGTAAGCGAATCGACCGGCAAGGCGACCGCATTTCGCTCGTGACAGCCGGCGCAACCGGCGGTCTCGCCGGGCTGGAGATAGACGATGCTGTACATCATCTGCACGGCCCGGCCCTGCGAGTCCAGGGCCTGGAACTGCAGCGGTATGCGGGCCGGCGCCCGGAAATAAGCCGAGCCATCGCGTTCCACCGGGACGGTTCCGAGGACCTGCTTGCCGGGCGAGGTGCCGGCCAGGCCCGGCATGGGGTCGTTGGCGTTGGGGGTGGTCTTGGGGAGCACCTGAATGATCCGCAGGCCGGTAATATTCTCCTTGGGCAGCGGCACCCAGCTTTCGTACACGTTCTGCAGGAAGAACATGCCTTCGGCCTTCTCGGTGGCCACAAGCGTCGAGGGGATTTGCGGCGGCCGCGGCCTGGACCGCAAGGGGGCCGGCCACAGGCTCGATATGTTCAGGTCGCGGTACAGCAGCTCCTTGTTGCCAAAGCGGTCCACGCAGTACAGGCCGAACATGTTGGGACGGTTCGTCTGGGGCTCGCCGACCAGGGCGTCGTAACTATAGGCCGCCAGGCAGCAGGTCTCCGAAAGCGGCAGGGGACTGCGGTAGCAATGACCCGGCCAGCGCATGGTTTTGCGCAGTGCCTCCGGGAAATCCCGCATCGAGCCGGCCGGGCTTTCCGATTCCGGAAACGGCGCGTCGGGCGTAAAGCGGGTGACGGGCGCCAGGTCTTCCACCCCCTTGGTAACGTCCAGAAGAATGATCGACCCGGCCGTCATGGCGTGGTGCGCCGCGGCCGTGGCCATCACCAGCGGCGAGCCCGGAATGGGCCGCGCTTCCCAAACCCCGATGGGGTTGAGCGTGTTGTTGCCGTAGAAGGCGCGGACGCCGCTGCCGTCCGGCCGCACCGTCCACAGTTGCTCGAACTGCACCGCATCGCGGTCCACGTAGTCCCAGCGCGTGTAGATCACCCGGCCGTCGTTCAAGAGGGCCGGGTCCCACTCGTGCGTTTCATGGTAGGAGACCGGCCGCGGGCGGGAGCCGTCGGCCTCGCACAAGGCCAGGGTGTACACGGGACAGGGCCCTGCGCCGCAGCGGTGGTAGCCGCCGCGACGCGTCGAGACGAACATGATCTTCCCGGCGGGCAGGTAGCGCGGCGAAAAATCGTCGTAAGGACCGTCGGTCAGTTGACGCAGATTGGCGCCCGCCGCATCGACCTGGTAAAGGTGAAAATGCCGGTCCAGGAACTCGCCCCGGCGGGTTGGATCCGAGTCCACCTTGCAGTGGGCGAACAAGACCTGGCGGCCGTCGAAGGAGACCTCGGGCGACATGAATGCCCCTTGGGGCAGGCCGTGAGCCGCCAGTTGCCGCGTGCGCATCGACCGGCCGGGCTCTTCCAGTACGAAGATGCCGCCGCCCGGCCGGGCGTTGTCGCTCTGATACTGGGTCAGTTGATGGCTGAACAATCCGCCCGCAACGTGTTTGGCGAACACGATCGGACCCGTGTCGGCCGCCGGATTGCTCAACACGATGCGGCGGCGCACGAGATGGCACCGGCGCCAGAGGGCCTCCCACGCCTCGTGCGTTGTGCCCGCCGCGGCGGCCAAACGCTTCCACTCGGACCGCAACTGCTCCCAATCCCGAGCTTCGCCGGCGGGCGCCACGCCCTTGGCGCGGAGGTCGGCCAGCAAGGCGTCGCCCTGTTGAAGCAGCCGCTGGAGGGCCGCAGCGTAAGTGACGGCCAGCCGCTCGGTGCCGATGCCGTCCTGCATGCGCCAATCCCACTCGACCAGCACCGGCTCCATCGCCCGGCGCAAGGGCGGCTGCTCGGGCGGAGGGCAATGCAGCGAGTCGCGTGGCACCGGGATGGCCACCGGCCGCGAGACACCGGCAGCGGTGACCTTAACGTCGCGCCAGCGCACGACGACCTCGCCCGACTCGACAATCGTTCTGATATGCAACATCGAAGCGCCGTTGGCCTGCTGTCCCTCGACCTTCACGGCCAACGCCTGATCGGCCTTTAGCACGGCCAGCGGAGTTTGGCCGTCGAGCGCAAGGCCCACCTGGGCCGCGCCGCCCGAAAGCAGCTCCACACGGGCCGAAACCGCGAACCGGCCGGCTGCGTTGGTGATGGGCACCGAGACGTCGACGTTCTCTCCCGCCCGCGCGCAAACCGCAATCGCCCCGGCAGGCTGCATCACGGCCACCTGCGGCCCCTGGGCATCGGCCAGCAACGTAAAACCGCAGGCCGTCCAGGACCGATTCTGCACGGGTCGGCCGGCACAGGACACCGCGATGCAGCCGGAAGCCATCTGCGGCGGTGGGGGTTGGGCTGCCGATGCCAATGTGCTTGCGGCCAACAGCAGGCCCGGCAACCACGTGGGGCAGAGCCTGGCGGGGCGTCGACCGGGTCGCCGCGTCAAAATAAGTCGATCAGTTTGGGTGGCACGTCCCTGAGGAACGAAGGGCGTGGCGGGCCTGGAAACCACGCCCTTCGCCGCGCTCAGGGACGTGCCACCCTCGTTGAAAGATGTACAAGTTATTTTGACGCGGTCCCTAAGTTTGCGGCAGGAGCAATGGGCGAAAGCAGTATCCATGAGCGGTTCCTCCACTGTCACCATGGGAGGTGGACATCACATAGGCTGCGCCTGGGTGCCACTGCTGGCTTGTCCAGCAGTGTCGAACCACCACTGGGCGCAACACTGCTGGACGAGCCAGCAGTGGCACCTCCAAAATCATAAGGTCCCATCTGAGTGAACCACCACGGTAGCAGGCACACTCCGTCTGCCCGCTACCTTCCATGCTGTAATCGTTGACCGTCCGGTCAGACTTCCCAGCCGGGCCGGTAGGTCCGCTTCACGAAGCGGTTCATTTCGTCGTGGTTCGTACACTTCATGGCCGCCACGTCCCACTCGACCTTCTTGCCGGGGCCGGCGAACATGGCCAACTGCCCGGTCAGAATCATCTCGGTGAACGGGCCGGAGTAGTCGGCGAAGTTCGAGCAGGGCGTGCCGTTGTTCTTGACGGCCCAGAACAGGTCCTCGATCGGGCCGCCGTGCGCGCGGACGAGCGTCTTCTCGGGCAGGGGGAATTCCTTCTGCCGCGTCTCGGGCAGGATCCGCACGCCGCCGCCGTAGGTGTCGGTGAGCATGTATCCCTTCTCGCCGACGTACACCGTGCCGTCGTTGATCTCGTGGCCGGCCAGCTTCTCGACGTCCTTGACGATCTGCGGTTTCTGGCCGCTGTTGTCGTAGGTGCAGACCTTCACGGGGGGCATGTCGCCGCGGGCCGGGTACTCGAACTTGAGCACGTTGCTCTGCGGGAACATCTCGGCGCTGCCGCCTTTTTGCGCCAGGCACTCGATGCTGTAGGCTTTGACTTCCTGCAGCCGCAGGGCCCAGAACACGCCGTCCATCACGTGGCAGGCCATGTCGCCCAGCGTGCCGGTGCCGAACTGCCGCCAGTTGCGCCACGAGAAGGTGTGCAGGCCGTCGTGGTAGTTGCGGTAGGGGGCCGGCCCCAGCCACTCGTCCCAGTGCAGGCCCGCCGGGACGGGCTTGCCGGGCGGGATCCCGCCCGAGCCGCCGAAATCACGCGCGAAGATGCTGTGCGTCTCCTTGACGGTGCCGATCGCGCCGCCCCAGATGCACTCGACCAGCCGGCGGTAGCCTTCGCCGCAATGCCCCTGGTTGCCCAACTGCGTGAGCACCTTGTTCTGCTTGGCGGCCTCGGCCAGCGTACGGCACTCGTAGATGTTGTGGGCCAGCGGCTTCTGGCTGAACGTGGCCTTGCCGCGACGGATGGCGCGGATCGCCGCCGGGGCGTGATTGTGGTCCGGCGTGGCAATCAGCACGGCGTCCACGTCCTGGTGCACCGCATCGAGCATCTTGCGATAGTCGTAGAAGACCTTGGGCTCAGGCCGGCCTTTCTGGCTGTCGTGGAACTGCTTCAGGGCGCCGGCGATGATCTTGTCGTCGACATCGCAGATGGCCACCAGCCGTTCCCCCATCGCCGCACCGAAACTATATCCGCCCATTCCACCCACGCCCACCACGGCAACGCCGAGCTTCTTGCCGGGCGCGGGATCGGCCAGTACGTAGGGCGCGGCCACAGGTTGCGCGGCCAGCGCCGCTCCGGCCACGGTTGCCGTCTTCACGAAACTGCGGCGTGTGATCTTGATCGCCATGGGCAAAGGTCCTTTGTTGCAGAAGTCTTGTTTACAAAAACCCCGGTTCACAGCAGAGCCGCCCGCGAGGGCCGGCCCTTGCGCGGAGCGGGGCTCCCCCGCGGCGCACCGGTTACAACCCGATTATAGCGGCCCGCCGGGCTGCAAACAACCAACCCGCCGGCTTTTCGCTCCACACGGTGCGTTCTCGGCGGCAAGGCCCGTTTCGAGGCGTTCCATCCCCGGCGCCGGAGGCATGCCTATTCGGCGTCGCACTGCAAGCCGTTCCTGGCGTCGTGCGGGGGTTGTCGGAGTTCGCGCCCTTGCCGAATTGCCGAGGATTGGACCGTCTTGTCAGGGTCCGGCGAACACCGTACACTGGTGGGTGCTATTGATCTTCGTCCTGCCAACGGTGAAGCATGGCCGTAAATCTGGACAAGCCGCAACGCTGGAAAGACGACACAAGAGCCTCTGTTGACCACTACAACAAGTGGTTCATGCAGTTCGCCCCCAAGGCCTTCAGGGAAACGCGAATCGAGGTTACAAAGAAGGTCACGCAGGCAATCATCGACAGCAACGACATGCGCGGGCTATCGCCCGATCTCTTGCTTTCATGGCCGGGGATCCTGCCGACGCTTCGTATGTCGTGCTGTCCGCCCTTGGCCGTTGATAGGATTGTCGGCCTGGCATACACCAGTAAGAGCCTCGTTGGGAGCATGGAAAAAGGCAAATTGGCGATTCAAATGAGTAAGCCGGTGTTGACCACACACCTCGCAAATATCGTCAACGTCATTAACGGCCTGCTCGACCCCGATATCTTCGTTTGGATTCCAGAGAACCGCAAGCCGACAAAAAGCGAGAGACATAGAGCCTCAACGATCGTCGCCGATAGGCTGACGGGGGCGGTCGCGAATCCTATTATCCGCAACGCCCAGGAGAAGCGACAACTTGCCGAGATAGAGACGTACTTGACCGGCAAAGGCTACAAGAGAAAGCCTCACCCGCCCGGCGTTGCCCTTACGAAAATGGAACCGGGAACCTTTTGCTTTCACTACGCGGTTGTAACCGTGGCGGAAGCTCACAAGGTGAACGTATCGGTTGATGTTTTGATTCAACCAAAGGCCCCGCGAAGGAACAAACTGCCTATCATGGTGGAAGCGAAGTCAGCGGGTGACTTCACGAATACGAACAAGAGGCGCAAAGAGGAGGCAAAGAAGATTACCCAGTTGAAGGCGACCTACGGCAAGGACATCTGTTACGTCGTCTTCCTGTGCGGATACTTCGACAGCGGGTATCTTGGCTATGAAGCGGCAGACGGTATCGACTGGATATGGGAGCATCGGATCGGAGATTTTGACCAGTTGGGACTGTAGGGCATGGCCGGCATACTTGAAGCCGAGGCAGCAAGGCTTGGTGAGCAACAAAGGCTCGACCAGCTAAAAACCGCAAAAGAGCGGAACAAGTGGGGACAATTTGCCACCCCGCCGGCCCTCTCTCTTGAGATCGCCCGCTATGCGTGGGAGAAGGTGAAACATCGAAAGGAGCGGTTTGCATTCCTTGACCCGGCAATCGGAACAGGCTCATTTTTTGGGGCATTTCTGCGAGCGTTCCCCGACGATCGAATAGAAGCTGCAACGGGAGTTGAGCTCGATAAGCCCTTTGCTGATGCGGCTAGAACAATTTGGCAAAGCCAGGGCTTGAGGGTGGTCCAAGGCGACTTCACCCAACGAAAGCCGGAAGCCCTGTACAACGTCATTCTGACAAATCCCCCCTACGTTCGCCATCACCATCTATCGGCAGAGGAAAAGCAAGGCTTGGCCGAGTCGGTACAGGCTGCAACAGGTCTTAGGCTCAGCGGCTTGTCCGGCCTGTACTGCTACTTTCTGCTAATCGCCCATAGCTGGCTGGCTGAGAACGGCCTGGCTGTTTGGTTGATTCCCTCGGAGTTCATGGACGTGAACTACGGGGAAGCCGTAAAGCGGTACTTGACCGAGCGTGTTACCCTGCTTCAGATACACAGGTTTTGCCCCTCTGACGTTCAATTTGGCGACGCTCTAGTATCATCGGCGATCGTGGCCTTTGAGAACCGAAAGCCGAACGCGGAGCACGAAGCCCTATTCTCGTTCGGGGGATCCCTGGCAAAGCCCGCAGAATCGGCGCGCGTGACGCTGGAACGGTTGCGAGCTACACCGAAGTGGAGCGCGTTACCCCAACAGGCGAACAAGGGCCATGAGCCCGGAAGCGTCGCGCTAGGCGACTTGTTCACCGTGAAGCGCGGGCTTGCGACCGGCAACAACGGTTTCTTCATCGTGCCCCGTGACAAGCTGAAGCAGTTGGGTATACCGGTATCCTGTGTTCGCCCCATTCTGCCCAGCCCTCGCCACCTCAAGCAGGAGATCATTGACGCTGACGATGACGGCTGGCCGGTAATCGCCCAGCAACTAGCGCTTATTGACTGCGGGATTGACGAAGAGGGGGTTGCCAAGAGGTGGCCGCAGTTTGCCGAGTACCTTGCGCGAGGCAAGAAGCAAGGAATACACGAGGGGTACCTGGCCAGCCGCCGCTCGCCGTGGTACTCCCAAGAGAAACGGGAACCGGCCCCGTTTGTTTGCACGTACATGGGGCGCAATCGTGAAAGGCCGTTCCGGTTTATCTGGAACCGGTCCAAGGCAACGGTCGCCAACGTCTACCTGGCCTTGTATCCGAAAACCCACATTAACCAGGGCCTAAAGGGTAGGGCGCCAGAGGTCTTTGAAGCGTTGCGCGCAATTCACGCCGACCATTTCTTCAGCCAGGGCCGGGTGTACGGGGGAGGGCTTCATAAGATGGAGCCGGCAGAGTTAATGAGGCTACCTGCCGACAACATAGCCAAGATTCTTGGCGTGAAGCCGGAGCAACAGCGGAGCCTGTTCTAGGTAACAGCAGACCGCCTATCGCCAACTGCCGTCGAACCCCAGGCGGCGGAAGCCGATCTCTAAATCGCCGCCCCCGTTGCATCTCCTCGGCCGGCAAGACATAATCGATGACGTTCACGCGCCCGCGCCAATGTAGCAGGCACACTCCGTGTGCCGGCGCGTTGTGGCCGGTCTCCGACCGAGCCACACGACCGACCGAAGGTCTCCCGAGCCCCGGATACCTTCGGTCTCACCCGCGGCGGGGTCGGGAGACCCGCGCCGAACTTGGGGCTCGACGGTAAAACCTGCCTTCCCGGGCATCTTTGGCGAGACTACACGCAATGCGAGGCTGTGCGATGCGCCCCACACGATGCGTTCTCGGCGGCCAGGCGGTTCTGGCGGCCCTGCTGCTGGCCGCCGCCATGGCGGCCATCCCCGCCGCTCTGGGCAGCGTTCCGGCGGACCTGGACAAGCACTTGAACCTGACGCCGGACAGTGCCGCCAAGAGCTACCGGGTCGTTCAGGTCGGCGGCAACGAATCGGCCAACGTCTTTTATCCGGGCGATGCGCTGGCGCTGGGCCTACAGTTCGTCAACCAGACCGCGGGGGCGATCCATGCCGAGGCCAAGGCCGAGCTCTACCGTTATGTCACTGAAGCCGACGAGTTCCGGGCCGTGTCGGTCAAGGAAGAGCTGATCGCCACCACCCCCTTCCACCTGGAGCTGGCGGCGCGGGGCTATGCCAACGTGACCATCCAACCGCCCCTTCCGGCCCGATTCGGCGCCTACGTGGTGGTGGTAGACGTGCCGGGCCACGGCCGGCAACTGGCCGCCGGACTGCTCCGCGTCCCGCCGGCCACGCCGGGCAAGGTCCAGCATCCCAGCTTCGCCATGGATATCCGCGGTTTCGAGCCGGTCAAGGCCATGATGTGGAAACGGCTGGGCATCAAGGGCACGCGCCTGGAGGTCGGCTTCTGCGCGGCCAGCGATAAGAACTTCGCCAAGTGGCTGGCCGATACCGCCCGTGGCATACGCCTCCTCGGCGAACACGACATTACCTGCATGCTCACGCTGGGCGGCGGCGGCAGCTACGATCGCATGCCCCTGGGCTGCATCCGCTCGTACCTCAATGAAAAGGGCGAGGGCAACATGAACTACCCGGGCGATTTCGCCTGGGAGCCCAAGTGGGACGGCGACTTCCGCAAGACGGTGGCGGCCCTGCTGGGCGAGTTGGGATGGCCCAAGGGCCCCGTCAACGCCGTCGAGTTGTGGAACGAGCCGTGGGAAGGCCTCTCGATTTCGGGCTGGGGCGCAGACGTGCTCCGCTACCGCGAAATCTACACGGCCATGGCCCAGGGTGTGGAAGACGCCCGCGCCCAGGCCGGGGCCGACGTGCTCATCGGCGGCTGCTGCTCGTCGATGAACACCGAGGACAAGCTCTTCTGCGACGGCAAGGACACCTTCCTGAAATGGCTGGACTTCACCAGCATCCATTACCAGCCGCTCAACGCCCTGCCCGCGCTGATCCCCGAGTGGGCCGGCCGCCAGGGCCCCAACGGCCCCGTGCGGGTGTGGGATACCGAAACCTGGATCGCCAACTCGGAAGGCCGCGTGGCGCCGGTCATCGCCTCGATGCGCGCCCAGGGGCAGAGCCGCACGGCCGGCGTGCTCCACGACGTGTGCAACGATCTGCAAAACGTCGACATCCAGGTCGGCGTCGGCAAGACCAAGCGCATCGACGTGGTCCAGGTGTGGGCCCCGGCCGCCGGCATCGCCTCCATGCAGCATTTCCTGGGCGAGCGGAAGTTTCGCGAGCTGTTGTTCCGGAACGGCCTGCCCTGGGTCTTCGTCTTCGACGGCCTGAGCGCCGCCGGAAAGCCCAATCCGGAGGACGGCACGCTGGTCGTGGTCGGCGACCTGGGCGGCGCGTACCCGCGGGATTACCTCAAGTTCCGCAGCGTGCTGGGGCTCACGAGCGTGAGCGGGGCCGAGCAGCTTCGCGGGCAGTTGGCCCGTCTGCCGGCCAACGCCCCCGCGCACGATCGCGAGGTCCTGGAGAAGCAGATCCAGGCGGCCGAAATCCTCAAGGATGGCAGCCTGACGCTGGCCGACCCGGAAGGGCTGTTCACGCTCTACGATTTCTACGGCAACCCCGTGGCCCGCAAAGACGGCAAGGTGGTCGTTCCGCTGGAGGGCCTGGGCTACTTCGTTCGCGGCAACGGCTCGCCCGGCTCGTTCCGCAAGCTGGTCGCGGCGGTCAGCGCCGGGCGGATTGCGGGCTACCAGCCGGTCGAGATCAAGGCCAAGGATTTTCTGGCCCGCATCGAAAGCGGCCCCGAGCTGCGGCTGGTGCTTACCAACGTGCTCAACCGGCCGGTCACCGGTGAGCTGGCCGTCGCGGTCGAGGGGCTCTCGCTGCCGACCCCGGAGTGTGTCGTGCTGCTGGGCAACGAAACGAAAGAAGTCGTGCTGCGGGTGACTGGCGGCCACAGCGCGGCTTCCAACAGCTACCCGCTGGCAGTGACGTTCGACGCGGGGGCCGACGGCAAAGTCGTGTGCCGCGATACGCTGCACGTCAATGTCATTTCGCGCAAGACGGTGGCCGTCGACGGCGACTTGAAGGACTGGGCCGGCGTGCTGCCGCAGACCACGGCCGCCGACGCCGGGCTGGGCCGCAACCTGACCGAGAAGGCCTGGCTGCCCTTCGTGCAGTTCGATTCGCAAGTCGGCCGCGGCCTGGCCACCGGCTACCTGGCCTACGACGACCAGAACTTCTATTTCGCCGCCAAGATCGCCGACGATACGCCCGACGAGGGCACGATCCGCTACGCCACGCGCGACGACGATTCGTATTTCTACCCCGCCAAGTGCTTCCGGGTCGAGGGCAAGCAGCGTAAGGAGTTGGTCTGGCCCGAGGGCGTGCGGCGCTTCAGCTATCGCCGCGATCCCGACACCCCGTCGAACAACCACGGCGACAGCGTGCAGGTGGCCTTCGGCGTGTTCCCGCCGGGGGAGAACGGCATTTTGGCGCATGCGCCGGGCATGCCGCTGGACTTCCAGGCCCGCAAGTGCACTGACTACGAGTATGTATTCAACTCCGTGGCCCAGCGCTACGGCGGGGGCACGGAGTTGTGGCGGCTGGCGGCGCCGGGCGTGCCGCGCAAGCATTTCTACCCGCGGCAGCCCAAGGCGGAGAAGGACGGCGGCCCGGTGCCCGGCGGCAAGCTGGTCATGCGCCGCGCGGGCAATACCCGCATCGTGGAAGCGGCCATCCCCTGGGCCGAGCTGCCCGACGTGCGGAATCGCTTGGAAGAAGGACGGACCGTAAGGTTCTCCTACCGCGTGAACAACAACCAGGGTCCGGCCATGGAGCTGGCCGCCCAGCGCAGCGTCTCACAGATCAACGTGAACGCCTTCCACGACTACTGGTCGAGCCACTGGTCAAACGAGCTGGAATTCGCGTTCGAGAAGTAGCGGCTGCCGCCGAGGATTCAACCGTTCACGCCGTGCTACTTTGGCGCGGGCGCGTGAAGGCTTAGGACCGGCCAATCAATTATTGCCGTGTTTGCCAATGTACTCATCTCGCTCCGCGAGATGAAAGCCCATCTCGCGGAGCGAGAGGAGTACATTTATTGATTCTGCGGTCCCTACCCGTCCTTCATGTAGTAGGCGTCTACCGCCGGTTTGGCGACGCGGGCGAACCACAAGGGGCGGCGCAGGCCGTCGGGACCGGGGGCGGGGCGAGCGAAAGCCTTCCACTTCAGGTACACGGCGTGGGCCCGATGCGTGTCCACGTACACGTCGCCCTCGCAGTCGTCGCCGCCGGCCTTCTCGGCCCGCACCACCTGGTGCCAGCACTGCATGCCGCTAACAGGGTCGGGATGCACGGGAAAGGCCAGGTTCTGGTTGACGCCCGAGCTGCTCCACCAGGTGCGCTGGGTATCGGGGTCGTCGGACGGGCGGGGGGTCACGCCTTGCAACTGGCGCAACCGCCAGCGGCCCGGCTCCACCTCGCGGAGATCGACCAGGGCGCTGCTGTAGCGTTCGATCCCCACGTCCTTCTGCAATCGCCAGCGGCCCATGTGATGCGAGCATGCCAGGACGCCGGGCTTAAGCCCTTCGGTGACCCACGCGGGGAGCACGAAGTAGCCGATTTCGGTGTGCACCTTGACCAGGTCGCCGGTAACGACGCCCAGCCGCTGGGCGTCGGGGGTCGCGATCCAGAGCGGATTGCGGTGCGACAGCTCGAACAGCCACTTGGAGTTGTTGGTGCGGGTGTGGATCAGCGTGGGCAAGCGGAAGATGGGCAGCAGGCAGTACACATCGCCCCGGGCGTGCGGCGGCCAGTCGACGGCCGGCGTAACGGCCGGATCGAACATGCCCGCCGGCTCGCCGCCTGCGGCCGCCTTCAGGGCGTCGGGCCCGACGTGACTGCCGATGTAGCCGGGCAGGGCCTGCTCGGGCCACTTCCAAGCGGCCATCGTGGGTGAGAACAGCTCCAGTTTGCGGGAAGGCGTGTTGTAGCCCACCACATTCTGCTCCGCGACGCGGACGCCGATGGGCTGGCCCTCGCGCATCAGCCGGCCGCCGGGCTCCAGGCTGGCGCCCCCGCAGGCGGATTCCGGCAGCGGCGTTTCGCTGAGGCGGTACACGTCGCGGGCTACCTCGAAGCAGGCGTATTTCCGCATGTAGGCCAAGGGCGTCAGGCCCTCGCGGGCCGCGGCCGCCGGCAAGCCGGGCACCGAGTTCTCGAAAATGTATTGATAATACTCGTCGACCGTGATCCGCTGGCCCGCACGATAGGGCGACTCGAACCATTGCCGGACTCCCAGCGAGCCGTCCGGGTCGATGGCCCAGGAGAGATTGATCCAGAATTCGTCCTCCTCCCAGACTTCTCCGGGGTTGGCCTGATAGGTGAACTCGACCGGCGTGCCGCGCTTCTCCTGGAAGACGCGCAATACCGGCTGCCGGAAGCCGATCCACTTGGCGGCGTGCGTCTCCTGGCTCATCAGGTCGTGGCGCTCGGGGCTCATGCCCATCGGCAAGATGTAATCGGCGTACCAGGCGGTTTCGCTCCAGACGGGGGTCAGCGCGGCATGCAGGCCGACCAGTTTCTCGTCGCGCAGCACTTCCACCCAGGACAGCCCGTCGGGGTAAGTCCAAACGGGATTGAACACGCGGGTGAAGTAGGTATCGAGTTTGCCGCGGCCCTCTTTGAGCAAGTGGGGGAGCAGCTCGGAGAGCTCGTGGTGCGACAGGGGCCACTCGGGCGGGTAAAGCAGCTCATTCCAGCGCGGCTGCGGCGGCGGCGCCTTGAAGGGCTTGGGAACGAACTTGTTCCAAGCATTAGGGCTGACGCCGCCGGGCGTGCCCACCGAACCGGTCAAGGCGTGCAGCAGCATCAAGGCCCGCACCGCCTGCCACCCGCCGCTGTTGCCCGAAGCGGCACCGCGCCAGGCATGCGAGGCGAAGCGGCTGCCGGCGGCGGCGATCTCCCGGGCAAGCTGCACGATCTGTGACGCCGGAATCCCGCTTTCCTGCTCGGCGAACTCGGGGGTGAAGCGGGCATAATGCCGGCCCAGGGCCTGGATGAACTCCTCGAACGAACGGCCGCGGGCCTTGAATCCGTCGCACTGGAAATCTTCCCAATTCACCCAATCGCGCAGGAATCGGGCATCGTACAGCTTCTCGTCCAGGATCACCTTGGCCATCGCCAGCAAGGGGGCGGCCTCGGTGCCCGGATGGGTCGGCAGCCAGTAGTCGGCCATGCTCGCCGTGTTCGACAAGCGCGGATCCATGACCGCCAGCTTGGCCCCGTTCATCTTGCCGTCGATGATTCGCTGGGCGTGCGGGTTGAAATAGTGGCCGGTTTCCAGGTGCGAGGTGAGCAGGAGGATGAACCGGGCGTGGGCATGGTCCGGCGAGGGCCGGTCGAAGCCCGTCCACAGCACGTAGCCCAGCCTGGCCGAGGCCGAGCAGATGTTGGTATGCGAATTATGCCCGTCGATCCCCCAGCCCTGGAGCACGCGCTCCATGTAGCCGTCGTGGCCGGGCCGGCCGACGTGGTACATCACCTCTTCGCCGCGCCCGTCGAGGAGCGCTTGCCGGATGCGTTTGCCGAAGGTCTCGAGCACCTCGGCCCACTCGACGCGCTGCCATTTGCCCTCTCCGCGCCGGCCGACACGTTTAAGCGGATACAGGATGCGGTCGGGATCTTCGATCTGGTTGATCACGGCCGGTCCCTTGGCGCACAGCCGGCCGCGGCTGCCGGGATGGGCCGGATTGCCCTCGAACTTCTTGATTCGCCCCGATTCCTTGTCGACGTAGGCCAGCAGCCCGCAAGCCGCTTCGCAGTTGAAGCAGATGGTGGGGATCAGTTGGTAATGCCGCAGCTCATGCCGCGGCCAGGCCTGCGAATCGTATTCCGCCCAGTCGTCCCATTGGTCGACCGGCGGAGCGGAAACCAACTTACCATCGTCGGGAGACACGTCGTTCATGGTTCAACCTTCAAGCAAAAAATCCCCCTCTCCCTCCGGGAGAGGGCCGGGGTGAGGGGAAGTGCTGGACAGACAGGGTCTCACGTATTTCCCTCGCCCTCACCCTAACCCTCTCCCGGAGGGAGAGGGGACTTTGGGATTCGCCCTCACCCTAACCATCTCCCGGAGGGAGAGGGGACCGGGCGTCCGTTTGCAAAACTCCAGGAGGTTGACTTCAAGGCTCCAGGAGGTCAACTGTTGGGCACGCCTTGGGCGGCCATGACGAAGCACCACTCGTAGGCCAGCAGTCCGGCCAGCACCAGCGCACCGGCCGCTGCGACTGGTCCCACGTGGCCCCATCCGGCTGCCAGGAGCACGACCGGGAGCGCGACGCCGAGCACGACGCCGCCGCCCCAGAAAATGAAACGCAGCGGCCCGCGGGTAATCAGGCGGGCCGCGTAAGCGGCCGTATCGGTGACGTGGGGCATCAGGAGCTCCGTGGCCAGCGTCAACACATGCAAGGCCAGCCCGCCGGTCAACGCCGCGGCGGCGACCAGGAGCAACGACTGGGTGTCGCCGAACGCCGGGGCCAGTAGTGCGAGCAAGGCGGCGCTGGCCAGCCAGCCCTGAACCAGCAGGTGCAGCGGCAAGAGCGGTGTTTGCCAGAGGTCGCGGCCCTCGCATTGGCCGAAGAGGAAGGCCGTGTAAACGGCCGCCAGAGAGCCGCCGGCGACGGCCAACCATCGCATTACGGAACACAGCGGAGCAATCCCCGTTAATTCTGCCAGGCCGTACAGGCCGCACAAGGCGGTATAGGCCACCAGCAGGTAGGCGCCGCGCGTCAACCAAGAGCCGCCCTGCGGCCGCAGCAGCACCTGCAAGAACCGCGCGCGGCGCGAGAGATCCGAGATCAGCAGCCCCACCGTAATGCCCATGAACACTAGCGCGATCATCACCAGCACGAGGTTCAGCAGCTTGTCGGCCTGAAGCCAGCCCGCGGCGACGGCTGCCGCGGGCAGCGCCAGCACGCCGGTGCTCAGCGACTTGGTCCAGAAGTAAACCGGCACCTGCCAATTCCAGGGGCGCTCGTGCTCGACGTCGTAGGCCGCCAGCACAGGCACCGGCATGTCGCCGTTGGGGGCCAGGTGAATGGCTCCGCCGCCGGCAATTTTCTTGTTCCGCTCGGTCCACATATACGCGCCCTCATAGCGTGCGGCCAGGGGCGACATGGCGGCCTCCTCGGCGGCCACATAGAACGTCTTGGGCGCCGTGCCCTGTTCCGGCTTGCGGACCCGAACCTGTTCCCTGCTCACCAGCCGGGCGATCTCGCTGTCGGGCTGGTCCAAGTCGCCGGCGACGATGGCGTGCTGCGGGCAGGTGGCCACGCAGGCCGGCTCCAGCCCGCGCTCCACGCGGTGAATGCAGTAATTGCACTTGGCCGCGGTGTTGCTGGCGGGGTCCACGTAGATGCCGTCGTAGGGGCAAGCCTGCATGCAGGCCTTGCACCCGATGCACCGCGTCGAGTCGAAATCCACGACGCCGTCGCGGCGCTGGAACATGGCGCCCACCGGGCAGATCGTGACGCACGGCGGATGGCTGCAATGATTGCAGCGGTTTACCTGGAAGAAGCGCCGGGTGAAGGGGAAGCGGCCCTTCTCCACGTACTTGACCCACGTGCGGAAGACCCCCAGCGGCACGCGGTTCTCCGACTTGCAAGCCACCGAGCAGGCGTGGCAGCCGATGCACTTCCGCTGGTCGATGACGAAGCCGTATCGCATCCTCAGGCTCCTTGGGTTTGCTTCCGAACGATGGCCATGCGGGCAGCCATGGCCCCGGCGTCGATCAGGCAGTTGCGGATGGGCTTCATTCCCGTTGCGCAGCCGGCGATGAAGATCCCGCGGCGGGTCGTTTCGTGGGGATGGCGAAACCACTCCCGGCACGTGAAGAATCCGTCGGGACTGCGGCCCACGCCCAGGACCTGCGACAGGTGCTCCACGTCGGCGCAAGGCCGCATGCCGGTGGAAAGCGACACCATGTCGAACTCGCCCCAGAACGGCCGTTGGATCAAGGTGTTCTCGGCCTTCACGCCGATGCTGCCGTCGGGCAGCTCCTTGCAGGACGAGACCCGGCCGCGAATATACTTCACGCCGCGATCCTGGGCCAGCGAATACATCTCCTCGAAACCCCGGTCATACGTGCGGACGTCGATGAAAAAACAGGCCACGAAGCTCTTCGGGTTTCGCTCGCGCACCGTGATCGCCTGTTTCGTGCTGTAGGAACAGCAGATGCGGGAGCAGAAGGGGGCCCCGATGCGGCGATTGCGGGAGCCGACGCAAAACGCGATCGCCAGCCGGTCCACGGGCTTCCGGTCGCTGGGCCGCAGAAGCTGACCCTTGGTGGGCCCGCGGGGATTGAGCATCCATTCCAACTCCGTGGCGGTCACCACGTTGGGATAGCGGCCGTAGCCGTATTCTTCCAGCGAGGTGGGATCGAAGGGCTCGAAGCCCGTGGTCAAGGCGATGGCGCTCACCGCTTCCTGGCTGCCGTCGGTGAGACCCACGCGGAACTGGGGCGATTCGCCCTCCAGGCTGCTAACCGACGTGTTCAGCCGGACGTCGACCATCCCGCCGGCGCGCATCTCCCGCTCGATGTCGGCGACGAACTCCGCCCCGTCGATGAAGCCGTCCTGGTCGAAGAAGGGGAAGGTCCGGGACAAGCGGCGTACCCGGCCCCCCAAGCGGTCCGACTTCTCGACCAGGATCGAGGGAATCTCCATTTGGCGCAACAGGGTGGCCGCCTGCATCCCGGTCACGCCGCCGCCGACGATCAACACCCTTTCCGCTTCCGCCATCACGATACCCTCGCCTTCTCGTGGCCTCCGCCGAAGGGGACAGTCCCATTTTCGGGCTGTCCGGAGGGACCGCCGGACGAAAACTGGGACAGTCCCCGCGCCCCGTCCGTCAGCCAGGCCCGATCGCCGTCGTAAGGGATGCCGATCTTGTCCAAGAGCGGCTCGACGGGCACCGTGTGCCCCTGGATGCCGACCAGGTCGTAGGGGTCCCAGCCCAGCAGCAGCCCTGCCAGCTCGGTGTAGGAAAGCGTGGGGATGCCGTACTCCTTGCCGGTCAGTTCCTTGATGGCCCACTGTTCCTTGTCGAGAAACACGTTGCAGCCCGGGCAGTTGGTGAGAATGAGGTCCGGCCGGTAGGGTTCCATGCTGGCGAGCTTCTTGAGCACGCAGGCCATGGTGTAGCCGCGATTGGGCCGGATCATGCACTGCCGGAAGCCCATGCCGCAACAGTGGCGGCGTTCGGGGTAGTCCACGGTCTGGCCGCCCCAGGCGCGGATCAGCCCGGCGAGCACGTCGCAGTAATCCGCGCCGCCCACGGCCCGCTCCGGAAAGACCTTGTTGTAGTGGCAGCCCACGTGGTCCACCACCCGCAACGGCCGCCCGGTGCGATGATCCACCAGCCGGTGCTTGAGGAACGATTCGGCCAGCGTGTCACGATAGCGGTAAATGATGTCGCTGGCATGCACCACATGCTTGGGGATTTGCAGCCTTCGCCCGCAGGCCTCCTGCAGCCAGCGGTCCACTTTTTCCTCCAGCCCCGGCTCCTCGTGATACATCTCCAGGCATTCCGAGTGAATGGCGAAGGAGGTGACGCAGGCGGTGGTGATGTTCTGGAAGCCCAATTCCGCAGCCAGCGACCAGATTCGGGCGACCACCAGGAGCGTGCTTTCGAAGGCCATCATGTCGCCGTGCGTGGTGATGCCCGTGCAGCAGGTGCATTGCGAGGCGGGCCGGGCCGAGGCCAGCCCCCAGTGCAGCCCCAAGAGGTCGTAGATCCGCGTGATCAGCACCTCGGTGGCCGGATTTATCACCCCCAGGATACAGCTCGTCGTCAGATAGAAATCATCGGCCGGGATTTCCTTGACGGTCTTGAGCGGTTTGGCCGTCTCGGCCGTGGCGGCGAGCGGGACTCTTTCCATCGTGTCATCCTTCGCTGCGGACCTTGTCGTAGTACTCGTCGATGGTCAGGCCTGCGCCGGCCGCATGCGACACGGCGTACTTCTCGAGCTGCTGCCAGAGGACGAGCGTTCCGCCCCATTGCACGCAGCGGCGGAGCTCGGCCAAGGTCTCGGGATTGACCTTTTTCCCGCCAAACTCGCCGCGGGCATCGGGCGTGGCGCCCAGCCGCCGCATCTGCGGCTCCACCTCGGCCCAGTAGCGGGCGTAGCGCGGCCCGAAGTCGGGATGACCCGCCGCGCTGGCGTTGCGAAAATACAGGCTGAAGGCCCGGTTCCAGAAATTGGCGCCCCACAGGTGCCGGCAGGCGTACTGCTGCCGGCCCCGCACGCTGGCCAGGTGGTAGCCCTTGAGCTGACTGAGAAAGCGCAGCGAGGAGACCAACCCCATGAGGTTGTTCTCCCGCGGACACTTGGGTTTGCACGAGCCGCACTGCCCGCAGTACCACAAAACGTCGGCTTGCAGCAGCTCGATCAAGCGCCCCTCGTCGCGCGACAAGGCCACGTCGACGATCGTTCGCGGGTTGTAGTCTTCGTAATACTGCGCCGCCGGGCATTGCGAGGTGCACACGCCGCAGTACAGACAGCTCTTCAGGGCGTGCCGGGCCACGATGTGATTGTCGAGCCACCACACGCAGGACTGCCGCCGGGCCTCGTCGTACCAGGCCTGCATCTCCGGCGGCGGAACCTGCCGCACCAGCCGCTCCACCTCGCGCCGGTCCTTCTCCCGCTCGAAAGCCGTGCCGCACAGCCGTTGCACGTTGGGGAAGTACGTCCCGGCCTCTGTCGCGCGGCATTCGTCCCGCAACGTATCGTAGGTGCAGCACAGATCGGCGTCCGATACGTGCTGCAGCTCCTCGTGCCCTTGCGCGAGATACTCTTCGTGAACTGCCATCTCACCGGTTCTCCAGCGCCGCAAGGCAGGCCACGGCTGCGGCGGCCATGCGCTCCCTGGAAGGCAGGGCCAGGCCTGCCTGCGCCAGGCGGCCCTCCGGGCGCCCGGCGGCTTCAGCCGCGAGCATTGCATCGTACTGCCGGCTTGTCAAGGCCAAGGTGCGGTAGCAGACGTGGGCCAGCTTGGAGTAAGGCGCGGAAACGAACAGCACGAAGACGAGGACCAGGTGCAGGAAGTACACCGGGTAAGCCGCCAGCGGCAGGTTCAAGTACCGAAACGTCTCGCACAGCACGCCGCTGATCCCCACCGCCAGAAGGTTCGCCAGCAGCAGCCAATCGAAGTAAGTGCTCGGTTCGCCGCGCAGCGTGGCGGTGGAGCGCTTGTAAACGAAGTACGCAGTCCCCAGGATCATCACCCCGGCCGCGGCGTTGCCCAGGATCTTCAGCGGGTGAAAGGCCGGGAAAGGATACTGGCCGCCGGTGGCGATCGAGAGGGCGGCCACGCCGGCCAGCCCGGCCAGCCCCAGAAATCCGTAGAACATGCCCAGGTGCGCATAGCGGGCCGGGCGATCTTCGGCACAATCGGAGAAGCGGCGGTGGGCCGCCACCTCGGCGACGACCGTACCCAGGGCCCGCAGGAACCTCCCGGGTCTGGCACGCCACGGCGCTTCGCTTTGGTAGGTGCCCCACGCCCGCGCGGCCCCCACGGCCAGACCCGCGACCGCCAGTCCGCTGACAGCGGAGAAGAAAACGTTCAGCGGCAGGTGCGGCAACATGCTCGCAAAATGAACCCGGTCGGCGGCGGGCCGGAAGGTCCCCCCCAGCGCGATGACGCCCAGCACGAACGTCGCCGCCACGGCAAACATCAGCCACCATCGCTGCGGGCGGTTGACGCACCGCGCCACGAATCCCGGAAAGGCGAAGTGCTCGACCGCCATTTGCCGGATGGCCCCCATCAGCCGCCCCGGCTTGGCCCCGGAAGGACAACGCGTGGAGCAGTCGCCGCAGTTGTAGCAGTGCCAGACCGTGGGATCGTCCAGCAGCCGCTCGTGCTGTCCCAACTGAAACAGGTTCATTTGCCGGCGGGGAAACTGGCTATGGTCGCCCACGAGGCTGCAATTCGCCGTACAGGTGCCGCACTGCAGACACGCCTGAAGCACGCTCAGGTTGCCCCAGTATGGATCCAAAACCCCTTCCGCCGGACGCTCTGACGGGACGAGCTTGAATGACCGCTCCGCGAGCACTCCCACCGCTCTGCCATGCAGTCGCCAGCCGAAATCGCGGCCTTGGCTGTCGGCTGGCAAGGAGCGCCCCGACGGGTCGCCCGAGACGCTGCCGCTCCCTGCGGAGCCTGCCGCTGCGCTGCTCCGGGGGCGGAAAGGCCGCCAGTAGCGCCAACCCGTTGTGTTGTGGCCTGCCATAGACATGGGAACCCTTTGGGCGAGCGGCAGCAGTGTACTGACGGACCAAACTTGCCGGAAGTCCAGAATACCCTATGTTAGCATCTAGCGTGCCAATTGCTCCTAAACCGCCCCTAAACGAGATTGTTCACCGAGGCTCGTAGTGACCCGATTTATCGGGTCTGAACAGTGTGAACAGGTCAAGGACCGCATGAATGCGGTCACTACGAACGATTGGTGAATACTACGGGCTAAGCTGGCCGCCCAATGCCGTGGACCAATCAGCAGCACTGCCACCAACTTATCGCCCGTGATCCGCGATATATAGCCGGACAATCCGTTATATTTAACGGCTCCCCGTTGCCGGTGATAGCCTTTGGCCAAGTTGCCAGGAACGCTCGAACGGCTGGATGCTAGACGGAGAATCGGCGCGTCAACTGGAAGGTAGCGCGCCCGTTTGTTAGCATGGGGGGACGAATAGGCCAGGAATCAATAATAAGGCGCGGAGCGACGCATGTACCGAACGTTTCTCGGTTGCGCGACCGTCTTGCTGGGCGCGGCGGCACTGGCCGGCGCCACGGAACCGCAACTGCCGATGGGCGCCGCGCCGGCGGCGGTGGCCACGCCCCATTTTCCCAGCCGCGTTCATGCCCTGGTGTGGCGTAACTGGCAGGTGGTCGAGCCGCGGAAGATGGCCGAGGTGCTGGGCACTTCCGTGGAGAACGTGGCGGCCCTGGCCGCTTCGATGGGTTTGCCCCCGGCGGCCGCCATCCCGCCCCAGATGAAGACCCGCGGCTACATCAGCATCCTGCGCCGCAATTGGCACCTGCTTCCCTATGAGCAATTGCTGACGCTGGTGGAGATGTCGCCCGAGCAACTGGCCTACGCGCTCCGCGAGGATGATTTCCTGTGGATCAAGCTCGGCAGTTTGAAGCCCAGGTGCGAGCGGCTGCGATACGTTCCGCCCGACGCGGCGGCCCGGCGCCGCTCAGCCGAGATCAAACGTTCGGTCGAGGAGTGTTTTGGCCGTGAGATGGGCGCGGCGGGCGAGCCGCGATTCGATTTCGTCCGCCGGCTTAGCGAACCTTGCCCATCGGTCGCCGAGCACAAGCCTGCGGCCTGTTCGCCCGCGTTGCGTTTCATCTATTCCTATTTCGCGGTCTACGGCGATCCCTTGCTCCGGCCGGAGCTGGATCCGTATCCCGACGGTTTGCTGCAGCGCTTGGCCGGCGTGGGGGTGAACGGCGTGTGGCTGCACGTCGTTCTGCGCAACATGGCGCCGGGCGGCAAGGATTTTCCGGAGTTCGGCGCGGGCCATGAGCAGCGTCTGGAAAACCTCCGCCGCCTGGTGGCGCGGGCCAAGCGGCATGGAATTCTGGTCTATCTGTACATGAACGAGCCCCGGGCGATGCCGCTGGACTTCTTCGCCGGACGGCGGCAGATGGCCGGCGTCCGCGAGGGAGAGCACCAGGCCTTGTGCACGTCGCAGCCGGCGGTTCGCCAGTGGATGACCGCGGCCCTGGCCTATGTGTTTCAACAAGTGCCCGGCCTGGGCGGCGTATTCACCATCACCGCTTCGGAGAATCTGACCAATTGCGCTTCGCACGGCGGATGGAAACAGTGCCCGCGGTGCCAGACCCGCAGCGATGCCGAGATCATCGCCGAGGTCAACGCCGCCATCGAAGCCGGCGTGCATCGCGGCAATCCCCGGGCGAAAGTGATCGTCTGGGATTGGGGCTGGCGGGGCCACGGCCTGGCGCCGGAGACGATCGCCGCCCTGCCGAAATCCACCTGGCTGATGTCCGTCAGCGAGTGGGCCGTGCCCATCGAGCGGGGCGGGGTCCGCTCGGCCATCGGCGAATACGCCCTGTCGGTCGTGGGTCCCGGGCCGCGGGCCACGCGGCATTGGGAGCTTGCCCGGCAGGCGGGCCTGAAAACGGTGGCCAAGGTGCAGTTCAACAATTCATGGGAGCTTTCCGCACTCCCCTATCTGCCCGTCATGGACCTCGTAGCCGAGAACTGCCGTAACCTGTCGCAAGCGGGCGTGGACGGCATGATGCTCAGTTGGAGCCTGGGAGGCTACCCGTCGCCGAATCTGGAGATCGCCGAGCGTTTCCAGGGCAGGCCCGTGCCGAGGGTCGACGAGGTGCTCGACGCGGTGGCCGGCGAGCGTTTCGGCCCGCATGGGGCGGCCTTGGCCCGCAAGGCCTGGACCGCCTTCAGCCGCGCGCTGGGCGAGTATCCCTATGACGGATCGGTGCTTTATCAGTGCCCCGTCCAGATGGGGCCGGCGAACCTGCTGTATCCCGTGCGAACGGGCTACAACGCGACCATGGTGGGCATTCCTTACGACGACTTGCGCGGTTGGCGCGGTCCTTACCCGGCCGATACGCTGGCCGCTCAGTTCCAGAAGGTTGCCGAGGGCTGGTTGCCGGGCCTGGCCGCCTTGCGCCTCGCGGTCGAGCGGTCGCCCGCCGGCAAGCGCGCCGAAAACGAGGCCGAATGGCGGTTGGCGCGGGCCGCGTATCTTCATTTTCAAAGCGTCGCCAATCAGGTACGATTCATCCAGGCCCGCGACGCCCTGGCCGACCAGGCGCAGCGGCTGCCCGATGCCGAGCGCCGCTTTTGGTTCGGGCAATTGCGGCGGATTGCCGGGGCCGAGAAGGCCCTGGCCCGGGAATTGTTCACGCTTGCCCGCCTCGATTCCCGCCTCGGGTTCGAGGCCTCCAACCACTATTTCTACCTGCCCTTGGACCTCGTCGAAAAGACCATCAACTGCGACTGGATTCAAAAGGAGACACAATGATTCGCGATTCATTCCGGTACTCGGCGGTGGACCGCCGGCAATTCCTGGGCCGGCTGGCGGGCGGCACGGCCGCCGGCCTGCTCGGCGGCGGCTGGTTGGCCTCGGTCCCCCGGGCTTCGGCCGCCGCAGCCTGGACCATGCGGCTTTCGTGCTCTTCGATCAACTTCTCCGCGCTGCCCATCGAACAGGCCTGCCAGCGCATCGCCGCGCTGGGCTTTCAGGCCATCGACATCTGGTCCGCGCATGCCGGCTGCCCGCACCTGGACGACGTGCAGAAGCGGCTCGGCCCGGCGGGACTGAAGGACCTGTTGGCACGGCACAAGCTGAAGCTCTACGCCTTCTCGGTCTATGCCGGCGGGTATCCGCGTTACGCGGAGCTGCTGGGCAAGGCCGGCGGCGGCGTGGCCATCCGCGGCAGCGACGGGGCCTGCAAGCCCGACGAGCTCACCGCGCGGATGAAGGCCTTCCTGGAAGCCCTGAAACCCGAGGCCGAGCTGGCCGAGAAACACAACAGCTTCCTAGCCATCGAGAACCACGGCGGCTCGCTGCTGTGTTCGCTCGATTCATTCAAGGCCTTCGCCGATTTGAACCGGAACCCTAGGCTGGGCCTGGCCCTGGCGCCCTATCACTTGCAGGCCATTAAGGCCTCGGTCGAGGAGACCATCGCCGTTGCCGGCCGGCAACTGTTCTTCTTCTATGCCTGGCAGAATGCGCCCGGCGAGCAGCAGCTTCCGGGCATTGGCCCCACCGATTGTGCGCCCTGGCTGGCGGCCCTGGCGAAGATCGGCTATGGCTGGTACGTCAACCCGTTCATGCACGGCGAGCCCAAGCCCGACGCCATGAGCGCCGCGCTGGCCAAGTCGTGTCGTTACCTTAGGGAGAAGACCCGTGTTGAATAAACTTCAGGTTCAGAAGGCGCTGTTGAGTGTGGCGCTGGTTGCGTTGGGCTTGCCCGGCGCGAGCTTGTACGCCGAGGATGCCGCGCAGGTGGGCGTTGTCAGCCACGTGAAGGTGCTGTCCGACAAGGTCGAGGACGTTTCCAGCCCCGAGGCCTGGCGGCGGGCTTACATCACCGCCGGCATGAGCGACCAGGAAAAGGTGCTGGCCATCTGGCGCACGGTGGTAAAGTATCGCCACCAGATCGATCCGCCCGACGAGTATCTGCAGGACCACGTGCATGACATTTTCAAGACGATTCACGTCTACGGCTATGGCCAGTGCTGTTGCGCATCCAGCCACGTGGAGACGCTGGCCCGATACCTGGGGCTGGAGGCCCGCGGCTGGGCTATCAACGTGCACAGCGTTCCCGAAGTGCAGTACGACAATTCCTGGCACACGGTGGACGGTTCGCTGATGAACTACTTCCTCAATCCGGACGGCAAGATCGCCTCGGTGGCCGACATCAAGAAGGCGGTTTTGGATTGGCACGCGGAGCACCCGGGCTATCGCGGCAACGACGGCAAGCTGCGGCAGTTCGCCGCCGCCGGCGGCTGGAAGAAAGGGCCCGCCCTGCTGGCATCGAGCGGGGAGCGGTTCTGGGATGCCAATGGCATCAACCGCGCCGGCTGGCACGGCTGGCCCTCGACCATGCAGGAGTACGATTGCAAGGAGTTCCCCTTCGACTACGGCGGCTCGATGGGCTACGAGCTGAACGTGCAATTGCGCGAGGGCGAGCGCCTGACGCGGAACTGGTTCAACCACGGCCTGCACGTCAACCAGCTCGAGGGCGCCGGCGATCATCCGCTGGCGAAAGACGTGGCCCCGCTGGGCATGTGCCGCAAGCTGGGCGACGTGGCCCCCGGGCGGATCGGCAACGGCAGGCTGGAGTACGACGTGCCGCTGGCCTCGGGGGCCTTTCGCCGCGGCGCGCTGGCGGCCGAGAACCTGGCCACCCGCGGCGAAGACCCGTCTGCCCCCGCGGCCGTTCACGTGAAAGACCCGGCCCAGCCCGGCCTTCTGATTATCGGCATGCCCTCCAGTTACGTGTACTTGAGCGGCAAAGTGAAATTGCAGCCGGTGGTCGGCCCGGGCGGGTCGATCGCCGTGGCCTTCAGCGACAACCACGGGCTGGATTGGACCGAGATCGCCCGCATCGACGCCGCGGGGCCCCAGACGCTCGACCTCAAGAAGCAATGTTATCGCCGCTACGATTACCGCCTGAAGTTCCAATTGCTGGGCAAGGGCACGGGGTTGGACGCCCTGGCCATCAGCCACGATATCCAGCACTCGCAGGCCCCCTTGCCGGCCTTGCTGCCGGGTGAGAACAAGATCAGCTTCTCGGCCGGGCCGTACGAAGGCACCGTTACGCTGGAAGGCGGCACGAGCGTCCACCTCCGCGACAAGGAACGCAACCTGTTCTACAAGGCGTTCCATCCGGTCCTGACCGGTGGGATGCGGACCGACGGCCTGCGGCCCGGGGCCAACGGCACCGTCACCTTCCCCATCGCCACGCCCGGCGAAATGACGCGGCTGCGGATGAACGCCTTCTGGCGGGCCCGCGATAAGCGGGACGGATATGAGGTGGCCCTGTCGCTGGACGGCGGCAAGCACTTCCGGCCGGTGGCGAAGCTGGGCGGACCGACCGCCGGCACGAGCCGCTACTTCACCTTCGCCGACATCGCCCCGGGCAATAAAGAGGCCCAGTTGCGACTCAGCGGCCACGAGGTCAACACGGCCATGCTGTTCGGGCTGCGCATCGACGCCGACTACAAGCAGCCCTGCGGCGGTTTCCGCCCGGTGAAGATTACCTACGCCTGGGAGGAAGACGGCAAACCGCAAACCAGCGAGCACGTGGCTACCCGGCCCGAGGAGACGTACTCGATTCATCTCGGGCCCAAGGCCGTGGTCAAGAGCTACACGGTGGAGCTGGCCCGCTGAGGAACGAGGGAGGAGGGGTGAGGGAGGAGGGTGAGGGGTGGGCGCAGGCCCGGTCCCCTCTCCCTCCGGGAGAGGGCTAGGGTGAGGGCTCGTAAGAAACAAGTTGACCAATTGACTTGATGCAGTTTCAACAGGTTGCTGTTTTGCACTCGCTGAAAGGAAATGCGTGAGGACCCGGCCTGTGAACCTGGCAAGGCGAGTAATCTCGGCGCTGCTGCCGGGCGTGGTAAGCGTGCTCATCGCGGTCGCCGCGCCGGCGCAGCAGCCCCGCGCGGCGGGGCCTCCGCGGAAGATCGTGGTCGGCTCGCTGATGTACAGCATGTGGGGCCCGTATCCGGGCTCGGCCAAGCGCCTGGAGGCCTTGTCGTCGTTCATCGACGCGATGGCCAAGACGGCACGGCAGAAGTACCACGCCGGCCTGGACATTGCCGCACTGCCCGAAGCGGCCGTCACAGGCATGGCCGAGTCGTCGGCCAAGGACGTTGCGCTGCCGCTGGAAGGCGCGGTCCTGGAGACGCTGGGCGCCGCCGCCCGGCGGAACAAGACCTACGTTGTGGCGCCGCTGCTGCTGGCCGAAGACGCGGCCAAGACCAGGCTCTATAACGCCTGCGTGCTGTTGGATCGTCGGGGCCAACCGGCCGGCATCTACCGCAAGGTCTATCCCGTGGCTTCCCGCGAGGCAGATCGCCTGGAAGGCGGCCTTCTGCCCGGCAAGGACTTTCCCGTCTTCGCCTGCGACTTCGGCAAGGTCGGAGTGCAGATTTGCTTCGATATGTTCTTCGACGCCGGCTGGGAAGCGCTGGCCCGCAAGGGCGCGGAGCTGGTGATCTGGCCCACGCAGTCGCCGCAGGTCATCGGCGCGCAGTGCCGGGCGCACCGGCACCATTACTACGTCCTCTCCAGCACGTGGCGGAACAACGTCTCGTTGGTCGATCCCACCGGCGCGGTCATCGCCCAGCGAACGGAGCAGCCGGGCCTGCTGGTCGAGCAGATCGACCTGTGCTACGTTCTGCTGAGCTGGCAGCCGGAACTCCGCAACGGCGCGGCCCTGGCCGAGCGCTACGGCAAGGCGGCCGGCTATCGCTACAGCGCGGCCGAGGACGGCGGGATCTTCTGGTCCAACGATCCCCGGATCCCGGTGATGGAGATGGTCCGCTCTCTGGGCCTGGAGCTGCCGGCCGACGCCTTGGATCGCAACCGCCGGCTTCAAGACCGCCTTCGCGGCGGACCGCCCGGCCGCGAATGACGCTGAGAATGCTTCATCCGTCGATCTCCCGACCGCCGAGGTACTCTTCGGCCAACCGCACGTCTTCCGCCACCATGTTCGCCTGGCGCTCGTTGTAAATGCCCACCACCACGGCATCTTTGGGTTTCAGGTACGCGGCCAACTGCTGGAACGATTTTCGCGGGTCGCAGCGCCCGGCGGCCAGCACCTTGTAGGCGATGACCGGTTCGGGGATCTTGGCGATGGCCTCCAGTGCCGCGATGCGGTCCTCTTCGACGAAAAGCTCCTGGAGGTCCACGTGCTGCTCGATCTTGCCCGTGCGCCCCGTAATGTTGTACAGGCTTTGGCAGGCGAAATCCAGGTCGATGCCGCGCTCGAGCCGCCGGGCGTGGAAGGTGGGCGTGTGCGATCCGGCGCCGGCCGGCATGCCCAGCCCGCGGATGACCCGGATCGCCTCGGCGAACTCCTGCCAAGTCCACGTCCGGCCCACCTCGTCGGCATGCGCCCCCTGCACGTAGAAGGCGTCGACGCCGCGGGCCGCCGCCATGCGGGCGTTGTCCAACAGCGACTTCCGCTCGGGGGCCGACTGCGCGATCCACTGCATCTTCCCGCCCTCGCGCCGGTACTCGTGGATCACCCGGGCGATGAAATTGTCGCAGCGGGCCAAGAGCGTGTTGATCCCCCGTCGCTCGCACTCGCCCAAAACCTCCTTGATCCTGGCCACCGTGAAGTAATCGAGCATCTGCCCATCGGCGTCGCCCGACTGGTGCGAGATGCCGCTCAGCGGGTTGCCGCCGACAATAAGTTTGCTCACGCCGAGCGAGCCGATCATCACGCAAGGCAGCGCCATCGTGGATTCCTGGATCGCGACAAGAAGTCTCCGCGCGTCACAGTCAACATTTTCGCCCGGCTACACCGGCGTGTCAACTTGTAGCATGTTGGGGCGGAGGATATGCCCCCACGCTCAGACCGCCAGTCGCCGGCGGACGTTCGGGCGGGGCGTGGGGCTCGGCGCGGAGGCCGATGCCCGCCGCTGCCGTGCCGCCGCATGCTGCACCCCGGCGCCGCCGGCGTCCGCCGCCCGCTCTTCACCGGCAGCGATCGAATATAGTGTCAAGCGTTCGGCCGGCGGGCGGACCCTCAGCAGTTCCATGTCGGCGCGGGTCATGATCTCGACCAGCTCCTGGAATCCCACGCGGGGCTTCCAGCCCAGGACCCGCTGCGCCTTTTGGGCGTTGCCCAGCAGCAGGTCGACTTCCGCCGGGCGGTAGTGCTTGGGGTCGATGGCGACGATCGTGCGGCCGCTGGGGCGGTCGATGCCCACCTCGCCGGTGCCGCTGCCTTCCCAAGCGATCTGGAACCCGGTGACGCGGGCGGCGGCTTCCACGAACTCCCGCACCGAGTGCATCTCGCCCGTGGCCACCACGTAGTCGTCCGGCCGCTCCTGCTGCAACATCCGCCACATGCCCTCGACGAAGTCCGGCGCGTAGCCCCAATCGCGCCGCGAATCGAGGTTCCCCAGGATCAGCGTCTCCTGGACTCCGGCCAGGATGCGGGCCAGCGAGTAGGTGATCTTGCGGGTCACGAAATTCTCCCCGCGCCGCGGCGATTCATGGTTGAAGAGAATCCCGTTGGAGGCATGCATGCCGTACGCCTCCCGGTAATTCCTGGTGATCCAGAATCCGTACAGCTTGCCCACGGCGTAGGGCGAGCGGGGGTGGAAAGGCGTCGTCTCGCTTTGCGGGGTCTCGGCCACCTGGCCGAACAGCTCCGAAGTCGAGGCCTGGTAGAAGCGTACTTCGGTCTTCGCCTGGCGGATCGACTCCAGCAGCCGCAGCACGCCCAGTCCGTCGACGTTGGCCGTGTTCTCCGGCTCGTCGAAGGAGATCTGGACGTGGCTCTGCGCCGCGAGGTTGTAGACCTCGCACGGCTTGCACAGGGCGAGGATCCGGCTCACGCTGCCGGTGTCGGTCAGGTTGCCGTAGTGCAGCTCGAACTTGCGCCCTCGGCGCCGCGCCTCTTGCAACGTCCGCTCGATATGGGCCCGATTGAAGTGCGATGTCCGCCGCACCAGACCGTGGACTTCGTAGCCTTTCTCGAGCAGGAGCTCGGCAAGATAGGAGCCGTCCTGTCCCGTGACGCCCGTGACCAGCGCTACCTTTTTCATACTTTCCTCGGACTTCCATTTCCTGTGGGGACTTCTGTGAATGCCCGGTCCCCTCTCCCTCCGGGAGAGGGTTAGGGTGAGGGGAAATTAGTGATGATCCTGCCTCCCCGGTTTCGGCGGCGAACGCAGGTTCCCCTCACCCCGGCCCTCTCCCGGAGGGAGAGGGGGACCTTTGCGCTCTCCGCACAGCCAATTTGCAAAACTCCGCTTACCGGCCACAAGCCTTCAGGCGGCCTCGGCCGGCTTTGCCCTTGCGGCGGCGGTGGGCCGCGCCGCGCCCGACTCCGCCAGGGCCACGATCTCGCCGACGGCGTGCATGAACTGCCGCACCCGCTCGGACCAGGAGAACCTGGCCTGCACGTGCCGCCGGGCCTGTTCCCCCAACGCCGTGGCGTAGGGCCGATCGGCGTACACCCTGCGCATCGCCCCGCGCAGGGCGCCCAGGTCGGGCTCGGCCCACATCATGTCTCCTTCATACGCGTCGCTCCAACCCATGCCGGCCACCGGGCAAAGCTGGCAGGGCAGCAAAATACTGTTCTCCGGAGCCATGAACTCCAGGTTGCCCGAAAACCCGGTGGCGATCACCGGCTTGCCGTGCGACATGGCCTCCAGGTGCGGCATGCCGAAACCTTCCGCCCGATGCGGCAAGACAAAGCAATCGCCATGCTGGTGCAGCCAGCCGATTTGCGGCTGCGACAGCAGGCCGCCCGCGAGCAGGACGGGAGCGTGGTCGGGCAGCCGCATGGAATTCCGGACGGCCGCCACTTCGCCGGCCACGCTCCGCCGCTCCGCCGCCGTGACGTTCCGGCCGTAGGTCTTGAGGATCAGGCACACGCCATCGGTCCGGCGGAACTCTGCCAGATAGGCTTGCAGCAGACCGCGGCCGTTCTTCCGCTCGGTCCATTGGAAGATCGAGTAGAACTTGAAGGCGTGGGCGTGATCGGCGGTTCGCGCCGTGCGCCACGCGGCGGCCCGGCCCCGCAAGAAGCGGGGCAGCCTGAGTTTCCGCCCGCGCCGCGCCGGCGGCCGTGGCCCGGCCAATTGCCGCATCGCGATCGTCTCGCCGAGCTCGGCCGGCCAGGCCCCGGCGGAAGGCAAATCGATCCCCGGTGCGGCCACGCGAATCGGCGCCTCGACCCCGCAGCGCTGGAATACTTCGCGGTTCCAGGCGGAGGGCACCAGGATTCCGTCCATTTGATTGCAGGCCGGCACCCACCGCGCCGGGATCCGCGTCGTCTCGAACATGGTAAAACCGATATTGACGCAACCCGGCTCCCGGTAATGCCGGAAACAATCGGGATTCACGTTGATGATCTTCACGCGGTAGTCCACCGTCCGCCGCCGGAGATCCTCGAACAACTCGCGGTCGCTTCCCAGCTCCGGACGATCCTTGTCGTGGCTGGTGACTTCCAGGCACAGGGGCACCTGCGCCCCGGCCAGCGCCTTGACGAAGCTGCGGGCGAACTCGGCATAGCCCGAGAGATCGAAGACCGGCCCGCAGTACTTGATGCGCAGCAACTGGTCGGCAGCGGCGCCCGCCGCCGCGGACTCCTCCGGGCCGGACTTGACAGACAAGGTGCGGCTCATCGGGCACTTAATAGCAGACAGGCTCCCGGGAGGCAATATCAAGTTCCGGCCGGATTGCTAGCATTGCTGTCAACGCTACCAAGTCTTAATGGGACAGGCGACCTGGCAGGATCAGCCGCCGTTTCCCCGGCCGACGCGCAGAACCACGCGGCACGCGATGCCTACCGCTCGATAACCGAAAGTATGTCTTCCAAAGTCCTGTGCACGTCTTCCATTTTCGAGAACAGCGACTGGTGGCCCAATCTCTTGCCGTGGGCGATCCAGTTCCGGTGCTCGCGCAGCGCCTGCAAGTCCTTTGATTGGGACTGCGGGTAGCTCGCAAGAAGTACCTCGATGTCTGCCAGGTTGCGGAAGTCGTCGACATCCTTCGCTAGGCGTTGAGCTGCGCGAGAGAAGGAGGACGGCGCGGGGTAATGCTGGCTAATCGTTGCCCGAGCGGCTCCAACGGCGTTCTTGAGCTTCTCATAGGCCAACCGTTCGAAAGCCGCCACCATGAGCAGCAGGTACTGGTCGAACAATGATTCTTCAACGGAGTCAAAGTACTCCTTGATCGCCGCCAGTCTGTCGGGCTTTGCCTTCTTAAGGGCCGGGATTCCCAGGTCGGAGACATACTGAGCGGACGGATTACCTATCGCCCGCTCCTTGGCACCCCGCAACAGGAATGCGACTGTCCTATAGCGGACCAACTCGTCGTCGAGGTCGCTCATTGGCCTTACTCCTGAAGCAAAGTCTCAAGTAGCTTCTCGAATGAAGCCTTCCGTACAACCTTACGTTGGCGGGGGTCGCGGTTTGGCCAAATCTCCCATCGAGGTTCCGCTTTGGACCCGCTCAGAACAAGCATGACCTGTTCACCCCGCGAACCGCGTCGGAAGACGTCAACCCTCCCGCGGGCGCCGACAATGAGGCAGCCTTTTGGCTCTAGGACGATTGCTTCAGGGCCAAATTCAAGGACTAGTTGATCCGCCGTATAGGTGCCGATCTTCTCCTCAGAAAGCTGAACCGGGACCCTCGCGGAGGAGACGAGGCCTTGCTCGCGCAATGGGGCCAGCCACACCTCGATCTGGTTGTAGAGGGCCCCGAGGGCGGCGAGCCACCAGTCGCGTTCCGCATTCCAGTCGACCTCTTCGCGCTGCTTCTTCGCCTCGGCCAGCTTCTTTGCCGTTTTCTCAAGCGACATAATGCATTCCTTTCAGCAACAGAAGGATTCGGCGCGTCCGGGGCGGGCGTGCTGCCGCGTGGGTGCGCAGCAAAGGTTCCTCGATTTGTGAAATCACGCGACTGTCCAAGTGCTGTCGAGGGCGTGTTTGTGGCTGCGCTTCCGCAGATCCCCGGAACCTGTCCCTTCCCTCAGTCTATGGGGTGATCGTCGGATGTCAAGAGGGTGTAAACTGGGCTCAGTTGCGCGGTGGGCGGCAAGGTCTCCACGTGCCTCCCCGGCCTCCCCGCGGATCGTCTAGCTTGACTATTCTCCAGTCCCCAATCCTCAATCGCCCTCCTGGCCTGCACGCTGCGGGTGTGGTATAACCGCGTGCATTGCGGCCGGGGGCAGTGGCGCCCGGAGGCGGCACCGTAAAGCACGAAAGAGAGAAAGATGACGCTTCGACTATTCGATCTGACGGGCCGGGTGGCCCTGGTCACCGGCGGCAGCAAGGGACTGGGCAAAGCCATGGCGGCGATCTTCGCCGAAGCGGGGGCGGCCGTGGTCATTTCCAGCCGCCACGAGCACGAGCTGCAGGCCGCCGCCGGCGAGATCCGCGCCGCCAGGGGGGCTCGCGTGGAATACGTTGTGGCCGATATGACCCGCCGCGACGACGTCCGCCGCCTGGCCGAAGCGGCCCTGGACAGGCTGGGCAAAGTCGATATCCTGGTAAACAACGCCGGGGCCAACCTGCCGCAGCCCATCGATCAGGTCCGCGACGAAGATTGGGATCGCCTGCTGGAATTGAACCTCACCAGTTGCATGAGCTTGACCCGCGCGGTGGTGCCGGGCATGAAGGAGCGGCGCTGGGGGCGGATCATCTACATCTCGTCGATTATGGGTTTGGCCAGCACGGCCGGCCGCAACGGCTATTCCGCCACCAAGTCGGCCCTGCTGGGACTGGCCCGCGCCAATGCCTTGGACCTGGGTGCCTTCAACATAACCGTGAACTGCCTCGCCCCGGGACCGTTCGCCACCGACCTGCCCATGTCGGTGCTCAGCGCCGAGCAGCAGGCGGCCTTGGCCGCACGCACCGCCCTGAACCGCTGGGCACGGCCCGAGGAACTGGCCGGCCCGGCTCTCCTGCTGGCCAGCGAGGCCGGCAGCTACATCACCGGCAGCGTGCTGGTCGTCGACGGCGGAGCGCTGGCCAAGGTATTTTAATGTATCCGGCACACTCCGTGTGCCGTTGGCTTCAGTCTTTTTCAACGCGGACGGCACACGGAGTGTGCCTAATACATTTTTCGATGAACGCTTATCAACACCCTTTCGGCAACGATCCGGCCAAGGTGGCCGGCTACCGGGCGTTCTGGGAGCGGGCTCCGGCGGCGCGGCCCTTGGTCGGCTTCTCGATGAAGAGTTGGTTCCCCTTGCAGGAGTTCGCGGCCAGCGCGGCCTGGCAATCGCATGACGTGCTGACGCCCGACATGATCCAGCCGGAGGCCTTCCTCGACGACCAGGAGCGGCTGCTCGGCGAAGGCGAGCTGATCCAGGATGACATCCTGCGCGGGGCCTCGCCCTCGCAGGCCGTGCCCTGGCTCGACGGCATGCTGGGAGCCACGCTTCGGATCCTGCCCGGCACCGTCCTGGGCGTCGAACGAACATTGCCTTGGGACGAGCTGGCCGAAGTCGAGCTCGACCCGCGGAGCCCCTGGCGGGCCAAGTATATCGACTTCATCCAGGCCCTGGTCCGCCGCTCGGCCGGACGCTACCCGGTGAGCCACGGAGCACTCATTGGCCCGGTGGACATCGCCGCCTTGCTCCGCGGGCATACCCAGAGCGTGCTGGACCTGATGGAATCGCCCGACCAGATGCGCCGCCTGCTTGGGCGCTCGGGCGACATCTTCTGCCAGATCACCGAGGAGGCCTGGAAACACATCCCCCTCTGGCACGGCGGATATTTCGACGCCCAATATCAGCTCTGGTCGCCCGCCGCAATCGTCCGGCTCCAGGAAGACGCCTCGGGCGTGCTCTCTCCCCGGCTGTACCGGGAATTTCTCCAGGGGATTGATCGCCGCGTGGCCGGCCGGTTCCCAAGCGCCTTCATGCACGTGCACAGCAACTCGATGTTCCTTTACGACCTGTTCCTGGAGGTCGAGGAGATCCGCTGTTTCCAGGTGAACTACGAGGTGGGCTCGGGCGGTCCGCCGATGGCCGGCATGATTCCGGCCTTCCGCAAGATCCAGAGCGCCGGCCGCCCGCTGCTGGTCCGCGGCTCCTTCACGCCCGACGAGCTGCGGCTCATGGTCGATTCCCTCGATCCCCGCGGGCTGTACCTATATATCATGGTCGCCTCGCCGGCCGAGGCGGCAGCCCTGCGCCCGCTGCTGGGAATGTAGGGGGCAAGGCGGTTTTCGGGAGTCTCGTAGGGTGGGCCGAGTCTTGTAGGGTGGGTCGAGCGCGAGCGAGCCCCACCACTTTCGACGGACGACGGGAGACGGACGACGGACTGGAGTGGTTCCGGTGGGGCTCGCTCGCGCTCGACCCACCCTACTTTGCTGCGTAGTATAATGTTGGCCGGCGGGATTGCCAGCCAGTTGGGCGATCCTTGCCGGACGAGAACCTACCACTACCGGAGAGATTCCATGCGTGCCAACGTCTGCTGCCTGTGTGGCGTTATCCTGTGTGCGGCCGCGGCCCTGGCGGCCGAGGCACCGAAGCCTTACGGCCCGCTGCCCAGCCCGCGCCAGTTCGCCTGGCACGAGCTGGAGGTCTACGGCTTCCTGCACTTCGGCCCCAACACTTTTACTGACAGGGAATGGGGCAACGGCGACGAGTCGGAGAAGCTGTTCAATCCCACCGATTTCGACGCGGAGCAGATCGCCCGCACGGCGGAGGCGGCGGGCATGCGGGGCCTGGTGCTCACCTGCAAGCACCACGACGGCTTCTGCCTGTGGCCCAGCCGCTATACCGAGCACTCGGTGAAGAACAGTCTCTGGCGGGGCGGAAAAGGCGACGTGGTCCGCGAGATCTCGGCGGCCTGCCGCCGGCACGGCCTGCAATTCGGCACTTATCTGTCGCCCTGGGACCGCAACCACAAGGACTACGGCCGGCCGGAATACCTGACGTACTACCGCAATCAGCTCCGCGAGCTGATGAGCAACTACGGGCCGATCTTCGAGGTGTGGTTCGACGGGGCCAACGGCGGCGACGGCTACTACGGCGGGGCCCGCACCAAGCGGGAGATCGACAACCGCACCTACTACGATTGGAACAACACCTGGCAGATCGTCCGCCAGTTGCAGCCCCAGGCTTGCATGTTCAGCGACGGCGGGCCGGACTGCCGCTGGGTGGGTAACGAGTCGGGCGTGGCCGGCGATACCTGCTGGGCCACGGTCAACCGCGCGGGCACGCTGCCCGGCCGGGCCGACGGCCGCGTGCTCAACGCCGGCCAGCGCGACGGCGCCGATTGGCTGCCGGCCGAAGTGGACGTGTCGATCCGGCCGGGCTGGTTCTATCATCCCTCCGAGGACAAGGCCGTCAAATCGCTGGCCCAACTGCTGAAGATCTATTACCAGTCGGTGGGCCGGGGCTGCAATCTGATCCTCAACGTGCCGCCCGACCGGCGTGGGCAGATTCACGAGTGCGACGCGAAGGTCCTGCGTGAGTGGCATCGGGTCCTGGCGGCCACCTTCGCTCGCGACCTGGCCCGCGGGGCCACGGCCACGGCCAGCAATACCCGCGGCCAGGATCCGCAGTTCGCCCCGGCCAATTGCGTAGACGGCGATCGCCAGACGTATTGGGCCACCGACGACGGCGTGACCACCGCCGAGCTGGTGCTCGACCTGGGCCGGCCAGTCACCTTCGACGTAGTCCGCCTGCGCGAGTACCTGCCGCTGGGGCAGCGGGTGAACAGCGTCGCTCTGGACTCCTGGGACGGCCAGGCCTGGCAGGAGTTCGCCACGGCCACGAGCATCGGCAACCAGCGCCTGCTGCGCACCGCGGCGATTACGAGTGCCAAAGTCAGACTGCGGATCACCGCTGCCGCGGCCTGCCCGGCGATCTCCGAGCTGGGGCTGTTTCGCTCGCCCTGACGTGGCGGCGAAGTGACTGCTGTCGTATTCCTCACGCTCCGCGTGAGGTCTTGCTGAATGATTGCCCTCACCCTAACCCTCTCCCGGAGGGAGAGGGGACCGGACGTCCAAGGTTTGCAAAGGCGCGGTTACGAGCTTTCCAGGACGATGTTCGCGTATTGGGTCGTGTCGCCGGTGCGAATCAAGCCGATGGCGTGGGGCACGCGCTTCTTGAACTCCACGTGCGGCTCGTAGAGCAGGTCGATCCCGTCGAGCGCCTCGGCGAAGGCGGAGCAGGCCGGGGCGGCGTTGTGTTTCAGGAACTCCTGGGCCATCCAGGCCTTTCCGATTTGGAAGTTCCCGCGGACGGCCCGCAGCACGTCCAGCACGGTGGGCACGTCGTCCACCAGCGAGATGTCCACGGTCTCGATCATCGGCCAGAAGGGGAAGCCGCGGTCGGCGATGACCAGCGTGTTGGTGTGCCGCACGCGGCTGAGGAGCGAGTTGATTTGCGGATTGAGAATGCCTGTCTTGAGCATGGGGATGTAGGGATTTAGGGATTTTGGTTGTGGAATGGACTTTCGCAAACTCGTCCCCTCTCCCTGTGGGAGAGGGGCAGGGGGTGAGGGCACGGCGGGCCGCAATCGCAAATAATGACCGCTTTCTCGCTGCCTGCCCTCACCCTAACCCTCTCCCGGAGGGAGAGGGGACCGCGGGCCGGCGTTCACGTTCCGGCCCGGCGAACGTTGATCTTTAGCGCGCCCGGCACGGGCTGGGTGGCAACCACGAACAGATAGCCGCCGCCGCAACCGGAATACATCGCGCCGCAGTACCGCGACTGGTAATAGGCCAGAATGCCTTTCAGGTCGGTGGTTACGGCGGGGTGCCGCACGGTTTGTGGGAGGATGGCTTCCCAGCACTGCATGCAGGCATTCATCGAGGCCCCCAGGGCCTGGGCGTCGCGCGCCACGATGGCGTCGAAACACTGTTTGCCCGTGGCGCCCAGCCGGCCGATCCAGGCCGGGTCGAGGTTCTTGACGCCCAGCGGGTTGTAGCCGTCGGGCCGGGGGGCCACCGGCAGCAGGTAAATTACCTCTTCCAGCCAGAGAGCCACGCGCGGATCGTTGTTGGACTCGACGTGGCGGGGAAAGATCCCGTGGTCGTGCGTGAAGTCGTAGTCCAGGCGGTTCACGCCGGGATACACCAGGCCGATCATATCTTGCGAGCCGGAGGGCTCGCTCTTGCCACGATTCTCCCGGGCATAGAGCTCGCGAACCAACTCGGCGGGGTCGCGATTGGGGAGCCGGCCGTTCCAAAGCCGCAGCGCCACGTTGCGCGTGCCGGTGGCCATGCCCGAACGCTCCATGAAGCGGCACACAGGCTCCAGGCCCACGACCACCATCGAGCCGGGCGGGTGGGGATCGAGCCGCGAAACGAAGGGCTGGTCGATCCATCCGCCGGCAAAGGCCATGCGGTAGGGGATGGCCCCGATGACGTCGGTCAGAGTGGCGGCGGGCATTATCGTGGCCAGTGGCTAGTGGCTAGTGGCTAGTGGCTGGAACAAGGTGTGAGCTATGAGCTATGAGTTATGAGCTTTGAGCTTTGGGCGATGAGCTTTGGGCGGGTGACTGCTTACGGCTCATTGCTCACGGCTCACGGCTCACTGCTTCCCTAAATCCCCAAATCCCTAAATCCCCAAATCCCCAAATCCCTCAGATCGTGTCATGCACCGTGCGGCGGCCGGCCTTGCGATCCGCGTATTGCTCGGCGATCCAGGCGTAGGTCTTGGCCAGTCCGGTGCGGAAGGGCGTGGTGGGCTCCCAGCCCAAGATGCGCTTGATCATGCTGTTGTCGCTGTTGCGGCCGGCCACGCCCCGCGGGGCGTTCGGGTCGTAGCTGCGGCGGAGCTTCACCCCGCCGATCTCCTCGGCCAGGCTCACCAGGTCGTTGACGGCGATCAGCTCGCTGGAGCCCAAGTTGATGGGCTGGGCGATCAGCTTGTCGCAGTGCGTGATGCGGTCGATGCCCTCGGTGCAGTCGTCGATGTACATGAAGCTGCGGGTTTGGGTACCGTCGCCCCAGATCTCAATGCCGTCGGTGTTGTTGTGCTTGGCCTCGATGACCTTGCGGCAGATGGCGGCGGGGGCCTTCTCGCGGCCGCCGTCCCAGGTGCCGTGCGGACCGTAGACGTTGTGGAAGCGGGCAATGAAGGTCTGCATCCTCCGCTCGGCCCAGTATTCCTGGCAGAACATCTCCGACATCAGCTTCTCCCAGCCGTAGCCGCGCTCGGCCATGGCCGGGTAGGCGTCGGTCTCGCGCAATGCGCGGCAGTGGGGGTCCTTCTGCAACTCGGTATTGTAGGCACAGGCCGACGAGGAGTAGAAGTAGCGCCGGGCGCCGGCCCGGTAGGCGGCCTCGATCATGTGCGTGTTGATGAGGATGCTCCGCAGGCACTGGATGCGGAAGCGCTCGATGAAGCCCATGCCCCCCATGTCGGCCGCCAGGTTGTAGACTTCCACGGCCCCCGCGCAGGCCTGCTGACAGGCGGCCTCATGGCTCACGTCGAGGCACAGGCTCTCCACGCCGGGCACGAGCTGGTACCAGTCTGGGAGCGGCTTCTTGTCGACCGCCCGGATCCGCGTGAAGCCGCGGTCGTGGAAGTAGCGGGTCAGCGACCCGGCGATGAATCCGCCGGCGCCGGTGATTACGATCAGGTCGTCCTGCTTGCAATCGGAAAAGGTCTTCAGTTGGGTCATCGTTCGTCCTTTGGGAGGAAAATATCTGGTCGGAGACGGGGGCGGGTGTTCGTGTTCCGCCTTCCATCCCCGGCGGTAATTGTACACCAAGTCCGAGCATCCGAGAAAGAGGCGTGAAGGGGCGCGATTGCGCGATTGCCGGCAACTTGACATACCCTGCAAGTGTTGGCAAACTGGGGCTGGGGCGGTCGCCCCGCCTGTCTATTACAAGAGGCGACGGGCCGTCTGGGCTTTGGGGCTGGTCTTTCCCGGTGGCTGCGGGTTCATGACGCACAACGGCAACACGAGCGACTGTCGCGGCTCCGCGGCTTCCGGGGCGACCTTGTCCGGCTTGCTGGAGCGGGTGAAAGCCCGGGACCCGGAGGCGTGGCGTCGGCTGGCCGACCTGTATACGCCGCTGGTCTACCATTGGTGCCGGTGCTGGGCCTTCAGCACTACGCCCATCCCGCCTTCGCCCAGCTTGTCCAGCACCACGTACTGGCCGAAGACCAGCCCCTTGGTCTTGCCCTGGTAGACGGCCTGGGCCTGGTACTCGGTCAGCGTGCCCTGCTGCACGAGGACCCGGGCGAGCTGCTGGACATCCTTGGGCCGCTCTCGGGGGGGCAACTGCTCATGGAAAGAGTCGATCTCCTGGGCCGACATCAGCCCGCTTTGGGGCAGCCGCTCGACGAATTGCTCGACGGAGGTCGACATATCGTCTTCTTGCCGGCGGATAAGGCTCTTTTCCGCCAAGTTTCCATTGGTGAGGATTGGTGTTCCTCTTGCTCGCTCGCTGCTACTTCTCCGCCAGAACCAGGGAGGCGCGGAAGCCAATGTTGAAGGAGCGAAGTCCGGGCGGGACGCCGCCGCGGACCGCCGACCGGCAGGTCCAGGCATGGCCCCCCCAGTCGTGGCCGCGTATCACGCGGCTCGAGCCGCCGGGCGGCCCCACGGGATCGTCGGTCACGGAGCTCGCATAGAAGTCTTCGTCATACCCCTCCAGGCACAGCTCCGAAACGTTCCCGTGCATGTCGTACAGACCCCAGGCATTGGCTCGCTTCTGGCCCACGGGGTGGGTCCTACCGCCCGCGTTGTCGGCGAACCACCCATAATTGGACAGATCGCGGTCCTCCTGCTCCCTGGCGATCCCACTGCGGGTTACGCTGAAACAATACCGACCCGTGCTCCCCGCGCGGCAGGCATATTCCCACTGCGCTTCGGACGGCAGACGATAGGTTCGCCCCGCCGCCTTCTCCTCCGGCATCTCCGATAGTTTTCGGCAGAATTCTACCGCATCGTTCCACGACACGTTCTCTACCGGGAACCGCTTCGTGTCCTGGCCGAAGACGTTGACTTTATACTGGCCGGTGGCCGAGAACTCGCTGGGATTCTTCCCCATCACCTGCTGGTATTCCGCCTGGGTCACCTCGTACACACCCAGGCAAAACGGCCGTGTGATCCGCACGTGGTGCTGTGGCCCTTCACCCGGTACGGCCCTCAGCAAGAACCAAGGGTCGTTGCCGTGTGCCTTCACCTCTTCCGCGATCAACTCCTTAGGCGAGCCCATCTGGAACTCGCCGGGCGGGATCAGCACCAGTTTCATGCCGATCGAATTGGTCTGAACCAGCGGGATCTTCAGATGCCTGGCCCAGCGGGCTTGCAGCGACTGGGCCCTTTTGGCGTCGAAGGGGGCCTTCGCCGGCGGGGGACCGGCGGGCAGCTCACGGATCTCCCGGCCCAGCTTCTCGACTTCGGCCAGCCGCTTCTCGACGCGGGTGCGAAGCATTCCGGCGGAAAGGCCCTCCTCCGTGGCTTGCCGGTACCATGCCCCGGCCCGCAGGGTCATCCCCTCGCGGTTCTTGCCGCCGGCCTTCCGCGACAGGTTCCACCAGGCGTCCGCCAATTCGACTGACTCGTCGCGGTTTGCCTGCCTGGAGTCGATGTCTCTTTGGGCCACGGTCTTGAGCTCTTCGTCGGCCCCGGCCGCCAGGCGTTTGAGCCCCTCCTTCCATTGGTTTCGCACAAAACACTGATACTGCCCCAGCGCCAGGTTCGCATCCCGATCCGCCGGCCGATCTTTGAGCGTTTCGCGGGCCGCCTGTACGGCCTCGGCCGCCCTTACATTGTCGGCCAACTCCTTCTGGACCGCGCGCACCCGCTGGGTCAGGTCCCGATCATGCACCTTGCCTGCCAGGATGTCGGCCACTCTTGCCGGTTCCTTGGCCGCATCGAAATTCTCGGCCTCGATGGCCTTGGAAATCAACTCGATGGCCGCATCGGCCAGTTCCGCGCGACCGTCCGCCCCGGCCTTGTCGGCCAGGCCGGCCAGCATCTCGGACTTCATTGCCAATGTGTCGATGACAAACGTTTGGGCCATTTCATCAATCGCCGCGAAGGCCGCCGTCACGTCGCCCGCCTGCACGGCAATGTCCCGGGCCAGTTGCAATAGGACGAACCGCTCGGCAGGCTCTGGGGTCCCCTGCCGGGCGGTCTTGCGCAGGTTCGCGGCAATGTCAATCTTCTGCGCGGCCGTCTTGGCCTTCGCGTAGTCCTCCTTGAACGACTCGCGGGCCAGCTTGAGGGCCTTCTCCAGGCTCGCTCCCTCAGGAACCGGCTGCTTCCCGTGCGCCGCGGCCTGCGACCCTTGGGGGGCAACGGCGTCCGGCTTGACAGCCGGCTTCCCTGTGGGCTTTTCGGCCGCCTTCTGCGCAACCTTGGGCTCAGGCTTTGGTTCGGGCCGCGGTTCCGGTTTCGGCGCGGGTTTCGGCGCGGGTGCAAGCTTGGGCTTCACCTCTGCCACGTGCTGCGGCGGCGGTCGCAACGCTTGCGGCTCCTTCCAATCCGGCGCGACGACCCGACCCTTCTCCCCGCTCACCACGCCTTCCTGCGTCACCGGCTCGAAACTCGGCGGTGTCAACCGCACGGTGCGCTGGCCCGGCTCGGGGGGCAATATGGTGTGAGATCCCTCTGGGCTGACGGCCAGGCCCCAGAGCACCAGCGCCACGGCCAACACCACGGCGGCGGCCGCGCCGGCAGTGATCAAAGTCACCCGGCTCGTCCAAGCCCGCCTGGAGGGGCCGGGCCCGTCGCCCCGCCGTCGCAGAACGAACTGCTCGAGGACGAGCGCGAGACTGGTCGAGAACCCGCCCCGGGCCCGAGCGGCAACCGGCGGCGGTGCGATCGGGGACGGAAGCGACCCCTCGGCCCGCCCCAACGGCGCCGGCGAATCGCTCCTCTGGGCCAGCGGGTCCAACGCCTCGACTACCTCGGCCATCGACCTCGGCCGGTCCTCGGGCCGCTTGGCCACCATCTTCTGGAAGATCGCATCAAGTTCCTCAGGCACCTCGGGCCGGGCTTGCCGGAGTGACGGGATGCATGCCTGCTGGTGCGCGACGAGGACCTGCATTAGCGAGTCGCCGCGATACGGCGGCTGGCCGGTCAACAATTGATAAAGCGTGCAACCCAAGGCATAGATATCGGCGCGATGATCGACCGCGTGGCTGTCTATGGCCTGTTCCGGGGCCATGTAGTCACAAGTGCCCATCACTTGGCCGCTAACCGTGAGACGGTGTGGCCCACCCAGGACCGCCTCCGGCCCGACGATGCGGGCCAGGCCCATATCGAGAATCTTCACCGTCCCTTTCTTGTCCAAGAGCAGATTGCTCGGCTTGATGTCGCGGTGAACGATGCCCTGCTCGTGGGCATACTGAAGTCCGCGGGCGGCCTGCACGATACACGCCACGGCCTGGGTTACCGGCAACGGACCTTTCTCTTCGATAATGGCGGCGAGGTCGCGGCCCTCGACGTATTCCGTCACCAGGTAGTGCATGCCCTGCTGTTCGCCCGCATCGTAGGCGGTGACGATGTTGGGATGGGAGAGCTTGGCCGCCGCCTCTACCTCGCGGTGAAACCGCTCGACGGCCCCGGAGAGCTTCATGGCCGCAGAGGAGAGCACCTTGATGGCCACAAGGCGCTCCATCCGCCGGTGCTGGGCCTTCAGCACTACGCCCATCCCGCCTTCGCCCAGCTTGTCCAGCACCACGTACTGGCCGAAGACCAGCCCCTTGGTCTTGCCCTGGTAGACGGCCTGGGCCTGGTACTTGGTCAGCTTGCCCTGCTGCACGAGGGCCTGGGCGAGCTGCTGGACATCCTTGGGCCGCTCTCGGGGGGGTAACTGCTGCTGGAAAGACTCGATCTCCTGGGCCGACATCAGCCCGCTTTGGGTCAGCCGCTCGACGAATTGCTCGACGGAGATCGACATATCGTCTTCTTGCCGGCGGATAAGCTCTTTTCCGCCAGGTTTCCATTATAAAAGCTTGCCTGAATACCGCAATCAGGTGCCGCCATTAGTGGCATACGTGGTTACGCGCTGCTCTACCCCGGGTAGAGATTCCAGGACACCTTACTATAATGGAAGTCTTGGGGAAATGACGACGGCCAACCAGAAAGAAAGGCCTCGGACGGCATGGAATCGAATAACCCCGGCAGAAACTCCCGGAACGAGGCCGTGGCGGGCCCCGGCGGCGTGGTCCTGGACCAGTACATCCTCCTGGAGAAGCTGAGCACCTCGCGCACCGGCCTGGTCTTCAAGGCCAAGCATCGCCTCATGGGCCGCATCGTGACGGTCAAGTTTCTCTCCCCGGAAGCCGGCGCATCGCCAACCTACACCGCGCGCTTTCACCGCGCAATCCAAATCCTTTCTCGCTTGCAACATCCGAATATCATGCAGGTCTACGAGGTGGGGCAGCAAGGCGACGTCCAATACGTGGTCATGGAATACGTCGACGGGAAGGACCTGCGGACGATGCTCAAAGAGCAAGGGCCGCTGAGCGTGGAAGATGCCGTCGGCTGGATCGTGCAGGCGGCCGCCGGCCTGGCCCACGTCCACGCGCAGGGCGTCACACATCGCAACATCAAGCCCGGCAATCTGTTGCTCGACCGTGAGGGCGTGGTCAAGATCGTGGGGTTCACGCTGGCCCACGTCGAGGCCGGCGGCGCGGCCAGCGAGGCGGGCGTGGAAGACAACCTCACCCGGCAAGGCCAGGTGATGGGGACCTACGATTACATGTCGCCGGAGCAGTCGCTGGACAGCAGCAGCGTGGATCGCCGGGCAGACATTTACAGTCTGGGCTGCACGCTGCACGCCCTGCTGACGGGCCGGCCGCCCTATGCGGGCAAGGCGGCCATGCAGCAGGTGCTCGCCCATCGGACGCAGCCCATTCCGTCGCTGCGCCAGGCGCGGCCCGAGGTCCCCGAGGCCCTCGAGCGCGTGTTCCAGAAAATGATGGCCAAGTCGCCCGGCGATCGCTACGCTTCCATGGAAGAGGCCGCGGCGGAGTTGGAAGCCAGTCTGACGGCAGCCCCTCCGGCGGTCGAATCCACGGCGGACAAGCTGCGGGCAGTCATCGGCCTGCCCACGGGCCCGCTGCGCCCCGCCGCGTCGGACGAAGCGGCTGCCAAGCCCAAGGCCCGCCAGCGGAAGCGCGAGCCCCGGATGGTGCCCATCGTGGTCGGCGGGGTTCTGGGCGTTCTGACTGTCGTGTTTGCAGCCCAATACTTTCAAGACAAGAAATCCCCCGAGGTCGCCAAATCGGCGACCCCGCACAACAGCGAGGAGCGTCCGACTGCCGTGCCAACGACAAAGCAGGCCCCAGTTTCGGAGGAAGTGCCTGTGGCGACCAAGAGCACACCTCCGGAAACCACGACGCAAAAACCGCTGGCCGACGACGCCAAGACCACGGAGAAGCCCGTGAAGGTCGAGGAACATCCAGTCAAGACGGAAGAGCCGGTCGAACTGGACACCAAGTCCAAAACGAAGTCGGAAGAGAATCGCGTAAAGGTCGAGGAACATCCAGTCAAGACGGAAAAAGTGGCCACCAAGTCCGAAGATTCGCGAGCTGCCGTGCCCGACGAGGCGGCACGCCAGCGGGCCTTGAAACTGCTCCATGACACCTTCCAGGATGAACTGGCCGCTGCCCGAACCAACGTGCAGAAGGCGTCCTTAGCCCAAAAAATGCTTGGCCAGTCCAAGACGCTGGGGGATGATCCTGCCGGCCGGCTCGTGCTGCTGGAGACAAGCTGCTCTTTGGCCAAGGAAGGCAACGATCCGGCCACGGCTTTGGAGACGGCCGACCTCATGGCGCAGTACTATGCCGTGGATGCCTGGTCGAAGAAGACCGAGTTGTCGGCCGAGATGGCAAAGGCGGCCCGGACCGGGGCCCAGCATCGGGCCGTTGCCGAGCAAGTTCTGCTCCTGGCGCAGAAGGCCGCGGACGAGCATCGCAGCGAGATCGCCGCCAAATTGAGTGAGCTGGCAGTGGCCGAGGCCGGCAAGGCCGGCGAACGGAAACTGCTTGTGCAGGCACGTGCGGCGGCGAAGCAGAGCGGCCAGGCTTTGACCCGCTTCCGCCAGTACGAAGCGGCCAAGGCCAAACTTCAGCAGGAACCCGCCAGCGGCGAGGCCAATCTGACGGCCGGCCGTTACGAGTGCCTGGTCATCGGCGATTGGGAGTCGGGCCTGCGAAAACTGGCGGCCGGCAGCGACGCATCCTTGCGCGGTGTGGCCACCAAGGACCTCGCCGCCCCCACAGACGCCGACGCTCAGGCGGCCGTCGGAGACGGGTGGTGGGAGTTGGCCCTGGACGAGGCCGGCCCCGGCCAGGTCAATCTCTATCGCCGCGCCGCCTGGTGGTATGAAAAAGCCTTGACCCAAGCCACCGGCTTGCTCAGAACGAAACTCGAAAAGCGACTCGATACGATCAAGGCCGCCACGGCCAAGGCCACGGGCCCCTGAAGCCAAGTTCGCCCCGCGCTGTCAATACCTCGACAGCACCCAGACGATTGCAAACTGCGGATCGGTCGGTCCCCTCTCCCTCCGGGAAAGGGTTAGGGTCAATACCGTTCAAATAGTCGTAAAATGTTTACGGACAACATATTACGAAATTGCATCGGCTCTGTGTGCGATCGTTGCAGCATCGAGCCCGATTCATCGGGCTTTCCGCCTAAGGCGGTACTAGGCCCGGCGTTTACGCCGGGTCGAAGGAGTGCCATCCTAT
>JBEKTY010000033.1:0-69532 GCA_049515555.1 Thermoguttaceae bacterium
GAGTTAGGAGTTAGGAGTTGTAACTCCTAACTTCTGATTTGAATGGGACACAGACTCTCGGACCTACGGCTTTTTTGGGGGGAATTTCGCAGGAATTTCCGGACCACGGGGGCGGTCGTACCCAGCGGGCGACGCTTGTCGGCGGCCCTGGCCCATTTCGTCCGCCCGGTGGGCGATGGTCGGGCGCGCCGAATCCTCGAGGTGGGGCCGGGCACGGGTGTGGTCACCCGGCACATCGTTGCGGCCCTGGGTCCGGCCGATCGCCTGGATCTGGTGGAGCTCAACGACAGCTTCGTCGAGCACCTGCGGCAGCGGTTCCGGACGGAGCCTGACTTCCATCGCGTATCGCCCCGCGCCCGGGTCTGGCACTGCCCCATCGAGCGGCTACCGGTGGACCAGACGTATGATGCGATCGTTTCCGGCCTGCCGCTGAACAACTTCGCCGTCGAGGAGGTGCGGGGGATCTTGGAGGTGCTGACCCGGCTGGCCGAGCCCGGGGGGACCCTCTCCTTCTTCGAGTACGTCGGCATCCGGCGGCTGAAGGGGCTGCTGGCCGGCCGGGCCGAACGGCAGCGGCTGCGGGGTATCGGCCGGCTGGAGAGCGAATTCCTGGCCGGCCGCCAGATCCGGCGTGATTGCGTGTGGGCGAATTGTCCGCCCGCCTGGGTCCATCACGTTCGATTCTGAACACCGCCAGATTGTGCTTGCTCGACCCCTGGCAAGCCATTATTATTGTGATGGAGTCGGACAGGCTCGGTACTTTCCTGGCCGGGATTATTCACCGAGGCTCGTAGTGACCCGATTTATCGGGTCTGGAGAGTGGGAGCAGGTCAAGGACCGCATGAATGCGGTCACTACGAACGGCTGGTGAATAATCCGGGGCTAGGGCCCGGTCTGGTAGTGGTGCGGGCGGGGGGCTGGGCTGGCGGAGAACGCGGCGCGCGACAGTCGATTCAGCCCATTTTTGGCCATTTCCCTGTTTTTTTCCGGCAAGTCCATGTATCGACGTATCTTCTGGCTGTTGGTTGCGGCGGCGGTTTGGAGCGGTAGTGCGTCGGACCTGTGGGGCGCGACGGCGGATAAGTCACCCCGCCAAAAAGACGACTACTACGAACTGTATAAGATTCTGGCCGACACGATGGACCAGGTCGACCGGAACTACGTCAAGGAGGTGGATCGGCGGGAACTGTTCGAGGCCGCCATCAAGGGCGTGATGGGCCGGCTCGATCCCTACTCGGTGTACATCGGGCCCGAAGAACTGAACCAGTTCCGCAGCACGGTGGAAAGTGAATTCGGCGGGATCGGCATTCACGTGACCACCGAAGACGGCGACTTGCGGGTGCTCAGCCCGATCTACGGCACGCCCGCCTACCGGGCCGGCATCCTGGCTGGCGACCGGATCGTGGAAATCGACGGGAAGAGTACCGAGGGCATCCTGCCCGACGAGGCCGTCGAGCGGATGAAAGGGAAAGAGGGCAGCCCGGTTACGTTGACCATTATCCATGCCGGCCAATCGCAGCGGGAGAAGATCACCCTGAACCGCGAGCGAATCCACGTGGAAACCGTGCTCGGCGACCGCCGCCGGCCGGACGACACCTGGGATTTCCTGCTCGATCCGCAGACCGGGACGGGCTACATTCGGGTGACGGCCTTCAGCCGTGACACGGCCGGCGAGCTGCAAAAAGCCCTCCGCCAGTTGCAATCGCAGAAGTTCCGCGGTCTGATCCTCGACTTGCGGTTCAATCCTGGTGGTCTGTTGAGCTCAGCGATCGAGGTGAGCAACGTGTTCATTTCCGAGGGCCGCATCGTCAGCACGAAGGGCCGCAACTCGCCAGAACACGTGTGGAACGCCCACAAGGACGGGGCCTTTGAAGGCTTTCCCATGGTCATCCTGGTCAACCACTACACGGCCAGCGCCAGCGAGATCGTTGCGGCGTGTTTGCAAGATCACAAGCGGGCCGTGATCGTGGGCGAACGGACGTGGGGCAAAGGGAGCGTCCAGAACGTAATCGAGTTGGAAGGCGGCCGCAGCGCCTTGAAGCTGACCACAGCCGCCTATCAGCGCCCCAGCGGCAAGAACATCCACCGCTTCCCGGATTCAAGGACCCAGGACGAATGGGGAGTTATGCCCGACCAGGGCTACGAACTGCACTTGGGCGACCGGGAGATGGCCGTCCTGGCCGCCGACCGCCGCGACCGCGACGTCCTGCAGCCGCACAAGGCGATCGGGGACGACGGGCGACGGGCGACGGACGACGGACGACGGACCAAGGACGAAGGACCAAGGACGAAGGACCAAGGACGGAAGACGGACGATGGCGGCCCTAAATCCCCAAATCCCCAAATCCCTAAATCCCCGGCAAAGGACCCGGCCGCTCCGGCGGCCGTGCCAGTAAAGTCTGAAGCGAAACCCGCACCGTCGGCCCCGGCCACGAGCCCCCCCGTGGTCAAACCGGAATCCCCGGCAAGCACCGCCAAGAAGAAGCCGCCACTAGTCGATCGGCAGTTGGAACTGGCGCGGAAGTGTCTGGCGGATCAGGCGGCCCGGGCCAAGAAGTGAACATCCTCACCCTGGAAACCACCTGCGACGAGACGGCGGCGGCCGTCGTAACGGACCAACTCCAGGTGCGGGCCTCGGTCGTTGCCTCGCAGGACGACCTGCACCGCCGCTTCGGCGGGGTTGTGCCGGAGATTGCCTCCCGGGCACACCTCGAGCGGATTGTGCCGGTCATCGATGAAGCGCTTCGGCGGGCCGGGCTCAAGCCGGCCGAGCTGGACGCCGTGGCGGTGGCCAACAGCCCGGGCCTGGCCGGGTCGCTTCTGGTCGGCCTGGTTGCGGCCAAGGCCCTGTGCGTGGCCCTGGACTGCCCGCTGGTCGCGGTGAACCATCTCCAGGCCCACATCTATGCCTGCCGCCTGGCGGCCCTGCCGCAGGAGGTGTTTCCCTGTGTGGGGCTGATCGTCAGCGGCGGTCATACGAGCCTCTATCGCTGTCGCACGCCGCTGGATTTCGAGCTGCTGGGCGCGACGATCGACGACGCGGCCGGCGAGGCCTTCGACAAGGTGGCGAGCATGCTGGGGCTGCCCTACCCGGGCGGGCCGGCGATCGAGCGGGCGGCCCGGGCCGGCGACCCGCGGGCCTACGCTTTGCCCCGCCCCTTCCGCGGCGACGACCAGCGGTTGGATTTCAGTTTCAGCGGCCTGAAGACGGCCGTCCGCTACCGCATCGCCGGTCCCGGCCGGCCGGACTTCTCGCGGATCGAGCTGCCGGAGCAACGCCTGGCCGACCTGGCCGCCAGCTTCCAGGAAGCCGTGGTCGATTGCCTGGTGGACAAGGCCTTTGCCGCACTGCGGCGGGCCGGATTGCAGATCCTGTGCGTGGGCGGGGGCGTGGCGGCCAATGCCCGACTACGCGCGCGGCTGCAAGAAAAGGCGACCCGCCAGGGTGTCCGGCTGCACGTCGCCCCGCTCGGGCTGTGTACCGACAACGCCGTGATGGGCGCGATCGCCGTCGAGCGGCTGCGGGCGGGCCTGGTCGAATCGCTGGACCTGGACATCTTGCCGGGCGTAGTGCGGCAGCCAGCCGCGGCCGTGTGAACCGCAGACTCCTATCTAAAAGATTCCGCCGCCCTGGCCGCCGCCGCCGAGGCCGCCGCCCTGGGCACCCCCGCCGATGGCGCCACCCTGTGCGCCGCCGCCAAAGCCGCTAAAGCCCGCCCCGCCGGTACCGATGCCACCTGGGGTACCGACGCCCGTCTGCTGGGTGGCACCACTATCCATGCTGAAGGTGTGGACGTCGGAGATGCGGGAGAATAGCGGATAGCAGGTGATACGCACGTAGCGGCGGTCGGCCGAAACGACGCCCATGGCGCCCAAGGAGGCGCCCTCGGGGAGGGTGATGATTATGGGCTGGTAGCCCACGGCCCCGCGGAGCGGATAGGCCAAAGGCAGACCGGGGGCGGAGCCCGAAGGACTGCCCGAGCCTTGGCTGGCGGGGTTGATGCCGCCCGCCGGGGCCCGGGCCTGGGCCAGCGCCGCGGCCGCCAGCGGATCGTCAAAGGCGGCGATCTGGTCCGCCAGGACCCGCTGCTGCTGGTTGATCGCCACCTGGGTGGCCGCGGCATTAAGCACCTGCTGTTCGACGACGGAGCGACCGAGCGGCTCGGTGCGCCGGCCGTCGGCCAGATCGAACTTCACCAGGGCCTCGCCCTTGTCGAGTGAGAGATTCCGGCTTTGCCGTTTGGCCTGCGGTGTGCCGAAATGGGTAACCACTTCGACCGAGACCTTGCCCGTGGTCAGTTTCCCCCACACGCGGCGGACCAGGGCCTGGTAGTTGCCGCTGAAGCCCCAGGGACAGACGTAGACCGCAGTGTGGCCTTGCGGCTTCTCGCCGCCATCGGCCGCCGGGGTATCGCCCAGCAACATGCCGCCGCCGGTGGTCCGCCAGGTCCGCAACGAGCAGACCGTACCCGCCGGCTCCTTGACCATCAGGTCTACTTCCGCGTCGCCGGTCCACTGCACGGTGACGATGCAATCGCGGGCGACGGCCTGGTTCAGCAGGGCCTCATAGCGATCGGCTTCCTGGGTCCGCTTCTTGGCCCGCAGATCGGCCAGCGTGGCCTTGGCCATGCGGAAGGCATCCGCCCAGACTTCGGCCTGGCTGGCAGGCCAGGCCTGGCCCAGGATGCCGGCCGTGGTCCACTCGATTCCGGCCAGGTCGTTGAGACGCTTGGCTACCTTCAGCCCGTGCACGTAGGGATCCGGCGAGAGCGGCTCCAAGTGGGCCACTTGTCGGAAGACTTGCAAGGCCCGGTGGTCCAGCCCGAGTTGGGTCAAATAACAGCCCAGGTACATCAGGTCGGCCGAGTTCTGGATGAAATCGGCGGCCGACATGACGGCCCGCTCGATCTCCTCCTTGGGCCGCTCGGAGGCCTGCATAGCCAGGGCCAGCCCTTCATACATCCAGGGTTGGACCTGCTCCTTCCGCAAGGCGGACTCGATCAGGGCGATGACCTGGTCGAACTGCTGAGAGCTCATCAGCTCGCGGACCGTCTGGCGGACGGCGGCCACTTCGGGCGTGTGCGTAGCGAAATAGCGCTGCCAGGCGGCCTGCACGTTCTCGCCTGGGGCAATCTCGAGGTGGATGGCCGCCGCTTGCGGCTTGGCATCCGCCGACGGCTTCGTATCGGTCGACGGCTTGGCACCGGTCGGGACCGCTTCTTCTTTGACGTAGAAGGCCCGCATGCCATCTGGCTGTTGGACCGGTGGCCGAGGCGGGCCGAGGGCGGGGATATTGAACATTCCGCCGCCCATTCCGCCGCCCATTCCTCCGCCGCCCATTCCACCCATCATTCCACCCATACCACCCATTCCGCCACCCCCGCCACCCATTCCGCCACCCATTCCACCGCCGCCTCCGCCGAACCCGCCGCTCATGCCCATCCCGCCGCCCATGCCGCCCATTCCGCCCATACCGCCCATCCCCTGCGGCCCCAAAGTCCGCGGATCGGGAATCGGCAGCACCAGGTCGGCCACCGGGTAGACCTTGGTGGTCAGGAAGTCTTCGCCCTCGGCCTTGGCCTTGGTCGTGATCAGGAGCACTTCGTTGTGAATCACGTAGGTCAACTCGGCGTTAGGAATCTTCGACAGCAGCAGCTTCAGCCCCGAACGGAGCGAGATCCCCTTGAAGTTCGCGCTGACCTGCACGTCGTCGCTGATGCTCTCCTTTTGCAACTCGTTGGTGTCCAGTTGGATTTCGATGTGATGATAGTCTTTCAAGTAATCGATCACGTCCTTCAGCGGCGTGTCGAAGAACTCCAGGGTCGTGGGCGACTTCAGGGCTTTTTCGATCAGCCTCTCCGCATCGTTCTGCTTCGAGAGATTGCTTGCGCTATACTTCTCCTTGCGGCGCTTGGTCAGATCCTGCCACACCTCGGCGGCGGGGTAGACGATGGGCGGCTCGTCCGGGGAGGGAATGGCCGACTTGTCGGTCAGGTACAGCGTCGCGGCGAACATCCTCTCCGTTTCAACGCGGATCGCCAGTTGGTCGTCCCGCGCGCCTTTCATTCGCGAGTAGAGGGTGCCCGCTGCCACCGCGGGCATGGCCGTGGGCAGGGCGCCGCGGGCCAGGTTCTGGGCTTCCTGCATCGCCTGCTCCTCCGCCTCCTTGTGCTTCCCCTCCAGCATCAAGGATTCGAAGCGGTCCATCAACTGCTTCAGCTTGGCCTGGTTGCGGCCGAACGCCGCCAGAATCAGTTCGCGCTCTTTCTGGGCGCCGAGAATCTCCTGGATCCGCTGCCGCCGGTTCTCGACCTCGACCTGCCGCGTGCGGGCCTCGCGAATGGTGCCCATGAGCATGCCGATCAACTGGTCGCGGATCTCGGGCCGCAGCTCGGCGATCTCGCGCACCTTCTGCACTTCCAATTGCAGCGCCTGCTGGGCGTGCTCGGGGTTGGTTCCCATCTCGCCGCGGGCGGAGTTGATGGCGTTTTGCACCTCTTTTTGCGTGGAGTCCTCGGCCAGGCTCCGCTTGTTGCCGAATTCCTCGGCCATGGCGGCCCCGGCCGGCGGCGGTGCGCCCTGGAGCGGGCCAACGAGGTTCAGGTCGTTGGCGTCGCCCGCCGCCGGAGCGGCGGCGGCCGGCGGAGCGGGCAGCCCGGCGGGCGCGGCGGGCCCGCCCGCCTGATGCTTGGCGACTGCGGCCTTGATGGCCTGTGCTGCGGCGTCGCCCGGATCGCGGCGGAGGGCCTCGTCGGCCAGCCGCTCGGCGCCTTCCAGATTGCCGGCCGTGAGGGCATGCCCGGCCAGCCACTTCAGGCTCCGGCCGCCAGCGTCGATCTCGTCTTTTGCCGTCCGAAGGCTGGCCGTGTCGACGATGGGCAAGCTGAGACCGCCGTCGACGCGGGCCTGGTCGACCACCGACACGAGGTAGTTGTTTTCGTCGCCCGGCTTGCCGGCCGGGAGGTCGAAGGCGAGTTTACGGGCCCCGCTGGGCCCCTCGACGGCCAGCTCCATCGGCTGCGGCCCCTTCTCCTTCAGCGTTCCGACCAGCACCGTGTCGCGGTCGCTCCGCAGCGGCGGCATGTTCTTCGGATAGACTTCCATCCCGGCGGGCCACTTCACGGCGGCAGTCGGCCAATACACCGAGCCATGCACGGCGGCGGCCAACCGCCGGCCGGCCTGGTCCGCCGCTCCAGCGGTCGCGTCGTCGATGAGCACGCCGCCGGTCCGGCCGGCCAGCGCGCCGAGGACCTGCTTGTCCAGCCGCGGCCCAACGCCATATTCAATCAGCGGCAGGCGCTCGGCCACCAGGCCGGCGACCATCTGCTCGAACTGCTCGGTGCCGAACGAGTTGGCGCGGCTGCTGCCGTCGCCGATGTAGATCACAGCCCGGGCCGTGGTGGAATCGCCGCTGTAACTGCCGGCGGCGGCCGCCAGGGCCTTCTCGAGGTCGCAGGACCCCAAGGGTACCCGTTGGTTCAAGGCGGCCAGGGCTGCCGTCATTTCCGCCCCCGCCGGCGCGACAAAGCCCTTGGTGAGGGGAATCGCGTTAAGGTCGAAGGCCACCAGTTTGACGCGGTCTTGCGGGCCGAGGCCCGCCAGCGCCGCCTGCACCGCGGAGAGCGATTTGGTCCGATACTCGCCGACCTGGCTGGCCGACGTGCTCACCAGGAGCACGACTTCCCGCGGGGCGGGCGAAACGGCCGGCCCCGGCACCTTTAGGCTTAGGGCGAAATAATTGGTCCCATCGGCGTGGGAAAACGCATCCAGCCGAGCGGCCTCGACGCCCGGCTCCACGGCCGGTCCGGCCGTGCTCAGCGCCGCTGCAACCACCGTTGCCAAGGGCAACAATGTTCTTCGCAAGGAAAAATGTGTCGACATGTCGCACTCTCCCGGCAAACAAGGTCAACTGCGGCCCCGCCCACCGTGTTCCGTGGCGGCGGCGGCCAGCCGCGGGGATTCTTTATTCGCTCAACGGTTTGAAATGATGCGCACCGCAACAATCGGCCACGGCTCGTATCACTCTTTGACCGCTCGCACTATCAATAGGCAATCTGAATCTCTCGGGCAAGAAGCGGTTAGAAAATCACCCCTCGCGCCTTGGCAGAATCAGGCCGAACCGGCTCAACATCATTGTACTTCAGCGATGGGATTCTTACCATCGAAAAATCACAAATGCCCGAGTGAAAACAGGTTACTCCCTGGCGGCGATCAGTGCAAGCCGCCCCGCTGGGCGCCCTATTTATTCATGCCGTGGATGACTGTGGAACACTTCGGCGTCTCAGCCACCCATGAGAGCGGGTCTCCCAACCGTCACCCTTGTTCCGTAATCGGTGCAGGACCAAACAAAAAACGGTCCGGGCCGCTTGAGGCTGCCCGAACCGTAACTAGTTTCCCAAAAGCGACTTACGTCCTCTTGTGGCACCGCCTAGTCGGTGCCTGCCCCGCCCAATGACCAGTCACACTGCTGAACCTGCCGCGACAGGGCGGACACCGTCTGCCCGACGCCTTCCGCCCCGCGAACTGCCCAGTTCGCCACCGCTACCAGGATCGGCACCTTGCACGCTGAGACGTTAGAAGTCATCGCATCATCTTCGGGAGTCTGCTCCGTCTCCTGGGTGGACTCCTCGGCGGCGGTGTCGGCCGACTCATCCGTTTGCGACGTGGCATCCTCGGCCCCGGTCTTGGCGGACGGCTGGCTCGGCGAATCGACCTCATCGTCGTAGGCCTCATCGGCTTGCGGCTCGTGGGCGTTGGGCTGCATGGCCTTGTCGGCTTGCAGCTTCGCCTCGTCAACGTTGAGCTTGTCGGCTTGCGGCTTGGGCTCTTCAACCTTGGGCTGGTCCGCTTGCGGCTTCGCCTCATCAACGTTGGGCATGTCCGCTTGCGGCTTCGCCTCGTCAACATTGGCCTTGTCGGCCTGCGGCTTCGCCTCGTCAACGTTGGGCATGTCGGCCTGCGGCTTGGCCTCGTCAACCTTGGCCTTGTCGGCTTGCGGCTTGGCCTCATCAACCTTGGGCTGGTCCGCTTGCGGCTTGGCCTCATCAACCTTGGGCTGGTCCGCTTGCGGCTTCGCCTCATCAACGTTGGGCTGGTCCGCTTGCGGCTTCGCCTCATCAACGTTGGGCATGTCGGCCTGCGGCTTGGCCTCGTCAACCTTGGGCTGGTCCGCTTGCGGCTTGGGCTCGTCAACCTTGGGCTGGTCCGCTTGCGGCTTCGCCTCATCAACGTTGGCCTGGTCCGCTTGCGGCTTCGCTTCATCAACGTTGGGCTTGTCGGCCTGCGGCTTGGCCTCGTCAACCTTGGGCTGGTCCGCTTGCGGCTTGGCCTCGTCAACCTTGGGCTGGTCCGCTTGCGGCTTGGCCTCGTCAACCTTGGGTTCGTCGTTAGAAGGCTTCGCCATCTCTTGGGCTTGAGAACTCGGCTGATCGGGTATCGTGGTCGGTTCGTCGGTGGTGTTGGCCGGATTGGTTGGGGCTTCGCCCGACGTTGGATTCTGCACCGCGGAGCTATTGTCGGCCGCTGGCGGGGCATCCGAGCCGCCGGTGGCGTCCGTGCTCACACCGCCCTCTCGGCTCTCACCGGAGTAGCTGCCCGCATCGCTGTACTTGTACGACGAGTCGTTATTCGCACCGTCGGTGTTCGGAGCGCCGGTTGCGCGGCCGGAATCCGGATCGCAATAATCGTAAGGCTTGCCGTCACGCGCATCGTGGTACGTGTCGCTTCCGCTGGGGGTTGCCGCATCCTCGTGCGAAACTGCCGCATCACCCTGCGAAGAGGGCGGCGGCGTGCCGGCATCATCAATAACAAGATCCTTCAAGGCCGGGATGTCGTTGATCGTGTAGTCCGTGCGCCACTCGCCACGAACGGCCATGCATTTGTCAAAACTTACGACGACGACAAACTCGTCGGAATCCAGTGGACTGACGACCGAGGCGGTCACCTTCGCCGTGCCGGCCGACAACAGTGCGACCGCAATGAGGCTTCCGATGGCCGGGAACGAGCGTGACAATGCGTTACCAGAAGATCTCATGTTTCCGTGTCCTCCGCGTATGAGGGGTTCTGAATGAAAGGGTAGTAAGACTTCGCCGCCGGCCGCATCGCACCAACGCGGCCAACTGTAAGCGGTAAACGGTATCGGAGAGACACGCTGGCGTTTATTAGGCAATAAAAGCCGCCTGCGAGAGATGGATAAGTGTGCGGGTTTGACCAATTCGCGGGGAAAAAATGATCCAGGCAGTCGTGCCGGAATCGCGGCGTCTATTCCGGTCGGAAGATGCAGTTGGAATCGAATCTGCTCCCATCGGGCTGGCAAGATGGTCCGGCTATCGCAACTTTTCCAAGCCTGCGGCTAGCGGTGGAAAAGTCGGCCTGCGGACGACGGACGACGGACGACGGACGACGGACGACGGACGACGGACGACGGGCGACGGACGACGGGAGACGGACGACGGGAGACCGGAGACGGACGGAAGCCAGACACGGAGACGCGGGGACGCGGAGACACGGAGACAAGACAAGGAGACAAGGAGACACGCCTGCACGGCGAAGGTTCGGTTTCTCCGGCCCCCGGTCCCCATGCCCCGGCTACACACCCGGTCTCGTTGGCTCCCGGTCTCCTTGTCTCCTTGTCTCCTTGGCTCCCGGTCTTCCCGTCGCCCGTCGCCCGTCGCGCATCCGCGCTGGCGGTAGGGGCCCGGATCGCATATCATTATTTCTTGGTCCACAATCTGATCTTGGGGAGTTTCTGCCGTGAAACGTAGCGTTGTGTTGTGCGTTGTGTCGGCCCTCTTGGGGGCCGGCGTGGCGATTGGGCTGTGGCATGGCCCCAGCGTCGAGCCGCGCTCGGTGGCCCAAGAAGCGGTTGTGCCTGTGCCGTTCGTCCCGCCCGCGGCGGTGCCGGCGGGCACCGCGCCGGCCGCGGTCGCCGATCCCCGGGCAGTCTTCGACTATACGCCCGAGGAACGGGTCAACATCGCGGTCTACGAGAACGTCAATCGGGGCGTGGTCAACATTACAACCCGCGGCTTCCAGGGCGACCGGTTCCTGCTGATCGAGATTCCTTCCAAGGGGGAGGGCAGCGGCGTGGTGCTGGACCGCCAGGGACACATTCTGACCAATTCGCACGTGGTCGAGGGGGCCCGGCAAATGCAGGTCACGCTGTTCGACGGCAATACGTACGAGGCGCGGCTGGTGGGGCAGGACCCTGCCACCGACGTGGCGGTGATCAAGATCGACGCCCCGCCGCAGGCGCTGTTTCCCATCGTGCTGGGCAGCTCGACGCAGTTGCTGGTGGGCCAGCGGGTCTACGCCATCGGTAATCCCTTCGGCCTGGAGCGAACGCTCACCACGGGCATCATATCGAGCCTGAACCGCTCGCTGCCCAGCCGCACCGGCGGCTCGATCAAGTCGATCATCCAAATCGACGCGGCGATCAACCCGGGCAATTCCGGCGGCCCCCTGCTGGATAGCCACAGCCGGATGATCGGCATAAACACGGCCATTGCCAGCAAGACTGGCGAGAGCGCGGGGGTGGGCTTCGCCATTCCGGTCAACACGATCGCCCGCGTGGTCCCGCAATTGATCGCCACCGGCCACATACGCCGGCCGGAGGTGGGCATCCTCCGCGTCTACCAAACCGAGCGCGGGTTGCTGATTGCCAGCCTGGTTCCGGGCGGGGCGGCGGAGCGGGCCGGACTTCGCGGCCCGAAGGTCGTCCGCCAGCAGCGACGCCAGGGACCGTTCGTCTACGAGGTGCAGACCGTGGATCGGGCCGCCGCCGACCTGATCGTCGGCGTCGACGGAAAACCCGTCAAGACCGCCGACGATTTCCTGGACGCCATCGAGAGCAAGCACCCCGGCGAGCAGGTGATCCTGACGGTCGTCCGCGGCGGCCAGCAGCGGCAGGTGGCGGTGACCCTGGAAGCCGGCGAATGAGCCCGGCTGTGCTAGTGACCGACCGAGGGTGGCACCGCAAGGCGGGTCTTGGGGCTTCGGTCTTGGGCCTTAGGTCTTAGCTGAGACATTCGACGCGAAAACCCAAGACCCAAGGCCTAAGACCAAAGTCCTCCCACGATGCGCTCTTGTGGGCCGGCGACCGTTGTGCTAAAGTCCGCCCGCCTCGCGCCGGACGTTCGGCAGAACTGTCTTCTTCGGCCGGGAAAGGATTCCATGCCCATCCTCAGCGAATATGCGCGAAAGAGGAAGATCAAGCAGTTCCTGAAAGCGATCCCCCGCAATGCGCAGATCCTGGAGGTCGGCTGCGGCAGCGGCTGGGCCTTGCAATACCTGCGCTCGGGCGGATGGCGGCATTGCTACGGCCTGGACCTGCGGCCGCCGGCCGACTATGTGGGCGATATCCGCCAGTGGCGGCAATTGGGCCTGCGGGGCGAGTCGCTGGACGTCATCCTGGCCTTCGAGGTGGTCGAGCACGTCGACTGCTTCCGCGAGTGTTACGAGTTGCTCCGGCCCGGCGGCCGGCTGTTGCTGACGACACCCCGGCCCGGCGCGGATTGGCTCCTGAAGGTACTGGAATGGTGCGGACTGAGTCAGCGGCGCACCAGCCCGCACGACCGGCTCGTCGATCTGGGCACGGTCGGGCAGTTCGAACGCAAGCAGGTGTGGCTGGTGGGCCTGCTATCGCAGTGGGCGGTGTTCCAGAAGTTGCCGCGGCCCCAGGTTCCGGCCCCGCCCATGCTGAGCCCCGCGGAAACGGTCGGCTCGTGGGAAGAGGCGCTTGTATAGTGGCGCGGGGGCAGTAAGGAACTATCTAAAGAGGACAAATCCCCTAGTCCCCTCACCCCCGGCCCCTCCCAGAGGGAGAGGGGAGATCGGTCCGTATGCGTCCGCTAACTTGGTTCGTAGGGGGCTTTTCTGCGATCAACCCGCCCCCCCCACCGCTATTGACCGCCGATGGGCAGCGCCAGACTTCCCCTTGCAAACTTCAGGCTCTGGCCGGGCCGGATGCCGAGTGTGTGTGTCTTGAATAGTACCTCGGGCGACGCGAGCGAAATCAAGAGCGTGCCGCCATCGCTAAAGACAACGGAGATCTGTCCCCCGTCGCAGGAGAGCCGGGTTTGTCCGGCGCTCAGCTCGGAAAAATTGCGAATGATCGTGGCCGACAGCGGGCCGGGCGGTTCCTGATTCACGCCGCCTAAGGCGAAACCCCGAGGCTTGCGACCGATCGTGGCCCGCGCCGGGTCTGCCTGCTCCCAGGGGCGCAGGAAGAAAGTGGCACGGGAGGTAGTTCCCGAAGAAAAGACCATATATTCCTGCTCGCCGTCGCGCCAATACCACGAGCCGCCGCTATTGCCCATGAGCTCGATGGCCAGACTGCCCTCGCGGTACCAGACGCAGACGTAGTTGCGATCGGAGTACCAGTACAGCCGCCAATCACCGAGTTGATACAAGTGATTCCCTTCGATCTCGACGACGGTAGGGTAAACGACCGCGGAGATCGACTTGCAGGCCGCCGCCAGGGCCTGATCGGCCGCCTGGCGCTGGGCGTCGGGCTTTGTGTGCGCCGCCTCCGCACGCTTCTTCAAGACCTCAAGCTTCTTCTGAATCTTATTGAGCAGGCCGTCGATCTGGTTCTTGCGCCTCGCCTTGGCTTGCTCGTAGGCTTGCGTGGCAAGAACCTGGGCCTGGACCTGGACCTGGGCCGGGGTCGGGGGCCGCCTGGACAGCCGAGACGAAGACGGAAGCGTCGGAATTGTGGACCTGGTGGAGAACGTGGGCGGCGGCGCGGGAAGCGGCTCGAAGACCGGCATGCGGAGGTTCACGTCGTTTTGAGTAAGAGTCTTTAGCACCTCCTTCCTGTCGGGGCCCGGGTCCGCCGTGTACCAGCCGCGAATCGTGGCCATGGCTTTCGAGAGGGCTTCTTCTTTTCGGGTGAGGTCCGAATCCGCCGTCGCGCCGGATTGCGAGACGCCGCGGAGGGCCAGGTACAGGCCGCCGGGCCTCGGTTCCAGCGACACGTCGACCCGCCCGTGCCCCGTCGTCGTCGCTAGCGCCGCGACCTCCCGGGTCGCTCCGGGCGGCATATTCTCAAAGCCTTGGCCGAATGCCCAAGTCTGCCCGGCCGCGCCGTCGAGCTTCCCGAGGCCCAAGGACAACTTCTGCGAAGCGAGCCTCCCGAGCGCTTCGGGTGGTATCCGGGCGGCGCCGCCCGCCAGCGGCAGGTTCTGGACCAGGACGCCCTTGTGCTGGGTGGCGGCTTGGCGCGCGGTGCTGATCCATTGCGTCTCCGCGGCCGAGGGCCCGGGCGGACTGTCGGGCGGGGCGGCCGCTTCCTTCTCAGGCTTGGGGCTGTCGGCGACCGGCCCGGGCGGCGGCTGGGGCTCCGCGGCAGCCTTGCTTACCGTGACGGTAAACATCGTCTGAGCCGTCTGGCCGTCCGAGGCTTGGGCCCATACCGTCACATCGCACTTGCCCGCAGGCTGGTCCGGCGGCGGCGTCCACGAGAACGCGCCTGTTTGCGGGTCGACCGTCGCTCCGGCGGGGCCCTGGGGGTCAAGGCGATAAGACAACTTCCCCCGCCAGGCATCGGCATTCTCCACCGACACGGATAGACCCAGTGGCCTGCCCGCCTCGACCGTCTGAGCGGCAATGGGCACAAGCCGGAAAGGTTTATCGATCGGATTGACGATTCGGGCTTTCTGCCGGTCCGGTGTTTCCTTGCTTGCAGTCTCAGTCTCGGCTTGGCTCGTCCGGCTGTCGGTGACGAGTGTCGTGGTGGTGGGGCCGCCGCGGCGCGGCAGGAAGAGCGCTGTGGCCAGGAGCACGAGGCAGACGAGCGCGGCGCCGGCCGCGGTGCGGAGGAAGATCCGGAGGATGGTGTTCTGTTGGCCGGCCAGCCGTACGAGCAGCCCATCGGCGCCCTTGACCGCGGACCAGGCGACGTGCCAGAGCCCGCGGGAGCGGCGTCTGACGGCCTTCCGGGCGCGGCCCTTCAGATGCCGGCTGCGCGGCGCCGCCGTGTCGGCTTGCAGCTCCGCGACGAACTCGTCGGAGATGACCGGCTGGGTGTCCACCGGCATCGCGGCCGGCCCCGGCACGGTCCCGATCGCGGCCAGCGGCAGCGTGCCCTCGGCCGGCTCGGCACTGGCCGGCCCGGCAGTGGCCGGGTCGGCGCCGGCCGGCTCATCCGGCTGCGACCGGGGCGACAGTTCGCGGGCGGGTGTCGCCGCGATGGGGGTCGCCGCCGGCGGGGCGGCCGACGCCGCGGCCTGCGGCGAACCCCTGGCCGCCAGCACCGCCTCGACCGCCTCGCGCTCCTCGCGCCGTAGCGGGAGCACCCGGCTGCCCAAGACGAACTCCTCCAACAGCGGCACCTGCTCCAGCCGCCGGCCGCAGGCCAGAATCAGCCGGCCCACCAGCGACTGCACGACCGGCTCCTTCGCCCGCCACAGCTCCTGAAAGACCTCGGACTCGGCCGGCCGGCGGTAGTCCGACTCCCGGAACAAGAGGTTGTCGCCGTTGTTGAACCGCTGCCAGAGGTCCTTCCGGCCCACCATCAGGCAGCGGACCGCGCCGTAGATGGCCAGGTGCGAGAAGCGATCCACCTCGGCGCTGTAGATCCCCTCGCGAATTCGCTGCGGGTGCTGGTAGGCCGGGTGGCCCAGCTCGCCGGAGCGGATGCCGGCCAGGGCGGGCACGTACATCCCGTCGTAATCGATCAGCCGCAGGGCCAAGGCGCCGCCGCTGGTGGGGACCAAAAGCACGTTGCCGTGCTGGAGGTCGGCGTGGGCCATCCCCGTCTCGCGAAGCCGGGGCGCAAGCTTTACCCACAAGTCCAAGAGCATCTTCAGGTTCCGCGGCCGCTCAAGGTGCTCCTCGACGAACTGGTTGAGGCTCAGCCCTTCCACCCACCGCATTTTCAAGACCGGGAACCGCCCGCCACCGACGCGAATGCCTTCGGCCTGGTACTGGAAATCGACGGTGAAGGGCAGCCGGGCCTGCTCCAGGTGCGCCGCAATGCTGCGGTACCGATCCTGCAAGCCCCGCACCTCGCGGGTAGGCGAAGTTGCCGGACCAGAGCAGGGGCAGGCCCAGCGGGCCGCGTGCCACCTCGCCGGCTTGCAGTTCCTCGTCGGCCAGCGCGGCCCGCGGGTTCTGCACGGCCGCGTTATAGTCGCCGGGGGTCGGCCAGGTCATGGCCCCGCCTCCTCCAGGGGTATTGCCAGCAGGGTTACGTCGTCGTTGCGCAAGCGGCCCGCGGTGCGGAGCCCCTCGATCCAGGCCGCGAACAAGTTGCCCTCCGGCGGCGCGGCGAGCAGGGCTTCCAGCGCGCCCCAGGGGTTGCCGCCGGCCTCGTGCTCCGACAAACAGCAGTGGGCCAGGGCGTCGGTCATGGCCCACAGCCGGTCGCCGCGCTGGCCGCAGCCCTCGTCCCACACGCGGCGCCGGCGGCGGACGCCTTCCAGCGAGGCCCGCGAGCCGACCAGGCTGGGCACGTTGTCGAACTGCCCGGCGCGATCCAGGGGAAAGGCGGCCAGCACCGCGGCGCCGCGGGTGTGCATGAGGCACGTATCGCCCACGGCCGCGGCCTGCCAGCGATAGACCATGCCCGCCGGCGGCGTCAGCACCAGGCCCAGGAACGTGGCGAACGCACCCTGCGACACGCCCGCCTCGGCGTACCACGGCAGCCGCCGGCCGCGGACCTCGGCGTCCCACCGCTGCTGGGCGGCCAGCAGCGAGGTAGGCCACCGTCCGGCCGGGCAGTCGCTCCCGTGCACGAAGTCCTCGACCAGCAGCCGCGCCCACAGGCCGGTGAAGCAACCTTCCGTAGCGCCGTCGGCCAAGGCATAGCGGCCGGCCCGGTCGTCCAAGGCGAAGGCGTCCTCGTATTCCGCCGGGCTGCTGCCGCGGCGCGGCAACCAGAAGCTGTACGCGGCCGGCGCCATACGGCTAACTCCAGGCCCTGACGCTGCTGTCGACCCGCGTGCCGATGTTCAAAAACATGATCACCGAGGCCAAATCGGCATTGAAAGCGAATCCCACTGCCCCTTCCCCCACCGAGGTCTCCAGGATCTGCGCCTGGCGGAGCATCGCCCCGGGCAGCGGGCTGGACATCCAGAACAGCAGCCGCGCGTAGTCGTCCGACAAAGCGCGCTCGTCGGTGGGAAAGAGGATCGGCCTCTCGCCCCGCGCCGAGACGTGCAGGTTGAACAGCAGGACGTTGCCGTCATAAGAAGCCACGCTCCGCAGGGCCACCGCCGGCTGCCGAGGATCGCCGTCGGTCGCCGCCCCATCGGTAATGTTGACGACGATCGGCGGAAAACAATGCGGGTACTGGCCGACAAAGGCAGTGACGACCTGGCCGGCCGCCTGCAGCGCCGCGCACATGGGGGTCTTGCCCTGGGCCTTGGGCTCGAACCACACCGGGAAGCGCACCCGCTGCTCGACCAATCCGCCCACCCCGTCCTCGACCCGCCGCACGCGATCATCGACCCGCAGCGGGTTGCTGCCGATGACACTCACCGGCTGAATGACGTTTCCCGCCAGGGCCGGCACCGGCAACCCCAGGCCGATCTCGCTGCCGTAGCCGATGGCCCCGATGTAGTAGCGGTCGAGGATGTACTCGCCCTTGGCACAGCGAAAGACGAGCGTTTGCACGAGGCGATTGATGGCGTCGGCCACGCCTTCGGCCTTCGTCTTGCCCGCATCCCCGCCCCACCGCTCGCCCATCGAGCCCGACTGGTCTACAAGAAACAGGAAACACGTCGGATTGCTGCGGCTGATCTCGGCTTCGTAGGACATAAGGCGAGGTTCTCCGCGAAGGGCCCGCGAATCCTGACCATCGGGTGGGTCGAGCCGTAGGGTGGGTCGAGCGAAGCGAGCCCCACCGGAACCCTCTTCCGCTGTACGAAAATCGCGCGTGGTCCGCCAGGCCCCAAACTGCCCCTTCACTTTATCAAACCGGCGGGCTGCCCACAAGTGGGGGCGCGCAGGCGTCACGGTGGCCGGCGGACTGCTGGTGCGCCCTGGCCCAGCGAGTCGGCTTTCCTTACCGCTCATGTTCCCGTGCGTCGCTACGCGACGGAGCAGGGTTCCACCAAACGGTCGTCGTGAAGGTTACTCGCGATACGCTTGGCAGGAGTGCGTTCGTCATTCCAAAGGCAGGCCAGCCATCACCCCCCCCGGGGTCGCACTTGGCAACCTAGGGTGCGCTTCGACCCCGCCGGGTCGCTTCGCCCGTCGGGCCTTGAAACCGGCGCGTCGACCCTGTGCCGGCCCCTCACGGAATCCGCACCGATGGTGTTGAGTTTGGGAAGACCCCAGCAAAATGCTTGACAACCCCCACCGGCAAGCGGTACATTAGCCGCATCCCTATCTTTCGCCCGCCCAGTGAGGCAGCGCGGTGCCCTGACAGTTCGCCGACCCGCTGTCGCCCGATGTCTTGGGGTGCGTTCTGATTTGGCTCGTTGCGGGAGGCACGCGACGACAAAGCCTTCATTGTCGCGGATGATCCCGGGTGGATGCCGCGAACCAAGAATCAAAGCTGTGGAGTCGCAATGAAGACATCCAACACCGTCCGTCACGCGTCCGCTAGCTGGCGGCGCGCGACAGCCAGCTTCCTGTTGACCATAGTTTTCGGCCCCGCTCTTGCAGCCAACGCAGACCTTGTCATCACCACCCGCGATACGCAAGACACGAACGGCAATGGTTATATTGACGCCATCCGCATGGTGGCTAATCAGCCGCTTAACGACGACTTTGCGGGCTTACAAGTAATGGTGAGAGGCTACACAGTCACCGGCTATGACACAGGCTCTAACGCCAATGACGGTGAGTTCTTTGTGCGCTTGGCCGAGGGCGCCACGCTGGACACCGGCGCCACGCCCGGCGTACAGGTGCTGGCGAGCGGCGACCTGGGGGCTCTCGGCGGACCTTTATTGTTGCCGGTTGACTACGCGCCGGTCACGCCTGCCGATAAGGCCAAGCCGGTGCTGCTCAGCGCATGGGAGGCGAACAATCAAGTATCCCTCAAGTTTAGCGAGGCTGTCAGCAGCAGCGCTTACGCCGGCGATTTCGGCCTCCCCGTGCACAACGACACGTTGGGCGCGCAGGCGAGCGTTGCCAGCGGTCAGAACCAGGCCGATCCCGGCGTGGTCACAATCGCCCTGGGGGCCGGTTCTTTCCTCACGCCTGACGGGCTGTATTCGCCGGGCGCGGTGGCGCCCGGATCGCCGACCGGCATCTACGTTGCCGACGGGACGCGGATCGTCGACGCCGCGGGGAACCCGGCCTTGGCCCAGGGCGTCGGCACGGCAGTGGACCTGACGACGCCCGCGCCCGAGCCGTGCACCGTCGCGCTGCTGCTCGTCGGCGGGGCGGCCCTGTTCGTGTGGCGCAGCGCCCGGATGTTGAGACCAGGCCGACGTTAGGGGCGAAGAGTGGGCAGGAAGCGTTTCGCGATGCAATCCGCCAGGCAACAACGGTTCCTGACAAGTTTTCGCTAACCCGGTTCGGCGATCCCGGGCGGGTCCCACAGGCGGAGCAAGTCGGGCGGTCGTTCGATTAGGCGGCGGGCCCCGGCGGCGGTGAGCTCGGCGGCCGTGCGGAAACCCCACACCGCGCCCACCGGGTACATGCCGGCGGCCAGCGCGGTCTGCATGTCGGTGTTCGTGTCGCCGAGGTACACGATTTTCTGGGGCGGAAGGCCCAGCCGCGCGGCGATGGCCAGCGCGGCGGCGGGATGGGGTTTGCGGGGCAACTCCGCCCCGGCCCCCAGCACGACCTCGAACTGCCACCGCGCCAAGAGCCGCGACACGCACAGCCGGGTGAACTCCGCCGGCTTGTTCGACAGGACCGCCCTGGGGAGCCCCCGGCCGGTCAGGCCGTCCAATAGCTCGGCAATGCCGTCGTAAGGCCGCGTCTTCTCCGCCCAGCGCAGCGAATACTCTTGCCGCATCATCTGGGCGTAGTCGGCAATCGCCTGCCGATCGACCACTTGGCGCGGAATGGCCCGCTGGATCAGGGCCTCGACCCCGTCGCCGACGAAATACTTGTAGGCCTCCCGCGGATGCTCGGGAAAGCCCAGCCGCCGAAGCACGCAGTTCGTCGAATCGGCCAGATCGTCGAGCGTGTCCAGCAGGGTCCCGTCGAGATCGAACAGCACGGCCTTATAGCGGGAGCGGTCAGCGAGCATGATTGGTCAGGAGTTAGAAGTTAGAAGTTAGGAGTTAGGAGTTAGAAGTTAGAAGTTAGAATCACGGCTACGAACGCATTGGCCTTCTGCCGCACAATGAAATCCTGAAAGGGGTTCGCCGGCTCTCCCATCCGTCTTCTCTTGACTTCTGGCTTCTAACTTCTAACTTCTAACTCCTAACTCCTAACTCCTCGTCGCAGTCTACCCCCGATGACCGGGGTCCGCAACGGTACGGGTGCGCGACCGGCCGGCCGCGCGCCAGGGAACCACACAACACCCCGCTATATTGGTGGATGTAAGCGGGCGGCTACGGCGCTAGAATTACACGATCGTTCCGGCAGCCGGCGGAACGCTCAACATCCGTTGAAGCAACACTCGTTCCCGCACGCCGCTAGCCATTGTGTGGTTATCATGGCGGGGGGTATTTACACTATGTAAGAATTATGTTATATAGTGCGCCGACGGGGGACAGAGGGCGGGGATGCCCAATGGCAGGTCACGGTATGACCGCGGAACACGAGAAAACCGTCGAAAAGCTCCTCTCTTTGGGCGGCCGGCTGGAACGTGACGAGCACAGTCCGGGCAGCCCGGTGGTGTTCGCCGACCTGGGATGCCGGCGCGAGGTCACCGACGCCGTCTTGGCCTGCCTCTGCGGCTTGACTTGCCTCAGATGGCTGAACCTGGAGAACACGGTCGTCAGCGACACGGGCATCGAGCACCTTCGCGGGCTCGGCCAACTGCGGCACCTGGACCTGACCGGGACGGCGGTCTCCGACGCCGGGCTGGCCCACCTCAAGGCCCTGTCGCAGTTGCAGTGCGTGGGCCTGACGTTCACCAAGGTCCGGAACGCGGGCTGCGCGCACCTCAAGGATTTGACCGAGCTGCGGGAGCTGGTCCTCTTGGGCACCAACGTGACCGATGCCGGGTTGGAACACCTGAAGGGGCTGCGGCAGCTTCAAGTCCTGGTGCTGTCCTACACCCAAGTGGGCGACGCCGGCCTGGCCCACCTGGCAGGCCTCGACCAACTCCAGGAACTGCACCTGGGGGCCACGCGGGTGACCGACGCCGGCCTGAAACACCTGGCCGGCTTGGGGCGGCTCAATAAACTGCACCTCGGCGCGACCGCCGTGACCGACGCCGGCCTGGAACACCTCCAAGGTTTGACGCAGCTCCAGAGCCTGAGGCTTCGGGAGACGCAACTCGCCGACGCCGGCCTGAAGTACCTCGCCGGATTGACCCAGCTTCGCGATCTGGACCTTCGCCGCACCAACGTGGGCGACGCCGGGCTGGGCGATATACAGTCGCTGGCGCAGCTTCGGGAGCTGCACTTGGGCGGCACGCGGGTGACCGACGCCGGCCTGAAGCACCTGAGCGGCTTGACGCAATTGGACGAGCTGCACCTGGGGGCGACCCAGGTGACCGACGCCGGCCTGGCGTATCTCAGGCCGCTTACCCAGCTTCAGAAGCTGCGGCTGTGGGAGACCGGCGTGACCGACGCCGGCCTGAAGCACCTCGCCGGCCTGACCCGCCTGCAGACGCTGGAACTTTGGGAGACCGGCGTAAGCAATGCCGGTCTGAAACACCTCGGCAAGCTGGCCCGCCTCGAGCGCCTGCACCTGGGGGCCACGCGGGTCACCGATGCCGGGGTCCGGCGGCTCAAGAAGGCAATTCCCGGCGTGCAAGTGGAACGCTAGCGTGCCACAAGTTGTAGGGTGGGTCGAGCGAAGCGAGCCCCACCAAGAGAACTCAACTGGCGCAGGAGCCTGGCGGATGACCGACTTTCAGCAATTAACAATCGACGAAGTCGGCCAGGCCACGGTGGTCCGCTTCCGTCAGCCCCGCCTGAGCGGAATTTTGGAACTGGAGAAGCTCGGGCAGGAGTTGGATGAATTGGCCGGCCGCGAGGATCGGGGGAAGTTGGTGCTGGACTTCTCCTCCGTCCAGTTCCTTTCCAGCCAGACCTTGGGCAAGCTGGTGGCCTTGAACCGGCGAGTCAAGGCCCGCGGCGGCGACATGCGGTTGGCCAACGTCCCGCAGCGGGTGCGCAGCGTCATGCAGACCTGCAAGTTGGACTCGCTGTTCGACATCCAGCCCGACGTGGCGGAAGCCTTGCGGTCGCTGTGACGTCGGCCGCCCGGTGCTACTGCTGGCTTGTCCAGAAGTGTAAGAAGCACTGCCGGACAAGGCAGAAGTTTGAGAAGCACTGCTGGACAAGCCAGCAGTGGCACCCGTCGAGCAGTCCGCCTTGTAGCGTTGTCGCTTCGCCTTCCGGCGGCTGTTGGCCGTCCGGCTGCGAATCGACGGAATGTATTTACTGTCAAGCGGTTGCGCGAGCAGATCACCCGACGGCCTCTCTTTGCGGTGGGCAAATAAGGCGAGATTTGCACACCGAGTGTGCTCAAAGCCTCGTCGCCCATAGTATAATGGGCACCATTGATGAGGCTCGGGTTTGTCCGGCGCTGGCAGCCAGAACTGGAAGAGCCGCCGGTTTGTCCAGGCGGATAAACACCGCCCTTTGCACCCAGGAGTCGTGTCAATGTTCCGGGGCAGCTCTTCCCAAGCCTTGCGTGCGAAACGGGGCAAAGCCCGCCGGGCGGGCCAGCCGAACCGGCGCCGGCGCGGCGGCTTCGAGTGGCTCGAAGACCGGCGGTTACTGAGCACGGCGGCTCAAATTCAAGCCCCGGCCGACATACCCGCCGCGGCGCAGCACGCCGTGGCGTCCATGGCGTCCGCCTCGCCGGCGGTGGTGGCCCGCAGCGGCGCCGCGGCGGCCGCCGGGCCGGCTGGAAGCAAGTCCCCCGCGGTCAGCTTGTTTGTCAGCGGGTTTGCGTTATCGGGCGGCCTGGCCTTCGACGCCGCCGGCAACCTCTACGTGGGCTCCGGCAATGGGATCTTGAAAGTGACGCCCGCCGGGGCCACGTCCATCTTTGCCAGCGGACTGAGTGGCGCCGAGGGCCTGGCCTTCGACGCCGCCGGCAACCTCTTCGTAACAAACGGGGGCATCGCGGGCGTGATCTACAAGGTGACGCCCGCGGGAGTCGTCTCCACGTTCGTCAGCAGCGGGCTCGAGGCCCCCCAGGGCCTGGCCTTCGACGCCGCCGGCAACCTCTACGTCGCCAATAATGATTTGAACACGATCTGCAAGGTGACGCCCACCGGGGTCGTCTCCACGTTCGTCAGCGCCGGGCTCGACGGGCCCGAGGCTCTGGCCTTCGACACCGCCGGCAACCTCTATGTGTCTAACGAGGTCGCCGCGGGCACGATCTCCGAGGTGACGCCCACGGGGACCGTCTCCACCTTCGTCAGCGTCGGCGCCTATGGGCCCGATGGTCTGGCCTTCGACGCCGCCGGCAACCTGTACCTGGCGGATAGCGGCGGGTACACGATCTCCGCGGTTACGCCCACCGGGGCCGTCTCGACGTTCGCCAGCAGCGGTATCTTTGCCCCCGCAGGTCTGGCCTTCGACGCCGCCGGCAATCTCTTCGTCGCCAATTCGACGAAGAACACGATTTCCGAGATAACGCCCGCGGGGGCCGTGTCCAACTTCATCGGCAGCCCGCTCGATATACCGGACAGCCTGGCCTTCGACTCCGCCGGCAACCTCTACGTGGCCAACCCGGGCGGCGCGGTCGGAGGCTCAATCTACGAGGCCTCGCCCGCGGGGGCTGTCTCAAGCTTCGTCGGCAGCCCGCTCGATAACCCCGAGGGCCTGGCCTTCGACGCCGCCGGCAACCTCTACGTGGCCAACTATTACGGCACGATCTCCAAGGTGACGCCCGCCGGGGTCGTTACCAACTTCGTCAGCGGGCTCTTTATGACCACCGGCCTGGCCTTCGACGCCGCCGGCAACCTGTACGTCGCCGACGAGGGCGGGGTGGCCAAGGTGACGCCCGCGGGGGCCATCTCCACCTTCGTCGACAGAGGGTCCTCGGGGCCCAATGCCCTGGCCTTTGATGCCGCCGGCAATCTCTACGTCGGCTCCGGCAACGGGGTCTTGAAGGTGACGCCCGCGGGGGCCGTCTCCACCTTCGTCGCGAGCGGGATCCCCGCACCGGCGGGCCTGACGTTCGACGCCAAGGGTGACCTCTATGTCGCCAACTCTGGCGCTACCACGATCTTCAAGGTGACGCCGGCGGGGGCCGTCTCGACCTTCGCCAGCAGCGGCGGGCTCTTCACCCCCGCGGGCATGGCCTTCGACGCCGCCGGCAATCTCTACGTCGCCAACTCGGAAAACGGCACGATCTCCAAGGTGACTCCCGCGGGGGTCGTCTCCAACTTTGTCTCGAGCGGGCTCTTCGAGCCCATGGGCCTGGCCTTCGACTCCGCCGGCAACCTCTGTGTCGCCAACATGAGCGCTGGCACGATCTCCAAGGTGACGCCCACCGGGGCCGTCTCGACCTTCGTCAGCAGCGGCGGGCTCTTCACCCCCGCGGGCATGGCCTTCGACGCCGCCGGCAACCTCTACGTCGCCAATAACGAGACGAATACGATCTCCGAGATCACGCCGGCCGGGGCCATCTCGACCTTCGTCAGCAGCGGGCTCGATTTCCCCCAGGGTCTGGCCTTCGACGCCGCCGGCAACCTGTACGTCGCCAATAATAATGGGACTACAATCTCGGAGGTGACGCCGGCAGGGGTCGTTTCCACGTTCGCCAGCGGACTCTATGAGCCCGGGTACCTGGCCTTCGACGCCGCCGGCAACCTTTACATCAGCGAGTGCGTGAGGGATTCGATCATCAAAGTGACGCCGGCGGGAGTCGTCTCCACCTTCGTCGGCGGGTTTAATGACGGGCTCGATGACCCCGCGGGGCTGGCCTTCGACGCCGCCGGCAACCTCTACGTCGCCAATAAGGTTCCAACGGCGGTCGATACGATCTCCAAGGTGACGCCGGCGGGGGTCGTTTCCGCGTTCGTCAGCAACGGGCTCGACGAGCCCGATGGCCTGGCCTTCGACGCCGCCGGCAACCTGTACGTCGCGAATTCCGGCTCGAACACGGTCGCCGAGGTAATGATCGCGGCCCAGAAGACAACCGCGAGCGTCACGAGCGACAATCCCTCCGGATCGACCTACGGCCAATCGGTGACTTTTACCGCCGCGGTGACACCCGCCAGCGGTCCAACCGGCACGGTGCAGTTCCAGGTCGACGGCACGGACGTCGGCTCCCCGGTGACGCTCGTCAATGGCACGGCCAGCTATAGCACCGCGGCATTGACTGCCGGCAGCCACGCGATTACCGCCGTCTACAGCGGCGACGGCACGTTCACCGGCAGTACGGCGCCGGCCATAACGCAGACGGTCGCCACGGCCGCCCTGACGGTGACCGCCAACAGCACGAGCAAGACGTACGGCCAGAGCGTGACGTTTAAGGGCACCGAGTTCAGCACCAGTGGCCTGGTCAACGGCGACAAGGTGACGAGCGTGACCCTGAGCAGCCCCGGGGCGGTGGCCACTGCGCTCCCGGCCGACTTGCCCTACACCATTACGGCCAGCGCCGCGGTGGGCGCGGGCCTGGGCAACTACGATATCACCTACGTCGCCGGCAGCCTGACGGTCACAAAGGCGACCCTGACCGTGACCGCCAACAGCACCAGCAAGACGTACGGCCAGGCCGTCACGCTTGCCGCCTCCACGTTCAGCACCAGCGGCCTGCTCAACGGCGACAAGGTGACTGGCGTGACTCTCACCTGCAACGGGCTGGCGGCCACCGCAGCCGCGACCGGCTCGCCGTACTCGATCGTGCCCAGCGCCGCGGTGGGCACGGGCCTGGTCAACTACAATATCACCTACGTCGCCGGCAGCCTCACGGTCAACAAGGCGGCCCTGACGGTGACCGCCAACAGCAGCAGCAAGACGTACGGCCAGACCGTGACCTTGTCGGGCAGCAAGTACACCACCAGCGGCCTGCTCAATAGCGACACGGTGACGGGTGCGACCTTGACCAGCCCTGGAGCGGCGGCCACCGCGACCGTGGCCGGCTCACCTTACACAATTACGCCCAGCGCGGCGGTGGGCGCGGGCCTGGTCAACTACAATATCACCTATATCGCCGGCAGCCTCACGGTCAACAAGGCGGCCCTGACCGTAACCGCCGACAGCACCAGCAAGACGTACGGCCAGAGCGTAACGCTTTCGGGCACGGCGTTTACGACCAAGGGCCTGGTCAATAGCGACACGGTGACGGGTGCGACGCTGACCAGCCCCGGCGCGGCGGCCACCGCAAGCGTGGCCGGCTCGCCGTACCCGATTACGCCCAGCGCCGCGGTGGGCACGGGCCTGGGCAACTACAATATCAGCTACGTCGCCGGCAGCCTTACGGTCAACAAGGCGACGCTGACGGCCACCGTCACAGCCAAGAGCAGGAGCTACGACGGGACCACGACGGCGACGGTTTCGGGCCCGCTCAAAGGCGTGATCGGAAAGGACCTTGTGAGCCTGGTTAGCACCGCATCTTTCAGCGACAAGAACGTGGGGCTGAACAAAGTGGTGACCGGGCTGACTCTGACGGGCAGCGGCGCGGCCAACTACAAGCTCTCCAGCACCACGGTTGCCACGACTGCCCGTATCACGCCTGCGCCCTTGACGATCAACGCCGACCGCGAGACCAAGGTTTACGGTCAGGCCGATCCGGCGCTTACCTACAAGATCTCCAAGGGCATCCTTTTCAGCGGCGACAGCCTAGGCGGCCAACTGAGCCGGAAGCCCGGCGAAAAGCCGGGCACGTACGCCATCCAAGTGGGGACACTGTCGGCGGGCGGCAACTATGCGATCGTGTTCAAGGGTAGTACCCTGGCGATCGCCAAGGACGCCACCACGATGGCGCTCACCGCCTCAGCCGATCCTTGCACGGTTGGTCAGGGCGTGACTTTCAAGGTTGTGGTCAGCGCCAACCCGCCCGTCGGCATCCCTTCGGTGCCCGGCGCGCCTACCGGGACGGTGCAGTTCTTTATCGACAACAAGAAGTTCGGCGGTCCAATTGCGTTGGGTGCCGATGGTAGCGCCACCACGACTTCGGTTGTGTGGTCTACGGCCGGCGCGCACACGATCAGCGCATCGTACCGCGGCGACAAGACATTCGCCGGCAGCAGCGGCACCTTGGGGCAGACGGTGAGCGCGGCGGAGATCAGAGCGCCTCTCGGCGGAAGTCTGTCGCCAGCAGCGATCAGGTCGTTGCCGACCGGGGATTCGATCCGCTCGCGCACTACTGATGCCGCGCTCCTGGCCCTGCTGGATTAGGGACCGCGCGGCGGGCATTTGAACCACGAAGGCACGAAGGTATAAAGCCAGTCTCGGGCCTTTGTGCCTTGGTGGTAAGACGCCCTCACCCTGCCCTCTCCCGGAGGGAGAGGGTACCACGGTTCCATCCCTCATCCCTCGCCCCTCCGCCCTCATCCCTCGCCCCTCACCCCTTCTTCTTTAGCGCCGCCAGCGGCAGTTGATCGCCGAAGGGCCACTCGCTGTCGGACAGGGCGCGGTCGTCGCCGCTGGGGCGGGACATCGTGTCGGACCACGACAGCTCGATCGACCGGCCGGCTTGCAGCTCCTCTTTGACGAGCTTGACCAGCGCGTCGTCCAGGTGCAGCGACTTGCCGCGGGAGGCCGCTTCCTTGACCTGTTGCCGCGTCAGCTCCAAGGGGATCAGCTTGCCGCCGCGGCCGTCCTGGGGCAGGAAGATCGCAAAATTCTGTTTCGCCGCGAAAAGGAACAGCAGCAGGGTCACCCGCCGCGACCGGAGTTGCTCCTGCTGTTGGACCATGCGGGATGCCAGGAGGTAATGGGCCATTTGCACCAGGTCGGCCCGGTCGCAGGAGCGGATCGCCAGCTCGTAGTACCGGCGGAGGAAAGGCCGCATGTCGCCGCGGCCCCTGAAGGTCTCCAGGAGCGGGTCGAGATACTTCAGATCGCGGCTGGCCGACGGCGCGTCGTTGGCCTCCAAGTCCGAGGCCAGCAGCAGCTCGGCCGCGAACAATTGCAGCTCCAGCGTCTCGCGGCGGCCGCGGTCGGTGTAGTTGGGATTGAGCCGGAACTGGTCGAGGAAGGCGCGAAGGGCCTTCTGGCCGTCGCCCGGGCCTTGCTCCTTGAGCCGCAGCACGGCGTCCGCCACCTGGCGGGCCAGACCGCTCCGCTGCCGATCAGTCCCCAGGATCTCCTTCTTGCCGGCGTCGAGCTCGGCCAGGACCTTGCGGGCCTCGGCCGGCTGGCCGTGCAGGGCCTGGGCGATGGCCAGCTTGCAGGACATGACGAGGGCGGTCCCCAGATCGGTGGCCGCCCGCCGGGCCTTCTCGTACAGCGCGCAGGCCTGGGCCAGGTTGACCGGCTGGCCGGAGGCGGCGCCGCAGTACAGCTCGCAGTCGGCCCAGCGCTCCATCGAGTTCGTCCAGCGGTCGCGGAGATCGTACATAAACTGCCGCCCGCCGAGGGGCGTCTGGCGGTGCCCGGCCTCGTCCAGGGCGGCCTTCACCTCCTCGACCAGGGCCTGGTACAGCCGGCGGGCGGCCTCCACGTTGCCGCGGTAGCGCTCGGTCATGGCCAGGCCGTGGCGATCGTGGAACAGGTGGATCGTGGCGAAGGGGTTTTTTTCGCGCTGATTGATCCAGCGGATGTTGTACGCCTCGTGGAACTCCTTGGCGGCCTCCTCGACCTTCCACTGGTCCATCAGGCTCCAGGCGTAGCGCTCGGCGACGTGGGCGGCCAGGGGGTGGCTCCGCTTGCCGGCCTCGGACGCCGCCAAAATGCGTTTGGCAGAGAGGAAGCGATGGTCCTGGTACTCGCCGGCGGTGGTGGCCCCGGCGGCGGCCGCGTCGCCGCAGGCGGTGAGGGTCTCGACGCGGAACAGGGGCGGCAGCCCGGGCACGGCCAGGGCCTGGTCGAAGCAGCGCACGGCCTCCTTCTGGTTGTCGAGCACTTCGGCGTGCAGGCGGGCCAGGTCGGCCAGGCACAAGGCCCGCAAGGGCGGCGCCGGCCCGGCGGCCGGCAGGTACGCCGCCAGGGCCTCGTCGTAGCTCTTCTTGGCCGCTTCGGCCATCGGCCGATCGTTGGCCAGCGCCGCCGCCCCGTGCTCGAGCACGGCCAGCGTGTGCCGCTGTAGCGCCGGCCAGGCGCCGGCCGGCTGGTCGCCCGGCCCCCGGCCTGCGGTCTGACGCCGGATACTTTGGGTGAGCGATTGGGCCAATTGCTGGTCGTCCAGCCGGCTCTCGGCCAGCGCTTTGAGCTCGTCCAGCAGCCGGCCCTGGTCCGGCGATAGCCCACTGCGGACGCGCTCGGTCACGTCCCACAACCAGCGCTGGACCTCGGCCACGTTCGGGTCGAGGTATTCCGCGGGGGTATTGGCCAGCAAGGCCAGCGGATCGGGGTCCGGCTCGACACCAGCGGCCACCGCCTGCCGCACGAAGGGCACGAACCAGGGTATCTCGTCGAACCACCACTCGCCGTTCAGGCCCGGCAGGAGGGCCAGTTCCAGCGCGAGCTTTTGGCGATCCAAGGCCGGCGGCGGGGCCGGGAGGATCGGCGCCGGCCGGTTGCCGCGCGTGCCCAGCCACACCCCAAAGCCGACCGCCAGGGCCAGCGCCACTGCGCCCGAGACGAGCGGGCCGGCCCGCCGGTACCACGGCCGGGGCCCTTCGCGACGGGTGCTGGCGGCCTTGGGCCCGATAGTCTGGCGGCCCGCGGCACTGCGCTTTGCCGACTGGCGGGCCGCCGATTGGCGGGCAAGCCGCCCGGCCGTATCCGGGTCGTAGCCCTCGATGTCCAAGAGGCCGCCCAGCGTTACCTGGTCGGCGACCTCATGGGCGGCAACCAGCCCGGCCAGCTCGCTGGCATCGGCCAACGGCTCCAGCGCCTGGGCCACCTCGCCCGGCGACGCAAACCGGTCCGCCGGCTCCTTGGCCATCATGTGCGTCAGCAATTGATCGAGCTCAGGCGGGCAATCGGGGCGATAGGCCGCCAGCGACGGGATGGGTGCCACCACGTGGGCCATCAGCTTCTTGCGGTTGCTGTCGTAGGCCTTCCCGCCGTAGGGCGGTTGGCCGGCCAGCAGGAAGAACAGCGTGCAGCCGAGGCTGTAAATGTCGGCCCGAATGTCCACGCTCCCCGAACTCTCCCATTGTTCCGGGGCCATGTAATCGACGGTGCCCATCGTGACCCCCGCGCGGGTCAGCTCGCTGGACTGCTGATCGGGCTGGCCGCGCTCGGCGTGGAACTTGGCCAGGCCCAGGTCCAGCAGCTTGACGGTCCCCGCGCGGCTGAGCATCAAGTTGGCCGGCTTGATGTCGCGATGGACGAGTTGATGCTGGTGGGCGTGCTCCAGGCCCAGGGCCGCCTGGTGGATCACGGCGCAGGCGGCACCCACGCTCAGCGGCTGCGGGGGGCGGTCCGGCGGGCAGACTAGGTGCTGCAAGTCGATGCCGTCGACGTACTCCATCACCAGGAATTGGGCGCCGCCGGCCTCGCCCGCGTTGTAGGCCCGCACGATGTTCGCATGGTCCAGCGCACCGATCGACTGCATCTCGCGGCGGAAGCGGGCCACGGCCTGCGAATCGTCCAAGTACCGCTCGGGCAGCACCTTGACCGCCACGGTCTGATTCAAGTACACCTGCCGGGCCTTGTAGACCACGCCCATCCCGCCCTGGCCCAGCTCGTCCAGAAGCTCGTAATCGCCCAGCCGGCGGTTCTTCACCACGCGGCGGAACACGGCCTCGACCAGATCGGCCTGCTCCGCGAAGCGACGGCAGAAGTCTTCCAGCCGCAGGAACTCGCCGGCCCGCTGCCGGCAGTCCAACTCGATCTCCAGCAACTCGCCCAGCAGGCGGGGGCGCTGCTCGGGCGGCGTCTGGGCCAGGATGTCTTCGATCTGGATCCGCGGGCCGGCCCGCCACGCCCGCTCGAACCGGTCGCAGGCCTCGTCGATCCGGCCGCTCAAGGGGCTCTGCGGGTCGTTGGGCGGCTGCCCGGCGGATTGGCTCACGGCAGCTCCTCCCGGGGCGGCGTGGCACGCAGCACGCGGTACGGGCGGATGCTGTGCCGTTTCCCCCGCAGTTGGACCTCGCCCAGCGGCTCGCACTCGAAGTGATCCTTGACCAGCTCCCACGTCGCCGGGCCGACCACGGTCTGCCCCGGCTGGGCCACGGCCGCCTCCAGCCGGCTGGCCACGTTCACCGTATCGCCGATGGCCGTGTAGGTGCGGTGGACGGGCGAGCCCATGTCGCCGGCGATCACCCGCCCGGAATTGATGCCGATTCGCATTTGCAAGGCGGGTGCGGCCGGCCGGGCCCGGTTGCAGTCTGCCAGCCGCTCGTGCATCGCCAGCGCGGTCCGCACGGCCCGCAGGGCATGATCCTCCTGCCGCAGCGGCGCCCCGAAGATGGCCATCACCGCGTCGCCGATGTACTTGTCCAGCGTGCCGTCGTGCGCGAATACGGCCGCCACGAGCTGCTCGAACACGGTGTTGAGCAGCTCGGCGACCTCGGCGGCGCCCATGCTCTCGGCCAGGGCCGTGAAGCCCGCCAGATCGGCGAACAGCACGCTGGCGTCGTATTCCTCGGCCAGCATGTCGCCTTCCCGCGGGCGGTCCTGCTTGAGAATCTGCTCCACGACGCGGGGCGAGTTGTAGCGGGCCAGGCGGTCGCGCATGGCCCGCTCGCGGGCCACGTCGTCGCGCAGCGCCATCTGCACCATGCCGCTGGCGACCATCAATCCCAGGACGGTGAGCACTTCCAGCTCGCGGCGGTCGGGCCCGCCGGCCGGCTGCCGCGAATCGACGTAGATCAGGCCCCGGATGCGGCCGGCGTGGTACAGCGGGACGCACATCGCCGCCCGGATGCCCATCTGCTGCACGCTGGCCGCGGAGCGAAAGCGCGGATCGTCGGCGGCGCTGGCCACCAGCATGGCCTGCTCGACGCGGATCGCCTCGCTGAGGATCGTGCGGCTGACGCGGAAGGGTCGATCGCCTTCGGCCGCCTTGGCGCGATAGGCCCGCGGCTCGATCTGGCCGCTGGTGTCGTCGTACAGGCAGATCACCCCCCGCTGGCCCGACAGGTGGTCGATGGTCACGCTGAGCACTTTCTGGAGCATGTCGTCCAGGCTGTCGCTGCCCAACAGGATCTCGCCCACGTGCTTGAAGAGGGCCAAGATGGGCAGGGGCGGCGGCTCGTCGAGCACGGCCGCCAAGGGATCGCTGGGCACGGGCGAGGGGGCCGGCGCACCGGCGGCCAGCCCCGCGGCGGCGGCGCCGGGCACGCGGCCCGGCCGCGCCTCGCCCAGCCGCCGCTCGAACTGCCGCAGATCGACCGTGGCCAGAATGCTCCGCTGGCCGGGCTCGTCGTACAGCACCACGCTCTGGGCCGGCCGCCGCACCGCGCCCAGGAGCTGGAAGGTCACGACCACCGGCTCGGCGGCCGTGGGGGCCAGGGTGATCTGGTCACCGTGGTGCAGCCGCTGCTGGGCCGCAATCCCGTTAACCGCCGTGCCGCTGTGGCTGTGCAGGTCGTGGATCGCCCAGCCCTCTTCATCGCGGACGATCTCGGCGTGCTTCCGCGCTACCTCCGGCGAATCGATCGCCAGGTCGCACACCATGCTCCGGCCGATGACCACGCGGGGCTGCTTGAACTCGCGGCGGATGGTCTGCCCCGCGAATTGGTAAACCAGCCGAAAACCGTCGTTGACCGTGGTGCTCACCAGGTGGCCTTGTTCCTCATGTCCGGTCCCCTCTCCCTCCGGGAGAGGGCTAGGGTGAGGGGGAGGTGTATGTTGTTCGGTGGCGCAGGGATGGGGAGGCGCGGCGGGCGCCCGTACCTCCGCGTCGCCGTGTCTCCGCGTCGAAAGGCCGGAGAGGCAAGATCCTCACCCATTTCCCCTCACCCTAACCCTCTCCCGGAGGGAGAGGGGACCATTGGCCCATCAATCGATCCTTACGGTGGCCAGGCCCGAGCCGCGGATGGGCACGGCCACCCGGCCGTCTTGGAGTTCCAGCGGGCCGCAAGGCTCTTCGACCAGGTTGCAGGCCTCGGCCTTGGCGGCCGGAATGCTGTGGTCCAGCCGCAGGTGCGCCGTGGTGGGCCGGCCGCTGAGCTCCCACAGCCGCACGATCAGGCCCCCGCCCTGGTCCGCCCGCTTCATGCCGATCAGGAGCACGTTGGGCTCGTCGATGGCCAGCAGGCTGGTGGCCTCGACCGGCAGCAGCCCCTGCGGATTGGCCCCCACCACGACGGCTTGCAGCGGATTGGACACCGCGAAGCCGAAGCGGGCCGAATCCACCGGGTCGCTCTTCCGCCGGCTGGTGATCGAGTAGCGGAATACCATGTCGCCGCCCTGGCCGGCCAGGTAGTTGGTATGCCAGTAATTGTTCATGATGTACGAGTACACGTGGCCGTTGAGCATCGGCAGTTGCGTCTGCCATTTGCCGCGATTAATGTCCTGGAAGCAGGCCAGCGGGGCGTCGGGCGTGGCCCAGGCGACGGTCGCCTCGCGGCCTTCCACCTCCACGAAATGCTGCACCGTGAACCAGTCCAGGCACGCCCCCGGCAGCATGTCGCGATTGGCGTTGACGATGGCTACCGGGGCCTCGTAGCGGAACGTGGGCCGCGTGGCTTGGAAGGGGAAGGCGAAGTACACGCCCTCCTTGGCGTACGTTTGTTTCTTCTCCACAAGATCGATCAGGTCGATCCGCTTGACGTCGTCCCACACCCGCACCGCCATAATGACCTTGTTGGCCATCTCGCCCGTGGTCTCGGCGAACGCCATGTCGCCTATGCCCGGCCGCCGGCGGTGCACGATTCTCGCCTTGCCGGAGCCGGCAATTTTCAGCTTCGGCGCGGGCGCGCCGGGATTCATCACCAACCGCGAGGCATCACTGCCGGGGGTCACGCCCACGTACACATACTGGTTCAGGCGGAAGGGGGCCTTGGCGTCCACCAGCTCGCACTTCAACTCCTTGTCGAAAATGCTCGCGATCCCGCCGCTGGCCGGATCGAGCTCGACGCGATAGAAGCGGCTCTCCAGCACGTTGTCCGGCACCAGCTCGAAGGCCGGCTGGTTCTGCTTCGGCCCCAGCGGCACCACGCAATAGCCGCAGGCCGGCACGTCCTTGAGCAGCAGGAACGTGCCGTGGGCCGTGCGGTGGGCGTGCAGGGCCGGATCCGCGGGGTCCTGCCCCTCGGGCAGATCGACCCGCAGAATGTCCGTCCGCGGCCAACTGGCCGGATTGAAGACCACCAGGGCCGGACCGGTGGTGCGGACCAGGCCGGCCAGGGCCTTGCCGCCGGAGTCGAAGATGGCCCGCGCCTGCCGGTCGGCGTCGACGGCGAACTGCGCCTTGACCTTCCACTGGGCCTTGGTGAATTCCTTGTCCGGCTCGCTGATCGAGCAGTACGCGCCCCAGGTGTGCTCGTCGTACAGCAGGCAGTTGCGCCAGGCCTGGTTGATATCGTCGGGCCGATAGCGCTCGGTCCGCCCGATGCGGTCGGCCAGGGCCAGCAGCTTCTGGCCGCTGGACAGCCGCTCGTGCGCCCCGCGGGTCAAGGCCGTTTCGTGGGCCGAGGAGCCCGCGCCGTCCTCCCAATACGTGCCCGCGCTGCCCCGGTACACCGCCAGCTTGTCGCCGTACTTCTTCTCGATGTACTCGAAGAACTCGGCGTTGTGCGACAGGATGACCTTCGGATACTCGTAGCGCTCGTTCCACTGTTTGGCCACTTCGGCCAGCCGCACGTCCAGCGGGCAGTTGTCGCTGACCGCCCCGTGCAGGAACACGGCGTCGTAGGGGTAATCCTTCCGCGCGTCATACTCCCGCAGCTTCTCCAATACGCGGGCCCGGGCCGCATCGAGACTCTCGGTCAGCGCCCATTGGCTCGCCTGGGCGTATTGCCAGGTGTACATCATCAGCACGCGGCTGCCGTCGGGCCCTTCCCACCAGCAGGGACATTTCTGCTGCATCTGGGTGAAGTTGTAGGCCCGGTCGTTGTTGATGCCGCTGCTGAAGTACCGGATGCCCGCGCCCGAGAGGAGCATGGGCAGCGACGCCTCCTGCGTGGGCACGTCGCTGATCATGGCGCTTTTATAGGGCAGGCCCTTCTCATGGCAGAGCTTGTGGGCGTACCAGGTCAGCCGGCAGGCCTCTTCGTGCGAGCACAGGCCCGTCAGGATGTTGCAATACAGGGCCTGGATGCCGATCTTTCCTTCGCGGGCCAGTCGATAGAACTCGGCCAGCCGCTCTGGCGTGCGCAGTCTGACGTAGTTCTCGGCCTGCCAGGCCACCTCCAGGTTCCAGCGGAAATCGGGAAAGCGGCGTATGAGGTCGATGGCCGTGTCTATGTTCTGGCAATGCCGCTTGGCACAGTTCTCCTGGATGTCGGTATAGCCGATGTCGGTGTGCGAGCTGGGCGCGGTGTAGATCTTCCACTTGCGCTCGGGCATGACGCGAAGCTGCGTAGTCCGGCTGCGGCCGCCGACCACGGCGGTGATTTTCACGTCGATGGGCTGGTCCGAATCCGGCACGTCGATGTCCTTGGCCAACGAGCCCAGCGCGGTAAGCTGCCCCAGCGGGACCTCGCTCGTCTGGCCGGCGGCTTCTACCCGCAGCAGCACCTCGGCGGCCGGGGCCGTCAGGGCGACCGAGACCCCGATCACCCGCCGGAGCTGTTCCCCGCGGCGGACGAAAAAGGGCGTGGGCCGGGCCGAAATGCTCCGCACTTCGGCCGCCGGAAGCCGGCCCTCCGGATCGGCCACGAGCCTGATCGAGTCGTACTGCACCCACGAGCCTTCCACGCAGGCCAGGCGGATCTCGTTGCGGCCCTTCTTGAAGTCGCCCGCCGGCAGGGTCAACTGAAGCTGCTGCGGCTTGCCCGCCGCGGGGTCGCTGAGCGAGGCGTCGCCCCCGCCGGGCGAAAGCTGAAAACTGCCCGTCCGCTCACCGATGCTCACGGCGTATCGCGGCGGAATCCGCCCTTGCACGTCGGCAAAGTCGATCGAGAGCGTGAAAATTCCCCGCGGCTCCTCGGGCAGGTCGAAGCGAATCACCCGCGGCTGCCCCCGCGCGGGGCACCAGTCGTCGTTGGGCCCGGCCTGAATGAACGGCCAGTCGCGGCCGGCATCGCTGCGGCCCACCTCGAACACCACCGGCTTGCCGCCGAATTGCCGGGCGTAGGCCCGGTAGTCGCCCGCACAGGCGAACTCGCGGTAGCTATGGTCCGGCTTGCCGATCTGCCACACCGTCTGCTCGGCCGCCAGGGCCGTAGACGAGGCCAGCAACAACGCCAACAGGGGCTCGCAGCGCATGGTGTTCCTCCCGGTACGGCCTTCGGCCGCAATGAAAAAAGGTCTGGGGATGGGGAATATCGTTACCCCGCCATTATCGGCGGCCCGCTCGCCGAGGGCAACACCCGCCGCCACGCCGCCCAAGGGACGAAGGGGTTCTACCGCCAGCGGCCCCTACCCGCCACGGCCGGGGGCCCGCCGGCCAGCCGCCGCTTGCAAGCGGATCGAAGTTATTGTAGCACGGCCCGCCAAGCCTGTCGCCGGGTTGCCCGCCGGGGCTGGCCGAGGGGGTAGTAGTGCACTTCGCCGCAGTATTAAGGTTTGACGATCTCTTCGCAACCTTGCTAGAATGATGGCTCGAAGCGCTTCGCGACCTCGGTCGACCGGCTGGCGATGCCTATGGTATTTGCAGCGGGCGGCCGAGCCCGACGCTTGGCGCTTCGTTGCCCTCCCAACCACGCAAAGGACAATCCAATGGCCGATGTCAACGTAACTCGTCGCGATTTTATCCGCAGCGGCGCCGTCACCGCGGCGGGAGCAGCCCTGGGACTCACGCCGACGTATACCGTGCGGGCCGGCAATCCCGACAAGGCCGACACCAAGCCCATCCTCAATTACAATCCGCAAATGGAATACCGCCGTTGCGGCAAGACCGGCTTGATGGTTTCGGCGGTTGCGATGGGGGGGCATTGGAAGCGGATCGACAAGGTCGTCGGCCGCTTGGAGATCGGCGGCGGTTGGATCGCCCAGGGGGCCGGCAGCGCGGACTTCGAGAAGAACCGCCACGATGTGGTCAGCCGCTGCATCGACCGCGGCCTTAACTACATCGACGCCTGCGTGGGCGCGGAGGTGCTGGCCTACAGCAAGGCCCTCAAGGGCCGGCGCGACAGAATGTACCTGGGCTTCTCCTGGTCCGAGGCCGAGATGCGGCCCCTGGGGCACCAATGGGCCGCGGCCGCCAAGGCCGGCAAGCCGCAACCGGCAGGCTGGATCACGCAACAACTCAAAGATACTTTCGATCGGGGCCTGAAGCAGGCCGGGCTGGAGTATGTCGACATCTGGCGGGTCACGTGCCACGAGGGCAGCAGCCAGCACAGCGACCGGGAAATCGACGAGATGCTTTCCGCCTTGGAATGGGCCAAGAAGAGCGGCCGGGCCCGCTTCACCGGCATCTCCTCGCACGACCGCCCGCACATCAAGCGCCTGATCGAGAACTTCCCCCGGCAGCTCGATGTCATCTGCACGCCGTATACGGCCAAGACCAAGGTGGTGACCGACGAATCGGGACTGTGGGCCGCCATGCGGAAGCTCGACGTGGGCTGGTTCGGCATCAAGCCGTTCGCCAGCAACTCGGTTTTCAAGGGCGACAGCGCCCCGGACAGCCCTCACGCCGACGAGGACAACCGCATTGCCCGGCTCGCGCTGCGGGCGATCCTCTGCAATCCGGCAATCACCGCGCCCATTCCGGGCCTAATCAGCCCGCAGCAGGTCGATAATGCGGCCCTGGCCGTGGCCGAACGTCGTGAATTGGACCACGGCGAGCGGGCCGAGTTGGAGCACGCCATGGACCGGGCCTGGGCCTGCCTGCCCAGCCATTACCAGTGGCTGAAGAACTGGGAATACGTGTAAATGGACACTAGAACCCCACAAGCCGCGCGCGGCATCACCCGCCGCACATTCGTCAAGGCCACCGCCGTCGGCCTCGGCGCGCTGTCGGCCAGCCGGGTGCTGGGCGCCAACGAGCGGATCAACGTGGGCCTGATCGGATTCGGCCTGATCGGCCGTTTCCATCTGGCCGCTTTCAAGGAGCAGCCCGACGTGCGGATCGCGGCCGTGTGCGACGTGCACCAGGGCCGCGTGGCGGTCGGCGCCGCGATGGCCGGCGGCGGGGCGGCCCAATACGGCGACTTCCGCAAGATGCTCGACAGCAAAGACCTGGACGCCGTTATCGTTGCCACGCCCGACCATTGGCACGCGCTGATGACCATGCTGGCGTGTGCCGCCGGCAAGGACGTGTACGTCGAGAAGCCGCTCACGCTTTTCGTGCGCGAGGGCCGGTGGATGCTGGACGTGGCCCGGCGTTGCAAGCGGGTAGTGCAAGTGGGCACTCAGAACCGTTCCGGTCCGCCCTTTCAGAAGGCCCGCGAGCTGATCCGCCGCGGCAGACTGGGCCAGATCGTGTGTGCCTCGAACAACAATTCCCGCAACGTGATGCCGGGGTTCGGCAATCCGCCCGACCAGGCGCCGCCGCCCGAGCTGGATTACGACATGTTCCTTGGCCCGGCGCCCGAGCGGCCCTACAATCCCAATCGTTCCATCTATCACTTTCGCTGGTTCTGGGATTACTCCGGCGGGCAGGCGACCAACCTGGGCCAGCATTCGCTGGACCTGGTGCATTGGTTCCTGGGGGTGACGGCCCCGAAATCGGTCTACAGCTCCGGCGGCCGCTGGTTTCTGAAGGACAACTGCGAGGTGCCCGACACGCAGGACGTGATCATGGAATACCCCGGCTTCAACGTCACCTGCCAATACCGCGAGGCAAGCGCGGGGCGCGGGGGGCTGGGCATGGGCGGGCTGACGTTCTACGGCACGCACGGCTGCCTGCCCATTTCCCGCGCAGGCTTCGAACTTTACCCGGACCCGAGGGTGAACCCGAACAACGTGGTGGCCGGCATCCTCGGCGTCAAGGGGCACCCGGTCGGCGGACCGCAGCTCGAGCCGGAGGAGACGGGCCGGCTGTGGACCACGCCGGAACATGATGGCAGCGGAGAGGCGATTAAGGACTACGCCCGCCATGCGCGGAATTTTCTCGACTGCGTCAAGTCGCGCGACGTGCCGGTCTCCGACCTCCAGAGCGGCCACCAGGTGGCCACAGCCTGCCACCTGTCCAACATCTCCCTCAGGACCGGGCGCAAGCTGGTCTGGGATGCCGGGAAGGAGGAAGTTGTGGACGACCGGCAGGCCAACGCCATGCTGGTGCGTCCCTATCGTGCCCCGTGGGACAAAGAGCTAAGGGCGTTGAGAGTGACCTGAAGCAGTCGAAAGATTGACAACGACAATCGGGTCCGGGATAATCGTGGCGTTTTCGAGATTGGCGTCCTTGGTGCCCCGACCGTCCTCGGTTGACACGTTGGGTGCCACTGCTGGCTTGTCCAGCAGTGCCGAGAGCACGGTTGGGCAAGCCAACCGTGGCACCCGTCATTTCACGTCGGTCGAGGCACTAGCTTGCTTGACCTAGAGAAAGGAACCGTTTCATGAACGCTCATGGCCGCAGTAATAGGGCTACCTCACGGCGCAGGTTCTTTCAGCAGTCGGGCGGCATCGTGGCGGGCGCGGCGCTGACCGGCGCCCTTTCGACGCGGGCCTATGCCGGTGAACAGAACATGATCAAGATTGCCTTGGTGGGTTGCGGCGGACGCGGCACGGGGGCGGCTGCCCAAGCCTTGAGCACCCAAGGCCCTACGAAGCTCTGGGCGATGGCCGACTTCTTCGATGTCCGCTTGCAGCCCAGCCTGCGGTTCCTGGCCGGGCAATTCGCCAAGCAGGTCGACGTTCCCAAGGAGCGGCAGTTCGTGGGCCTGGACGCCTACCGCAAGGCGATCGACGCGCTGGGACCGGGCGGCGTCGTGCTGCTGACCACGCCGCCGGCTTTCCGGCCCATTCACCTGGAATATGCCGTGGCCCAAGGCTGCCACGTTTTCATGGAGAAATCGTTCGCCGTGGACGCCCCGGGCGTTCGCCGCGTTCTGAAGGCCGGCGAAGAGGCCAAGCAGAAGAACCTGAAGATCGCCGGCGGTCTGATGAGCCGCCACTACAAGCCGCTGGAAGAGGCGGTGGCCCAACTGCACAACGGCCTGATCGGCGAGATCATCACGCTGTGGAACTACCGCGAGCACGACCCGGTGGGCTTCACCCCGAAGCCGCCCGGCATGAGCGAGCTGGGCCATCAGATCCGCAACTACTCCAATTTCACCTGGGTGAATGGGAGCTTCCTGCTGGACTGGCTGATCCACGACATCGACGTGTGCTGCTGGATCAAGGACGCCTGGCCGGTGTCGGCCCAGGGCCAGGGCGGCCGCCAGGTCCGCACCGAGCCCGATCAGTTGTTCGACCACTACGCCGTGGAATACAGCTTTGCCGATGGCACGCGGATGTTCACGCAAGGCCGGCATATCGCCGGTTGCTGGGGCTTTTGCGGCAACGTGATTCTTGGCGCCAAGGGGTCTGCCGTCGGCAGCGGATGGGGGCAGCGGCCCGCTATCTACAAGGGGCACAAGCGGACTCGGGAAAACCTGATTTGGGAGTATAAGGGAGCGGAGTGCAATGATTACCAGGTGGAACACGACCTGCTCTTCGACGCCATCCGCCGCGACAAACCATACAATGAGGCCGAGCGCTGCGCACAGGCTGCCATGGCCGGGATTATCGGCCGCATGGCGGCCGAGTCGGGCAAAGAGGTCACCTGGGAGCAGGCGATGCAATCGAACCTCGAGCTGGCGCCGGGGCTGAGCCAGTACACCATGGATTCCAATCCCCCGGTGATGCCGGACGCCCAAGGCCGTTACCCGATCGCCATGCCCGGCATTACCAAGGTGCTGTGAAGTCGTTGGGGCGGGCGCTACACTGCCAATAGCAACCAAAAGGAGATTATCCATGCAGAGACCAGTCTCACGTCGCGACGTGCTCGCCGGGAGCGCCGCGCTGGCGGCCGGCGCCGGCCTTTTTTCGATCGTGCCCCGCCACGCCCTGGGTGGCCCGCGCAACATCCCGCCCAGCGAGAAGATGAACATTGCCGGTATCGGCGTGGGCGGCATGGGCGCGGCGAATCTTAGCGCGCTGGAGTCGGAGAACATCGTCGCCCTGTGCGACGTCGACCACAACGTTGCCGGCAACACCATCAAGCGCTATCCGAAAGCCAAGCTTTACACCGACTTCCGCCAGATGCTCGACCGGCAGAAGGACATCGACGGCGTGCTGGTCGCCACGCCCGACCACACCCACGCGGTGATTTCCATGGCGGCCATGCGTGCCGGCAAGCACGTGTATTGCCAGAAGCCGCTGACGCACGACGTTTACGAGGCCCGCATGCTGGCCCAGGCGGCCCGAGAGTACAAGGTGGCCACGCAGATGGGCATCCAAGGGCATTCCATGGAGGGCATCCGGTTGATCTGCGAATGGATCTGGGCCGGGGCGATCGGCGAGGTCCGCGAGGTGGAAGCCTGGTGCAGCCTGTCGTACTATCCCTGGGGCCACGCCGGCTGGAGCTCGCAGTGGGGCGTGCGGCCCACGGAAACGCCGCCCCTGCCGGCCGGACTGGCCTGGGACCTGTGGATCGGCCCGGCGCCCATGCGCCCCTATCATCGGGCGTATCATCCGAGCACCTGGCGCTGCTTCTGGGATTTCGGCTGCGGCATGATGGGCGACCGCGGCGCACACACGCTCGATCCGGTGTTCCAGGCCCTGAAGCTCTGCCCGCCCACGAGCATCGACGCCACCTCTTGCGGCAATACGGCCGAGGTGCATCCGCTGTCGGCGGTCGTAACCTTCCGCTTCCCCGCGCGGGCCGGGCTGCCGCCCCTGAAGCTCACCTGGTATGAAGGCACGCGGCCGCCGCGCCCGGACGAGCTGGAGGACGGCCGCAACATGCCCGGCGAGGGCGGGGCGCTCTTCAAGGGCACCAAGGGCACGATCATGGCCGGCGTGTACGGCGAAAGCCCGCGGATCATCCCCGAGGCCAAGATGCAGGAGGCCAAGGTGCCCGAAAAGACGCTGCCGCGGGTGCGCGGCTCGCACGAGCAGGACTGGATACGGGCCTGCAAGACGGGCGAGCCGGCCGGCGCCGAGTTCGCCTACTCCGGCCCCCTCACGGAAATCTGCCTCCTGGGCAACATCGCCAAGCGCGTCGACGCCCGCATCCTGTGGGACCCCCCGAACCTCAAGATCACCAACCTGCCCGAGGCCAACCGCTACGTGCGCACCGAGTACCGGAAGGGATGGGAGTTGTGAAAAGGGGTCAGAACTATTATTCAGTTAACTTAGAATCGCTTGAATCCTCGCCATCGTGAGCCGGTTCGCCATGTAGGACCCTCCAGTCGTCGAAAAACTGGAAATCCTACCAGCGAACCCCCTCTCTCTCAGGATGGCTGGTTTTCAAGCGCCCATAGATGGCTGGTTTTCAGCACCCACTGACAGATAGGCCCGTTAAGATAAAGGAGATCAGTTGTAAGTCCTCGCCGGGCGGAAACCATTAAAAATGTCCCGGGACTCGGGAGCGTTCCAGCCACGGAAAGCCGAGCGGAGGTACCACGGAGGATAGTTGAACCCGCCGCCTCGTAACACACGGCTGGTGGCGTCCGTGACAACTGAGTTATCCTCTCTATCCTCGGCGGCCTTGCCACCTTGCCCTGCCTTGTAGGAGCGATTGCTATCGTGGCACCATGCCCATACGTTCCCGTGCATGTCAAACAAACCGAAGTCGTTGGGCTTCAAACTCCCCACCGGCCAGCTTCTATCACCTGAGTTCTTCGTGTACCAACAATACTTGCCCAGCAACTCCTCAGATTGGCCGTAGTACCTGCTCGTCACCGCCCCCGCCCGACACGCATATTCCCATTCCGACTCTGTAGGCAGGCGATAGCCAGTCCGCTTCAAGTAGTCCGGGGCTGGCTTCATGCCTGCGTCGTACCTGCCGTCCTTATTCCGCTCGTAACACCACTCCTGTTGCGGCAATCCCTCTTGCTCGCTCAGCCAGTTACAATACTCGGCCGCCTCATACCAGCTCATGCCATGTACCGGGCAATCGCCAACAGGAGCATACTGCCGAGTGTAGGAATGGTCCCTGCGGAAGCGAACGTACTGGTCCACTGTCACCGCCTTCGCAGCGATGGCAAACGTGTGCCCGATCCGCTCTCGGTGCAGGCTCTCGTCGTCACACCGCCACGGCTCGCTCGTCGGCGATCCCATAAGAAACTCCACCAGGCCGGGAATGACCACCATCGTCTGGCCTTCGCCCGTGACGTACCACTGTGGCCTCGCTTCGCCTTTCTTCTGGGCCAACTCCTGCCGGATGCTCTGGAAGCGCTGCTCCCTTCGCTGCTTGTTTTTCGCCCACTCCTGTTCCGTTTGTCTGAGCCACTGGTCCTGCTTCCATGTGCGAAGTACCCACTCTGCCGCTGCGTGCAGGCCGGGATCGGGGTCGTTGCGGTACAACTGACGCAACCTCTGCATCAGCAACTCTCGCTCACCCGGTGCAAACGCTTGATCTCCGAACTCGCCCAGACTCAAGAGCAAGGCCCGGCGAATCGTCAGATCAGGCTCTTCTTCCAGTCGCCTTACAATGGCCCTGGGATCAGCGCCCATCGGGCCCAGGCGATGGATGAGATAGCTCCGCACGGTTGGATCGGGACTGTGCTTTAGCAAGGGCCAGACCTTTTCGGGCCTGGCCATTCTGAGGAGGGCCACTGCCGCATTGGCCTGGCGTTTAGCCAAGTTCTCTTTGTCGTTCTCGGACACCACGGGCCGGTGCCATACGGAGGCCGATAGCCGTTGGCGTCCCTGGCCGATAGCGGCAACAGAAATTGCCATGGGCCGATAGCCCAGCGAAATGAGCTTCCTACATCCTTCGAGGTGTCGCTCGGGTGAGAGTCCATGCAACTCCTGCGACTCGTACTTAGCACTCGTCCCCCAAACGGCAGTGTAGCGTGTCAGTTGGTCGACGACCATCCTTTCAATCGTACTATCGGACAACAGTGGCTCAATCAATGGCTCCCGCTGAAACCGAACGAACTGGCGGTGGTCTTCTACAAGCATTTCCCTCAGAATCTTCGTGCATTCTCTCAGGCAGTCGTCGGCCAGTGCCAATCGCCCTCTCGCTCGGAGGATCTGAGCGGCCATCGCATAGGCTTTGGCACACGAGAATCTCTGTGCAGATATAAATGCAGGGCCATCGGGTCTATCGCCGTGTGAGTCGATGACAACGCTGTGAATGCGATGCCGCTTCAGGTATGCGCCAAGAAACAACACCTTTTCACTTGGCGTCCGCCAGTACTTATCCAGCGAAAGGCTCGACGACTGACCTGCCCACCGGATTATCTCTTTTCCGTCACAGATTACACGTACTGAACCGGGGGTCACGTGGTACTCGATGACGGATGTCTTGCCATCTTTAAGTACGCTGCCGGTATGCGTCGTCAAGTTGCCGATTCTATTTCCGTCAACGTTCTCGATTGCGCTTTTGTTCTCGAAATCAAGCGTCACTTGAAAACGTCGTCCTTGCGTGGAGAGACCGACAATAAAGGCATGCGGCTCCTTATCGGAGGGCAACTTCTCGGGCGTCACGGTCGCCCGGACTGTGTACTCGTCAGGCAACACGTATGGAATCTCGATACGGCAGCCAAGCCCGACTGGTGAGATAAGAGCCTCCGAGTCAACTTCCCAATGCCCAGTGGCATACTCTCGGTCAGGATCGACAAGGCGCAAGAGATCAAACGGAGCCTGGTCAGAGTATTCTGGCAATCGGGCGAGGTTTCCAAGAATGGCCTTATCCTCGGCTTGCGTGTCTGCGAGATATTCCCATACCTTAGCCTCAAACCGTCCTACTGGCAATTGCCTCAATCGCTCTATCGCCTTGTAGGCGCTCTCGTTTTCGCCTTTCAGAAGAAGAATCTTTGCTCGCAGACGCAATGCTGACAAGCATTGGCTGTCGGATTCGCAGAGAAGCGATAGATCGGGCATTGCTTTGTCATCCCGTCCGAGAACAGCATTAGCGCTAGCCCGAGCAAGGCGAGCCTTTGGATCGTCTGGTTGCGATTTCAAGGCAACTTCCGCCTCAGCGGCTTGCTGCTCGCAACGCTCGGTCGTTGTCAACGTGGGGGAAGCATCACCAACGTGAATGTCCCGTAGCAAGCCGTGAAAAGTGACGTTTGCCTCAAACTCGGATTCCGTTTGGTTCCAAGAGCAGTCCCACGTTCCTCCTGCCTTGAGCCTGACGCCGCAAAGTCTATTCTGGCCGTCCAAGCCTTGGAACACTTGGAGCGCCCTTTGGAAGCGGAAACCGGCCTTCTCCAAAGCATCTTCCACGGATTTGCGATTGTCTTCGGTGGCTCCGACATACAGACGGGAATCTTCGTTGCCGACCATACGCTTGGCCCAGAGCCCGCAGTACCTCTCTGTGGGAGTGCCGTTGGCTTCCACCAGGTATCCGGCGACATCGATGGCACAATATCCAGTTGTGCGAAGTTGGTCGTCCTGCTTTCGCATAGTGTCCGCAGACAACCCGTGAGCGAGTTGCCAGTCTAGCCCATCACGGGTCCAGACACCGGCGACGAGAACCTCAGCCCTTTGCACTCGCCGCACCGCCCCGCTTGGGACCGTGGCGACAGCACAAGGACGGAAGCGAATGGGACGATAGCCAGATTTCCGCAACCTCTCCGCCACCTCAACGAACTCTCCCAGGGCCATCGTCTGGCAGAAGGCGAAACGCTCGGCGACGATGCCCTCGGCCGACTCGATTTTCTGCACCAAGGCCGCGTCGGGCTTCTGCCAGGCGGGGTTGAGTGGCGGGTCGGCCCAGGTCGGTTCGAGACGCTTGTCGATTTCCGCCAGCGGCAGTCTTGCCCCGCTTTCTCCGTGTCCTTTCAGCTTTGGGAAGAGCACGGCGAACTGCTTTTCGTTGGCGTCCAGAACAGGATCGGCCAGCTTACTCGCCTGGTCGGCAGCGTAATCGGCGAGCACATTCGTAGCGACTAATCGCTCCTTTTCCGCCCGAGTGGAATCTCGCAAAACCTTCGCCAACGGGCCTAACAGGCTGCCTCTAATGGGCCGAAATCCCTCGATCCAGATCCCAAGGACAAGAGGGTGCTCCGCCACAATCTGATCTACAAGTGGTCCGCTGGCCTTCTCCCACCGCTGGCTGTTGGGGTCAAAGGTTGCCAAGGCACATGCTGCCCGGAGGCGTTCGCTTTCTTTCCCTTGGGCCGGTCGCTCGACAACGGCCCACAATTTGTCCGTCAACGCATCCTTGTGAGGAGCCAGGGCGTCTCGAATCACGGGGACTTCCTGGGGCTTGGCGTCGAGAAGCCGCTCGTAAAGATAGTCCTTCTTGCCTGCATTCCCAGGCAACAGGGCAAGGCTGGCGTGGAGTTTCCGGGCTGAGGTCTTGGGAGCTTTCTCGTACTCTTCTTCGAGCATAGGATCGGTCCAGGTCCGATAATCTTCCATCTCGTCGATGACTCCCAGCACTTGGGCGATATCGGCATCAAGGAGTCGCTGCACCAGACTTGTGGCGTGGCTCGCTTTGGTGTGCTCGATGACCTGACTCCGAATCGTCAAGCCGGTCATAGCCAGGACGACGAGGGAAGCGGCAAGGGCGAGGCCACGCAGACCGTGATACCGCCCCGCCTTCCGCATCATCCTTCGCTGTGGGTCAGTCCAGTTGTTCTTGTTGACCAGCAGCCGGACGTTGAGAAACTCCCACCAAGCGGGCAGTTGCCGATTCTCTGCCTTGGCGTTCCACAATGCCGACCTTTCCGCCAACCGCAGTTCGGCCCGGCCACGCCGGGTTTCCTTCTGCTTGCGTGTCAGCCAGTCCCGCAGGGACGGAACCAGATAGTCATGGGTCAGTTGATAATACTTGCCTTCAGCGGCAGCCTGCCGCCCGTCTTCGGAATCCAGCCCTTTGGGATCGGTGGGCGTTACCAACCGAAGCTCGCCATCCAAGATTCGCAACAAGTCCACAAAGTCCTTCGGACACCCGGCGTAGCCCGAGCTTTCCAACAACTCTTGGTGTGACCGCATTTGGCCCCTGATCTCCATACCGGGTTCGGGCAAAAGGGTCTTGAGGAGCAATCTGGCCGCTTTCTGGTGGAGCCGATGTTCGGGCGGAGCCGTGGCCGCACTGAAGGTTTCTTCAAGAAATGTGACGCCGACACCTTCCGTGCCGCCCACTGCTTTCAGCGTGCTAGGTGTCCACGGCTTGCCCTTCATCATCTCCGAAAACAATGCCAGCCGGACGCACACGACCTTTCCCTCCTCGGCCAGCCCGGTGGCGGCCTGTTCCAGGAAAACCGTCTGCTCCTTGCCAGTCTCGGCACGCTTCTCTGGGAGCTTGCCAAAGGCCCTGCCAAACGCTGCAAGGACTCTCTTTGCATGATCGATGTCGAAGAGATCAACCGCAATGGAGTTCTGTCCCTCTACAAGTTCGACTTCCAATTCCTGCATGAACCGAGTCACCGCCATCCAAAAATCATCCCGCACCATGACGATGCACTGGACCCGCTCCCCATCACATTGCCGAACGGCCTCAACCAATTGGGATTGCCCTTGATCTCGTTGGGCATGAAGCCATTGTTCGAACTGGTCGAGGACGATTAGAACCTTCTTACCCGCAGGAATCCCTCGTCCACGGCGAAGAGCGGCGATGCTGTCTTTAAGGCCGAGATTTCCATGCAAACCTGGACACTGCTTTCGTAATCCCCGGAGTAGACGGGCCTCGGTGTTATCAGCAGTGGCCTCGATGAAGACGAGAACGACGTGTGCAGCCAAGCGGGGCAACAACCCTGCCTTCACCAGCGACGACTTGCCGCAACCCGATGGCCCGTAGATCAAGCCCACTCGAAAAGTCTTGTCTGAGTTCGTCTCCTCGACCCGATATTTCCAGAAACGGATGCTCTCCGGCAGTCCGTCTCGGTCCCGAGGGCCAGGAAGAAGTTCCAGGAAGAAATCAGCGTCCTGGGCATCGAAAGATCGTAACCCCTTGGGGACGATCTTGAGGGGCTTGCCTGAATCCAATCCAGCGGGCGAGGGTGTCACCGCTGCGGGAGCAACCAGTTGTACCTCCACTTTCCCAGCGTCAACCGGCTGCCCCACTTCGGCTGTCTGGGCAAGGAAGTGCCGCAGGTCTTTCGCCATGTCAATAGCGGTGGTGTAACGGTCCCTGGCCCGTTTGGACAGGGCCTTCAGACATATCCTTTCCAACTCGTTGGGAATTGAATCGTCCAGTTGCCGTGGCGGGCGTGCTTCTAGGCTTCGGATGAGTTCGATGGTTTCCTCCCGGTTGGCACCCGAGAATGGCCGAGTCGCTGTGAGCAACTCGTAGAAGACCACCCCCAGGCTGAAGATGTCTGCCCGGCCATCCACCAGATGCCCCTCACCACGGGCCTGCTCGGGACTCATGTACGCTGGCGTGCCGCCTCCCCCAGAACCCTCGCCGAAGTCTTCTTCCTTCAGTGCCAACCCGAAATCGGCCACATAGGGTTTACCACTCGAATCAAGGAGGATATTGGAGGGCTTGATGTCCCGATGCACCACCCTGTGCAGATGGGCGTGGTGCAAGGCTTCGGCAATGGTCGCCACGAGTTCTGCCGCTTGGCAGTGCGATAGGGGATTGTTCTTGATCCTTACTGCCAGGTTGGTTCCCTCGATGAACTTGGAAACCACGTAGCACAGCCCATCCTCAGTTCGACCCACGTCGTGAACGGGGACGATGTTCGCATGGTCGAGGCAGGCTACAACCTGGGCTTCCTTCAGATAGAGTTCTATGTCTTCCGGGCTATTCACCAAGTGGCGGTGTGGCACCTTGATGGCAACGGGCCGCTTCAATTCGTCGTCGTAGCCTTGGTAGACCGTGCCGAACGCCCCTTTGCCCAAGACCCGTTCGTTGCGGTATCTGCCAATGCGGTCGGGATGGCCGCCTGCATCCTGCTGGGCCGCTTCGGGGTGCTGGCGGGTGGTATCGCCGCCGGTTTGCGAGGACTCCGGTTCACTGGCCTGCCACTGGGCCGTCTCCGGCAGATTTGTGGACGGTGGTTGCAGCGGATCGGTGCGGTCGTTGGGATCAGCCATAGAGCCACCAACTCTTGAAAAGGAGAGCTACACCCATCCGAGATAGGCCGATTATAGCACTCCCGTTGAAAAGGGACAAGAAGGGGGGGAGGTCGGCAGCGGGTCAAGCGTGGTCAGGGGAGTCCCATGTCGGCCGAGTGTCTGTCTTAGCCTGTTTCCACGGCCAACCCGTGAAACTCGCTCCACCCTCTTCAACTTCGCAACCTGCCCGAGGGTGGCCCATGTCTTTGACGCTGTACCGCTACCGCACGGAAACCTGGGCAGGACCGAAGTAGGTCGACATTATCCCCACACGACCGTCTCGGGATCGACGATGTGGCCGCAGTTGGGGCATGTGGGCTGGGACATCGAAACCTTCCCGTCCTCGCACCAGGGGCACATGTCTGTGTCCAGGAGCATCTTGACATCCTTCCCAAGGGTCGCACCGCAATGGGCACAACTGAGATTCTGGAACTTGAAGTCCCAAACATCCCAGCATTTCGGGCAGCGGTCATGCGGCACCACCTGCATTTCCCCATCGACAATGTACCGCTGGGGCGTGGAATCGCTCCAGGTTTGATACGGCTTCTCACTCCCGAAGCCCGACATGCCCGTTTGTAGCAAGGGCAAAAATCGCTCTTTCTCCCGGTCGAACACGTCGACGTTCAGAACCAGGCTAACGGCATATCGGTCACCGATGGTCTTGTTCAATTTCGTGAGCAACCTGCGGAGCCCATCGGTGGGGGCCGCTCCCAGCAGAATGCCCACGGCCTCAGCGATCTCACCCACGATGGGATCGGCGGCCTCAAAAGTCTGCTTGTTCATACGGCAGCCCTTTCTGGTTGGGGGTGTCGGTAAATTGTAGCCGGGAATGTGGCAATAGTCAGTATCTACCCAGGCGTAACCGCTACCTATCGTTCCCGGCGTGGAGCAGTGTTGTTCAAGCGGTGGTGCCGCAAGTGCAATGAACGGCGGTCCGCCGAGGTGGAGTCGCTGATAGCCGAAGTGGCACGGCTGGACGAGCGTAATCGAGCGGCATAGTCCGACTAATGTCCTCTTGGAGACGACCAATGATGAAACGGGCTTCAACGTTCTGGCTGGCGATGCTGGCGGTTATCGGAATCATGGCCCTCTGCTCTTTCGGCGCACCACCTGCCGAAGAGCGTGCCGCAAAGGCCACCTTCCTGGAACGGCTGAAGCTGGGGCAGCCGATAACCATCACAGAAAAAGATGGCCGCTACGAAATCGGCATGTTCTCCAAGGACATGCGCCCGCTGGCCCACAACATCGTCGAGATCGGCCCGGACTACCTCGTCGTGCGTGACATCGTGGGTGTGACGGACACCGTGATTCCCGTCTACTCGATCAAGGCTGTCCGGATTCTTCGGCTTGGCGGCAAGTAGGCGACTGATGTCCTATTGGTGACAAGGAGCGAAACAATGCCACGTCTGAAATCCAAGCAATTGCTGAAAGCCAAGGAGCGATTCAGGGCGGCTGTCACGACCTACATCGTGAGTCTGGGTACTCGGCCTGGTATGTTCTACGACTACGAGCTTGACACGCCTGCCGGGCTGTTGCACGTCAGCGTCTACGATGACTGGGTTGCCACACGATTCGACGACCCGGCCCGTGGAACGGAATTCACGAAGACCTGCGGGCGTTCAAGCAACCGCTACTCTGGTAAATGGAACTTCCATTTCGGCGACGGTACGGCGGAATCGCTCGCTCCCGGAACGGTCCTTCCCCAACTTGATTACTTCCTGGATTGCCTGTTGCACTGGGAGGCCGTCGCCGCTTGAAGACTGATGTCCCAGCTACGCAACCCAAGCGACAAAACCAATACATACGTTCCGCTGCGCCTACGGCCCCGACGGCTCCTCGACCGCTTCCTGCACCACGCCGAGATCATCACGATCACAGGCCGCAGTTACCGGCTCCGCAACCAAGGCGGTCAAGCGGAGGAACCCAAAGGCAACGGCCAGGCATCCAAGGAAGGGAAGCGGTCCCGGCGGGAGCCAGCGGAGCCCCCGGCTGCGGAGTAGCAGAGCACTTGTCGATCCCCCGGAGGATCAGTTACATTACCAAGCATGGACCGAACTGGCTGGTTTTGAAGCGCCTCCCGGTGGCTGGTTTTGAAGCGCCCAGTGACACTCCTCGCTCACGCCCAACGAGTACACGTCGGCGGTGTCGAAGAAGTTGATTCCGGCCTCGACGGCCTTGCGGAAGAAGGGCATGGCCGCCTGTTCTTCCAAGACCCAAGGCCGCCACTGGGTGCTGCCGTAGCTCATACAGCCCAGGCAGAGGCGGGAGACTTTGACGCCGGTACGACCGAGATACGTGTATTGCATGGTGAAATGATCCTTGGAAATAGGAAAAAGGAGTGGTGGATTCTACCACATTGCGCTCTCACCGTCCCGCTTCATCCGACACTGCACATTCGCCTCGGACGGAAACCTACTTGACGTTCTCCATGATCCGCTTCACCACCTGTTCTGCCTGGACGGCAACTCCCTTACCATTGAAGTGGACGCCGTCGTTGGACCAGTATTCGGTATGGTGTCTCACCAGGCCATAGAGATCGTCAACGGGAATCCCCTCGCGGGCCACGATCCCCTCGGCGATCTTGTTGCGGGCCTCCACACGCTTGGTCCCTTCGGCGACCACGTCCAACTTCCCAGCCTGCCGCATCGGCGTGATGGTGGCCCAGATGAGCTTCGCCTTCGGGGCATGCTTGCGGATTGTGGCTACCAGTTCTGGGAATCCCCTCTCGTACTCGATTTCAGTGTAGCCCCAGCCGTGCAAGCCGTTGTTAAAGTGGACCACGTTAAAGCGGCACTGGTCGAGCACCATCGCCACCTCGGCCAGCAGCGCTGGGTCGCCGATGGACTTCGATGTCGTCAGCCGGGCTACGGACACCTTGCCCTTCAACTCATCGGCGACGTTGGGGCCGTAGCCCCCGGTAATCGAATCGCCGATCAAGAGCACTCGGGGCAGCTTGGTGTCGTTGGCATCGGTGATCCAGACGTTACACCACTCGACGCTTTCTCGGGAAATATGTGACTCCTGCGAGAAAGCCGCCGAGGCGGCCAGGGTCGTCGTCATTGCCAGGCAGTAATAGAAGAAGCGTTTCATTCCTCAGTTTCCCTCATGGTTGTGAATCGGATGTATCTTTGCGTTCGCGAACCAATTCCCGCACGATCTTCATTGCCTCGGCCACATGCCGCTCCGCCGAGAAGAGCGCGCTGAAGACGTGGCGCACGATGCCCTGCTTGTCGATGACGTAGGTCACCCTGCTGGGCAGGACGCCCAGCGTCTTCGGCACCTGGAAGGCTTTCCGCAACGAGCCGTCCTGGTCGCTCAGCAGCAGGAACGGCAGCGCCCGGCCGGTGGCGAAGGTCCGGTGGCGTTCCGGCGAATCCGCGCTGACGCCGATGACCACGGCCCCCAGCCCGGTGAACTCCTCGAAAGCATCCCGGAAGCTGGACGCCTCCTTGGTGCAGACCGGCGAGCCGTCCATCGGGTAGAAGTAGAGCACGACGACGTGCTTGCCCCGATAGTCGGCAAGCCGCACCTGCTGGCCAGTGTGGGCTTGGGCGGTGAAGTCGGGGGCGGGCTGGCTCAGAAGCGGCGCAGTCATCTCGACCGTTTCTCCTCCGTGTTCGTAGGCTTCAGTCGGTCGCCACTTCCTCCTTCTCTCACTTCGACGGTCTTGAGCCAGTCGTCCCATGTGCCGATCAGTTCATCCTGGGCTTTACGTTCAATTCGTCCACCGGAAGAAGAACCCTCGGATGGACACGCCAAGCCACCGGATGGTCCTTTTCCCGAGAAACCGCCCCATATCTGCCACCCCGTCTCCTGATAATCATATTCTCCCACTGCACTGGAATTACGAGGATCGTTCTCGCCGGTCGCCGAGAACAAAAGGCTGAGAATCCAGGCCCGTTTCTGGTCGGAAAGCGATCTGTCTCCGAGCGCTTCAATGAGCGCGGGGACCGCCTTGATGCCCATGCCGAGAAGCCTTCCTTCCGGCGCAGTGGGTGGCACGAACTTGTGGGCCCATTCGCCATAGGTCCCTGCAACGACCTTCAGCCGCTGCTTTGCATTGAGAGCCGCGATCCACTCGGCAGCCTGTTTGTGCTCCCGCGCTGTCAATTCGATAACCAGAGGTCGCACAATTAGCGTGATGGGCTTCGACTGGCTGACGATCCGCCCATTGATGTCCGATTCATCGGCAATGGCCCTCGTGTCGTGGTAGAGCACTTCCAACGAATACGTCCCCGGTTGGCGTATTCTGACAAAGCTGCCCACATCGAGCACCGTCTCCCAAGACTTTCCGTATTCGAGAATATCCTTCTGGTACATTCCCCCGCCATCCCACGACAGTCGTTCCTTGACCGGCAACTCTGTGCCCTTGCTGTTACGCGCGATAAGCCGCCAGCGCGCTTGCCGCCCGCTTCTATACTCTCCCCCATTCGTGAAGCCAACGACGGCCTTCTCGCAGTCCACGTTCTTTATCGCCACTTTCAGCCTTGGGAGCGACAGAGGGGTTCCCTCCAACGGTCCTTGCGACTCCAGTACCACTGCCAGCGGGTCGGGTTTCTTCTGAACGCGGCGGAGCGCGGTCAGCAGCTCAAGATTGTCGAGGCTGCCCGATTCGGTGTCGTCGCTATCTTTGGCAAGCTTGAATTTCTTCTTTACGAGAGCATTCAGCTTGGCGTCCAGGAACGCTTCCCACGTCTTGTCGCCACGTCGCACGATTTCATTGAGGCGAGGCTCGTAAAGAGAATCGTGGCGGAAACCAGAACTGTCGAGGAGCTTTTCGAGGGACTGTTTCAACTGCTCGTCTGAAAATGACTTGAGTCCTTACGCCCACGAAAGGCTGAAGGGAACTGGAATCGCAAGCAACAGTGCGAAGAGGGCAGCGGCAGGGAGGATTTTCTTCATCATTGGGCGTGGGGGGGGAAGGGGGGAAACAGGTAAGCCACGATTACGGCATCCGTCGATTATTATCCTGGCAGTATACCGTGAAATCAACCATGGTTCCCGGAGCTGGTCCGCACCTTGGCAAGTCGATGGCCGGGGACATCCAGACGCGATTACCGAATTGTCGGAACGTGATCTAGCGAACTGGCTTGCCAAACAGAACGTCGGCCCACGCGGGAGTCAGTTCCCGTTTGAGGTTCAGCCGAAAGTTTCCCGTTGTCCTCCCGGAGTTCCCAATGAACCACACGGATGCCGTTGCAAAGCCACGATCTCCGCTCCGTGGTCCTGCGTTCCAGCCATCGGGTTGTTGTGTGATCACGGCATCCGCCTGGCAGACTGCCGAGTTGACCAGGAGAACGCCCTTGCCTCCAGCCACATGGACCAGCGATGGGACTTGGTGCAGCCAGTTCCCCGCAATGGTCTGATAGAGGCGGACATCCTCGCATTGATCCATGATGATGTAACGGGAAGACGCCTCGAATTGCAGGCCCAGGGCCGCCAGATGTTTGGCAGCGCGCAACACCAAAGCCGTGCCGTGATAGTGTTCCTGGGCCACTGCGTACAGCCACTTTCGACCGCTGGACGTTATCTCCAGGCCATCACCCGATGCCCCCGGATGCCAACCATTCTCGAAAAACCCGCCGCCGGAACCGCTGATTCGCCAGTTTAGCGTTTGGCTGCGACTGTCGTTGGCGAAAGTCGTATCGATCAACATCGACTTTTCCCCGGCGCGCCAGTCGCAGTAGATTCCGCCCGGGGTATCCATGTGGAATTGAAGGTGGCAGATCGTGGTCGTTGCCTCCGGGGAGTCGGGGATTCCGACCATAGCCTTGCGACTGGCCGGATCACGGAAGCCGTCGCTGTCCGCCTTGAGCACCAGTTGTGACCACATCTCGCCGAACACCCGACTGCACGGTCGGAGCCGGAGCGTGTCGGAGATCAGGTAGGTGCCTTCCGGGATGAATAGCTCGTCGCGAGCGTCGATGGCTCGTTGCAACGCCGATGTATCATCCGCGCGACCGTCCCCCCTGGCCCCAAACTCGGCTACAGACCGCGCAGTGGCTGTCAGCGCGGGGTAATCCGGCGACGGCAGAGCCTTGGAGATCGCGGGCAGAACATCCGTCAGGTCATGTTCAGCCCCAGGCAGATCGCAGCCGTTCACCATGGCCGATCCACTCACCCAAAAACCAATGGTTGTCTGGCCCTGTGGCTTCGCAGACAACATCCCCTGGACGATTTCTTTATTGCCACGAGAGGACACGCCCTGGAGCACCAACGAGGTGCCCGAGTTCTGAATCGCGCTTCCGCCAGCGATGTTTTCCAGCGAGGAGTCCAGCATGGTCACAGCGCCACCGATGGTGGCCACGGGCGCGGTGTCCTTCAGTTCCAAACCCAGTAGGCTGAAGTTCCAGACACCATGAAGCCACAGCGAGTGCTTACGCTGTCGCTCGAACCGTGCGCTCCGCAAGACCCACTGGCTCGTTTCGTCTACATACCAGCCGTAGTCTCCGCCGATCAGGTGCAGATGCGAAATCACCCCACCCCCTCCCCACCAGATCGACTTCAGACATCCCTGGGCCGTCCCGGCGTCGATGGTAACGTGCCGCAGCGCGGTCTGCTGGGCCACAAGCCAGTAAATTCCCCATGCACCGGGGTTCCCGTCGCCGATCTTGATCTTCAGGTGCCGCAACGTAATGAAGAAGGTGTTGTTTGTGCTGCCGCCAAGCTGGTCGGTCCGGGTCTTCCAGTCCCGTGCTGCCGGATCGGCATTGTAACCGCCCGCCGTGACGAGCATCGGTTTCGGGTTAGCCGGGTCACCGAACCCCCTCGCCCCGTCCTTGAGAACAAGCGTCGGGGGATTGTTCGTATCTCCGGCCAGCATGGTTGCCCGCCAGACGATGAGGGTGTCGCTTACAAGGTAAGTCCCCGGCGGGACGTAGACATTGGCTGGCGTTTTTTCCCGCTCGTGGCCCCGTCCCTCTTCCAATGCCCGAATGAATGCCTGCGTGTCGTCGTTGATCCCGTCTCCCTTCGCCCCATAATCGCGGACGTTGCGGAAGCCATGTCCGTGCGGCAATCGGGCATAGTCGTCCGCGAGCGCCGTGGCTTCGCAACAGGATAGTGCAAGGATCACGAGCATCAGCACGGCGATCCCGTGCTGCTTCAGCAGGTTCTCTACACGCTCGAATACGGATGCTGACATTGAAGGTTTCCGCGAAGCAGGAAACAACGTGCTCATGTAGGCTCACGTTCTGGGGACCGGCACTCGGCCAGGAACTTCAACAGTTCCTCGTTGAACCTCGCCGGATCGCTCATGTAGGGCGCATGGCTGCCGCCGGGGATGACCAACATCCGGCCCTTCTGCACCGACCGCACCAGTAACTCGCCATCGGCCAGCGGGATCGTGCGGTCGTTCTCGCCCCAAAGAGCCAGCACCGGAACTGTGATTCGCGGCAGGCGATTCTGGTAGGTTCTTATCCGCACGGGTGCTACGGCGACGAAACCGGCTACCCGCTCGGGATGCGCGGTGATCAGCGGAAACGCGAAACTACCGCTCATGGACGCGGCCAACAATACCGGGTGTTCGACCTTGAGTTGGTCGAGAAGCCCGGCCAGCCAGCTTTCCGGCAACTGCTGGCTGGCCGGAGACTTCCCAAAGCCCGGCAAGTCGATGGCGAAGGTCCGATACCCGGCGGACGCCAGCGCGTCGAGCGTGCCGATCTGTCGCCAGGTGGCCGACGAGAAGCTGGCACCGTGGAGCAGAACGACGGGCTTGCCGTCCTCCGGCCCTGCAACAAGGTAATGGACTCGGTCCCCGGCAACATCGGTCCACCGCGATCCGGTTTTTTCTTTATCCATCATGGGCCGAGCCTCCAGGAGTTCCCGCGTACAGCCGGTCGCCTGCGCGTACGACCCCCTCACTTGGTTGTCTGCCGCTTGTAACGATATGCCACAATGACTCCATTGTCGTCGCTGTCACCCGCCACGTGAAAGAAGTGTACATTCAGCAGCGCGTCATAGAACGCATTGACCTGGCCTCGTGGCCACTGCGCGGGCAGCTTGCCGACCGTCGTCCACTGGTTGTGCTCGGGATCGTAGGCGAACATGCCGCACTCTTGGCCGCTGCCCGTGTGCCGAAAGACCAGCACCACATCGTTGGCCGAGTCGTAGTGCATGGCCGCGATGTTCGTCGCGTAGGAGTTCGAGCCGTTGCAAGGCTTGCCCTTGGGTTTCTGGTCCACCCAGGAATCGGTCTTCACGTCCCAGATCCGCAGCGCATTGTCGCCCGTGGCCACCGGGTATGAGCCGCCGCCCAGGTAGATGCGATCCCGCACCGGATCGTAACAGCAGGTCGAGTCGATCCCGAACGGCGGCAGAGTCCCTTTGGCCTTCACCTCGGTCCACTCGTTGGCGACCGCATCGTAGTAGCTTACCCCGTGGCCGGGATGGTAGAAGAGCGTCCTCTTGTGCGGCGCGAGGTAGACGAGCGTGTCGCCGAAGCCGCTGGGAGGACTGGCAGACTTGGACTTGCGCCGGTCCCAGCGGCCCTCGATGGTGTCGTACATCCACGGGCTGGCGTGGTTCCGATTGAGCTTGTCCTTCTGCTCTTGGAGAAACTGCCTGCGGCCTTCAATGGCGTTCCAGTAGTCGCCCGAACAGGGCATGCTCAGGAACCGCCGCGTGCCGGTGTCGTAGGTCACCATTTCGTAGGCATGGACCATCGACGCCACGGGCAGCGGCCTGCCGTCCGCGTCCGCCTCAAAACCGTCCTCTGTCAGGGCCTTGCGGTAGGCTTTGACTTCCGTGCCGGGATAAACGCAGATCCAACGATGGGCGGGCACGTCGTAAAACCAGAGGTCGTCCATGTAGCGCCCGGTTTTCTGGTTCCACCAACCGTGCGCGCCCTCGCCGAAGAGGAACGCCCCATGCAGATCCGGCGCGAAGGCCATCGCACAGGACCAGGATCGGCCACGGGCGCGACCCCATTGCCGATCAGCGGCGGGTTGGCCCAGCACCAACCACTCGTTGTCGCCCAGGGCCTTGAGCTTGGCGATTGTCTGGCCCGGCGCACTTGGAACGGCTTCCAGGGGGCCCTTGCGGTGGGGCCCACCCGGTTCAGCTCCGAGCAACGCCGCAGGCAGCAGGTAGACTGCCAACGTCCACACGGAACGCACGGGGTATCGGGTCATGTCCATAGCACACCTCCCACAAGCCTATTGTTCGTCAGGGCGGTTGTCGGGGCGCGGCGGGACCTTGACGCCCTTGCTGTTGAACCTGACCACGACGAAGATTAACTGCTCCGTGCCGGTGTTCACAAGTCCATGGTATACCCAGGGCTCCACATAGAGAATGTCGCCCCGCTTGGCCGGGAACTCCTTCCCGTCGAGGGACCAGGTGCCCGAACCCTCGGCCAAGATCAGGTACTCCTCTTCGGCATGCCGGTGGGCGCGATGGACGGCCTTGCCCGGCTTGACAATCGCCACGGCGGTCAACACGTTTTTCGTGCCCGCCGTCTCGCCGGTGAAGTATCGCCGCATCTCGCCCCAGTCGGCCTGGTTCGCCTTGGCGTCGTCAAAACTGACGATACCGGACTTCAGCGGCTTCGGCTGGGGATCGGCAGCAGCGGCGGGAGACGGGACTGCGGCCCCCAGAGCCAAAGCTACGGCGGTGAGGAGGATGAACAGGACTACTGGATGTCGCGACATGGCGTGCTCCTTTGGGACTGTGTGCTGTAGGTTTCAGAAGTGCAATGGGTTCTACCGCTCGGCCTTATCCATGAGCCGCTCCCCGTAGGGCGGCTCCAGACCGGCCTGGGCCATGATCTCCTTGGCCCCGGCTTTCGTGATTTCAGGTTCGCCGAAATAGTTGTCTCGCCAGGTGTGCCAATCCCGATTGCAGGCATTGAACCGCAGCAACTCCGCTGCCGTCTTGTAGATGACGTTCTGCTCGAAGAGGAATCCCTTGCTCCCTTCGTCGATGAACATGCCGTTGTTCGGTGCCCCCTGGGCCAGGAAACTGCGGTGAACGTCGTGGAGATGGTTTCCCCGGATTACGGTTCCGGGCTGGAATCCCAAGGTATAGATGCAGCCGCCATCGCAGAGTCGGTTCATTACATCGTAGACATGGTTGTACTCGATGCGGTTCTCCTTGCACGCCGTAGGTTGCGGGTTCCACTGCCAACCGGCCGAGATCCCCGTGTACGGCAGGTCGTGAACGAGGTTGTGAGCAACCACCGTGCCCTGGGCAAATCCTACCCAAATGCCGACCGCGCCGTAGAACTCCCGCCCGCATGCGTGAACGTGGTTGTTGCTGACGCGGTTGCCCTTCGGTACTTCGGCCTCGGAGTTCGGCCCGTAGACCAGGATGCCGTTGGCGCTGACATCGAATACGCGGTTGCCTTGGATAAGATTCTCGCGACAGCCCGTGGCCACCTCCACCCCGCAGCCGCCCAATCGCGCCAGCACCCCATCTTCGATGCTGCAATTCTCAGCCCAGGCAAGACGAATTGCGGACGGGACATGGTGCTCTGCATTGCCATAATGGCTCGCCTGGACGCCCATGTAGCCTTCCTTGGGCAGTTCCCAGTCGGTGTACTCAAAGCGGAGGCCCTTGAAATGCAGGTTCCGCACAGCCTTCTGCGGCGGTCCCTGGAGCACGAGCAACTGCTGCAAGACGGGAGCTACGACCTCGCACCGGGTCATGTCCTCGCCGGGACGGGGCCAGTAGCTCAGCGTGCCGGTCTTTCGATCCAAATACCACTCGCCCGGTTGGTCGAGCAGTTCGCGGGCGTTCTCCAGGTGATACCACCGGCCCGCGTTGGGGAAGATGTAGTCCGGCCCCGATTGGTGTGGCGGGGCCAGCACGATGCGGTTCGCCTTCGCATCGAGGCTTTCGACCCGCTTGCGGTTGATTTCCCAGTTCCCGGCGACCATGACCTCGATGTCGGCGGTGCTCGACCAGTCACGGAGCACGCCCGGGGCCACCGTGAGCGTGAAACGGGTCAGGTCCTTGGTCAGCTCTGCGCCCTTGAGCTGGAGGCAATTCGGCTGGGCATCCTGGTTGGGAGACCGCGCGCGGACGGCTCGCTTGCCATTGACGTACAGATTGCGGAAGTACCACCTGCCTTCGGCCACACCCGGCACAGCGACCGTCCAAACCTCGCCTTCGCTCCGTTTCCAACCGCTGAGCCTCTTGCCCCCGCTAAGGATCACGTTCTCGCCTGGTTGGGCAGCGTAGGTGATGACGAACTGCTGGCTCCCAGAGTCCTCGGGACCGAACACCAGCGGTTCCGACAACTCGTAGACGCCCTGACGGATCAACACCTTCACATCGCCCCGTAAACCCGACGCGACGACCCACCTGACCGCATCCCGGGTCCGCTCCAGGCTGGCAAAAGGCTTCTCTTGCGTTCCCGGGTTTGCGTCGTTGCCAGCCGGTGACACAAAGAACTGGGTAGCCGCAGGCGGCTCACCCGCTGTGATCCAAATGGGCATGGAGAAGAAAATCGCCAGGGCAATGAGCACGTATCGCATGTTGGTGCCTTTCCTTCTTGGGGGTTGAACCCGCGTTGCTTTCACTTCGTCAGTTTCCAGGCGTCTTTGGTAACCTCTAACGCCGTGTGGCCCTTGTGGGCGTCGTAAACGCGGTTGGCGTCCTCCAGCGAATCGAAGTAGCCCACAATGAACGCCGCGCTAAAGGACTGCCCAGGCCGAACAGGCCGCCCTCCGAACTCCTCGATCATACAGACGTAACCGCGCTGGTGACACCATGCCTCCCAGACCACGGAGGGCTCCAAGGTCATGCCGAGCAGCCAGGGGCCGTCCTTCCTTGTGGCCGGGTCGCGAAGCCGGTAGCCGCGAATGAATCGTTCCGGCACGGGGTCGCGGTCCCGGCGATAGTCGAACTGAGCATCGGGAGGGAAGTCCGTCAGGAACTTCTCAGCCGGGATCTGCCCCCGGTAGCTCAGGTAGATTTCACTGAATGTGTCGCCCTTGTTGTGCCGCACGTGGCCCGGCATGTCGATGCGCAGGAACATCGCCTCGCTGGAGTTGACCGCGTCGATCCTGTCCATGGAAATGAAGTATCGCTTGCCCACTGGAAAAACGAGCCGCTGCGTCCACACCGATCCGGTCTTCTTGCCGGGGGCCACCGTGCGGTAGGCAAACTCTTGTCGCACCGCCACGAAGTCCTTCCCACGGATGATCGTCGGCTGCAACTGGCCCGCCTTGGTGCAAATCTGGGGCCCCTCCAGGCTCCGCTTGGGCTGCGACCCATGGTATGCACGATACTCACCTTCATAACGATAGACCAGTTCCGGGTCCAGCCGGTCCCGATAAGCAGCATCGCTACCGGGCTCCATGATCCAGTCCACGATGTCCAGGCCGAAGCCCGGATCACGGAAGCCGGTCTTCTTATCGAGGAAGGATTGGCTGGCGACTCCGCTCACGTATCCTTTTTTGCAGATGGCCGCCGCCAGTTCCGGCGTCTCAATGCGGATGGACTGTGCGTCTTCCGAAACCTGATAGGGCTGGGTCGCATCGGCCTGGGCAGTCGCCTTCCCCGCCATGGCCGCGCCAATGGCCCGAAGCTGCCCGACGAAGGGCTGCGGGATGAGGCCGTTCTTCTGGATGGGTACATCGAAGGTTACCACCCCGCCCTTCTCGGCGAGCACGCGGGTGGAGGCGACGATCTTCTCATCGGGAAGCTGGGGCCGGTCACCCCCGCACCATGTCTTCCCCAGGAAGGTCAGGATCTGGAATTGCACCGTATGACCCTCGCACTCCAGCCACCGCCCAGGGCAGGCGTCGATTGCCTTGGCGAGCTGCGGAAGGTTGACCTCGCCTGCGGTGTAGTCGTCGTACTTCGTGTGGCAGGTGACAGGCACCTTGACGCCGGGGTTGAAAGCAACGATGGCATCCGGGTTGCCCGCCTTCAAGGCCCGCGCGAAGCTGGCGAAGTTCGGCTCATCGTCGAAGCGGTACATCTGGTCGGCGAAATAGCAGCCGTCGATCCACCAGCCCGAGACGTTCTTGCCCCAGCGGAGCGACCACTCGCGAATCACCGCTTCCCAGTTCCGCTGAAACTCGGCCAGCCGACCGCCGACTGGCTCGCCGGGCAGTTGCCAGCCGCCCTTCGCTCCCCACCGCCAACCGAGGGCCTTGCGCGCAACCGGGTCTGCCGCTGGGGCCCCGCTGGGCAGGTAAACCATGATCCGGATGTCCCGCGCCGAAAGGGCCTTGGCCAGGTCGGCGATCAAGTCGCGGCGGGAGCACTTGCTGGGCTTGATGCCGACGATTCGGTCGTAGGCCCCGTTCGGGGAGCAGTAATGGCCCGAGTTCTGTCCGAGGGTGAATAGGAGGTACTTCGCCCCGGTCGAGACCAGTTGATCGACCAGTCCGGCCACGTCGAACACATCCACCTGCTTGTTCCACATTTCAGCGGTCAGTTCGGCCCCGCCTGCGGAACTTGGCGGTGCGCCGAGGTAGTGAGTCATCACGCCCCAATGGGCATGGTGGAACCAGTTCGTGGGCTCGGCGGCCCTTGCCGAGGGAGAGAGCAGAACCAGAAATAGCATTACCGCGAAGGACATTCTTCTCATGTCAAGCACCTTACCTGGGGGTCTTCCACTTGGCCAGCAGACGACGACACGATTATCCCACTTCGGACCGGGATGCACAAATGGCCTGGCAGTCGGTGGTGACCTTGCCGGGCCCCGCCCCCAGCTCCCGCACTATGAAGTCCCACATGCTGTCGAATTTCTCCGAAGGATGTCGGTGACGATTTGGGCGAGTTCGCTGTCGGTGGGCGAACCAGGTGGCAGCCGTCATCACGACCCAGACGGCAATAACGACGAACGTGGCGATCCCTCTTACCAACCGGGTAGCCCCGTCCAATGCCTCCTGGAATTCGCCGCTCATGGCTGCACCTCAGGAGATGGGAGTGGTGTGGGAGGCATGAAACGGCTGGCCGAAGCCGTATCGCCCGAGCACGCCAAGCCTCGGACGAAGCACGCCAAGAACCGACGGTTGAAAGATGATGATGTGGTGGAAACCGGGACGGACGATCCGTAATCCAGGCCCCCCAGGCAGCGAGACGAGCCGATAGGCTTAGAGCCGTTTCTGGATTTCTGATTTACCGGGGTTGGAGTTTCTGAATTCTGCCGAAACCTTGCGAGGTAAGCGACAGCGGTGTCAAGCCGTAACTTCCGAAGTGTCCAGCAGTTACGATGCCCTGTTTCGGGGCAGTCTTGCAGCGTTTCTCGATCCTCCTCCGCTCCACATTGGAAGACCCGTTAACAACAGTTGTCAGCGGGTCTTTTGTATTGACGGGACAAGCACTTGCGGCGATGGTCCCGGCTTCCCCGATTTTCCCGGCTTCGCTTGCTGCCTTGTCAACAATTGACTGCAATGTACGCAATTTGCCGATAGTTGGTACAAGCGTTGGTACAAGCGGCGAAGGGGTCAAGTCTTTTGTGCCCGTTGCACTTAGGACGTTTGCGGCCGTTTGCGGACCACTCCCCAGCGGGAGCGCCGGCAGGGCTTCCACGGCCCCGGCCACGTCCAAGAGCTTCGGATCGGTGTAGACGTTCATCGTCAGGTCGATTGAAGAATGACGCATGGCAGCCTGCGCCGTCCGCGGCGTCACCCCGCCCTTGGCGTCGGCCTTCGGCACCCCGGCGAAGGGATTCGTAATCAGCCGGCGACCACGGACGCACCAGTTACCGAAGCCCACCAGCTCTTGACGATACTCGTTACGGTTCCCGGCCCCTATGCCTTCGTTCTTGCGGGAAACAAGCCATTGCTCCAAGGCGGCGGCGGTCATATCGCTAAGGTGCCGAAACCCACAATCGGCGACCAGCCGTTTCAAGTGGAGTTTCGCTATCCGTATGCGTTCCGCGCTGGTCCCCTTCGCCGTCTGGTGATTGATGTACTCGGCGATATGATCGGCGAGCGGGGTATCCTGGTGGTCGATCATGGCATCTTCGGCGGCAGTGACGAGCTTGCCCTTGACCCGAACGGCCCGCCGTTCCAATTCAGTCAGAATCGAACGGGCGGCCGATTCGTCTCGGCAGCCGGTCGTCACCTTGCGGACGATCCCCGAGCCGTCGCGGTACTTGGCGGTGTAGGTGCCGGCTTCCACGGCAATACGATCCCCGGCGGCGGTAAGCGGTGCCGTCCGGGTCTTGCCTTTGGCGTCTTGCCATCGGGCGAGCCGTTTCCCCTTGCGGACGATGATTTTCGTTGATGCCCCGGCCGGCAGCGGCTTGGTAAAGGTCTCCTTGTAGACGGTGCCCATGATTTCGCCTTTCGGTTCCCCAGAGTCGAGCCGATCAATTCGCCCTTCGTTTCAGGTACCCCTGCCTTGCAACATCCAAGAGCACCAGCTTTCCGCCCTCATCGTGGTGTTTCCAGAAAGTCCAGCCGTTTGTGCTCATCCGACGCCCGGTAACCGTGCTTCTGGCCACTTCGGCAGCCGCCGAACAGGACGGATAGTTCTTGCCCTGGAAGTTCACCGTGCCGTCTGGCAGAAGATCGGCTTCAAGATCATGGCGCTTGTAATGCACCGTCAGCTTGAGAGGCACCTTCAACAGCCCGGCGGCAATCACGTCTTTCAAAGACACGCCAACAAACGCCTTCATCCGCTCCGGCCGTTTTGGTTCGGAAACCGGCCGAGACTTGCGGCGAGTGTCCCACGCCTTCTTGGCTCCTTCGGCGCGTTTGTCACCGACAGCAACCGGCGTTTCGGGTTCGATACGGAAGTCGAAACGGACGCGAACCCGGGCAAGACTTGTGCGGATGTCCCTGGGCGACAGTTCCTTGACCCGCTTCTTCAACAACCGCAGCAAAGAAGAATCAGCTTCGGCGGCAAACAACTCCTCTAGCGCCACCCGCACTTGACGATCCACGAAATGGGCCTTCCAAAGGGTTTCAATATCGTTGTCTCGGATTCGGTCTTTCGACAGCAACCCCAAGGTCTCTTCGGCTCCTGAGTGGATGTCGGAAATGCGGACGGTGCGGAACAGCTTCTCTTCGACCGGAACGTCAACACAAGCGTTGTAAATGCGGTATTCATCCCCGTCGGAGAGCACCACCCACTTGACCCCAGCCACGGTTGCATATCCCATGATCTGGCTCGACCATTTTCGGTCGTCGAGGTTCTGGCCTAGAGCCTTCGCTTCCACAAATAGCTTCGGGGTTCGCAGCAAAAACAGCGCGTAGTCAACCGGCTTGTCTTGGGGCCTTCGTTTGTACTCTTGCGAGACTTCTTCAAGGTTTCCCACGTCCCAGCCCAGAGCGCGAAGAACCGGGTCTATCAGAGCCGTCTTCGTGTTCTGTTCGTTTATGCCCTTGCCCCGATAGAGGGCTATCCGCTTGCGAACTTCTTCAAGGGTTTGTGACAGTCCGGCCATCTTGATTTTTCGCCTTTCGCGTCTTGAGTAACTCCAGCCCCAGATATTCGGCCAGCACGTCGGCCTTGTCGAGCCGAAGGGATGTTTCGCCTTCCACAAACCGAATTATGGACGTTACCACCAGCCCAGTATCCTTGGAAATTCGGTAAGCGGAAAGTCCGCTGTCCCTGATTGCGGTCCTCAGTGTTTCCGTCATCGTCGGTTTTGCCTTGCGCATATTAGCTTTCTAGCAAACAGCGGCGTTTCTGTCAAGCGGCCTTCGCCCCGGCCGCGCTTTTTCTCTGTTAGCGTCCCCGTGTGCGACCAGCACAAAGGGGACGCGCTTATGGTCCCTTATGGGACGTAGGACACAGCTATGTTCGCAGTAAATGACGCGAATTGTCCGGTTACAACCGGACACAACTATGTCCGTTATCTATCGGGGGGTAAGGGGCGAACACGGTAGGCGGAAGCCCCCCGGCCGATCCCGCCGCGGTAGGTCACTTTCAACAGCCCCCGCCGCGCCAGCTTGGCGAGCGCCCGGCGTATCGAGCGGTCGCTAGTGCCGGCCCGGCGTGCCAGGTCCGCTTGCGAAGTCCGCGCCGTGCCGTCCGGCTTCGTATCACGCCAGAGCACCAGCCAGGCGGCGATTTCGTTGCGGGTCAGCCCGGCAAGGGTGAAGTCCACAAAGGCGTTGACCACGGCGAAGCGGTCGCCCGTCTTCCGTCGAGCCGGTTTTCCCTTCGCCTTGTCCCCGTGCCCCTGGTGCCGTGCCGGCGGTCGGCCATTGTCACCCGGCGACCGGTGCATCGGCGGCGGTTCCTGCCCTACGGGAATCGGTTTTGGTTCGCACAGTTCACCTACCATGAACCGGTTCCCGGGCGGTGCCAGCAGTGCGGCAAGTGCGAGACGGTGTGTGGAGTGGGCGCCGTTCGAAAAGGCGTAGTGGAAATTCGCGAGTGCCACATGTGCCTGCGCTGCGTCGATCACGGCCCCTCGGCGGCGATCGAACTCAAGGAACTGTGGAAGGTAGAACAACGCGAGGGTGACCATGACCGGTGCTAAGAAGTTGCGGCGGGCCGTCCCGGTGCTGCGAAGTAGACCGCCGCCAGGTGGTGTTCTGGGGCTCGTCCGATCGTTTTGTTTCGGCACATGCCGCATTGGACGGCGAACTCCTGTGGATACGCGAACTTGTGGCGCCGACCAATACCCAAGCGGAAGCACTTGTTCCATCGCCTTTTTACGACCACGGAGTCCTCTATGTTGCATGGTTCGTCTACGACAAGGCATTGGCAACCAACCGCCAGGATGCGCATCTGGCCGCCTTCGACGCCGCTACGGGCCGCTTGCTGTGGCAGCGGGAGTTGTGCATGGCAGTTACGATGGAAACGTCTACCTTCTTCCCTTAGGTAACGAGAGCCGCTTTGCCGTCCAGACTCCGGGTGATGCAGGGCCTTGGATCGGCCTGGCAGTCGTCGGTGTATTGTTCGTCGCCGTGGTATTGCCCTGCGTGTTGATGTTCGCGAGGCCCCGGACGGGGAATCCGTGAAGGTATGAATGGTCCGGATGGCACGGCCTCTTGGCTCACTTGAGGTTTCACCGCAAGCGGTTCTGATCGCGATACGCGCCGGCGGTCATGCTCGTCTGGCCGCGGAAGACACGGTCGAAGTGGCTGACATTGCAGAAACCCAGGTCGCCGGCAATCGATTTGAGCGGTTCGTCGCAGTCGATCAACCGCGCCTTGGCGCGTTCGATCCGTACGTGGAGGATCTCCTTCGCCGGGCTGCGCCCCAAGTGTTTCTCAAAGAGCAGTTCCAAACTGCGGCGGGAAAGCTGGAATCGCCGGCACAGGTCCCCCACGCCGCGCAACCGCCCCGCGTGCTCCCAGATGAAATCCAGGACAGAAGCCAAATGGGCGTTGAGCGATGCAGCGCCCGTGGACGACTCCCGTACGACCAGACGGCGGGGCACGACCAGGATCGGGCCCACCGGCCGCGGCCCGCCCTCCAGCAAACGCGCCATCAGGAGCGCCGCCTCGTAGCCGATCTGCGTCGCGTTCTGGTCGATGCTCGACAGCGGCGGATCGGTTTGTTCACACAACACCTCGTCGTTGCCCACGCCCAGCACGCCCACGTCGCCGGGCACCGAGATCCCCGCTTCAGTGCAGTGGGCGAGCAATTCGACGGCCGGCTGATCGTGCGTCCCCAGGACGGCCACCGGCTTGGGCACTTTGCGCAGCCAGCGGCGAATGAGGTCCGCGCGCTGGCGTGGGGGAACGTCGGGGGGCAGGATTTCCTGGCACGCCGCGCCACGCCAAGCCAAGGCCGCGGAAAATGCCTCCAACCGCTGGCGGTCGTAGAACAAGTCGCCGCCGATGCTCAGGTAAGCGAAACTGCGATAACGCGGTCCCAGAAATGCTCGGCCGCCATGCGGCCGATGGCCAGGTTGTCGGTGACCACCGAAGGAAAAAACACAGGTTCCAACGCCACGCTCACGTTGACGACCGGCCGCCGCAGCCTCCGCAAGCGGCCGATCCAGCGGTCCTCCAGCAAGGTCAAGCTGAAACCCCGGACCTCTGCCGGACACCGCCTCAGGACGTCGAAGTCGGTGACGCACATCGCGGGCAGATGGCCGTTACGGAGTTGCCGCAGGGCCCCACCAAGCACGTCCCGCTCGAAGGTCCGGTCCCTGGCAATGGCCACACAGACCCGCCTGACGTATTGGTTCCCTTTGGACATCGTAATTTCCAACTCCACAATTCGGTCGAGGCGCCCGTCTGCCTTCCGCTTCAAATATACCATGCCAAAACGGACAGACATTGCGCGAATATTACCAAGATTTGCGCAAACAGAACATTGCGAGGCCGGGGTGATCTCGGTTATTCTAAGAGAGAGGCTGATGATTCTTTCGTCCGCTGCAGAATGGACGGATCACAAAGCTCCAGGAAACTCAAGAATATGACTGCTACTTCTAGCCCGCCGCCTGTCGCCGACCACACAGCAAAACCTGCCGGTGGTCCTTATGTCTTCGTCGACGAACTGAAGACGCAGTTCCCGCTGCCCAAGGCCGTTGCCCTGGATCGCGGCGGGAACCTCTACGTCGGTTGCAGCGCCCAGGGCGGCCTGCAAAAATTCGTCAGAACGAACCATGCGGGGAAGTTCACGCCGGCCTGGATAGTCCAGCGGCATAAGGACGGCTATAGTGTCTTGGGACTCGCCGTGGAGCGGACCGGCAACGTCTTCGCAACCGTGCGCACCAAGAACAGCCGTGAGGTCCAGCAGTTCTCGGCAGCCGGCACATTCGTGAACGCCTGGGGCAGCATTGGCACGCTCGCCGGTCAGTTCTGCTCGCCCAACGGTATTGCTTTGGATCGGGAAGGCAATCTTTACATCGCCGAAAGCAGCGCGTGGGGCACCGGCAGCAGTCACCGGGTGCAGAAATTCACCCTGGCAGGGAAGTTCCTCGCGACCTGGGGAACGGAAGGTTCCGGCGACGGACAGTTCAACCTGCCCGTTGGAATCGCCCTGGACGGGCGGGGGAACGTGTACGTGGCGGACACGTACAATAGTCGCGTCCAGAAATTCACGCCGGACGGAAGGTTCTTGGGGAAATGGGGCAGCTATGGATACGAACCGGGACAATTGGACTGTCCGCAGGGGATTGCCCTGGACCGCGCCGGAAACGTCTACTTGGCCGACACTTACAACAATCGCGTCCAGAAGTTTACCTCGGACGGGAAACTTCTGGCCCATTGGGGGCGACAGGGGACCGAGCACGGCCAGTTCTGGCTGCCGTGTGCTGTTGCCGTGGATGAAGGGGACATGGCAGGGCGATTGCGCCATACTGGGTAATCTGGTATGAATGGGGCATTGCGATTCGCGGTATCTGCCGGAGGGTTTCCGGGGCGCGAGTTGCGGCAGATCAGGAAGGTCGCCATGCCCAAGAA
>JBEKTY010000034.1:0-52707 GCA_049515555.1 Thermoguttaceae bacterium
CGTGCGGTAGTTGGCGATGCTCAGCCGGGCACTGACGCCCGACTGCTGGTCGACGAACTTGCTCCGCCGGGCGGCCATGCTCAGCTCTTCCACGATCTCGCGCATGAAATAGGGCACGACCACCGGGAACTCGCCGTCCAGCTCGACCTGCGACTCCTGCTCCATGATCTCGATGCCCAACTGCCGGTCGCGCGGATAGTGCGTGTGCACCGCCGAGCCGATGCGGTCCTTGAGCTGCGGGATCACCTTGCCGCTGCGGTTGTACGTGGCCGGGTTGGCCGAGAAGAGCACCAGCAGGTCCAGATCGAAGCGGACCGGATAGCCGCGGATCTGCACGTCACGCTCCTCGAGGATATTGAACAGCCCGACCTGCACCGACTCGTCCAGCTCGGGCAGCTCGTTGACGGCGAAGATGCCCCGGTGCATGCGGGGGATGAGGCCGAAGTGCAGGGCCTCCTCGGCCGACATGCTCGTGCCGGCAGCCAGCTTGGCCGGGTCGATCTCGCCGATGATGTCGGCGAATTTCGTGCCGGGGGCCAGCCGCTCGGCGTAGCGCTCGGCCCGCGGCCACCAGGCGATGGGCACTTCGGCCGCGGGCCGCTCGGCCAGCAGCCGCTTGCCCGCCGCCGTGATCGGCCGCAGCGGGTCCTCGTGCACCGGGCAGCCCGGCAGATCGAGGTACGGCACCGCCTCGTCCAGGAACCGCACCAGCAGCCGCATCAGCCGGCTCTTGGCCTGCCCCTTCTCGCCCAGGAAGAGCATGTCGTGCCCGGCGATCAGGGCCAGGTTGATCTCGGGAATCACGGTGTCGTCGTAGCCGATAATGCCCGGAAACAGCTCCGCGCCGGCGGCGAGCATGCGCATGAAGTTGTCGAACATCTCCCGCTTGACGCTCTTCGGTCGCCACGCGCTGCCGCGGAGCTCGTCGAGCGTGGCCGGCCGGCCGTGGCAGCGGGCCAGTATAGTGTGGACGGTTGCCATGAAAGTCGTCACCCCCAGAATCGCCCCCGGCATCGCCGTGAGACTGCAACGCCGGCTCTCTTCCTCATTCTTTCGCTAAGATCGCACTACCTACCGTCAGGGCCGGAGCCCAGTCTGCCGACCGACCTGAACTGACGGGTGCCACGGTTGGCTTGCCCAACCGTGTTTTCGGCACTGCTGGACAAGCCAGCAGTGGCACCCAACGTTTCAAGCGAGGACGGTCGGGGCACTAGCGTGATCGTGCAACCGAAATTGTAAAACGTGTTCCCATTGGGCGGCAGAATGATCGGGCCGCCGGGAGCTTGGATCTGGCCGTTGAACTGGGAGACGTAGACGGGCGTCTGGAAGCTGTCCTCCAGTTGGCCGCTCAGGTGGTAGCCGTCGGCGCCGCTGCTAGTGGCAGGCCACTTGTTCTGTTGATCCTCGAAGATAACGCCGACGATGACGGCCTTCGCCGGCCCGGCAGCACACAACAGCACCAAGACGACACCCAAAACAATCGCGGTGGTTCTAGTAACAGCAGACATGCGCTTCCTCCTTAGAAAGCGACCGGAGAGACGGTTTCAAGCCGCCCTCGCGACCGGGCGGGTTCTCATCGCGGCGCGTCGCCGCCTCGCACTTGAAATGCAGCGGCCACCGTTTACGATGAGACATTCTTGGTAAAGAAGAACGTTAGCTAGTTCGTTGCTGCATCTCGACGGCAAACTCCCACGGGTCGCGCTCCGACTGACGAGCGAAACGGTAAGCCTCGGCCCGATGCTCCAACGCGACGGCAACCCCTACGCACCCAACCGGGGCGGGCCTGCGAAAACGGCCGCCTTTCGCGGCGACGCCCTCGTCCACGACCGATCGAAGGATTACCAAAGGTTGCACGTTTTGACCCCTATGCGGAAACAAACCGCCGGCCAACCGATCGGCCAGCAGGAATCGGCGTAGCCGTTCAACCCCCAACATACGCTGGAGAATCGAGAGATCTTCCGGTCTTGGGCCCGAACGCCGCACACACCGGGGGGTACCAACGGTGGTCATTCTACCACAAGCGTAAGAGCTCCGAGAGCATTTGACAAATAAATCTCAGCGTATTTGCCTCCCTGCCGTGGGGGGATTGTGCCAAGAAGCTTGGAAAGGAGGCCCACGAACATAAAGCGGCTCATTCCGCCGTGGACTTGCTGCCGCTGGGCGAGGCGCTGATCGGGGCGCCCTCGGGCAGGGGCCGGGCCGCCACCGGAAATCCCAGCCGGTATAGCTCCTGCTTCACCCGGCGAAAGGCCGCAAAACTGTCCGGATAGACCCACACCGTCACGGTCGCGTCGCGGAGCCGCCGCTGCGAGAGAATCAGGTGGAACTGCGAGCCCTCGGCCAGCGCTTCAGGCAGCGTTTCGCCCAGCCGCTCGTCGAGCGGGGTGAGGGTAAACAGCTTCAGCCGGATGCCGGTCCCGTGCCGGCCGGTCTGCCGCGTCTCTTCCGGCGTATACTCGTGCATTTGGATCGTATAGTTGCCGCGAAAGCCGTCTTGCGGGCCGACGGCGTCGGTCATTTCCGGGTGCCGGTCGTCCAGCCGGCCCAATTTTCGCTTTGCATCGGCGACGGCTTCCTCGACCAGCTCCTGGAGCGGCACCAGCGCGATCCGTCCGCCGCGGAGCTGGAAATGGACCTCGCGGCCCTCGACGGTCCGGCCCAAGGGGGTGGGATAGCACTCGATCCGCTCGGTCGCGGCCGGGGCACTGGCCACCGCCGCCCGTTGCTGCTCGAGTTGGGCCAGCGTGGCTCGGGCCGCGGCCAGTTTTTCGGCCGTGTCGAGGTCTTGCGGCGCGGGTCGCTCCCGCTCGCGCCGCACAGCCTCGACGTGCTGCTCCAGCCCGCGCACCGCCCCGGCCAGCCGATCCTGCTCCCGCGACCGTGCGGCCGTCTGGCCCTCGACCTCTCGGATCTCGGCCTGGATGCTGAGCACGTCGTCGCGGAGCGACTGCTCGCGGGTCAGGTCGCGGGCCAGCGCGGCGCCGGTCTCCATCGCCTCGGCGCTGGGCGGGGCCTCGATCGGCGTGTTCTTGATCTTCAGCCCCGTCACCATGACCATGATGATCAGCACGCTGACCACGCTGGCCACGATGTCCAAGAAGGAATCGGCGTTGACGGCTTCGTTTTCTTCGGCTGCGACGCGGGCCATTGGAAGGGGATTTGGGGATTTAGGGATTTGGGGATTTAGGGATTTGGGGATTTAGGGATTTGGGGATTTAGGGATTTGGGGATTTAGGGATTTGGGGATTTGGGGATTTGGGGATTTAGGGATTTAGGTCGGAACTTTGTGTGCTCTTTGCGCGTGCAGCTCCGAAATGTGCTTTCTGCCCCTGGTCGGGCGGCACGACTTTCCAACCCCTAAATCCCCAAATCCCTAAATCCCCAAGTCCCTCGCTCAGGTCTTCCTTTCGATCGTAAGTCCGCTGCCGCGCAGCAAGCGGTCGAGGTCTTCCAGCCGCCGCTGCCCGCCGGGCGCTACGTAAACGTTGAGGATCGGATGCCAGTACATGCCTTTGCCGGCGATTCCCCAGGTATCCATGTGCTCCCAGACGGCCGCGACGAACTTGTCGATCGCCTGCGCCGTGCTGCCGGGCAGCGAAATGGCCTTCGGATTGCCGTAGCCCGGCTCGGGTACAAGCACTAGGCGATCCGGATAGCAGTCGACGCGGATAGGGCGAGTCAAGGGGGTCGATCCATGGCCCGCGTTGCGCAAGGCCCAGTCGGGGTCGCGACTCTCGGCCAGGTTCCGCTTGCTCTTGCGCGAATTCTTATCGTCCGAATCGTCGTTGCGCTTGGGTGGCGGGGCGTACTCGTCGCTGGCGTGCCATTCGCCGGGCCGCAGCAGCGTGCCTGGCTGCGCTGTCTGCGACGGATCGGCCGACTGCCCCGTCCGCGCCGGATCGGCCGGCGGGGGCTGGCCGTCGGCGGGCCGGCCGGCGACATATCCGTCGGGCCGTATGGCAGCGGGCTGCCCGGAAAGCCCTCCTCCCGCGCTTGCGCCCGAAGCGAAAGCGGGGCCTGATTGCGAAGTGCCCGAGAGGCCACCCGACGTTCCTCCGCCGGATCCGCTGGCCGTGCCGCCTACGCCGAAGCCGCCGAGCCCGCCCCCTGGGCTGTTGCCGCCGGGTCCGCCGGCTGTGCCGCTCATACCAAACCCGCCGAGCCCGCCCCCTGGACTGTTGCCGCCGGGTCCGCCGGCCATGCCGCCGAGGCCGTAGCCGCCCGGTCCGCCGCCCGTACCGCTTATGCCGAACCCGCCGAGCCTGCCCCCTGGACTGCTGCCGCCGGGTCCGCCGGCCATGCCGCCGAGGCCGTAGCCGCCGGGTCCGCCGGCCGGACTGGACACACCGCCAGGCAGCCCACTACCGTAGCCGCCGGCGCCGGAGCCGCCCGGGTTGGCCGTCGCCTGGTCAGTGCCATATCGCTCGGCCGGTCTGGAAGCGTAGAATCCCGTGCCCGAATCTTCGCCGTCGCCGGGGGCATCGTCGGGGCCGCTTCCGCCGCGCGGTCCGACGCGATACTGGCCTGCCGCGGGCCGTTTGCCGTACTGGCTGGGGGCGGCGGCGATCAGGCGCTGCTGCTCGATGCGGGCGGCGGCGATGGCCTGGGTAACGAACCGGGTCAGGCCGGCGTCGGGCGGCTGAAAATCGAGCTTCCAGTCGTCTTCGATCAGTTCGTAGCCGAACTCCGAGTCCCACGATTTCAAGGCGCCGCGGGCCACGGCGTAGGCGGCGATCCCGCTGGGCCGGACCAATAGCAGGGGATAGGACTCGCCGGCGAGTTTCGGATCGCTCTCGCCGTGGCGGGCCAGGTACCCTCGGGCGGCCTGCAGCGCGGCGACCAGCGGGTTTCCCGGCCCCATCGGCCCGTCGAAATCGGCCTCCGTAAAGGCGATGTTCTCCGGCTGCAGCACGACCGCGTCGCTGCGGCATTCGAGGTACAGCGGATGGCGGTGGGTCTGGTTCGGTCCTTCGTAGGGCACGACGGCGTAGGAGTGGGGCCGGCACTGGGCGGCCTGCTGGGCCTCGGTCAGCCGGCCGCGGGCCCGGGTCAGCTCGAGATCGGCTTGCCGCAGTTCTTCCTGCGCGGCCTGGCCGCGGTGGCGGTCGGCCCCCGCTGCCTCAAGACCCTGGGAGGCGGCCTGGAGTTCGGTCAACTGGCCGCGAAGCCGCCGGCCGTGGTCCGCGACGTGCCCAAGGGCCGATCGGGCATCGGCCAGTTGCCGGCGGGTGTGGGCCGCTGCCTGCTCGAGCTCGTCGATCCGCCGCCGGACCGTCTCCCGTTGCGACTTCAGGCCGAGTTGCTTTTCCGCGTTCTTGGCCGCGTGGATGCGAACGGCCTGGAGCCGGGCCTGACGGGTGACGGTTAGCAGCAGCAGGACCAGCGCTCCCATCGTGCAGATGAGCACGGCGAGAAAGGGGAAGAGCGACAGGCGTGGCGCCGCCCGCCGCCCGCGCCGCTTCTGGCTGAACCACGGTTTCATCTTCTTAGGGATTTGGGGATTTAGGAATTTGGGGATTTGGGGATTTAGGGATGCATGCGAAGCGCGCACAAGTTTCGGCCCGAGACTCTAATCCGTCTCGGTTGGGTGGCACGCCCTGAGCGCAGCGAAGGGCGTGATTTTCGCGCCCTGCCACGCCCTTCGCTGCGCTCAGGGACGTGCCACACTTGGTGCAATTTGAACAGGTTATTGTCTTACAACCCCCAAATCCCCAAATCCCCAAATCCCTAAATCCCTAAATCCCCAAATCCCTCTTTATGCCGCCTTGGCGGCCCGGCGAGTCGAATCGAGCTGGATCGCGGGGGGCGGGGGTATTGATTCGGCCAGCCGGGCGTTCAGCAGATTGATGGTTGCCGCCAGCCCCAGCACGGTCTGTTCAAAGTGCTTTGTGCCGGCCAGTGTCGCCAGGTTGCGGTTGAGGGCGTCTTCCAGCCGGCTGATCTCGCCGCTGGCCTCGACGGCGCGACGAAGCACGTCGGCCTGCTGAGTCAGGCCGTGCTGCAAAGCGGCCAGGGCCTGGGCGTAGTGCGTCTGGCTTTGGGCCAGCTTGTCCCACTGGCGGCGGTTCTGCTCGGCGGCGGCTTGCTCGGCGGCGGCCAGGTGTAGGGCGTGGGTCTTGAGTCCTTCGGTTAAGGCGGCCGTCAGGGCCTTGGTCAACTGCCCGCCGGCCGACTCGGCCAGCCGGCTCCAGCGGGCGGCGGCCGCATCCATCGACGCCTGCCACAACTCCGCCTGACGCCCGATCAGCCGATCGCTGGCCGCGACCATGGCCTCGGCCATGCGGCGGACGGCCAGGAGTTGGCCGTCGGGCCCGGCCGGGGTCTGCGGGAACCGTCCGTACAGGTCGGCCTCGATCCGCCGGTCCACCTCCTCCAACAGCCCATTCTCCGCCCGGTCGGCGTAAAAGTGCGCGAACATCAACAGCATCGACAGCGACAGGGCCACGGCCGTCGTGTCGAACTTCAGGCCCAGGCCCGTAATCACCTTCAGCATCGATTCGTCCGGGTTCTTCGGGTCGATGCTGTTCAGGGCCAGCGTAATGCCGATGACCGTGCCGAGAAAGCCGAGGATGGGAATCGCCCACACGATGACGCGGAAGAGGGCGTAGCGGCCGTGGGCCCGCGTCTGATCGGCATCGGCCAGGTACTTCAGCTCGTCGCCCAGCCCTTCGGCCGAGCCGCGCCGCCGAACATAATCCACCGCCAAGAGCAGCCGGCTGGCGTAATAGTCCGCCTGCCGCACGGCCGGCAGACTTGCCAACTGCCCGGCCAGTGTGCGGCATTGGTCGTCGATCGGCGCCGCTGCCGCGGGCCCCAAAGACCAGCGCGCCAACGTGGCCCGCTGAGCGATTACGTCCACCACTCGCAACATCAGGGCCGCCAGCCCGATCGCAAACAGCAGGGCCTCGGCGTATTCCACAGGGTGATGGGTGAAATAGCGGTTCAAGAGGGGCGTGTCCAATGGTCCGCCATGAATCAACCCATAGAACACCGCGGTACCCAAGAGCCCCCAGACAATGGGCGACCGAGCAGTCGCGCCGGCGAGCCGGTTCAAGGCATCCATACTACGGTCCCTATGAAAATGAGAAGAATGAGAAGGATGGACAAGATAATTGGCCGGATGATCGGGTCCCCGGGCTCACCTCACCATCGGCGCACGGGGTGCATTTGTTTACAAGAAACGCCGAACCAGGGGAAGGGAGAATTGCCAAAGTCCCGGTTCGCAGATGGCCGAACAGTTGGGTATGTCCTGTTACCTCACCCGGGATAACTTCCCAAGGGGGGGAAGCAGTCCGGATAATCAGCCCCTACGGGTGGTACGGACTGCTTTTTTGTTTTTCTGCGGGCCCACGCGGCACAGCCAGCGTATCTTGCCCCAACGTTCATGGCGGGCCCATCATCAGTGGGCCCCGAAGAAGGCCAAAAACTTGCGGTCTGCGTAGATTTCGTGGATAATAACTTGTGTAGGGTGGATCGGCACAATGGGGCGAATCCACCGGCGGGCCACCTGCCGCGGCGTATGGCCCGCGACCCGTGGGGAGCATCGCTGCCGCTGCCACGGGAGTGTCTCATCTAGCGGAGCGGCCGTCGATGCGTTTTCCCGGATGCCTCCTGCTGCTGGCAGGCGCCGTCTGTGTCTGGCTGCTGGCCGGGCCGGCCGCCGCGCAGAGCGACCCGACGATGGGCTACCAGGCACTGTCCGATCAGCTCGGCAGCCAGATGCCGACGGGCTCGGGCATCGTCGTCCAGCAGGTCGAGGCGTCGGTGGATCCCGATGCTAGTTACTACATGCCCGACACGATTCCCCCGTCGAATTCCATCTTCGCCGGCAAGACTTTCTTTAACGAGAGCAGTTCCGCGTACCCCTCTCCCAATGTTAGTTGGCATGCACCGATCGTCGGTGGGGTCTTTTACGGCGTCAACAGCGGAAGCTTCTCGTCGGGGATCACCCAGATCGACGTCTACCAGGCGGACGACTGGCTTGATAATTCTCTGTGCCTGGAGAGCTCGGTTGCCCCGTTGGCTCCGCCCGGCAACAATCCCCGGATCATCAACAACAGTTGGGCCGGCGTTTACACAGACAACGACGACAACAGCGACGCCACGCGCCGCATCGACTACCTTGTCAATCAGTACAACGTGCTGGTCGTCAACGCCACCGGCAAGAACGTGGTGGAGCGACAGGATTCCATGTTGTCCAGCACTTACAACGGGATCAACGTCGGGTTGACCAACGGACAGTGCGCCTACGGACCGACGCAATGGGGCGACGTTGCGGAGCGGTGCATGACCGACATCGTCGTGCCGCAGGGCGCGACCAGTTATGCCACCCCGACGGTCTCCAGCGCCGCGGCCCTGCTGTTGCAGGTCGCCGGCGGGAACTCGGCGGCCAACAACCCTACGACGATCAAGGCCATCCTCATGGCCGGCACCGACAAGAACGCCGTCAGCAGTTGGGTGCGAACGTACACCCAGCCGTTGGACTTGCAGTACGGCGCGGGGCAGTTGAACATTCAGCGGGCCTACACCATCTTGGCCGCCGGCCAGCAGGCGGCCAGCACCAGCAGCCTGGTGAACTCGACCGGTTGGGATTCCAACAGCCTGGCTTCCCAGGGCAGCAGCAATTACTACTATTTCACCGTCCCCGCGGACCAGTCTTACGACCTGTCGGCGATTCTCGCCTGGAACCGTCCGATTGCGGCGAGCGATTTGGTTTTCCGCTCGGCTGCCCCGTCGCTGGCGGACCTCAGCCTAACGCTCTATCAGGCCAGCGGCTTCAGCACCGGGGCCATGGTCGACCAGAGCACCTCGATGATCGACAACGTGCAGGACATCTTTCAGCGGGTGTTGCCGGCCGGGCAATATGCCCTCCAGGTGACGCGGGAAGACAGCTTTGACAACCTTCTTGTTCCCGGGAGCTACGCCTTGGCCTGGCAATTGCAAGCCAGCACGATGATCCCGGTGTGGAACGGGGGCGGGGCCACGGGTGGCACAAGCAACAAGTGGAGCATGGGCGCCAACTGGGCTGGCGGACCCAACGGTTACAGCGGCACCCCCACCGCCCCGCAAGTGCTCACCTTTGGCCCGCTCGCCTCGGGCGGCTTCACAACCTGCAACAACGATTTCGCCGGCGGTACCCGGTTCGGCGGGCTCACCTTTAACAGCGGCGCCGCGGCGTACACCCTGCAAGGCGCTGCGATTGCTTTGACCGGGCCCGTCATCAATCAAAGCACCAACAATCAGACCATCAACCTCAATTTGCAATTGGGCGCCGGCGGCGGGACGTTCGACACCGGCTCCGGCGGCCTTACCGTGAACGGCCTGATCAGCGGCTCAGGCATCGGACTCACGAAGCGCGGCGCCGGCGTGCTCGCCCTGTCCGGGGTCAATAACTATGACGGCGGGACGACCGTCATGGACGGTCTGCTTGTGGCCATGGGGGGCGACGCGCTGCCGCCCGGCAGGGCGCTGGACATCGAGGGCGGCGGCGTGGTGCTCGATAACGCGACGATGCCGGCCGGCGAGCTGGGCTACGGGGGTGCGGGCGGCGGGCCGGTGGCGGCCCCGGCGGCCACCATGGCCGCGATGCCCGAGCCGGGCACTCTGGGGCTGCTGGCCGCCGGACTGGCCGGCCTGGCGGTGCTGGCCTGGCGAAAAGGCCGGCGTGCAGCCAGACGCTCTTGAACCCCGTACGCGAGCGGGGGGGCGCGCCGCTCGTGGCGCTGCCAACCGATTGATCTGTGAATTACGGATTAGGCTTTTGTCAGGATTCGGTTAGCCCCTCAACGATCTCCAGCTAATAACATACCGCGCCGGCCGCCGTCGAAAACGGCGCCGGCGCCGGCGCCTTGACGACCCCCGGACGATCTGGTAGGAGTGGCATTGATCCGGCACGCCAAATTCATCTTTTCAAGGAGCCCGCCCGTGGACACGATGTACTTTCGCAGATGGACTGGATTGGGATTGGTATTGGGCCTGTCCGCGGTGTGGCTGGGCGGGTGCAACCGGCCGGGCCAAACGGGCGGCGAGCCGGCGAAGAAGGTCATTCGTGTGGCGGGCTCGGACACGATGGTCAACATCGCCCAAGCCTGGGCCGAGCGATACGGCAAGCTGCACCCGGACGTCAGCGTGCAGGTCCGCGGCGGCGGCTCCGGGGTGGGCATCGCCGCCATGATCGACGGCAACTGCGACATGGCTAACGCCAGCCGCCAGATGGAGGCCAAGGAGATCGAGCAGGCCAAGGCCAAACGCGGCGCCGAGCCCAAAGAGACCGTGGTGGGTTACGATGCCCTGGCCCTATACGTCCACAAGGACAACCCCTTGGACAGCATTTCGACGGACGAGCTGGCCGAGATCTACAAGGCCGGCGGAACGATCGAGCGCTGGTCGCAACTGGGCCTGAAGGAGCCGCCCGGCGGCAAGGACGAGATCGTTCGCGTCAGCCGGCAGAACAGCTCCGGGACGTACGCCTATTTCCGCGAAGTGGTGTTGAACAAGCAGGACTACAAGTTGGGCACGCTCGACCAGAGCGGTTCGAAGGACGTCGTGGCCTTGGTGGCCCGCACTCCCTCGGCTATCGGCTACAGCGGCATGGGCTACGCCACGCCGGAGGTCAAGATGTTGAAAGTCTCGAAGCACAAGGGCGAAGCGGGCGTGGCCCCCACGGTCGAGAACGCCAAGAAGGGCACCTATCCCATCACCCGCTCGCTCCAGATCTACACCGTGGGCGAGCCGACGGGCCGCGTGAAAGCCTACCTGGACTGGATCCTCTCGGCCGAAGGGCAAAAGATCCTGCTCGATCAGGGTTACGTGTCGCTATCTTCCGGTCCGCCGCCAAAGCCATGACCCCAGTTGATGCGTCCCCCAGCACCTCCGGCCGAGGCCTGTCCGGGGCTTTGCGGCTGCTGGCCATGGCCGCGGACCGCGCCGAGCCGCTCGTCGAGTGGATCATCCGCCTGTGCGGCTGGAGTTGCATCCTCTTCGTGCTGGCCATCTTCTTCTTCGTAACCCGCGAGGCGGCGGGCGTGCTGCGGGGCGGACTGGACTGGGTCGAGTTCTTTACCAGCATCCAGTGGCAGCCCACCTCGGCCGTCCAGCCGCGGTTCGGCATCCTGGCCTTGCTGGCGGGCACGGCCGCGGTGACCGGTTTGGCCATGTTGCTGGCCGTGCCGCTGGGCCTGGGGGCGGCGGTCTATGTGTCCGAGTTCGCCACTGGTGCTTGGAAGGAAACGCTCAAAGTGGTCATTGAATTGCTGGCCGCCGTGCCCTCGGTCGTATGGGGATTCGTGGGCCTGATGGTGTTGGGCCCGCTCATTATCCGCCTGACCGGGGCCCCCGTCGGCGTCAACCTGCTCAACGGCGGGATCATCCTGGCCCTGATGAGCGTACCGATCATCGTGTCGGTGGGGGAGGACGCGCTGAAGGCCGTGCCCGACTCCTATCGCGAGGCCGCCCTGGCCCTGGGCGCCAGCCGCTGGGAGATCGTCTACCGGGTGCTGTTCCCCGCCGCCCGCAACGGACTGCTGGCCGCCGTCCTGCTGGGCGTCGGCCGGGGGATCGGCGAGACGATGGCCGTGCTCATGTGCACCGGTCACGCGGTACAGATCCCGCACAGCCTGCTCGATCCGGTCCGCACGCTCACGGCCACCATCGCCGCCGAGTTGGGCGAAGCCAGCCAAGGCGGCGCGCACTACCAAGTGCTGTTCCTCATCGGCCTGGTATTGTTCGTGATCAGCTTCGCCGTCAACCTGACCGCCGATCTGGTGATTAAGGGGATCCGCTCGGAGCGGGTGTGAAGGCCATGGCCGCTGCCGCCGCCGCCGAACTGGAATACTTTCTGCTGCCCGCCGGCGGCGGGAGCGGTGCGGCGGGCGGACCCTTCGCCAGCCTGGCCGAGGCCATCGGCCAGCTTGCCCACTGGTCGCCGCAGCCGGGCGGCGCGGGTGGAAGCTGGACCTCGGCCGCGACAATCGACCTGGCGGCGGTGCAGCGGGGCGACCGGCCGCCGCCGCGGGGCCGGCCCCGGCAGCGCTACGCCGTGACCCGCCACGCGGAAGGCGCCGGCGGCGACGGCACGCAACTGGTGCCCTGGTGGGGAACCGGCACGGCCGCCGCCGGGCTGGCGGCGCTGGAGCGGGCCGGCCGAGTGACGCTCGCCCAGGGGCAGCGGCTGCGGCTCGCCTACCGCGACGTCTTCACCGCCACGCCCTTGGAAAGCCGCAAGAAGGCCAAGGAAATCGCCGCCCGCTGCCTGTTGGGCCTGGTAACCCTCGCCCTGGTCCTGCCGGTCGTGATCATCCTGACGGTCCTGGTGGTCAAGGCCTGGCCGGCCCTCTCGCCGGGTTTCGTAATCGACAATCCGCAGCACAACATGCGGGCCGGCGGCATCTGGGCCCCGCTTGTCGGCACCTTCTTCCTCGTGCTCGTCACCCTGCTGGTGGCCGCCCCGGTGGGAATCCTGGCCGGCGTCTACCTGAACGAATACGCCCGCGACAATTGGCTGACGCGGGTGATCAACCTGGCCGTGATGAACCTGGCCGGCGTGCCCAGCATCGTGTATGGCCTGTTCGGCGTGGGGGCCTTCGTGCTCTTCGCGCGAATGGGCTCCTGCCTGCTGGCGGCCGCCTGCACGCTGGCCGTGATGAACCTGCCGGTGATCATCACCAGCACCCGCGAGGCCTTGGGGGCCGTGCCCATGGCCTTCCGCGAGGCCTGCTGGAACCTGGGCGCCACCCGCTGGCAAACGATCCGCACCATCGTGCTGCCCAATTCCGTGCGGGGGATTCTGACGGGCGTGATCCTGGAAGTGGCCCGCAGCGCCGGCGAGACCGCCCCCATCCTCTTCACCGGGGCCCTGTTGTACGCGGACGTCCCCGCGCACGGCTGGGCCTCGTTCTTCCCCTACGGCCTGACGGACGGCTTCATGGCCCTCTCCTATCACTTGTTCACGCTGGCCACCCAGGTGCAGAACGTGCCCGAACCCGTCGAATACGGCACCGCCGTGGTGCTGGTGGGCCTGGTGCTGGCAGTCAACAGCCTGTCGATCGCCTTGCGGGTTTGGCTCCGCGTGCGGAAGAAATGGTAGCGATTTAGGGATTTGGGGATTTGGGGATTTGGGGATTTGGGGATTTGGGGATTTGGGGATTTAGGGATTGCAAGAGTCCGGTTATGAGCACGCCCATCCGTTTCGAGCACGTCACGGTGCGCTACGGCTCGAAGGTAGCCCTGGCCGATCTGTCGCTGGAGATTCCGGCGCGGCAGATCTTGGGCGTGATCGGGCCGAACAACTCGGGCAAGACGACGATGCTGAAGTGCATCAACCGCACGCACGACTTCACCCCCTCGGCGAAGGTCGAGGGGCGGGTGCTGCTGGGCGAGCAGGACGTGTTGCGGACCCGCAACGTATACGCCCTGCGGCGGCGCGTGGGCATGGTCTTTCCGCTGCCGGTGGGGCTGCCCCTGTCGGTGTGGGAGAACGTGGCCTACGCCCCCCGCCGGGCCGGCGTCCACGACCGCCGCCGCCTGGCCGAAATCGTGGAAAAATGCCTCCGCCAGGCCATGCTCTGGGACGAGGTCAAAGATCGCCTGGACCTCTTGGGCACGCGGCTGTCCGGCGGGCAGCAGCAGCGGCTGACGCTGGCCCGCGCCCTTTCGCTGGCCCCCGAAATCCTGTGCCTCGACGAGTTCTCGATCGCCATCGATCCGGTCACCACCATGCGCATCGAGGACATCCTCCGCGAGCTGAAAAACGAGATGACCATCGTGCTGGTGACGAACCTCGTGCAGCAGGCGCGGCGGCTGGCCGACCGCACCGCCTTCTTCAGCGCCGGACGGCTGATCGAGGTCGACGCCACGGAGCGGATCTTCGAGCATCCCGTGAACCGGCTTACCGAGCGGTACGTGAACGGAGACTTCGGATGAGCCTGCCCGATTCCGCCCCCGCCGCCGATCCCGCTCCCCCCGCCGCCCCCGCGACGGCGGCCGACTGCTGCATCGAGACCCGCGGGCTGAACCTCTGGTACGGCGACTTCCAGGCCCTGCGCAACGTGACGATCCGCATCAAGCCGGGGCTGATCACCTCGCTCATCGGGCCCTCCGGCTGCGGCAAAACCACCCTGCTGCGCTCCTTCAACCGCATCAACGAGAGCTACGGCAACGTCACCACCACCGGGTTGATCCGCGTGCTGGGCAAGAACATCTACGACCCCGACGTCTCGCTCAGCGAGCTGCGCAAGACGGTGGGCATGGTCTTCCAGCGACCCAACCCGCTGCCCATCTCGATCTACGAGAACGTGGTCTTCGGCGTGCGGATCCACGCCCCGCGGCGGACCTTCTCCCGCCGCGAGCTGGACGAGCTGGTCGAGTCGTCGCTGCGCGATGTCGAGCTGTGGGACGAGGTCAAGGACCGCCTGCCCGCCAAGGCCACCCGGCTCAGCCTGGAGCAGCAGCAGAAGCTGTGCATCGCGCGGCTCCTGCCGCTGAAGCCGCGGGTGATCCTCATGGACGAGCCCTGCTCGGCGCTGGACGCCGAGGGGGTCGAGCGGATCGAAGCCCTCATCGACGGCCTGCGGCACAAGTATACCATCGTCATCGTCACGCACAACATGGGCCAGGCCCGCCGCGCCAGCCACGAGTGCATCTTCATGCTCCTGGGCGAGATCGTCGAGCACGCCAGCACCCTGGAAATCTTCCTCACGCCCAAGCAGAAGGAAACCGAGCGTTACGTGACCGGACGCTACGGCTAAGGATCGGCTGAAGAATAGGTTCCGCATTTCCCGTACTCCTCTCGCTCCGCGAGAGGGAGCGCATCACGCGGAGCGTGATGAGTACGGAAGCTATTTGTCGGCCCATACTAAGGGTTTCCCCGCGGCGCACCAGCAAGTGGTCTTGACCATTATGTCGGTATGTGGCATGACCGGCCGACAGGTTGCCCCCAAAGGCTCCCAAGAGCGTGCCGGGGGACAGGAGGGGTAGGGCGGCTACGGCCGCCCTACCCCTCCTGCCCCGCTTGATTCAACAGTTCTCCCTGGTTAGACTCGGTCCCGTCGGGCGAAATCAAATTTCCTATCAGTATCAGTAGGTGTCATTGTGCGCTTCACAACCAGCCAGTTGGGTTCATGCTTGGCAATGCATAGCAGGTCGGAACTGGAAGATCAGCCATGAGAACCGCGATTCTGTCGATGGGGGCGATCCTGTGTGTCACGCCCTGGGTTCACGCGGCCGACATGGATCGAAGCGTGTGGCATTGTGCTGATAACATCTACGATTCCGGCGACGCAGGGGTCGTCGGTGCGCAGCAGGCCGGCAACGTTTCGCAATCGGACGGCGCACTGCAAATCGTCGCCCGGAAGCAGACCGTTCAGTGCCTGCCCACCAAAGGCGGAAAGCCCGTCACGCAGCACTACACGATCGGGGCGGTCTACACGAAGAAGTTCAGCTTCACCTACGGCGACGTGGAGGTCCGCGCGAAGATGACCGGCCCGGGAACGTGGCCCGCCGCATGGCTCATCGACGCCCGCTGCCAGCAGAACTATTGGATCGTCCTGCCCGAGCCGAATTGGGCCGCCGGCTGGGAGATCGACTTCGCGGAATACAAGCCCGGCGAGTCCGGCGGCAGCGTCAACAAGATTTGGCAGAATGTCAAGAGCAAGACGGGCCGCTGGCAGTGTTTTGAGGCAAGCGTGGCCGACGTGACCAAATGGCACGTATATCGGCTGGAGTGGTCTCCCGGCCTGCTCGTGTTCAAGATCGATGGCGTAGAAACGTACCACACCTCGAAGGACGTGCCGGATCAACCGATGTTCATGAATCTCGGTTTTACAGGCTTGAAAGGCCCCGGTGGAAAGCTCGACGACAGCACTCTGCCCCAGACGATGTATGTGGACTATGCGCGAGTGCGTCAAAACGGGAAAGTCATCTTTGAAGACGATTTCGGTGGCGCGTGTCGGATTCCGTGATGCTCACACGCCTCATTTCTCCGACCTGTGGCAATTGATGGACCAGCATTTTGTGGCGACTTGGGGCGACTTGGGGTCAGGGGCGACTTGGGGTCAGGCCGTCGTTAGTCATTAGGCGTTGTTGCGCGATTTCGTCGTATTTCCCGTACTCCTCTCGCTCCGCGAGAGGGAGGGCATCACGCGGAGCGTGATGAGTACGGAAGTTATTTGTCGGCCCATACTAACGGCTCGCGGGTTCGCGTCCGAAGAGAGGGGAGGGGAACTCTGCGCCGCGGGTGCAATCAATACTCGCCGACGGGCAGGCCGTCGTTCCGCGCAGCCACAGGATACAAGTTCCCAAGGCGACTACGGCAATCACTTTCTTCATCGCCAGTCTCCTACTGCATCGTGAACAGCCGCCAGTATCTAGCAGCCGGTCCATGATTACAATAGGATGGACTGGATGTTGATTTACAATGCCAAACACCGCCTAATGGTGGGGTTTATTGGTCCTGCTTTGCCAACAGGATAATTCCGTTATTTTTTTCGCGGGCCCTAATTGCGGATCGCTGACCGCTCATAGCTCCTGCGGGCATCCCAGAAGACCCAGCCGAGATAGACGTTGCCGGCCAGCGATGCGCCCAGACCCAGGAGCAGGCCCCAGAAGGGCAGCCAGGGTTTCTCCGCTTCGTGCGTCGCGGTGGGCCCGGCCGCCGCCGGCTGGGGTTCGGCCTTGCTCCCGCCGCCGGAAGGCTCGAGGTATACCGCCGGCTTGGCATTGGGGTCGGGGGGGAAGGGGGCCGGTGAGATCTGACCGGCCTTCGAGCCCGGCACGCCGTGGAGCAGATCGAAGGCCGGCCCGGCGGGGGCCGTGCGGCCGGCGGGCGTCAAGGCGGCCGGGCCTTCTCGACCCGCCACTCCCGCCCCCGCCGCCTTGACCGGAATCTCCTTCGGCAACTTCTGATTGCCGATGACCACCCGGATCCGCCGGGGATGGATGTCTCGCGCCTCCGCTGGGATGCAGCTCTCCATCTCCTCGCCCGGATTGAGCGCCTGGAGCGTTCCGGGCTCGATCTGAATGATGTACTCCGCTCCCCCCTGGGGCGACGGCTGATAGCCGATGTCGATCCCCAACAGCAGGGCCGCCAGGCATGTTGCAATTCCGCTCATTTTGATACCGGGGTTGTCAGTTGTTAGTTGTCGGTTGTCGGTTGTCGGTTGTCAATTGATTGCTGAACGCTTCGGTGTCTTCCCTTCTATCGTAGCTTACCACGCGCCCGACGGTAGGGTCGAGCGCAGAAAAGCCCCATCGGAACCACGACGGAGGACGGGCGACGGGCGACGGACGGAAGCACCCCAGTCCGTCTGCCGTCGTCCGTCGAAAATGGTGGGGCTCGCTCTGGCTCGACCCACCTACAAATTCTCGACCCACCCTACAAATTGGTGTCACCCGGCGGGTTGTGTTGCGCCCGGCTGGCGGTTAGACTGTCAAAGTTTGTGATCGTGCAACTCGCCGGAGCATCTTGGTGAATTGGCTGACCCCGGCCCGCCGCAACTGGCTCTTGCTGGCCCTGAAGCTGCTGATCGTGGCGCTGGTTGCCTGGTGCGTGCGCGGCACGGTTCTAGATGCGGTGGCCCGGTTGGGCGAGTATTGGCGGCGGTTGGCGCCCGGCTGGCTGCTGGCGGCCGGCGGCCTCTACCTGCTGGGCCTGCTGCCGGAAGGATTGTTCTGGCATCGCGTGTTGCGGGCCCTCGGGCAAGACGTGCGGCTGGGCCCCACTCTACGGGCCTATTTCATCGGCCATCTGGGCAAGTACGTGCCGGGCAAGGCCATGGTCGTCGTGCTACGGGCCGGCCTGCTCCGTGGCCGGCAGCTCGATACCGGCCTGGTCATTGCCAGCGTGTTCCTGGAAACGCTGACCATGATGGCCGTCGGCGCCTGCCTGGCCATACCCATCCTGGCCACCTGGTTCTCCAGCGACCCGCGACTGCTGGCCGCGGCGATTGCCCTGACGGTGGTGGCGGGCCTGCCGACGTTGCCGCCGGTGTTCTGCCGGTTGGCGCGGCTCTTGGGCGTGGCCCGGTCCAGTCCCCAGGCGGCGGAGCGGCTCGCCCGGCTGCGCTACCGCACGCTGGCCGGCGGCTGGCTGGCCATGACCGCCGGCTGGCTCTTGATGGGGGCGAGCCTGTGGGCCGTGCTGCGGGGGATGGGCATTGCGGCGGGGCCGCCCGAAGAGCTGCTGCTGGATACCGCGGCCGTGGCCCTGGCCGTGGTCGGCGGGTTCGTGTCGATGATCCCCGGCGGCCTGCTGGCCCGCGAGGCCGTGCTGGCCGCACTGCTGGGCGGGCAGTTGGGGGGGGCCGCCGCCATCATCGTGGCCGCCCTGCTCCGACTCGTGTGGCTAGTGGCAGAACTCGCGATTTCCGCTATGCTTTATGCCGTGGGAAAGAGGGATTAGGAGGTTGTGGCCGCCATGCTTTCGATCGTCATCCCGGTTTACAACGAGGCCCAGAGCCTCCCCACGCTGTACGAGGAGCTCGGCGCGGTGGCCGCCCGGGAAGGCTACTCGCTGGAGATCATCCTCGTCGACGACGGCTCCAACGACGGCTCGTGGGAGGTTATTCGGCGGCTGGCCGCCGGCGACGGCCGGGTGGCGGGGCTCCGCTTCCGCCGTAATTTCGGCAAGGCGGCCGCCCTAAGCGCGGGCTTTGCCCAGGCCCGGGGCGAGCTGGTCATGACCCTCGACGCCGACCTGCAGGACGATCCGCACGAGATACCCAGCTTCCTGGCCGAAATCCAAAACGACCTCGACCTGGTGAGCGGCTGGAAGAAGGTCCGCCACGATCCGTGGCTCAAGGTCTTCGCCTCGCGGGTCTTCAACCGCGTGGTAGGTTGGCTGACCGGCGTGCGGCTGCACGATCACAACTGCGGCATGAAGTGCTACCGCCTGGAGGTGCTCCGCGACGTGCGGCTGTACGGCGAGCTGCATCGCTTCGTACCGGTGCTGGCCGCCGCCCGCGGGTTCCGCGTGGGCGAGGTGGCGGTGCACCATCGCCCGCGGCTCTACGGCCGCTCGAAATACGGCCTGAGCCGATTGGTCAAAGGCTTTTTGGACCTCTTGACCGTGAAGTTCCTGACCGGCTTCGCGCAGCGTCCGCAGCACGTGCTGGGCACGATCGGGCTGGCACTGTTCTTTCTGGGGGCGTTCGGCCTGGTCTACCTGACCGGCGCGTGGTGTATCTTTCGCCTGCACCTCATTCCCGGCATGGCCGAGGTCCACCTGGAAGAGCGGCCCGCGCTGATCTATTCCATCGCCCTGCTGTTGCTGGGCGGCCAGTTCATGTCGATCGGCTTCCTGGCCGAGCTTTTCGTGGCCTACCACGATCCGGAGAGCCGGTCATATTCGATCTGCGAGCGCACGCCGCCGCGAATCCAAAATGACCAATGACCAATAAGAAGGGGATGAGGGGATAAGAGGATAAGGGAGCCGTTGCCGGACACTGAGGGGACGGCGAACAAGCGAAAGGCCCCCGCCCCTCAACCCCTTAACCCCTTATCCCCTCAACCCCTCAACCCCTTAACCCCTCAGCCCCTCAACCCCTCCCACCCATGATCGCATCCACCGACGATTCCCATGCGGCGCTGCGGCGCGGCATATACCTGCTGTTGGCCACGATCGGCCTGGGGGCCGTGCTGGGGCGGATTCTGGCGGTGGATGCGGTGGACCGCCGCGGCCTGCCCGACGCGGGCCTCAAGGCGGCCCTCAGCCAATCGCGGGAAGAACTCCAGTGGCGGGGCCTCCGCGGCGCGGCCCTCGAGGAGGCCCTGGACCGTGAAAAAACGCGGCTCCTGGTCCGCCTGGGCGTCCGCCGGCCGTTCCTCAGCGCCAACGACCGCAGCCGCTGGTGCACGGTCCGCGCACTGGTCGAGCCCGAGATGCGCGTCGCCGGGGCCCCCTACGCCATCGACAAGGTGATCCAGCAGCCGGGTTGGGACACCATCGACATGGTCAAGCGCGGCGACCACCTTTATTCCAGCAAGCCGCCCCTACTGGCTACGCTGGTGGCCGGCGAGTATTGGACGCTCTATCACCTCTCGCGGCTGCCGCTGGTCCGTCATCCGTTGTCGCTGGCCGAGCAGCCCTACACCCTGGGCCGCTTCATGCTGATCACGATCAACGGCGGCCTGCTGGTCCTGTACTTCTGGTCGCTGGCCCGGCTGATCGAGCGGCTGGGCACGACCGATTGGGGCCGCGTGTTCGTCATGGCCGCGGCCGTGATGGGCACGCTGGTGACCAGTTTCGCCGTGGTGCTCACGAACCATCTGCCGGGGGCGGCCTGTACCGCCGTGCTGCTGGATGCCTGGGTGGGCATCGCCCATGACGGCGACCGGCGGCTGCGGACCTTCGCCCTGGCCGGGTTCTTCGCGGCCTTTCTGGCCACCAACGAACTGCCGGCCGGGGCCCTGGCGGCAGTGGTCAGCCTGGCGCTGCTGTGGCGGGCCCCGCGGCAAACGCTGCTGGCCTACGTGCCGCCGGCCCTGGTCGTTACGGCCGCCTTTTTCGCCACTAATTGGATTGCCGTTCAAAGCTGGAAGCCGGCCTATATGCACCGCGGCGGCACGGATAACTGGTACGACTACACCTACACCCGCAACGGCCGCCTGCTGGAAAGCTACTGGAAGGGCCCGCAGGGGATCGATCGCGGCGAGCCTTCGGAGCTGCGCTACGTTTTCAACGCCCTGATCGGCCACCACGGCATCTTCTCGCTCACGCCGATCTGGCTGCTGAGCGTGTGCGGCACGCTACTGTGGCTGCGGAGAGACGCCGGGCCGCCGCTCAGGCGACTGGCACTGGCGCTGGCCGGCGTGACGCTCGTCTGCCTGACGTTCTATCTCGCCGCGCCCGGGGTGGATCGCAATTACGGCGGCACGACGAGCGGCTTCCGCTGGGTGTTCTGGATGGCCCCGCTGTGGCTGGTGCTGATGTTGCCCTGTGCCGACGCCGCTTCCAGGCGCCGAGCGGCCCGGGCCGTGGCCTTGATCCTGCTGGCCGTCTCGGTCCTCTCGGCCAGCTATCCTACCTGGAACCCTTTCACGCACCCCTGGCTGATGGACTACATGAGCTACCTGGGCTGGCTGAAGTAGCAGGCACACTCCGTGTGCCGTCCGCCATGCCTTTTTCCGCTTCAGCGGACGGCACACGGAGTGTGCCTACTACTGTTCCAGCAGCCGCAGCAGGCCGGCGGTGGCCTCGGCCTCTTCGCTGACCACGGCGTCGGCCCCGGCCTTCTTGATCGCGGCCGTGTTGGCGCGGTAGCGGCAGCGGACGAGGATGCGACAGGCCCGGCTCAAGCGGCGGATGGCGGCCACGATCTGCCGGGCGGCCTGATCGTCGGGCACGGTGACCACGGCCAGTGAGCACTGAGCGACGGCGGCCCGCCGCAGCACGGCCGGGTCGGTGGCGTCGCCGGCCACCGTCGGGAAACCCTCTTGGGCATAGGGGTGCAGGTTGACCGGGCTGAGATCGACCAGGCAGGCGGCGATGCCCACGGTCTCCAGGTGCGAGGCCACCCGGGCGCCGATCGGCCCCAGGCCCACGACCACCGCCCGGCGGACCGGCGGCGCCGCGTCGCGGGCAGACCACGTCCGTTCCAGCTCCGCGTCGAGCAAGGGATCGACCCAGCGCAGGCCCGTCTTGATCAGCAGTGGCGTAAGGATCAACGTTCCCAGTGCGAGGAACAGCACCAAATGGAAGGACAGCGAGTCGATGACTCCCGCGGCGGCGCCGGCGGCGAGCAGCAGGAAGGAGAACTCGCCCAGCTCGGCCAGGCCCAGCGCCATGCCCGCCGCGGCGCGCCACCGCAGGCCGATGGCCCGCAGGGCGAGCGTCGCCGCGGCGGTTTTCAGGGCCAGCACGGCGGCCAGGCCGGCCAGGCACGCGGCCGGATGTTGCAGCAGGACGTCGAACCGCATCAGCGTGCCCAGGCTCACGAAGAACACGGCGGCGAACGTTTCCCGATAGGGCAGCACGAGGGCGTCGATCTGGGCCGTGAGGCGGTTGCGGCTGAGGATCAGTCCGGCGGCCAGTGCGCCCACTGCCGGCGGCAGGCCCATGGCCGACGCCCCTACGCCCGCGGCGCCCAGCACCGTCAGCGCGAACAGCACGACGAGCTCCGTGCTGCGCAGGCCGGCCAGCAGGGGCACGAGCGAGCGGGCGATGGCCCACCGCATGATGAGCACGGCCACGACGAACAGCACCGACTTCAGCGTCAGCCACAGCCAGGCCTGGGGCGGCACGGCCTGGCCCGCCCCGGTCAGCAGGGGCACCAGCAACATGAGCGGCACCAGGGCCACGTCCTGGAACAGCAGGATGGCGATGGCGCGGCGGCCGTGGGGCGTTTCCGTCTGCCCGAATTCTTCGAGGGCCTTGTAGACCAGCACCGTGGAGCTCAAGGCCGTGGCGGCCCCCACCAACGCCGCCGGCGGCCAGGCGAGCCCCAGGGCCCGGGCGGCCAGAGTGGCCGGCAGGCTGACCAGGAGCATTTGCAGGCTGCCGCCGAGGAAGAAGAAGCGTGCCAGGCGGGCCAGCGCGCCCAGCGACAGCTCCAGCCCGATCGAAAACAGCAGCAGCAGCGCGCCGGCCTCGGCCAGGTACTTCAGTTGCGGGGTCTCGCTGACGATGATCCCCAGGCCGCCGTGCCCCAGCAAGGCCCCCACCGCGAGATAGCCCGCCAGCACCGACGCCCCCAGCCGCTTGCAAAAAATGCCGGCCGCCAGTCCCGCCGACAGAATGACCAGCAGATCGATGACCAGTTTGGTGGCGAGCGATGGATCCACGAGCGGGTTCTATCCAATCACGCGCAGGGTGGCACGTCCCTAAGCGCAGCGAAGGGCGTGCCACCCTAATTGGTCAACTTACTTCTTCCCGGCCGGTCAGACGTTCTGCGACAGGCGGCGGATGACTTCGCCTTGCGGGCCGCGGAGCGTGACCGCCAGGGGCATCTGGCCGGGCAGGCTGTGCGTGGCGCAGCCGAAGCAGGGATCGTAGGCCCGGAAGGCCATCTCGACCATGTTCAACAGGCCCTCGCTCACCTTCCCCTTGTGGATGAGTTGCTGCGCGGCCTTCTTCACCGACATCGAGATGGGGGCGTTGTTATTGGTGGTGCCCACGATCAGGTTGATCTTGGTAAGGATGCCCCGCTCGTCGGTGGCGTAGTGGTGCGTCAGGGTGCCGCGGGGGGCCTCGACGCAACCCACGCCCTCGGTCGGCGTCTCGGTGGGCAGCGTGCGGTAGTGCTTGCTCGTAATCTCGGGATCGGCGGCCAGCTCGACCCACCGCTCCGCGGCGTATAGCAACTCGACCAGCCGCGCCCAGTGGGTGGCCAGCGTGTGATGCACCGGCTTGCCGCCCAGGGTCTCGTACATCCGCTGGTACTGGGCCTGGGCCAGCGGCGTGGCCATGCCGTCGGCGGCGTTGCAGCGGGCCAGCGGCGTGGCCTTGTACACGCCCGACTCCTCGCCGTCGACGAACCCCTTCCAGCCGATCTTCCGCAGATAGGGGAACTTCAAATACGACCAGGGCTCGACCCGCTCCGCCACGAACTCGCGGTACTGCGCGCAATCGTACTTGGCGTGCTCCTTGCCGCTGGGGCTGGTAACGCGGATCCGGCCGTCGTAGAAGTTCGTGCAGTTATTGCCGTCGACCATGCCCATGTTGTAGGTGCGGTGTACGAACACGTCGCCGGTGATCAGCTCGACGTACTTCGGGTTGGCCAGCACCAGGTCGTCGAAGACCTTGAGCGAGAACTGGGCGAACTCGACGGCCTCGCGTCCGCGGGCCTCGATCTCCCGCCGCTGCTCTTCGTTGATGCCGCGGCTGACGCCGCCGGGCAGGCCCCAGTTGGGGTGCACGGGCCGGCCGCCGATCATCTTGATCAGGGCATGGCCGTCGCGGCGCATCTTTAGCACCTTGCCGGCCACGTCCATGCCCACCCGCCGCACCACGCCCAGAATGTTGCGCTCGGCGGGGGGCGCGTCGGGCCCGCACACGAAGTCCGGCCCGCCCAAGGCATAAAAATGCGTCGTATGGTCGGTGGCGTAAAAGATGCTGTAGAGCAGCTCGCGGAGCTTCTTGGCCGCCGGCGGCGGATCGACGTGGAACACCGCGTCCAGGGCCTTGGTGGCCGCCAGGTGATGGGCCTCCGGGCAGACGCCGCAGATGCGGGCCGTCAGGTTGGGCATCTCCTCGGCCGGCCGCCCCACGCAGAACTTCTCGAAGCCCCGCAGCTCCGGAATCTGCAAATAGGCGTTGGCCACCTCGCCCTCGTCGTCCAGGAAAATGTCGATCTTGCCGTGGCCTTCCAGGCGGGTAATCGGGTCGATGGATATGCGTTTCATCGTGCTCTCCGTGGAGTCGTTTACAATCAATATCGGACTGTCGCAAGTTGCGAGGTCATGGTCCCCTCTCCCTCCGGGAGAGGGTTAGGGTGAGGGGCGCCAGTTAGGATACTTCGTTGCCGGTTTGCGTGCCGACATCCCCTCACCCAGGCCCTCTCCCGGAGGGAGAGGGGGACTGCTACTTTCCGTTGCTCCCCACCTGCCGGTTCTTCCGCCGCAGCAGGCTATTGGCCAGGCTGAAGCGGTAGAACGTGCCGACGGGATCGGGAATCCCCTCGGCGATGATGCGGTCGATCTCGTCCGGGTCGTTCGAGTCGATGACCGAGGCCACGCCGCTCATCAGGCGTGCGCCGTAATCTTCGACGCCCTCGTTGGGCCCGTGGCAGCCGATGCAGGGCGAATTGACCTGCGGGCACAGCGCGCCGCAGCCCGCCCGCGTGGCGATCCCGCAGCACACCAGCCCCTGCTCCAGCAGGCAGGTCTCTTCGTCGGGCTCGATCTGCCAGGTGCGGTAGAACTTCTTGATCTTCTTTTCGTTCCGCTTCAGCGGGCACTCGTCGCAAACCGTGGTATTGACGCCCAGCACCGAGCCCCGCGGCGGCAGCTTGCCCTCGACGATAGCGGCAATCGCCGCCCAAATCTTGTCTGCTTCCGGCGGGCAGCCGGGCAGGTAGTAATCCACATCGACGGTCTGGGCCAGCGTCTTCAGCGTGTCGTAGAAGACCGGCAGATACAGCGTGCCCTCGGGCATGGGCGTTTCGTGCTGCGGGCGGACGTTGCCCGGGTTCTCCGGACCCGTGGCCGAGCCCTCCTGGTACACCGTGTCGAAGATCGACTGCCGGTCGTTCAGGTTGGCCAGGCCCGGGATGCAGCCCTCCGAGGCGCAGGAGCCGAAGGCCACCAGGACCTTCGACTTGCGGCGGAGCAACTGTGCCATGTACTCCTGCTCGCTGTTGCGGATGCCGCCGTTGAACAGGCACACGTCGATGTTCTGATCGGGCATGCGCTCGATGTCGCGGACCTTGCCGTCGGCGATGCAGGGGCACAGCACCAGGTCGAAGGCCTGGTCCACGTCCAGAATCTTGGCGTCGATGCCGAGGATGGCGATCTCGCAGCCGCCGCACGAGGCGGCCCAGTAGATGGCCAGCTTTCCCTTGGCCTTGGCGGCGGGCGTGGCGGCTTGACTCATGGCAGGACCTCCATTGCTTCCTCGTGTTCCCGGGCGATGCCCTCCAGGGCCTCCAGGCGGTGGCCGTTTTCCGTCCAATTGGCCGGCCAGCGCAGGGGTCCCAGCCGGCGAACGTCCTCGACCAGCCCGTCGATGGCCTCGGCCAACTGCTGGCCTTCGGCCGCCGAGGCCCACACCAGCCGGACCCGATCCGCCTCGACGCCCAGCTCCCGCAGCGTGTGCTTGAGCATCGCGTAGCGGCGCATGGCCTTGTAGTTCTGTTCGATGTAGTGGCACTCACCGGGGTGGCAGCCGGCGATCAGCACGCCGTCGGCGCCCAGGGCCAGGGCCTTCAGCACGAAGCCCGGATCGACCCGCCCGCTGCACATCACGCGAATGATGCGCACATTGGGGGCGTACTTTATGCGGGCCGTGCCGGCCAGGTCCGCCGCCCGGTAGGAACACCAGTTGCAGCAGAACCCCACGATCTTGGGCTCAAACGTTTGCTCGCTCATATAGTCCTCAGATTTGAATCTTCTACACTCCAGCGGCTTGCGGGCTGGCCGCCCCGGCCGCCGCGCCGTTGCCCTCTTGCAGGGCGTCCCACAGTGCGCCTTTGATCTCGGCGAAGATCTGGCAATTGTTGAAGTGGGCCCCCGTGATGGCCGCGGCCGGGCAGGCCGCCACGCAAGTGCCGCAGCCCTTGCACAGCGCCGTCACCACGCGGCTGACCTTCTTCTCCGCGTCGAATTCGATGGCGTTGTACGGGCACATGTTGTTGCAGATGCGGCAGCCGGAACATTTCTCCTCGTCGATCGTGGCCACGATGGGCTCGATCATCACGGTGCCCTTGGTAATCATGCCCGCCACGCGGGCGGCGGCCGCCGCGCCCTGGGCCACCGCGGCCGGGATGTCCTTCGGACCCTGGCAGGCCCCGGCCACGAACACCCCGTCGGTCATCGTGGCCACCGGGTCGAGCTTGGGATGCCGCTCGGTGTACCAGCCGGCCATGCTGCACGAGATGCCGCACCGCAGGCCGAACTCCTTGGCGTCGGCGTGCGGCTCCAGGGCCCCCATCAGCACCACCATGTCCACCGGCAGCCGCCGCTGGCGGCCCAGCAGGGTGTCGTCGAACTGCACGATCAGCTTGCCCGCCTCCTCGGGCGTCCGCGCACTGTCGCTCACCTCGGCCACCTTGCCGCGGATGAACTGCATGCCCTCCTCTTGCAGCCGCTCGTAGAACTCCTCGTAGCCCTTCTGATTGCTGCGCATGTCGATGTAGAACGAGTACACCTCGGCCTGCGTCTTCTCCAGCACGAGGTGCCCGAACTTCAGCGCCGCCATGCAGCACACGGCCGAGCAGTGGGGGTTGTAGTTGGCGTCGCGGCTGCCCACACAGTGCACGATGGCCACCGACTTGGGCTCCGTCTGGCCGTCGCGGAGCACGATCTTGCCGTTGGTCGGCCCGGCCGCGTTGCACAGCCGCTCGAACTCCAGGCTGGTGTAAACGTTGGGCAGCCGGCCGTAGCCGTACGAGCCGATCCGCGTGCAATCAAAGGGCTTCCAGCCGGTGGCGATAATGATGTTGCCCACCTCCAGCTCGACGATCTCGTCCTGCTGATCGAAGGCGATGGCTTGCGTGGGGCAGAGCTTGGCGCAGATCTGGCACTTGCCGCTCTTGAAGAACGTGCAGTTCTCGGTGTCGATGACGGGCACCCGCGGCACGGCCTGGGGGAAGGGCGTGTAGATGGCCTTGCGATAGCCCATGCCCGCCTCGAACACCTGGTCCAGCACCTTCCGCGGGCACTTCTCGATGCACACGCCGCAGCCGTTGCACAGGGCGTCGTTGACGTGCTTGGCCCGCCGGCGGATCTTGACCTTGAAATTGCCCACCGACCCGCTCACCTCTTCCAGCTCGGAGTAAGTGTACAGGGTGATGTTCTCGTGTTGGCCGGCCTCGGACATCTTGGGCGTGAGGATGCAGGCCGAGCAGTCCAGGGTGGGGAAGGTCTTGTCGAACTGGGCCATGTGGCCGCCGATGGAAGGCTCGCGCTCGACGAGATAGACGGGGTATCCGGCGTCGGCCAGCTCGAGGCTGGCCTGCAGGCCGGCGATGCCCCCGCCCACGACCAGCGTGGCCGGATTCACCTTTACGTACGTGCGCTCGAGCGGGTCCTGGAATGCGACCCGCCCCACCGCGGCGGCCACCAGGGCCTTGGCCTTCTCGGTGGCCAGCGGCTTGTCGACGTGCACCCACGAGCAGTGCTCGCGGATGTTGGTCATCTGCAGCAGGTAGGGGTTCAGGCCGGCGTTTTCGCAGGCCCGGCGGAAGGTCTTCTCGTGCAGGTGCGGCGAGCAGGCCGCCACCACCACCCGCGTCAGCCCCTCGTTCTTGATGTCCTCCTCGATCATCTGCTGGCCCAGCGAAGAGCAGAGGAACTTGTAGTCCCGGGCCACGGCCACGCCGGGGAGCTGCGCGGCCCAGCGGGCCACCTCCGCCACGTCGATCGTCCCCGCGATGTTGCTCCCGCAGTGACAAACGTAAACACCGATCCGCGCTGTCTTGTGGGCTGAATTCATGGCTTTCGGCTCCGCACTCGGAAGGGGACAGTCCCGTTTTCGCCGGACGAAAATTGGGACAGTCCCCGAGTTATCTGACTTTCGACTCCGACCTACGAACGGTCCTAAACGGCTTTGAAAACGAGTTCTCCCAGGTCGACCACCTTCAAGCGCTCGGCTTGGCCGACCGTCTTTACGGCGTCCTCGAACATCCCCAGGTCTTTGGGGCAGGTAACCACGAAGTGCGTCACGTCGCTCATGGCCAGGGCCTCGCGGATGCGGTTGACCGAGGGCCGTTCCTTGACCGCCTCGTCCTCCTCCATCCAGATCTTGCCGCCGCCGGCCCCGCAGCAGAAACTGTTCTCGCGGGTCCGCGGCATCTCGCGCAGCGTCAGGCCCAGGGCCGCGAGCACCCGCCGCGGCGGATCGAAGATGCCGTTATAGCGGCCCAGGTAGCAGGCGTCGTGGAGCACGGCCGTCCCCTCGAGCTTCTCTTTCAGGGCCAGCCGCCCCCGGGCGATGGCCTCGTCCAGCAGCTCGGTGTAATGGTACACCGGCTGCTCCAGACCGAAACGCCGGTATTCGTGCTTCAGTGCGTGATAGGTATGCGGGTCGGTGGTCACGATCCGCTGGAACTGGGCCTTTTGCAAGGCCTGCATGTTCTGCTCGGCGAGCATCTCGAACAGCCCCTCCTCGCCCGCCCGCCGCACGTCGTTGCCGGCCGACTTCTCGCTCTTCAACAGGCAGCCGAAGTCCAGGCCCATGGCCTGGAACACCAGGGCCACCATCCGCGAGACCCGCGCCGACGAGGGGTGGTAGGCGGCGTAGTCGCCCAGGAACCACAGCGTCTCGACCGGCTCCTTTTCGGCGTCCTTGATCGGCTGGGGCAGGTCCTTGGCCCACTCGAAGCGCTTCCGCGGCGAGGCGCCCTGCGAGTTGCCGTAGCGCTGCAGGCTCGTCAGCACCTCTTGCAGGCTGGGGTCCAGACTGCCCTCTTCCACCAGCTTGCGGCGCATCTCGACGATCAGCGGCACGTGCTCGTTGCGAACCGGACAGGCCTCCATGCAGGCGTAGCAGGTGGTACAGGCCCACAGCGCCTCCGGCTCGACGATATCGCCGATGAGCTTCTTGCCGCTGCCGTTGCCGCCCGCCGCGCCGCTCAGGGCCCGCACGCCCGGGCCGAGCACGAACCCCTTCATGTCGTGCACGATCTGCCGCGGCGACAGCTTGGCCCCGCTGGCGTGGGCCGGGCACTGCCGCTCGCAGCGGCCGCATTCCGCGCAGGTGTAGGCATTAAGCAGTTGCCGCCAGGTGAAGGGGTGTAACTGCCCAAGCGGCGTTTGGGCCGAATCTTGCCCGGCGGCGGCCTCTTCCGCGGCCGCGGGGGCCTCCAGCGTTCCTTTCTTGCTCGGTAGCTCGCCGAAGAACACGGCCGCCGGGGCCCACATCAGATGCATGTGCTTGGAGTAGGGCAGATACACCAAGAAGAACAGAAGAATGAACAGGTGCGTCCACCAGCAGCCCGTTCCCAGCCGGGTCACGCCCTCCGGCGTCATGCCGGCGGCTTGCAGGATGTAGGCCGTGGCCGCGCCGGCGGGGAGCCATGTCTGGCCCCCCGGCTCCGGCGCCGCGCCGACCGCCCGGGCGGCTGCCTCCCGCGCATGCCCGCCCGCCTCGGCCAACAGGAACGTAACCATCAGCGCCGCGATGAGCGACACCACTATCGTGGCGTCCATCGTGCGTTGCAGCCCCGGCGGAGTGAGTATGTAGCGGCGGATCGAGGAGGCGACCAGCGCGACGAGCACCAGCACGGCGAACAGGTCGACGACCGTGCCCAACAGCGGGATCTCCTCGGCCTGCGGAACGTACCAGCCCCGGGGCAAGAAAATGTCGAACATCCCGCCGGTGAACATCAACGCCGAGGCGGCGACGAAACAGCAGAACCCCCAGAAGACCAGCGGATGGGCCCAATTGATGATCGACTCGCCCTTCCACATCCGCGACTGCAACAGCACCTCCTTGATGAACAGCCAGGCGCGCTGGAGCACGTGGTCCAGCCGGTTCTCCCAGCGGCCCTGGGCCAGCAAGCGCACCAGGCGGTACACGCGGTGCGCGAAGATGGCCCCGGCAATCGCCGTCAGGATCATCAGCCAGATGGCCCCCGGCAGGCCGAGAATCATTTTCGACGTCGGCAGACTCGCCAGGAGCCCGCAGTGCTCGTGGAAAAGCATAAACCCCTCTTACCCTGAAGAGACTACGAAACCTTATGTCCCCTTGATCGCCTCGGTAATCGCCGGCGTGAGGTCCAGCAAGTCGGCCACGACGCCGTAATGGGCCACGTCGAAGATCGGCGCGTTGGGGTCGGTGTTCACGGCCACGATCACCCCCGAGTCTTTCATCCCCTCGACGTGCTCGGGCGCGCCGCTGACCCCCAGCGCGATCATGCACTTCGGCTTGACGGTCATCCCCGACTTGCCGATCTGCCGCGTGGCCGGGAGCCATCCCTGGTCGATGATCGGCCTGGAGGCCGCCACCGCTCCGCCCAGCGCATGGGCCAACTCTTCGGCCAATTCCAGGTTGTCCTGCTGCTGGATGCCGCGGCCCACGGCCACCAGCACCTCCTGTTGCGTAATGTCCACGTCGCTGGCGTCCGGCAGGACCATTTCCTCGAACCGCACCGCACCGGCCTCCAGCGGCACCGGACTGCTGCGGGTCTCCACTTGGGCCGCGCCCTTGCTGTCCGTCGGCCGGAAGGCCCCGGGGGCCATCAGCAAAATCGCCGGCGCGGCCGCAATGGTCACCTCGGCCAGCAGCTTGCCGGAGTAGAAACCGGCCGTTATGTGCAGGCTTCCGTCGCGCAGCGCAACGCTGCGGCAACCGTTGACCACCGGCGCGGCCAGCTTCACGCCCAACAGCGGAGCAACGTCCAAGCCCACCGAAGTGCTGCCGATCAAAACGGCCCGCGGGCCCTCCGCCCGGATGATGCTCTCCAGCACCGCCACGTAAGGCTGCGGCGAGTAACCGGCCAGCAGCGGATCGTTGACCAGCACGATCCGATCCGCCGCCGAGAGGCCCTCGGCAAACGCGGCGCCGTCGGCGCCGGGCAACACGGCGATCACCTTGCCGCCGCTGGCGGCCGCCAGTTGCCGCGCCGCGCCCAGCATTTCCAAAGTCATGTCGGCCAGCCGGCCGCGATTGGTTTCGGCCAATACTAGTATGTCCTGTGCGCTCACTTGCAGACTCCTTTTTCCTTGAGGATGCTGACGATCCGGGCGGCGACTTCATCGGCCGAGCCTTCGAGCATCTGGGCCCGGCCCGACGTCTCGGGATGCCGCAGCCGCGCAAGCGTCACGGCCGAGGCCGCCGCGGGAACCGCCGCCTCCTGTTCCTCGATCTTGGCCGTCTTCATGGCCGCCCGGATGCGGCTCACCGGGGCGTAACGTGGCGGCTCCTCGGTGCTCAGAATGCCCAGCAGGGCCGGCAGCCGGACGCTCATCTTGGCCATGGCCGCCCCCGGAAACTCCTTGAACACCGTGGCCCCGCCGCCGTCAGCCGAAATCTGCACCCCGCGCACCACGCCCACAAACGGCAGGCCCAGCTCGCAGGCCACCAGCGGCGCCAGCGTGCTCTCCAGCTCGTCGTGGGCGTAACTGCCCACCAGGACCAGGTCCGGCGCCAGGCCGCGCAGCACCTGCGCATAGGCCGCCGCAGCCTGCTTCGGCGACGGCGCCGCGTCACCCTCGAAGGGAATCTTCACGATCCGGTCGGCCCCCTTGGCCACCGCGGCGAACAGCGTGCCGTCTACGTCGCCGAAGTCCAGGGCCACCGCCGTCACCGTGCTGCCGGCGAGCTTCTCCTTGACCAGCACCGCCTGCTCCAGGGCGAACTCGTCCGACTCGTTGGCCCGGAACGTCGCCCCATCCAGGTCCACCGCCTGCCCCGTGCCGGCGATCTCCACCGGTTCGATCAGGTCCGGCACCTGCCGCACGACCACTGCGATCTTCATGATTGCTCCCTTTCACCTTTTCTTATGTATTCCTCGCGCTCCGCGTGAGGCTACGAGAGTAACTGTTTCGCCGGCCCTACGACTGCTCCCGCTCGCCCAGGTCCATCGACTCGGCCAGCAGTTCCACGATATCGCGGACGACCAGCTTTCCTTCCAGGCCGGCCACCTTGGCGGAATCCTCGAATCTTGACAGCTCGAAGGGGCAGGCCACGGCCAAGATGTCGGCCCCCGCGGCGGCCGCCTCGCGAACCCGGCGGTCGCTCAGCCGCTGGCCGCCCTGGGCCGCGATGTGCGCGTCCAGCCACATGCCGCCCCCGCCCCCGCCGCAACACAGCGAGTCGGCGTGATGGTGCTCCATCTCGACCAGCTTCACGCCCGGAATGGCCGCCAGCAGGTCCCGCGGCGGCTCGAAACACCCGTAACGCCGCCCCACGCAGCAGTTGTCGTGATAGGCCACCGTCGCCTCGACCGGCTTGGCGATCAGCGTTCTGAGCTGCTCCAGCCGGCTGGCCAGGAACGTGGTGTAATGCTCGACCGGATACTTCACCCCGAACCGCGGATAATACTGCTCCAGGGCCCGGTAACTGTGCGGGTCCTGCACCACGATCGTCTCGAACTGCTGCTCGGCGAGCAACTGCCGATTGGCATCCACCAGCGACTCGAACAGGCCCTCTTCGCCCACCATCCGGTCGCACTCGCCGACCGCTCGCTCCTTGTTGCCCAGCACGCCCCAGCGGATGCTCAAGGCGGTGAGGATGCGGGCGAAGGCCCGCGTGGCCGCCCGGTTCCGCGGATAATAGGCCGGATAATCGCCCACCAGCCACAGCACCTCGACCCGCGCACGCTCCTTCGACAGGTCGCGGACCGGCACGTCGAGCTTCTCGGCCCAGGCCATTCGCTTCCGCGGCGACTCGCCCAGGCTGTTGCCGTACTTGAAGATCGCCTGGAAGGCCGCCTGCAGTTCCGCCGGCGGCTGGATGCCGCTCTGCATCGCCTTGTCTCGCATGGCCGGCCACAGCCCGTCGGCCAGCTCGATCGACCGCGGACAACGCCGCGAACACGTGTAGCAGCCCACGCAAAGCCACAACGACGGGCTTTTTAGCACCTCGTCCATGTAGCCCGAGCGAGACTGCAATATCATCTGCCGCGGCGGATACTGCATTATGTCGCCCAGCGGGCAACTGCCGGTGCACATGCCGCATTGCATGCAGTTGAGGACCGTCTTGCGGCCCGCCCCCACATCGAGCTGCGTCAGGAATTCCAACTCCGGCTTCACTCTAGCCTGATGGGCGGTCATGCATCCCTCCGAGACGGTCTTGAGAATCGTTGGCTGGGGAAAAGGGGACAGGACCCTTTGACCTTTTGCCGCCAGCGGCGCTCTGCATACTTGGCACAGAATGGGAAAATGCACAACTTGTGCCCGTTCCCATTTCCCGCCGAGTGCCGCACCTCCGCTAGCAACCAGCGTGCCGCAGCAGCCGCGGCGGCCCAAACTTCGCCGCAAGCCGCAAACCTGTCAAGGATTGCGACAATTGCCGGCGGCACGAACCCCAGGCCGCCGGCCGGGCGACCCGCGGAATCCCGTCGCGCAGGCCACGGACTCCCGCGACCTTCCGCCCAGGGTCTTCCGCCGGACCGCGGGTGTCGTAGCATGCCGTTCAGTCGCAACGCCATATTTTAGGCAGTCGTGAATTGTACGCGCATATTGCACGGTTCCGGACACGGCTTCGGGAAATCACAGGCAACTCAATCTTGCCGCGAAGAGCTCTCCATCGTGTCCTTGGATTTGCCGTGTGCCGTGCTACCTTTGCCGCGTTCCGCCAACGGCGGTTGCTCACTGGTTGCCGCTCCGGCGGCTGGCTAGAATGAGGGGGCTGTGGGGCCAATTCAACGACACCTACCCTGTGGGCGGCCAGGAATGTTACGACCCCTTCCCTATTGTTACGGTTCGGGTCATTTCAAAGCGCGCGGACTACAAAATGGGAGGTGAGCCATGGGCCGGAGGTATCGAGCGGCCGTTGTGCGGACGGTGATTGTGTGGACGGTGATTGTCGCGATGGGGCTTTCGCCCTCGCTGGCGTATGCCCAGCCTTTGCCCGGCGCCGCGGCCGGCCAGGCGAAGCTGGACCTGGGCTACGTCACTCCCGAGGCAGCGGGGGTGGTCGTTGCACACCCGCACCGCGTGCTCAGCGCGCCGCAAATGGAGATGCTGCCCGTCGAGGTCCTCAGCGCCGCGGGTCTGAAGGAACTGGGGATCGACCCGGTCGAGATCGAGCAGGTGATGGCCATTGCCGAACCGCCGCGGGGTCCGGCGCTGCCGCAGGCCGGCGTGGTCGTGCGGATGCGCGGCCCGTTGCCGCAAGGCCCGATCCTGGGGCCGCTATGGGAGCGGACGGCCGAGGGCCAACTGGAGGGCAAGAGCTATCGGCAGGCCAAAGGCCCGCTGGACTTCAGCATTTTCCACGTGAATGACCGCACGCTGTTGGCGGCCCACAACGGCCTGCTGCGCAAGATGCTGGCCAATCATGCGCATCCCCAGCCGGGCGCCATGAGTCAGCTATTGGGCCGCATTTCCGAGCCGCCCGATCTGGCCGCCGTGCTGCTAGTCGAGCCCTTCCAGCCGCTGGTGGCCTTGCCGCTGGCCATGGCCCCCTTGCCGCCGCAGTTCGCCCAGTTGAAAAGATAAGCAAGGCAAACCGCTGTTGAGCTGGCGGGTGCAGATCCTGCCCTTCCTCGAGGAGAACGGGCTGTACAAGCAGTTCCGCCTGGACGAGCCTTGGGACAGCGAGCACAACGCGAAGCTGATCCCTCGCATGCCCAAGGTGTTCCAGAACCCCAGCGAGCCGCTGCAACCCGGGAAGGCCAGCTATCTGGCCGTGGTCGGCAAGGGATTTATGTTCGAGGGCGACAAGGGGCGGCGATTGGCGGAGGTCACCGACGGCACGGCGCACACTATCATGGTCGTCGAGGCCGACGCCAACCGGGCCGTGACCTGGACCAGGCCCGACGATTGGGAATTCGACGCGAAGCGGCCGTTGGCCGGACTGGGCCACGCCCACCCCAACGGTTTCAACGCCTTATTCGCCGATGGCTCGGTGCGATTCATTTCCGCGTCGATCGATCCGAAGACGTTTCACGCACTGTTGACCATCAACGGCGGCGAGCCGATCAATGCCGGCCAGTACTAATTGCCGCCCGCCACACGTTCCGCCTGCTTCGTGCTATTTGTGTCCTTTGTGGTAAGAACAAATTAACCACAAAGGACACTAAGGGCACGAAGGGCACACATGTCAGGCCGAGACGCCGTCGGGTTCGAGCTTCCGCTCGATCCAGCTCGGCAGGATCCGTAGCGAGACTTCGCGATAAGGGGGCTCGGTGCGGACCTCGACGTGCGAGCCGTGAATCGCGATCACTCGGCAGGGAACGGAATCCTTGTTGCGCCGCAGAGAGCCGATGAACGGCGCGACGTTGACAAGCACCTGGTCGCCTTCATGATAGTTCATGGCTTTTCTCCAACGAGCGGCCGAAGGGAGCAGTCGCATTTTCGCTGCGTGAAAATTGGTACAGTCCCCGTGAACGGGCGGCACACCTGCGTCTTTGACATATATTCAACACTACGGAATCGGCGGCGGCAGCGTCAATAACCCGAGATGGCGGGAAACGGCCCCGGTCGCAGTCCTCCGGCCGGCTGCGGCTTGCAAGAAACCGCGTGAACCGGGGGAGTTGTGCGGCTTTCTGCCGACGGATGCGGTGCTGTGGGCGGAGATGTTAGAAAGCCATTAGATCTTGATTAAGGCGGAATTTTCGCCGATGGTGGGGGCGCGGGCTCGAAATCCGGTGGGTTGGATGGGATTTACTGCTCATCCACCCCCACTTCCGGCGGCAATCGCAGCAGCCCGCCAAACTCTTGCCAGCCCGCCACCGGGCAACGATAATCGTAACCGTTCACGGCGTGGAAGGTAGCAGACACACTCCGTGTGCCGTCCGCCATACGTTGCTCCGCCGTAGCGGGCGGCACACGGAGTGTGCCTGCTACCTTGGCGTGTGATAGTGAATGGTCACCGATCGCGAATATGGAAAGCGCATCATGCCCGGTCCAGCCGTGTACGTCGATCTGCAACTGAACGGCTACCGGGGCGTCGACTTCAACGCCGACGACCTGACGGGCGAGGCCTGCCACACGGCGTGCGAGCGGCTGCGGGCCGACGGCGTGGCCGGCGTGCTGCTGACGATCATTACCGACGCTGTGGATCGCATGGCGGCCCGGCTGGCCCGCGTCGAGAGCCTGCGGCGGCAGGACCCTTTGGCGGCGGAAGTGATCTGGGGCGTGCACGTCGAGGGGCCGTTTCTGAACGAGACGCCGGGCTACGTGGGGGCCCATCCGGCCGACCACTGCCGCCCGGCCGATCCCGAGGTGATGCAGCGGCTGTTGGACGCGGGCGGGGGCCTGGTACGGCTGGTGACCCTGGCCCCCGAGCGCGACCCCGGACTGCGGGTTACCCGGTTGCTGGCCGCCCGCGGCGTGCTGGTGGCCGCCGGGCACTGCGAAGCGAGTCTCGACCAGCTTCGCGCGGCGATCGACGCCGGCGTGTCGCTGTTCACGCACCTGGGCAACGGCTGCCCCATGCTCCTGCACCGGCACGACAACATCATCCAGCGGGCACTGAGCCTGGCCGAGCACCTGTGGCTGTGCTTCATCGGCGACGGCGTGCACGTGCCGTATCCGGCGCTGGGCAATTACCTGCGTGCGGCGAACCCGCAGCGGACGATCGTCGTCACCGACGGCATTTCGGCGGCCGGCTTGGGCCCGGGGCGCTACCGGCTGGCCACGAAGACGATCGAGATCGGCGAGGATCTGGTGGCCTGGGCGGCGGACCACTCGCACTTCGTCGGGGCCACGGCCACCATGCCGCAGATCGCCGCCCGGCTGGAAAGCCGGCTGGGCTTGAAGCCCGAAACGGTCCAGCAGTTGCTCTCGGTCAATCCCCGGCGGGTCTTGGGGGCAATATAGGTTAAGTAGCCACGGATGAAACACGGATTAAACACGGAATAGACCAATCACTATGGAGACCATCATGAGACACTGTTTCCGATTGTTGAGCGTGGCGTTGGTGTTGGCCGGCCTGGCCCTGAACGGCGGCAGGGCCGGCGGCCAGGACTCGATCAGCTATGCCGATCTGGTCCGTCGCATGACCGACCTGGAGCGGCTGGCGGTGCTGCCGGCGGCGGGCGAGAAGTGCGGCCAGTGGTCGAGCTACGACCGGGCCAGCCGGTACGACGAGAAGACGGGCAAGTACGTGGCCTGGGACGCCAACGGCGACGGCAACGGTTTCATCCGCCGCGAGGGCCGGCAGTTCGTGCTGGCCGAGATGCAAGGGCCGGGCTGCATCTGGCGGATCTGGTCGGCCGCTCCGCAGCAGGGGCACGTTCGCATCTTCCTGGACGGCCAGCCGGAGCCGGCCGTCGATCTGCCCTTTCAGAAGTATTTCAGCGGCGACACGGCCCCGTTCAACTACCCGATGCTCTCGTACGACCTGGGCCGGCTGAACTCCAGCGGCCAGAATCTGTACTTCCCCATTCCATACCAGAAATCGTGCAAGGTGGTGGCCGACGACAAGTGGGGGCAGTATTTTCATTTTACTTTCGACACGTTCCCGGCGGGGACGAAGGTGCCCACGTTCAGCGCCGCACTGGCGGCCCAGAACGCCGCCGCGCTGGGGCGGATCAACACGTTCCTCCGCAGCCGGTTGGGCACCGACCCGGCCGGCAGTCGGCCCGGCGAGGAAACCCTGAGCCGCACGGTCCGCGCCGCGGCGGGCCAGACGGTGCGCGTGGCCGAGCTCGCCGGGCCGCAGGCCGTCACGGCGGTGCGCGTCCGCCTGACCTTCAAGGACCGGGAGGACCAGATGGCCGGCCTGCGGCGGCTGGCGCTGGCCATCACCTGGGACGGCCAGCCGAAGCCGGCCGTGTGGTCGCCGCTGGGCGACTTCTTCGGCACCGCCCCCGGCGAGAACCATTACCGGACGCTGACGACGGGCATGACCAAGGATGGCTATTACGCCTATTGGTACATGCCGTTTGCCGATAGCGCCGCGGTGGACCTGATCAACGAGGACAGCCAGGCGCGGGAGGTTGGGCTGGAGATCGTGCACGCCCCCCTGGGGCGGCCCTTTGCGGGCCTGGGCCATTTCCACGCCAAGTGGCATCGCGACCAATTCCCGCTCAGCCCGGACCGCTGGCCCGATTGGGTCATGCTCCGCACCGAGGGCCGGGGGCGGTTCTGCGGCGTCATGCTGCACGTGTGGAATCCGCGGGGCGGCTGGTGGGGCGAAGGCGACGAGAAGTTCTTCGTCGACGGCGAGAAGTTCCCCTCCACGTTCGGCACCGGCTCGGAGGATTATTTCGGCTACGCTTGGGGCAACCCGGGCCTCTTTCAACGGCCCTACCACGCCCAGACCATGACCCAGAACAACACGGGCCATCAGTCGCTCTTGCGCTGGCACCTGGTCGATAACGTGCCTTTCCACACCGGCTTCGAGGCTTGCATCGAGAAATACTTCGGCAATGCGGACCGCGGCACGCTGTACGCCTGCCTGCCGGTATGGTATCTCGATCCGCGGGGCGGCGATCAGTACGGTGCGGCGCCGGCCGCCCAGCGCTACGGATGCTACGTGCGAACGCCGCTCCGGGCCGGCGGCTTCACCATCCTGGGCGATCCGCCCGGCAACGTGGAAACCCAGCAGATGAAAGGCTACGCCGACAGCAAGTGGACCAACGACCAGCAGCTCTGGTGGACGGGGGCCCGGCCGGGTGACCGCCTCACGCTGACCCTGCCCGTCGAGCGATCGGGTAGCTACCGCCTGGCGGTCTTCCTGACCAAGGCCCGGGATTACGGCATCGTGCAGTTTCATCTGGACGGCCGGAAGATGGGGCCGCCCATCGACCTGTATCACGAGGGCGTCGTGCGGACGGAGGCGATCAGCCTGGGGACGGCGACGCTGGAGGCCGGGCAGCATAAGCTCACGGTCGAAATCCTGGGGGCCAACCCGCAGGCCGAGAAGGGTTACATGTTCGGCGTGGATGAAGTGCGGCTGGCGCCGGCCGAGTAGGTGCGACGGACGGCGGACGGCGGAGTTTGCAGGGTGGGTCGAGCGCTAGCGAGCCCCACCAGAGCGACTTTGCCGGAAGGCCCTCACCCCCGGCCCCTCTCCCAAAGGGCGAGGGGAGATAGTTGCTAGAACGCCTTGCGCGATCCGTAGCCCCGCATGCACAGGGCGCCGATCGCAATGGCCACGATGAACACGATCACCCAGTGATGCGTGTCCATGTGCTCGATGATTCGCATCACGTCGCTGAACATGCGGCCCAGGAAGCGAAACAACTGGCCCATGACCAACCACTCCTTTCCCGCTGCCCCCAAGTGCGACCCGCGGAACACGCCAGCCCGGTCGCGCGTGCCGGGGTCCTTCGCCCATCGATGGACCGCACCGCGGGTACGACCCGCCGGGCAATAAAATTTAGGCCACGAACCGGGCGGTGGCAAAGGGCCGGGCTAGCTTCCCGGCCTTCGCTTGCGGACCACCCGATTGACACGGGGGCATCAACGCGGGGGGGAAGGGGGAACGGGCGGACTGGCACAGTCGTCATCCTGTGCAAACTCGGCACGCGCATTCCAGTCTAAAGGGATCAGACCAAGCCCTTGCGGACGGCCCACACCGCAGCCTGCGTGCGATCGCTGACGGCGATCTTCCGCAAGATGTTCTGCACGTGTTCCTTGACCGTCTCGACGCTGATCTCCAGCGAGCGGCCGATCTCGCGATTGCTCAGTCCCAGCGCCACGTGGCGGAGGACCTGCGTCTCGCGCTGCGTCAAGGGCACGTCGTCGTCGTCGACGAGCTGGCGGACTTTCATCATTCCGGAAATCTTCTTCAACTCGCCGCTGCGGCTGGGGGATTCGCCCTTCGCGGCGGCCACGATGGTGGCCACGATGTCCTCGCGCGACGAGCCTTTCAGCACGTAATCGCTGGCCCCCAGGGCCACCGCCCGCGCGATGTACGTCGGGTTGTCGTACGTCGACAGCATGACCACCTTGCTCTCCGGCACCTTGGCCCGCAGTTTCTCCAGTGTGGCCAGGCCGTCTCCATCCGGCATGCGGATGTCCAGCAGGACGACGTCCGGTTTGATCTTTTGCGCTTGCTTCAGCGCTTCTTTGCCGTTGTCCGCCTCGCCGACAATCTCGATCTCGGTCCCTGCCAGCAGGCTCACCAGTCCGGTGCGAATAACCTGGTGGTCATCGCAGACAAGAAGTCGAATACTCATGGGGGTCTCCAAAAAAGCGTGGCTCCGTACCAGTTACAGAGGTTATCCAATATCATAGTACACCAGAGGGCAGGATGAAAGCCCCCAAAGCAACGAATTATCCCCCCCGACTCAGCGGGATAAGTGGCATGAATTTGGCCAAGTGGAGGGGGCTAGGGGTGCATTGGTTGGTCAGAACCTGCGGTCGTGGCGAATTTATCCCAACATGCCTAATATTACCATGTTGACTTCTTGCACCCGTAACGTAGATATTTGGCGACGGCCCGCAGGAAGCAATCAGCTATCAGCTATCAGCGGTCAGCCACGAAGCAGCCCGAGGCTCACGGCGCATCGCTGACCGCTGACCGCTGATCGCTGACCGCTCATTGCCAATAGCTCACAGCTCCCACGAGGCAACCGCATGAGACCGCAGGAAACGCTTCTGTTGGTGGATGACGACCGGCACGTGCTGAGCTCCATGGCCGAGTGGCTCCGCGAGCAGGGTTACAAGACGGACACGGCCGGCAGTCTGGCCGAGGGCTTGGCGGCCGTGGATCGGAAGGCATACGACCTGGCCTTGGTGGATATCCGTTTGGCGGACGGCGACGGTTTCGATCTGTTGGCGCATTGCCGGCAGAACCATCCTGAGACCAGCGTCATCATGCTCACCGGCTACGGCTCGGTGGAATCGGCGGTGGAGGCCATTCGCCAGGGGGCTTTCGACTTTCTGACCAAGCCGCTGATCGACGAAGAGCTGGCGATGGCCATCGAGCGGGCGCTCAGCCAGCGGAAGGTCATCGAGGAGAACAAGACGCTGAAGGCCCAGTTGGACCTCCGCTTCAGCATGGAGAACATCGTCGGCCGCGACCACCGCATGTTGAAGGTCTACGACATGATCGACAGCGTGGCCGACACCCGGGCCACCGTATTGATCACCGGCGAGAGCGGCACGGGGAAATCGCTGATCGCCCGGGCCATCCATCGCCGCAGCGGCCGGCGAGACAAGCCCTTCGTCGAGGTGGCTTGCGGGGCACTGCCGGAAACGCTGCTGGAGAGCGAATTGTTCGGGCACGTGGCCGGCGCGTTCACCGGGGCCACCGGCGACAAGCTGGGCAAGTTCAAGCAGGCCGACGGCGGCACGATCTTTCTGGACGAAGTGGCCACGGCCAGCCCCGGCATGCAGGTCAAGCTGCTCCGCGTGCTGCAAGACCTGGAATTCGAGCAGGTCGGCGGGAGCAAGACGTTCAAGGTGGATACGCGGGTGATCCTGGCCACCAACGAGGACCTTTCGCGGGCGGTGGCCGAGGGCCGCTTCCGCCAAGACCTGTTCTATCGCATCGACGTGATCAACATCGATCTGCCGCCGCTGCGCGAGCGGGTGGGCGACATTCCGCTGCTGGCCGAGCATCTCCTGCGGCAGATATGCGAAGAATCGGGCAAGGGCCCGCGGACCTTCAGTGACGAAGCCCTGGCGGCCCTCAGCCGCTTCCGCTGGGCCGGCAACGTCCGCGAACTTCAGAACGTGATCGAGCGGGCGGTGCTGTTGGGAAAGAGCCCCGTCATCGGCCGGGAGGACCTGCCTACGGCGGTCGTGGCCGCTGTTGCCAGGGGCGTCGAGCCGATAGGCGCCCGCACGCTTAAGGAAGCCCTCGAAGGACCCGAACGCCAGATCATCCTCGACGTGCTGGCGGCCCACCAGTGGAACCGGCACGCTACGGCCGAGGCCCTGGGCATCAACCGCACCACGCTCTACAAGAAGATGAAGCGTCTCGGGCTGGAAGATTCGCCCGCTTACGCGGCACAGTGACGCAAGTCGGGAACTTGATGGGTCGAGCGCAGCGAGCCCCACCAGAACTACTCCGGTCCGTCGTCCGTCCCCCGTCGTCCGTCGAGAATGGTGGGGCTCGCCGACGCTCGACCCATCCTACGTTCTCGACCCGCCTGCGCTCTCTCACTGTCGCGGCTCGGCATCTTGCCCGTCCCGGGGGGCGACGGCCTGGAACAGGCGGTAGAGCACCAGCAAGACCAGCGCGCCGCCGGTGGCCGCCAGGAAGCCCAAGGGGCTGATCGGGTTGGCCGTCCGCTGGCCGGTGGCCCACGCCAGCCCGCCCAGACCCGCCGCGCTGCCGGCGATTCCCAGCGTCAGCGTGGGTAGCGGGCCGGTAGGCTCCCGAAACGGCAAGACCACGCGGGCCAGAAGTCCGGCCAGACTGCCGAATCCGACCCAGATCAGCACCACGTTGAGCCACTGCTGCGCGGCCGGTGAGAGCTCGGGCATGGAGCACACGGTCCCCCTCTCCATCCGGGAGAGGGCTGGGGTGGGGGGAATTCGGAATGACACGGGGATGAGGAGACTAGGTGACGCGGGGAGTGCCGGTGTCTCCGCGTCCCCGCGTCGCCGTGTCTCCGCGTCGAAAGTTTCCTACGCTGCCGACGTCCAAGGCGGTGCCCTAAGGCATCTCGCCCGCCTTGGACGCCAGCAACGCAGGTGCCGTCCCCCCCACGCTGCCAACACGGTTCCGAGCCGGGGGTCCCCCGACCCAAAGCCAGGCGAAGTGCCGGGCAGCGTCTGACAATAACTCAACATCTCTTCCCAGGCATCAGCGTTGCGCTGCCACGTCCTGGGCGTAAGCCTTCTGAGCGGCCGCTTCCTTGGCCAACTTGAATTCAGCCGACGGCGGGAAGTACTGCACGTCGTCCTGCATATAATAGGGGCTGGGCAGGGTCTGGCCACCAACATCCACCTGGCAGCCCACCAGGCCGGGAGTCGCCACCGCGGCCAGTCCGAGCAGTAGCCAAGGCCAGGCATGGCGCCCGTTGTTGGAGCCCTTCATGGGTCACCTCCGTGTGTTCTCTAGTCGTCGCATTTTGCGTATCATGCTACCTTAGCACCGAGTCTCCAGGCGTTATTCTCGATACAATCGGCACCAAGGTTATCGTCTGCCAAAGCGGCAAACTTTAACAGTGTTCCAGGATCGGCGACCTGGGACACCGCCAGGAAATGGGGCAAGCTCCGGGGGGTTCGCAGATCCACGACCTGGAAACCGGCGGCAAAAGGGAGTAAGATCAAGTGGATATCCCCACGAGCGGACGGCGGAAGGGAGGAGTTTTCAGTGTTGAGTTTTCAGTTTTCAGCATGAGCGAGAGCACTGAAAACTGAACACTGAACACTTAGTAAGGCTAAGGGCGGAAGGGGAAATGCTTGTGATATCCCCGGGAGCTGACAGCGCCAAGGGGCCGCGCCGCTTGGCGGCTGGGGGGTGGCTGCGCCGCTGGGCGCCGTGCTGGCTGGCCGTCCTGAGTGGCCTGTGGGGGCTCGTCGGTTCCGCGGGGCCGGCCGCCGGGCAGGTCGCCGATCGGGTCGCCCCCAGCGACGCTTACGAGGCTGTTTTCGGCGATTTCTACGACGGCGAGTACAAGCTCGCCTTGGATCGCTTCCTGGCCACCGGCCGCGGCGCGATTCGTACCTCGCAATCGCGGTGGATCGACTCGATCTGCTATGAGACGATGTGCGGCGAGTGCTACTACCAGATGGGCCTGAACAGCCAGGCCCTGACGCACTACACCTCGGCCCTGGAGATCTACCTCCTATTTCCCAACTGGCTGGTGCAGGTGAATTTTCCGCCGCAGCTCCGGGCGGACCCCAGCCTGCGCAAGCCGATCCCCTGGGCTGCGCGGCCGCCGCAGGCGGTGCCGGGCTTCTATCCGCCGCGCATGCCCATCACGCAGGGGCAAGTGACCATTGGTGGGCTGACCCCAGGGCTGGCCCCGGCCGCGCCGCCCATCATGTACCCCATCAAACCCCAGGAGATCCTGCGCTGCACGGCGTTGGCCATCCGGCGGCGGGCGGAGCTGTTGGGGCCGATGGCTAGCCACGACGCCCTGTTCGAGAACCTGATTACCGCCTTGTCGCGGCGGCCGGGGCCGCCCAATCACTGGTCCGAGGCCTGGATCAACCTGGAGTTGGGGCTGGCCTTGGCGGCCGGCGGCCGGGAGGGGCAAGCCGTGACGGTGCTCCAGCACGCCACGCTGGCCGCCGGAGAGTTCCTGCACCCGCTCTCCAGCACCGCGCACCTGGCGATCGGTCGGCTGGCCATGGCCCGCGGCGATTACGTCGCCGCCTTGCAGCATCTCGAGGAGGCGTCGTATGCGGCGGTTTACTACCCGGACCCGGGCGTGCTGGAAGAAGCCTTTCGCTACGGGGCCCTGACCCATCTGCTGGCGAACCACCAAGGGATGTTTCCCCCGCTGACGCCGGCCCTGGCCTGGGCCAAGCTAACGCATCTGCGCCAGCTTTACGTGTCGCTGCTGTTGCAGGCGGCCGAGAACCAGTTGGTGCTGGGGCAGACGGCGCAGGCGGCCACGCTGCTGGAAGATGCCCGCGGAGCAATCGGCCACCGGCAGATGGCTGGGGGGCGGATCGGCGCCCGGCGGAGTTTTCTGGCCGCCACGGCGCTGTTCCAGGGCCGGAAGCTGGCCGAAGGCGAAGCGGCCCTCGCGGCCGCCATGAGCTTCATGCGGCAGGGCTCGCTGTGGATGTTCCACATTGGGCTGGTCGACAAGTTCTACACCGACGGCGGCAGCGGCGCCTTGGCGGCCCGGACGGCCATCGATCTGTTCCAAACGGTCCTCCGCGACCCGCAGCCCGGCGATTGGTCGATCGATCCGCTGGAGGCCTTGGCCGTGCTCAACATTCCACATCCCTTGGTTTACGAGCACTGGTTCGAGGCGACCCTCGCCCGGCGCGAGCACGAGCTGGCCCTGGAGATCGCCGATCGGGCCCGACGGCACCGCTTCCTGACGACGCTCCCGCTGGGTGGGCGGCTGGAATCGCTGCGGTGGGTCCTGGAAAGCCCCAAGGAGCGGCTGCCCCGCGAGGCCCTGCTCCAGCGGCAGGATCTGTTGGCCCATTATCCGGCCTGCGAGCAGCTTCGTCAGGAGGTACTGGACCTTCGTAAGAAGCTGGGCGGGCTGCCCCTGGTGCCCGATAAGCCGGAGACGCTGAAGGAGCAAACGCAGGAGCTTACTCAACTGGCGACGCTCGGCCGCCAGCAGGAGGTTCTATTGCGGGAGATGGCCGTCCGCCGCGAACCGGCGGCGCTGGCTTTCCCGCCCTTGCGGCCCACCGCCGAGATCCAGCGATCGCTGCCGAAGGGTCACGCCCTGCTGGTCTTCTTCGCCACCAGCCGGGGCATGCACGCCTTCCTGCTGGACCACGACCGCTACGCCGACTGGGCGATCAGCCTGGCACAAGTGCCGCTAGGTAAACAGACCGCCGCCTTGCTCCGCGAGATGGGCAACTACCAGCCGAATCACGAGATAACATTGAAGGACCTGGCCGATCCGAAATGGAAGCAGACGGCCCACGACCTGCTCGACGCCCTGTTGAAAGGCTCGCGGGCCGACTTTGCCACGAAATTCGACGAGTTGATCATCGTGCCCGACGGACTGCTCTGGTACCTGCCCTTCGAGGCGTTGCAAGTTCAAGCCGACGGGCGGCTGCAGCCCTTGATTTCGCGGTTCCGCATCCGCTATGCGCCCACGGCGGGGCTGGCCATGGCGCCGGCGGGCTGGGACCGCCGCCAGTGCAACACGGCCGTGGTCCTCGGACACCTGTATCCCCGCCTGGAGGACGAGGCCGCGCAGGCGACGTTCGCCGAGCTGTCCCGCGCGGTGCCGAGTTGCGTGGTCCTGCGGTCGCCGCTGCCGGCCCCCTCGCCCATTTTTGCCAACCTGCTGGATCGCCTGGTGGTCCTCGATGATCTGGCCATGGGGGGCGAGGCCGGGCCCTACGGCTGGTCGCCCCTGCCGCTGGATCGCAACAAGGCCGCCGGGGCGCTGGCCGACTGGCTGTCGCTCCCCTGGGGCGGACCGCAGGAGATCGTGCTGCCCGGCTTCCACACCGCGGCCGAAGACGCGCTGAAGAAGGTGGGCCGCGCCGCGCCCGGCAACGAGATATTCCTCAGCGTCTGCGGCCTGATGGCCAGCGGCGTCCGCACGATCCTGCTTAGCCGCTGGCGGAGCGGGGGCCAGAGCAGTCTGGACCTGGTGCGTGAATTCACCCAGGAGCTGCCGCACTCGACGCCGGCCGACTGCTGGCAGCGGGCGGTCCTGGTCGTAGCCGGCTCCCGCTTGAGCCTCGATGCGGAACCGCGCGTCAAGCGCGCCGACGCCGACGAGCCGCCCCGCGCCAGCCACCCGTTTTTCTGGGCCGGCTACCTGCTGGTCGATTGTGGCAACCCCGCGCCGGGAGCGCCGGCGGGAAAGCCCTAGACAAGTAACCGGAGTTTGTAAACTTGGGATGAACAACGCACAAACTGTCCCCTCTCCCTCCGGGAGAGGGCCAAAGTGAGGGGAAGTGCGCGTTGCTCATCAAGACCCGAGGGGTATGATCCTCACCTAACTTCCCTCACCCTAACCCTCTCCCGGAGGGAGAGGGGACCATCGAACAAGTAACCGCGGAGTTGCGCTAACATGACTCGCTTCGTTCCTCTCGTTTGCCTGGTAATGCTCGCCGTCTTGGCCCTGGTCGCCCCGCCGGCATGGGCCGAAGACGCAGGGCAGGCGGATCTCGACAAGGCTACCCAGTTGAAGCTCACCGCCACCACGGTCACCGACCTGACCGACGTCATTCAACTTTGCCAACGGGCGATGAAGAAGGGCCTCGACCAGAACAACGCCACGTTCGCCAAGAACCTGCTGGCCTCGACGCTCGTGCAGCGCGGACAGAGCTATGCCAGCAAGACCTTCCGCAGCCTGCTGCTGGAAGGCAACTGGCAGCGCGACCGCAAGGACGCCCTGGCCGACCTGGAGCGGGGGATCGGGCTGAATCCGCAGCAGCCGCTGGCCCTGACCCTGATTGCCCGGCTGCAACTCTTGCCCGAGGGCGATGCGCAGCGCGCCCACCAGGCCCTCGACCAGGCCATCGCACTCGGCGAGGACGACCCGCCGCTGCGGGCCGAAGCCTTGGTGTTGCGGGCCAACACGCGCAGCGATCCCCGCCAGCGGCTGGCCGACCTGGACCAGGCGGTGCGCTTGGTTCCCGGCGACGCGGCCGTGCTGCGGGCCCGCGCCGCTACCCGCGCCGACCTCGAGCAACATGACGCCGCCCTAGAGGACCTCGACAAGGCCATCAAGCTCGAGCCGAAGCAAGTCCTGGCCTACCAGCTCAAGGCCCTCGTGCTCGTCAAGCAGAAGAAACTGGCCGAGGCCGTGGCGGTCCTCGAGAAGGCCCGCGGCATCGCGCCCCGCAACATCGACCTGTCGATCACCGAGGCCCAGATCTACCTCCGGCAATCGAACTTCAAGGCCGCCCTGGAGGAGATGAACCGGGCAGTGCTCCTCGATGCGAACAATTTGAACCTGCTCCTGCTGCGGTCCGCCGTGTATCAGCAGAGCGGCGAGAAGACCAAGGCCCTGGCCGACATCGACCGGGTGCTGGCCCTCAAGCCGCGCATACCCGGCGTCATGCGCGACCGGGCCCTGCTCTTGGCCGACCTGGGCAAGCTCGACGAGGCCCTCGCCCAGCTCCAGCAGCTCCGCGCCGCCAATCCCAAGGACACCCTGGCCCTGCTCCAGTTGGGAATGCTGCACACCAGTGCCAAGCACTATGACCGGGCGGTGGAGGCCTTCTCGACGGTCATCGCCGAGCATCCCGACGAATGGATGGCCTACCGCGGCCGGGCCGACGCGCAACTCAACCTGGGCAACCGCGCGGGGGCCGTCGCCGATTATGAGCAAGGACTCAAGCTGCGACCCGCAGACCCCGGCCTCCTGAACAACCTCGCCTGGGTGCTGGCCACCGCGCCGGAGGACAAGCTCCGCGACGGCCAGCGGGCCCTGCGGTTGGCCCTGGAGGCCTGTAAACTGAGCGACTACAAAGAGGATTACATTCTTAGCACGCTCGCCGCCGCCTACGCCGAGATCGGCGATTTTGAAAACGCGCGGAAGTGGTCGGCCAAGTCCGTCGAGCTCGGCAGCAAGGAACACCTCGCCGAGCTGAAGAAGGAAGTCGACAGCTACCAGGCCCGCAAACCCTGGCGTGAGGCCCTGTCGGCCCCCGCCGACAAGAAGAAAGAGGGCCCGGCCAAGGATACCAGCCCGCCCGAAGACAAGCCGGAGCCGCCGCGGAAGTCAGGAGTTAGGAGTTAGAAGCCAGAAGTTAGAAGTTAGGAGGAGACGGCTGGAAGTCGGCCGGTCGGTTCGGGAGCTGATTGTCGGGCAGGGGCTCCCGGCGTTCGTGCCCGCCATTCTAACTCCTAACTTCTAACTCCTAAATGCTGAGGAGTGAATCATCCATGAAGATCGGGCTGGTGGGATATCAAGGATCGGGCAAGAGCACGCTGTTCGCCTGGCTGACGGGCGTGAAGCCCGATCCGGCCCTGGTCCACTCCGGCCAAAGCGCCATGGCCCCCGTTGCCGAGCCGCGGGTCGATGGGCTGGTGAACATCTATCATCCCAAGAAGATCACCCTGGCCGCGCTGGAGCTGGTCGACACGCCCGGACTAAGCCGCACGCACGAGGGCAGCGCCGCCCGACTGGCCCTCATTCGCGAGGCCGGCTGCCTGGTCTTCGTCGTGGCCGCCTTCGACCGGGCCGATCCCCTGGCCGACCTCCGCTCCTTCGACGAAGACCTGATCCTGGCCGACATGGAGATCGTCGCCGGACGCATCAAACGCGTCGAGGAGTCGCTCCGCAAGCCCATCCCCAGGCTGGAGCACGAGGCCCTGGCCCACGAGCTCGAAACGCTGAAAACCGTGCTGGCCGGCCTGGAACAGGGCCAGCCGGTGCAAACCGCCGACATGACCGACGAGCAGCTCAAGGTGACCCGCGCCTTCCGCCTGTTCGGCGAGAAGCCCCGCGTGGTGATCTTCAACACGGCCGACGACGAGTCGGCCCCCGAGCGTTTCACCGCCTTGGGCACGCCCCAGACGCCGGTGCTGGCCGTGCCGGCCGGACTGGAGCTCGAGCTCACGAAGATGAGTCCCGAGGATCGGGCCGAGTTCCGGCGCGAGCTGGGCGTGGGCGGCGCCGACCGCGACGCCATCCTCCGCCTGCTGCTGACGGCCTCGGGCCAGCGACTGTTCCTCACCGCCGGCGACAAGGAGGTCCGCACCTGGCTCTTGCAGCAGGGGGGAACCGCGCTGGAGGCCGCCGCCAGCATCCACTCCGACCTGGCCCGCGGCTTCATCCGCGCCGAAGTCTTCGACTATCGCGACCTCATGCGGCTGGGCAGCGAACGCGAGCTGAAGGCCCACCACCTCATCCGCCAGGAGCCCAAGGACTACGTCATCCAGGATGACGACGTGCTGTTTATCCGCTTCAGCGTGTAGTTGTTCAAAAGGTCCAATAAGGGACCACACCAGTTGCCGTGCCCCAGCTTGCCAGTGCTACGTGCGTTCCCGTCTCGACTCGACCGGCCTTCCTGCAGAGGGGGTGAGCCATTGTGGCCGTGAAACGCAGAAAACTGACGATTGAAAGATTGCAGGCGGAAGCTCTGACATTCTCAACGATTGAATCCACGCACGCGGAACCATTGCTCTTCGGCGTGACCGACGGAAAAGCCGTTGGCACTTACCTGGAACACAAGTTCCTGGATTACCTGCGAGTGAAATACACTTTTGGTGCGGGCAGCTCCGCGAAGGGAATTGACATTCCCGACCTGGACGTGGATTTGAAGGTCACGAGCATCAAGCAGCCGCAGTCGTCATGTCCATACAAATCGGCACGGCAGAAGATATTCGGCCTGGGCTACAACCTCCTCGTGTTCGTCTACGAGAAAACCGACGACGCGGCGACGAAAACCGCCAGGCTCAATATCCAGCATACCATATTCGTGAATAAACGCTGCACCGCGGATTTTCAGATGACGACCGGGCTCCGCAGCATAATCGAGAATCACGGAAACGAAGATGATCTTGTGGCCTTCATGCAAGATCGGGCGCTTCCAGTCGATGAAATAGAGGCACGGGCGATTGCACAACAGGTCTTGAAAACCCCACCACAGGTCGGGTATCTGACAATCTCAAACGCCTTACAGTGGCGGCTCCAATATGGGCGGGTCATTGAACAAGCGGGAGCAATTGACGGGATCGTCCGCGTTCGGTAGATGAGGCATGACAAGCACCAAACGGGAAACCGCCGAGTTCGGTGATTTTCAGACGCCAGCGGCACTGGCCGCAAAGGTGTGTGGCGTGGTGGCTCGTCGCAAGGAGCGATTCTCGTCCATCGTAGAGCCGACCTGCGGAAAGGGCGGCTTTCTGGTCGCCGCCCTCAGCACCTTTTCCAGTGCAACCGACGCTCTAGGCTTAGAGATCAATGACGGGTATGTGGCCGAGGCGAAGCAGGCCGTCAAACGGTGTCATTACGGCGTAACGGCAAGGATAATCGCAGCCGACTTCTTTAAGACCGACTGGGCTGGTCTGATCGCACCAATGCCGGAGCCATTGCTGGTAATTGGTAATCTCCCTTGGGTAACCAACGCGCAGTTGGGGCTGCTCGGAAGCGCGAACCTGCCGGAGAAGTCGAACTTTCAAGGACACGCCGGCTTCGACGCCATCACGGGCAAGAGCAACTTCTGCATTTCAGAATGGATGCTCATTAAGCTCATCGAGGCGCTCGATGGCCGCCATGCCACCCTAGCGATGCTCTGTAAGACGGCCGTTGCACGCAAAGTCTTGTTCCACGCATGGAAGAACGGTACGAGGTTGCGAAAAGCGGAACTTCGTGCAATTGATGCAATGGCCTTCTTCGGCGCTTCTGTTGATGCGTGCCTGCTAGTTTGTGAGCTATCGGCCTTGGCACATACCAATGAGTGCCGTGTCTATAGCGACATGGATAAGGCCAAGCCAGTTGGCGTGTTCGGGTATCGTGACGGCCGCCTCGTATCGGACGTGACGGCGTATGCACGTTGGGGGCATCTCAGGGGTCAGAGCCCGCTGCGTTGGCGATCCGGCGTAAAGCACGATTGCAGCAAGGTAATGGAGTTGTGGAAAGAGGGGGACGCGTTTCGCAATGGATTAGATGAAGTCGTTTCACTGGAAAGCACCTTCCTCTATCCGATGCTAAAGAGTTCGCAATTAGCCAACGGCGCGACGGAGGCCCCGCGCCGATGGATGATCGTAACACAGAAAAGCATCGGCGAGGGTACGGCGGCAATTGCGGAGCGTGCGCCGAAGACGTGGCGATACCTGCTCAGCCACGCCGATAAGCTGGATGCCCGGTCGAGTTCAATTTACCGCAGCCGTCCTCGTTTTTCGATTTTCGGTGTCGGTGATTATTCTTTCGCACCCTGGAAGGTTGCTATATCGGGGTTCTATAAGCGGCTGGGCTTTGCCAAGCTCGGGCAGTTTCGCGGCAAGCCGATCATGCTTGACGATACTTCAAATTTTCTCCCCTGCCGTTGCGAGGAGGAGGCTGATTACCTTTGCTCCCTATTGAACTCAGACGTGGCGAGAGAGTTTCTGTCCGCGTTGGTTTTCTGGGATGCCAAGCGGCCTATTACAGTTGCCATCCTGAGCGAACTCAATTTGGCAGCCTTGGCGGGCGAACTGGGATCATACGAAACGATGGCGGCGCTCTATCCGCCTGGTTTGGATCCAGTGACCAAAACGACCGTGAAGCAACGAGCGTTGTTCAGGTGACATTGGCCTCGCCGTTTCGACCCTCCTCGCACAGGACGGGCACGCATAGATTCCGCTTGACCTATTATAGCTTATAGGCTATCATTCCAGCACAAGCACAATAATATGGCCAAGTCATTCGATGAACTGGTGCGGCGGACGACGACCGAGCGTACGCGTCGGCGGGCGGCCCGCCGCACTCGGGAATTGCTGGCGGACCTCTTGCTGAGCGAGATCCGCCGCCTGGCGGGCAAGAGCCAGCGGGAGGTGGCCGCAACGCTGGGGATAAGGCAGCCCAGTCTGTCGAAGCTGGAGAAGCAGTCCGACATCCAAGTCTCGACGCTGCGCAAGATTGTCAAGGCGTTGGGCGGCGAACTGGAGATCGTGGCGCGCTTTCCGAAGCACTCAGTGCGGCTGAAGCAGTTTGGCGTTGCGGGGTTTTCCGCGCCGCACCGCGCAGGGGCGAAAGCAACGGAACTGCAATTGTTCTGAAGGCCCACATCGCCTGAAACGGTCGGCCGCTTGGATACTCGAACTGTGAACGCCCCGGTGGGGCTCGCCCCCACCGAGCGCTGATTCTTCACTACAACGCCGCAGCTAAGTGGTCCATTTCACAAATGATGTCAGGGTTGCAGGGCATGGTGTGGTATAATCCCCTCCTCGGTAAGGATACCGCTACAAGTCCAGGGAGAGGACGAGTACCATGGCTGGCCCGACTCCGA
>JBEKTY010000035.1:0-56623 GCA_049515555.1 Thermoguttaceae bacterium
ATGCCCTGGTCATCCCCGGCGGCCGCGCCCCCGAGTACCTCCGCCTCAACGAACGCGTGCTTCAGATCGTCCGCCACTTCGCCCAGGCCAGCAAGCCGCTGGCCTCGATCTGCCATGGGCAACAGATCCTTGTGGCCGCGGGCGTGGTGACGGGCCGCCGTTTGACGGCCTACCCCGCCATAAAGCCCGATCTGGTCCGCTCCGGGGCCGTGTGGCGGGACGTCAACGAGACCTTCTCCAATGCCGTGGTCGACGGCACGCTCGTCACCGCGGCCGCCTGGCCCGGCCATCCCGAGTGGATTCGGAAGTTCCTGGAGGTGCTGGGGACGAAGATCGAACCGTAGTGAACTTCCTATGTCTCGGCGAATGCTGTCGCCACAAGCGATCCGCTCCCCGAAACACAAGCACCGTAAGTTGCCGGGCACGGAATGGGCGCTGGAACCGAAGACCAAAGCTCCCAAGGGCTTTCTTCTCGCCATTGAAAACCGCGCGGAGCATGGTGGCTTTTGCGGCCGTTCCGAGCTAAACTAGGATGACTGTCCCGTGTTTGTGGGTAGAACCGGGAAAACGGTCCCGTTCTCCCGGCCGGCCGTTGAATCGTCTCTAGCCAGGTAATTCGGTCCATGTCGCTTAGCTCCATTTGCCCCAGGTGTTCCAAACAGGTCTTGGTTCCCGACGGTGTCACGGCGGAAGCCGTGGTGCGTTGTCCGTTGTGCCAGGTCGAGTATCTCGGCGACGAGGCCCTGGCGATGCTCCCGCCCACGCTGATTGTCGTCCGCCCGGCGGCGGCGCCCGCGGCCGATTCGATCGAAGCCAAGGCGGTGGCGGCTGCCGAGGTTGCGGAGCCGGCCGAGGCGGTCCCTGCATCGGCAGAGGCGGCAGGGGCTGTGCCTGAGGCCGCCGCGGTCGCCGCCGACGGCCAGACCGACGTGGCCCCGCTGGCCGAATCGCCTTTGGGCCCGCATCTCTGGAGCGACCAGCCCCCGGACGAGCAGGCCCTGGCCGAGGGGCCGCCCGACGGTGGGGACGGGGAAACCATCGCCCTGGCCGAAGAACCGGAAGGGGCGCTGGACGCCGTGGATTTCGCCGCCATTACGGGAAAGGCCCCGCCGGCTGCCGCCGCCGAAGAAGCCGCCGCCGCGCTGCCACGACCCAGGAAACGCAAGAAGCCCCGCGAGGCAAGCGCCTTGGGCCGGGTGATTGGCATGGCCGTCACCGGCGCCTTGGGTCTGGCGTGCGCGTATCTGTTCGCCTGCTGGTACGACGCACGGAACGATTCCTACCATATTTTCCACAAGAAGCCGGCCGAACGGACGGCCACCGGGCAGGCATCGCCGGCAACGCCCGCCGCTGCCGCTCAGCCGCCCGCCGCGAACAATCAACCGCCGGTTGTTGCGAACCAGCCGCCAGCCACTAGTAACCAGCCACCAGCCACTAATAACCAGCCGCCCGCGAAGGCGGCGCCGGGCGCCAACCCTCAAGCGGCAGCCGGTTCGCCGCAGGCGAAGCCCAGCGCCAAGACCCAGCCCGAGGGCATGCCGGGCCTCGACGACTCGGCCGAGAACGAGCTGCCGTCTAAGGGCGACTTCTTCTCGACCAGCGAGCCGAAGGTAGACGTTTTTGCACCCGGGGAGGCGCAGTTCAAGCCGATCGAGGTGGGCACGTCGCGGCCGAAACCACTGTCCAACCCGCAATCCAAACCCGCCGTGAAGCCCGCCACCGGCCCCGGGGCCAGTCCGCCGGTGGCTCCCGTGGCGACGCCCCCGGCCAAGATCGAGGTGGCGATGGTTACCACTGTGGGCCCCCGCCAGCCGCCGACTTTTGACGCGGCCAAGCTGGCTGCCGTATTGGCCGCGGCCGACGCCGCCCTGAAAGGCAAGCCCCCCGCCGAAATCACGGATGAGGATTACCGGAAGCTCTGCCGATTGGCCGAGGTCGTGACATTCGTCCAAGGCGCGGCGGATGCCCAGAAGCAGGCGGTCCAGGCCGTCGCCCGGCAACTTGGCCAGTCCGCCAAGGGATCGGCGAAGATCGTCGCCGCGGCGCGGAAGCTGGTCGAGGACAAGGCCCCGGGCGGCATCCTCTTGACCGGTACGGTCATGAAAATCACCAGCAAGGACGGATACCAATGGGTGGCCGTCCGGCCGGACCCGTCGGCCAAGGCGGTGCTCGTGCTGAGCGACCGGTCGCTGGCGGTGAAGGAGAACGATCCGGTGTTGATCTTCGGCGCGATTATTGCCGAGCCGACGAAGAATCTGTCGGGATACCAGGGGAGTCAGCCGGTCGTGGTTTGGGCGGGGCTGCCGGTAGTGCTGGCCCGCTGAGGTTGGCGGTAAGCCTTCACGGCACCACATTAGGGTGGGGCTCGCTGCGATCGACCCACCCTACAGGTTTCCGACCTTCCGCAACAGAAACTACTTTGGGGCCGGTTTTGTTTTCTTATCTTGCCTTGCATTGTCGGGCGGAAAGTTCTATAATCCAGTAGAGGATTGAGACTGAGTCTCAATCTAGACATGGCCCCCCGCCCGGCCGCCACCCCGGCACCCAAGGACCCGTGATGCCCCATCGATCGATCCCGCTGGAAGAACTCCGAGCCGGGCAGACTGCCCGCATCACCCGCATCGAGGGACGCCCCGATCACGTGCATCGCCTGGAAGAATTCGGGCTGCGCGGCGGCACGCGGATTGAGATGTTCCGCACCGGCAATCCCTGCATCCTCCGCATGGCCGGCAACAAGATCTGTCTCCGCGCCGACGAGATGCTGGATATTCTGGTCGTGCCGATCCCGGCGGGAGACTGACGCCGTGCCGACCGTCGCCCTGATCGGCAATCCGAACACGGGCAAGTCGACCCTCTTCAGCGCCCTGGTAGGAATTCGTCAGCACGTGGGGAACTATCCGGGCGTCACGGTCGAGAAGAAGACCGGTTGCCTGGAGCACGAGGGCCGCTCCTACGAGCTGGTCGATCTGCCGGGCCTGTACAGTCTGGGCGCCCGCTCACAGGACGAGCGGGTGGCGGTCGACGTGCTCTTGGGCCGACAATCCGACGTGGGCCCCCCCGACGCGGTCCTGTCGATCGTCGACGCCTCGAACCTCGAGCGGAACCTGTACCTGGTCAGCCAGGTGCTCGAACTGGGGCTGCCGACGCTGGTGGCGGTCAACATGCTCGACGTGGCCTCGGCCCGCGGCGTCACGCTCGATCTGGTGCGGCTCCAGGAGCGGCTGGGCACGCCGGTGGTGGGCATCCAAGCCAACCGGGGCACGGGCCTGGCCGAGCTAAAGGCCGCCCTGGCCCAGACCGTGGGCCGGCCGGCCGCGGCGAAGGCCGTCTGTTTCCCCCAGCCCTTCGAGCGAGAGGTGGACCTGTTGGAGAAGTCGCTGGCCCCGGAAAGCACTCTGCCCCGCCCGCTGCTGCGGCGGATACTGTTGGATACCAGCGGCCACCTGCTCGAAGTGTTGTTGCCCGCTGCCGACGGCCGGATCAAGCGGCAGCTTGCCGAGGGGCGGGCTAGGTTGGCCGAGGCGGCCCAGCCCGTGCCGGCCGTCGAGACCGCCGTCCGCTACGATTGGGCCCGGTCGATCCTCGAGGGCGTAGTCCGCGAGCCCCGCCGCTACCGGCACACCGCCAGCGACCGCATCGACCGGCTGTTGACCCATCGCTTGTGGGGCACGCTGGTCTTTGCCCTCGTGATGACGCTGGTGTTCCAATCGGTCTTTCTGTGGGCCCGGCCGCTGATGCGATGGATCGAGGCGGCCTGCAGCGCGGCCGGCGGCTGGATCGAGGCGGCCTTGCCCGAAGGCGCACTGCGCAGCCTGCTGACCCAGGGCATCCTGGGCGGGGCCGGCAGTGTCCTGGCCTTTCTCCCCCAAATCATGATCCTTTTCCTGTTCATTGCGGTGTTGGAAGACTGCGGCTACATGGCCCGGGCCGCGTACCTCATGGACCGTCTCATGTGCCGCGTGGGCCTGAGCGGCCGGTCGTTCATTCCCATGCTCTCGTCGTTCGCCTGCGCCGTGCCGGGCATCATGGCCGCGCGGGTCATCGAGAACGAGCGCGACCGGCTGACGACGATCCTGGTGGCCCCCCTGCTGACCTGCTCGGCCCGACTGCCGATCTACGCCCTGCTGATCGCGGCCTTCATTCCCGCCCAGACGTGCCTGGGCGGATTGCTCAGTCTCCAGGGATTGACCCTGGCCGCGCTCTACGTGCTGGGGATCGTGGCGGCGGTCCTGGCGGCCTTGGTGCTGAAGCGGACGATCCTGCGGGGCCGGACGCCGCCCTTCCTGATGGAGCTGCCCAGCTACAAGTGGCCCTCGCCGCAGACTGCCGTGTACCGCGTGCTGGGCCGGGCCTGGCTCTTCCTCCGCACCGCCGGCACGCTGATCCTGGCCGTATCGGTCCTGGTGTGGGCCGCGGCTTATTGGCCCAGGGCACGAAACGCCGTCGAGCCGCTGGCCGGGCAAGCCCGGCAGATCGAGGCCCGAATTGCGGCCCTGCCGCCGGCCAGCCCCGACCGCGAGCCGCTTCGCCGCCAGCTCGCCGATACTCGCAACCAGATCGCCGCCGTCTATCAGCAGCACAGCCTGCTGGGGCGGCTGGGCCGACTGATCGAGCCGGCCGTCCGGCCGTTGGGCTGGGACTGGCGGATCGGCTGCGCAGTGCTGGCCTCGCTGCCGGCCCGCGAGATTGTCGTCGCCACGCTGGGCGTGGTCTACGGCGTCACGCTGGGCGTGGTCTACGGCGTCGGTACGGAGGTCCATGCGGGTCCGGCCGAAAGCCTGGCCCCCTTGCAGACGCGGCTGCGGCAGGCCGCCTGGGACGGCACCGATCGGCCCGTGTTCACCCTGCCCACTGCGCTGTCGGTCATGGTGTTCTACGCCCTGTGTGCCCAGTGTGCGGCCACGCTGGCCGTCATCCGCCGCGAGACGAACAGTTGGCGTTGGCCCGCCTTCGCCTTCACATATATGACGGTGCTGGCCTACCTCGGCGCCCTGGCGACGTACCAGGTGGGAACGTGGGTGGGGTAGGGATTTGGGGATTTAGGGATTTGGGGATTTGGGGAATTGGGGAATTGGGGAATTGGCCGGCGGCTGACAGCCGCCGGGTGCCACTGCTGGCTCGTCCAGCAGTGTCGAACCACCGTCCTGTGCACCACTGCTGGACAAGCCAGCAGTGGCACCCCCAAAATCATAAAGTCCCATTTGAGTGAAGCACTACACTATGTGGCAAGACGTGGCGGTGCTGGCAGCGATCGTGGCGGCCGGGGCGTACCTCGCCTGGCGGTGGCGACGAGCGGGCCGGGGCCACGCCTGCGGCTGCCAGGCGGTGTGCGACCGGAGCAGTGGGTTAAGCGGCGAGGCCGAAACTGACCGGTCCGGCCCGAGTTGCCCCTCCGGCGGCCCGTGCGGCTCATGCCCCGCCACGGCCGAGCCGGGCGACAACGCGGGGGGTGGTTGCCGTCCCGGCCGATAGCCGCTACACTCAGAACCGCGACGGAGGACGGGCGACGGGCGACGGACGGAAGCACTCCAGTCCGTCGTCCGTCTCCCGTCGTCCGTCGCAAATGGTGGGGCTCCCTCGGGCTCGACCCACCCTACGGCCTACACTCAGGGCTTGGATCACGGAGGACGCTTGCCATGCCGGTTTCCCAACGCACGGATCGAGCCCACGAGCCGGCTCGGGTCAGTTCCGAGATCCTCGATCGCCTGCCCCCGCAAAGCCTGGAAGCCGAGAAGGCCGTGCTGGGCAGCCTGCTGCTGGACCCCCTGCTGTGCGACGACGTGGCCCTCATCCTCCGCGCCGACGACTTCTATGCCGACGCCAACCAGAAGCTCTATCGTAACCTGCTGGCTCTGAACGACGAGGGCAAGCGGATCGACGTCACGCTGCTGGTCGAGCGGCTGAAGCACGCGGGCGAGTTCGAGGCGATCGGCGGGGCGGCCTACCTGGCCGAGATTGCCCAATCGGTGCCCTACGCCGCCAACGCCGCCTATTACGCCGAGATCGTCCGCAACAAGGCCACGCTGCGCGAGCTGATCCACGCCAGCACCGAGATCCTCCGCGACGCCTGGGACCCCACGCTCGAGCCCCGCGAGCTGCTGGGCCATTGCGAGGAGAAGATCTTTGCCGTCCACGACCGGCGGAGCACCGACCGGGTGACCAACGCCCACGACCTGATGGTCGAGGCCTTCCAGCGGATCGACGCCCGGCTGGAGAAGGGCACGGCGGGCGGGGTCCCCACTTCGTTCCGCGACATCGATTCCCTGACCGGCGGGTTGCACTCCTCCGAACTTGTCATCCTGGCCTCGCGGCCCAGCATGGGCAAGACCGCCTTGGCCACCAATATCGCCGAGAACGTGGCCATCCAGGCCGCCACGCCGGTCTTGTTCGTGAGCCTGGAAATGGCCCGCCTGGAGCTGGCCCAGCGACTGCTCTGCTCGCAGGGCAGCATCGACGGGAGCAAGTTCCGCACCGGCTTCCTCTCGGGCGACGACCGCAAGAAGCTGGTCGAGGCCTCGGCCAAGCTCAGCCGGGCGCCGCTGTTCATCGACGACACGCCGAGCCGGACCGTGACCGAGATCGCCGCCGCCGCCCGGCGCCTCAGACGCAAGGAGAAGATCGGCCTGGTGATTATCGACTACCTGCAGCTCATCCAGCCCGACGATCCGCGCGACCCGCGGCAGGAGCAGGTGGCCAAGATGGCCCGGCGGCTGAAGGGCCTGGCCCGCGAGCTGCAATTGCCCATCCTCTGTCTGGCGCAGCTCAACCGCCAGGTCGAGGCCAGCGGCAAGGAGGAGCACCGGCCGCGGCTGAGCCACCTCCGCGAGTCGGGGGCCATCGAGCAAGACGCCGACGTGGTGATGTTCATCCACCGCGACGAATACTATCAAACCCGGGAGGAAGCCCAGGAGCGGGGCACCGCCGGGCAGGGCCTGGTGATCGTGGCCAAACAGCGCAACGGCCCCACCGGCGACGTCAAGCTGAAGTGGTTCGACAAGTTCACCTGCTTCCGCGACTATTCGGAACAGCGCTACGAAGAGTTCGACCAATCGGCCGACTTCTGACGGCCCTAATGTATCAGGCACACGCCGTGTGCCGTCCGCGATACCGCGTTGTGGCCGGTCTCCGACCGAGCCACACCGCCGCTTTGAAGGTCTCCCCGGCCCCGGAGATCTTCGGTCGGACCGCGGCGGGGTCGGGACACCCGCCGAACCCGTCGTACGGCGGACGGCACACGGAGTGTGCCTGCTACCTTCCGTCGCGCCGATTCCCTGGTTGCTATTGGAGCCAGCGGGGGGCCTGTGGTATGCTTCGCTCTTCGTGTGGCGTCCGGCGCGGCCGGCCGCGACGTGCATGGCCGGAGTGCTATCAATGCCGGCAATTCTAAATCCTAAGTTTCTATACTGCGAGCGGCCACGAATGATCCCGGCCTTTTCCTGTTGTTGCGGTTCACATCGTTTCAAAACGTGCGGAGTATAATCCCCTTTCTTGGCCGCGGCCAAAGGCCGCTTCAGGAGGATCGGCCATGAAGTATCTGGACCAAGACCGGCTGGAGGGGCTGTCGGCCGGCGAGTTTCAGGGCCAGCAGCCCTATCCTTGGGTGAACATCGAGGACAGCTTGACCGCGCAGGGTTTCGAGGAGCTGCGCCGGACCCTGCCCGACGTGTCGCTGTTCGAGCGCAAGGTGGGCGTGAAACGCGCGCACGGCCAGGGCTACCACGACCGCTACCTGCTGCACTACCACCCGGGGCTGCCGCTTTCCGCGGCGTGGCGGGAGTTCATCGCCGAGCTTCACGGGCGGCACTACGAGACGTTCCTCCGCCGCATGCTGGGCCTGGGCGAGCGCAAGTCGATCGTCCTGACCCTGGAATGGTATTTTGCCTGGCAGGGTTGCGGGGTCTCGCCGCACTGCGACGCCCGGCGGAAGACGGCCACGCACATCTTCTACTTCAACACCAACGAGGACTGGGACCCCAACTGGGGCGGCGACATCCTGATGCTCGACGACAACGGGCGCTTCCAGCGTCACTCGGCCCCCAAGTTCGAGGACCTCAAGGTCGGCGCCGCCCTTGTTCCGCGGGGCAACGGCAGCCTGCTGTTCCAGCGGACCGAGCATTCCTGGCACGGTGTCCGCCCGCTGGAATCGCCGCCCGACCGGCTGCGAAAACTGTTCATCGTCACCGTCAACGAGCAGACGATCCAGGTCCTGTACCGGCGACTCCGCGGGAAGGACCCCGACGGTTATCCGCTGGTGCGGCACGAGGGATTGGGGATCGAGGTGGGGCAGTAGACGCTCTTGTATCCGGCACACTCCGTGTGCCGTTGCAAACAACCGGCACACGGAGTGTGCCGGATACATTTGCAGTTCCGCACGACCGGCGGCCAGGAGGACATTCCGATGCGGCAGTGTGCGACGACCCTAGAGGCCGAGATGACCGCCGAGGAGCACGCCTCCCTCTTGCGGGCACTGCGCACCCCGATTCCGGAAGGGCCATGCCTGGAAATCGGCACGGCGGCGGGCGGGACGCTGTGGAAAATGATCCAGTGCCTCAGTCACCGCGACCATCTGCGGTTCGTCGTGGTGGATCCCATGCGGTACTTTCCCGGACAATTCGACACCGTCAAACGCAACCTTCGCGAACATGGCGTCGATCCGGATGGCATCGACTTCCGCGTGGCGACCAGCGTCGAGGCGTTTCGAGCGGCCCAGGCCGCGGGCGAGACATTCTCGCTCGTCGTCGTCGATGCGTCACACAAGGTCCTGCGGATCACCGAGGACTTGCGGTGGTTGCGGCTGCTGCGGCCGGGCGGCGTGGCCTGCTTCCACGATTACTGCCGCGATTTCAGGGGCATTCAACTGGCCCTCAACCGCTTCCTGTCACGGTATCACAATTACGAGTGGATGGAGCTGGCCGGGAGCCTGCTGTCGCTCCGCAAGACCCGGTGCAGCGATCGCCGGGAGGTGGACCTCGCCGACCGGCTCTACGCCTGTTTCATGCACTTGCCGCTGCTGATCGAGCGTAAGATCACTCAGCTTTCGCTCCGCCGCCGCCAGGCCGTCGCGGAACACGCCCGAGCGGCCTGAGCGGATCGCCCCCGTGCCGGACGATATGAAGGCCGGCACTCAGGGGCTCTAGGACAATAACCTGTTCAAATTGCACCGGGTGTGGCACGTCCCTGAGCGCAGCGAAGGGCGTGACTTGGGGGCCCGCCACGCCCTTCGCTCCGCTCAGGGCGTGCCACCCAATTGCTCAACCTGTTCTCTTACGAGCGCTTACAGCACGTCGCCGTAAGCAGTGAGCACCAGCCGCCGGCGGCCACCCCGCCGGCGATGCTCGCACAGGCAGAGGCCCTGCCACACGCCCAAGGCCAGCCGGCCGTCGCGAATGGGCACCGTCAGCGAGTTGCCCACGAGCGACGCCTTCACGTGGCCCGGCATGTCGTCGTCGCCTTCTTCGGTGTGGCGATACGGGAACTGCTCCGGCGCCAGCGCATCCAACACGCGATCCAGATCGACCAGCACGTCGGGATCGGCGTTCTCGTTGATCGTGAGCGAGGCCGAGGTGTGCTGCACGAACACGTGCAGCAGCCCCACCTTCACCTGGGATATCTCGGGCATGGCCTCCAGGATCCGCTCCGTAATAGTATGGCATCCGCGGGGAAAGGGAGGCAACTGCATCTCGCGTTGAAACCATCGCACGGCAAGGCCCCTCAAAGCAGAAAGCAGGCAAGTGGCCAGTGTACACCGAAACCGGCGGTCGAGAAATGACCCCGCCTGCCGTACTCCTCTCGCTCCGCGAGAGGGACTTGCATCACGCGGAGCGTGATGCCTACGGTCTTGTAGACGTGGGTCGAGCGCAGCGAGCCCCACCATTAGCCAGGTACTCGCGGATCCTGGTGGGGCTCGCTGCGATCGACCCATCCTACCGGTCTCGTGGCGACGACGACAACGACCAAGTGTAGCCTCTCTGTTTACGCCCGGTACCCCCAAGCGGTAGAATCGTCTTTTTCTGGTCCCCAGTATCGGGAGGAGCACAATCATGGCCTCGCCCCTCGTCAAAACGCTGCTTGCAATGGTGTGCCTGCTGTTGGCCGGCCCGACGGCCCGGGCCCAGCCGATCGCGATGCCCGTCAAGGTCAGCCCAAACCAGCGATATTTCGTGGACCGCAACGGGGCCCCGGTCTTCTGGCTGGGCACCACGCAATGGCAGCTCTTCCGGGAATACAAGCTGGAGGAGGCCAAGATCATCCTGGAGAAGAGCAAGATCCATGGCTTTGTTTTCTTCCAGGTGATGCTCCTGGGCGTGGGCGACGGAACCGCACCGAACGTCTACGGCCAGAAGGCCTGGCTCGACAACGATCCGCTGCGGCCCAACGAGGCGTATTTCAGGAACGTGGATGCCGTGGTCCGCGCGGCGGGCGAGCAGGACCTGATCATTTCCATGACGCTGTATCACCAGCGGTACCGGCAGTGGATCACACTCGAGAAAGCGCGGTCCTGGGCCCGCTGGCTGGCCCGGCGGTACAAGGACGAGCCGAACATCGTCTGGTCGATGACGCCCGAGGCCCGGCCGGAGTTCATACCCATCTTGCGGGAGCTGGCCGCGGGGCTGCACGCGGGCGACGGCGGCCGGCATCTGATCACCTTCAAGCCCGACCCCGCCCCGTATTCCTCCAGTTTCATTCACGGCGAGCCCTGGCTGGACTTCGACTCGATGCAGACCTGGGCCAGCGTCAAGCTGATCTACACAATGGTGAGCCACGACTACGGCCTGGCGCCGCCCAAGCCGGTGCTGATGGCCGAGGGGGCCTACGAGGCGGGCTCGGAATACGGATTCCCCGTTACGCCGCTGTGGATTCGCCGCCAGGCATACTATTCGTACCTGGCCGGCGGCCACCACACCTACGGGCACAACGATAGCTGGCGGGTGCTGCCCACGTGGAAGCAGGCCCTGGATGCCCCCGGGGCGGTCCAACTGGGCATCCTCAAGAAGATCTTTACCGCCCGCCGGCAGTGGTGGCGGCTCGTGCCCGACCAGTCGGTTTTCGCCTCCGGCGGCAACACCATGGGCGACGTGCTGCACCTGGCCGCCCGCCACGCGGACGGTCGATGGCTCATGCTCTACCTGGCCGAGCAGGCCACGTTCTCGGTGAACCTGAGCAAGCTGGGGGCGGCCAAGGCCAAGGCCTTTTGGCTCGATCCGAGGACCGGCGATCCGCTGCCCATCGGCGATGTGAGCAACGTGGGCCAGAAGTCCTTCTCCACGCCCGAGGGCTGGGAAGACGCGCTACTGGTATTCGAGGCCGAACGATGACCAGCCGCGCGATAACCACTTCTGAACAGCTCAAGGCGTTCTGCGACGAGGCCCGGCAGATGGGGGCCCTGGATGCCGTGGTGGTTTCGCCGCCGCGGCAGGTCTTTACGGGCACCTGGGTCCGGCTGCGGTGCCAGTACGGGTGCTCGGAATACGGGCAGTGCCTGACCTGCCCGCCCCACTCGCCCACGCCGGAAACCACGCGGAAGATGCTGGACGAGTACCAAGCCGGCATCCTGCTGCACGGCAACCAGTGGAAGTCGGTCCGCCAGCTCGCCCTGGCCCTGGAGCGGAAGGTCTTCCTGGCCGGCTGTTACAAGGCGTTTGCGTTTGCCTGCGGGCCTTGCTGGCGATGCAAGCGCTGCGGGGCGGTGCGCCCCAAGCCGGGCCAGCCCGCCGAGTGCAAACACCCCGACGAGGCCCGGCCGGCCATGGAGGCGGCGGGCATCGACGTCTTCGCCACGGCCCGCGCCGCCGGCCTGCCCATCGAGGTCGTCACCGCCGAGGACTGCCCGCAAAACTACTACGCCCTGCTGCTGGTCGATTGACTCATTTCGCGATCGGCTGGCGCTTGGCCGGCGAAAGGAAGTAGCCCGAGCGGAGGAACCGCAGCGTGTATTCCATGGCCCGGGGGTCCTCCATGATGAACGTGTGCAGCGCCGGCAGGACGATGAAATCGGCGGCCCCCGCCAGCCGGGTGCTGGCCACGGTGATCGTTGCGTCGTTGTCGCCGGGCAGGAGGGGGTTGTAGCCTTTGGAGTCGCCCTTTCCGCCGGCGATGATGCCGAACTCGAACTGGGGGGTGGCGAGCTTCGGCTCCAGACGCTCCCAATCGCGGCCCAATTGCCGCCCCGCCTGGCCGGTGGCGATCTGAAACAGGGGGCTGTCGGCCGCCACCGCCGCCAGCAGCGAGCGGTGATTGGGCGGGGCGATCATCACGAACCGTCTGATTCGCGGATCGGGCCGGCGGCCTGCGGCCGCGTCGGTCTGATCGCCCAGGTAGTGCCGAACCACGATGTTGCCCAGGCTGTGACCGACGAAGTCAATCTCGTCGATCCCCGCCAGGTGCTCGATGATGAGCTTGAGCGTGCGGGCGTGCTCGCCGATGTCTTCCTGCGTGGTGGGATAGCTGACGTTGAGCACCGTGTAGTCCCCCTGCGCGGCGAGGTACTTGGCCAGCTTGTCCAGTGCCAAGCGGCTGCGGCCCAGGCCGTGCAGCAGGATCACCGCCTTGCCCCGCATGGACGGCAGCCGGCGCTGGCGCTTGATCCGCTCCAGGGCCGCGGTGCAGTCTTGATATGTGCCCCAGGCATGGCGGCCGTCGTCGGGGTCCAACAGCCGGTAGTGGCCGTCCCACACGTTGCGTTGGATTCGCCACTGGTGGAAGAACAGCTCATCGGCCCAGAACTGCTTGCCGCCCATGGTGGGCACGGCGGCGCCGCCGGCCGGGGCGGGCTCGCCGGCCCGCAGCCCCGCGGCACCGATCCCCAGCCAGCCCAGCGCGACGATCAAAAAGGCAACCCGACGCCCAGCGGCAATCATAGCGGCACGCCCCAAGCCCGGCAGAAGCAGCTATACGATAATGCAGGCCAGCGGGGACCACAAGCCTGGCCCGGCACGCCCCCGGGCCTGACCCCAGCTTGACCGGTGGGTCTGGCGGCGGTTACATTGGTACGTTTGCGACCTGGGAGGAATGCGGCCATGCCGGCCACCTGCGTTATCGGATTACAATGGGGCGACGAGGCCAAGGGGAAGATCGTCGACCTGCTGACCGAGCGGCACGATATCGTCGTCCGCTACCAAGGTGGGGCCAACGCCGGCCACACGGTGGTGACCGGCGGCCAGCGATTCAAGCTTTCGCTGGTGCCCAGCGGGATCTTCCGGCCCCAAGTGCAGTGCGTCGTGGCCGCCGGCGTAGTGATCAACCCGGCCAGCCTGTTGGAGGAGATCCGGGGGCTCACCGGCCGGGGCATCCAAGTCGGCCGCAACCTGATCGTCAGCAGCCGGGCCCACGTGATCTTCCCTTGGCATTTCGAGGAGGACCGGCTGCTGGACCAGTCGGCCGGGGGCGAGGCCATCGGCACCACGATGCGGGGCATCGGCCCCTGCTACCGCGACAAGGTGGGCCGCGTGCACGCCGTGCGGCTGGGCGACCTGTATCGCCAGAGCTTCCGCGAGCGGATCGAGCGGATCGTCGAGATCAAGCGGCGGATCCTGGCCGGCTTGGGCTGTCCCGAGGCGGGAATCCGGCTCGATGCCGGCGAGATCTTCCGGCAGTATCACGACTACGCCGAGCAGCTCCGGCCCTACGTGGCCGACACGACGGCCTATCTGCTCGACGCGGTCGAGAGCGGCAAGAACCTGCTGCTGGAGGGGGCCCAGGGGGCCCTGCTGGACATCGACCACGGCACCTTCCCCTATGTTACCAGCAGCAACAGCTCGGGGGTGGGCGTCTCGAGCGGCTCAGGCGTGCCCGGGCGCTACATGACCAAGGTCATTGGAGTGGTGAAGGCCTACACGACGCGGGTCGGTGGCGGGCCGTTTCCTACCGAGCAGGACAACGACACGGGCCGGCACATCCGCGAGCGGGGACAGGAATACGGTACGGTGACGCGGCGGCCGCGGCGTTGCGGCTGGTTCGACGCCGTGGCGGCCCGATACACCGCCCGCCTCAGCGGCGTAGACACCCTGGCGGTCATGCTCCTGGACGTGCTCAGCGAGTTGGCCGAGCTGCGGATCTGCACCGCTTATGAGCTGGACGGCCGGCGCAGCGGCGGGTTCCCCGACCACGTCGAGGACCTCCGCCGCGTAACGCCGGTGTACGAGACCCTGCCCGGCTGGCGGCAGGAGATCCAGCAGGTCCGCCGCATGGCCGATTTGCCGTGGCCCGCCCAGGATTATCTGCGGCGGATCGCCGATCTGCTGGGCCGGCCGGTCGAGGTGGTCTCCGTCGGGCCGGATCGAGAACAGACGATTTTTGCCTGAGCCACGCTTTCGCGATGCACATGTCCACGTCGTCCGAGACCCTCCGAGATCCTTTGGCCGATGTCCCCGCCGACAAGCGGCCGCGGCACATCGCGATCATCATGGACGGCAACGGGCGGTGGGCGCGGCAGCGGGGCCTGCCGCGGATCGAAGGCCATCGGCAGGGGGCGGCCAGCGTCCGCCGCGTGACCGAAGAATGTGCCCGCCTGGGCATCCAGCAGCTTACGCTGTACTGCCTCTCCAGCGAGAACTGGAAGCGGCCGGCCCAGGAAATCGACTTCCTCATGCAACTCTTGCAGCAGTACATGATCGAGCAGCGGGCCGCAATCATGGAGCACAACCTGCGCGTGGCGGTGATCGGACGCCGGGAGGGCCTGCCCGAAGACACCCTCCAGGAAGTCGACCGCACGGTGGCCGCCAGCCGCGGCAACAGCGGCTTGCAGCTCTGCCTGGCCATCAACTACGGCGGCCGGGCCGAGCTGGTCGACGCCTTCCGCCGCATGGCCGCCGAGGTCCTCGCCGGCCGCCTCCGGCCCCAGGACATCCAGGAAGAAACCATCGCCTCGCACCTGTACACCGCCGGAATGCCCGAGCCCGACCTGCTCATCCGCACCGCCGACGAAATGCGAATCAGCAACTTCCTGCTGTGGCAGATCAGCTATGCGGAGATTTGGGTCACGGATCGTTTGTGGCCGGATTTCGACGAGGCCCAGCTTCACGGCGCACTGCGCGGTTACGCCGCCCGCCAGCGGCGCTTCGGCGGCTTGGAAACGTAAGGGGGAAAGCAAAGTAGGGTGGGACAAGCGCAGCGCAGTCCCACCATGAAGGCGGAGAAATCCCGGTGGGACTGCGCTGCGCTGGTCCCACCCTACCCATCGTGGTGAAAGCAATGGTCTCCTGGAGCGGTTTCGAGAAGATCGTGCGGCCGGGTGAGCTGCTGGCCATGCACACGTGGTTACAACTGGGCGGTCCGGCCGAGTTCTTCGCCGAGCCCGACGACGCGGACCAGTTGACGGCCCTATTGTGCCGCTGCCACGAGGAAGGGGTGGTCGCGCGGCTGCTGGGCGCGGGCTCCAACGTCCTGGCCCGCGACGAAGGCGTGCCGGGCCTGGTGATCCACCTGTCGGCCCCCGGGTTCGGCCGGGTGCAGGTCGAAGGGCAACGCATCACGGCCGGCGGGGGGGCCATCCTCGGCCGCGTCGTCACCACGGCCGTGCACCACGGATTGGCCGGCATGGAAGTGCTCATCGGCATTCCCGGCACCGTGGGCGGCGCGCTGCGCGGCAATACCGGCACCCGCGGCGGCGACGTCGGCCAGTGGACCGTCGGCGCCACGGTCATTACCACCGGCGGCGAAGTCGTCGAGCGCGGCCACGACGACCTGATCTTCGGCTACCGCGAGAGCAACCTGGACGACCCGGTGCTCCTCGACGCCACCTTCCACCTGGAGCCGGAGGACCCCCGCGAGCTGGCCAAACGCATGCAGAAGCATTGGATCCTCAAGAAGGCCGCGCAACCGCTGGAGCACCAGTGTGCCGGCTGCATCTTCAAGGACCCCCGCGGCAGCAGCGCCGGCGAGCTGATCGATCGCGCGGCCCTCAAAGGCACCCGCATCGGCGGGGCGGTGGTCAGCGAGCGGCACGCCAACTTCATCATCGCCGAGCCCGATTGCACCAGCCAGGACGTCTTGCGGCTGATCGACCTGGTGCGCAGCCAGGTCCACGATCGGATGGGCGTTTCCCTGGAGCTGGAGTTGGAGATCTGGTGAAAAAGGACGTCAAACTCTCGAACCTGCAAGCGGTTGTTGAGGCCCTGGGCCTGACGCTTGAGCTCGTCGGGCAGAATCGGTAAGCGCGAGCGGTGTTCCCAATGGGCTCGTCAAGAAAAGCCAGTACGCCTCGCTTCCTGTCGCCGGGACTGGCCCGCGGAGTGGCGTTTCTGGTCGGGCCCGGCCGTACCCCCGTCGCCCTGACGCTGCTCCTGGCCGCCTTCATTCTGGCCGTCTGCCTGGTCTGGCGGCACGTGTATCCCCACGTGATCGGCTCGTACGCGGTGGGCCCGGAGCAGGTCCGCATCACGCCGCTGCCCGAGTGGATCCACATCGACGCGCGGGACTTCCGCCGCGACCTGTTTCGCAACGTGACGCTGGATGGGCCCCTGTCGCTGCTGGACGACGACCTGGCCGGGCGAATCGCCATCGCCTTCGCGCTGCACCCCTGGGTGGCGAAGGTCACGCGGGTCACGAAGTTCTACGGCGGCGTCCAGGCAGACCTCGTGTATCGCCGGCCGGTGTGCATGGTCCAGGTCCCGCCGGGCGATCTGCTCCCGGTCGACGCCGAGGGGGTGCTGTTGCCCAATGGCGATTTCTCGCCGCTGGAGAAACAGGGCTATCCGTGCCTGGCGGGCATCGATACGCGGCCGATGGGTCCCCCCGGCCAACGCTGGGGTGACGGGCGGGTCGTCGACGGGGCCGAGATCGCCGCGGCCGTGGGCCCGGCGTGGCAGTTGCTGAAGCTGTTCCGCATCCAGCCCTGCCCCCGGCCGGCCGCCGCAGCCGCCGAGGAGCCGGCCTACGAGCTGTTCACGCGGGCCGGCACGCCGATCCTGTGGGGACCGCCGCCCGGCAGCAAGGCGCCCGACGACCTGCGGACGGCCGAGAAAGTGGGCCGCCTGTTGCGGTATGCCGCCGAGCATGGGGGGCTCGACGCGCCCGAAGGCACCCGGCAACTCGATATCCGCACCCTGCCGCCATCCAAAGGCACGTAGGCTGACACTATGAGAAAGGAGCATGGGTGAGGGCACGGGAACTCGCACAAAAGCGGGCTACTGACCGCTGCCCACGGGGCTCTCTTTTGACGGGCTGGCCGCAACCGGCGCCACTAGCTCCTGGCGGACAATGTTATACTCCGGCGGCGCCTCCACCCCGAGGCGAACCACCCCAGGCGCAATCCGCACCACCGTCACCGAGATCCGGTCCCCGATGAATATCTTTTCACCGGCCTTTCGCGTAAGCACGAGCATAAACCGATCCTTCTTGCCCGCGGGAAAAGAGGCCCCTTTTTCCGTTGTGCCCGCCTGACATTAAGATAGCAGCGCTAGCTGTTTTCTGCAAGGGGCCCTTGACAACCCGCTCGGGATTCGGTTTCCTCTGGTTTAGCGGCGGAACCCTACGGATCCGGTAATTTGGGTGCGATGAGTATGGATATCGGCGTAAATCTTGAATTCATAAGAAGTTCTGAAAAGTCGTTCCACGAGGGCGTCAAGACCGCCGCCCGACTCGGATATCGGTATGTCGAGCCCTGCGTGGCCACCGGCTACGATCTGCTGGCCTTGGCCGGTTATTATCACATGCTGTGCATGGACGACGACCCCCTGGAGGTAAAACAATGGCTGGACCAGCTCGATCTTAAGCCCTCGGCCGTTAGCGCCCACGCACCGCTGATGCGGCCCGAGGTCTCGATTCCCTACCTCACCAAGGCCATCCGCTATGCCAGCGACCTGGGGGCGCCGGTGGTGAACACCGATGAAGGGATCAAGCCCGACTGGATGTCGGACGACGAGGCCTTCCAGATCATGCGTTACACAATCCGGCAGGTAATGGCGACGGCCGAGCGTTACGGGATTGTGGTGGGGCTGGAGCCGCACCAGCAGTACACCGTTCGCCAAGATACTTTTCTGCGGATTCTCGGCCTTTCGGCCAGCCCCTGCTGGAAAGTGAACTGGGACACGGGGAACATCTACCTGGGGGGCAAGGCCGATCCCTACGAGATGCTGGAGGGCGTCGCCGATCGGCTCTGTCACTTGCACGCCAAGGACATCAGCCTGGGGCAAGGCCAGTCGGAGCGGGGCGAAGTGACGGGCACGCCCGTGGGCTGCGCCTGCGGCGACGGCGTGGTCGATTGGCCCCGCGTGCTGCGGATCCTCAAGCAGCACAATTTCCAAGGGGTCATCGCGGTCGAGTGCGGCACGGTCGATCAGGCCGCCCGCAGCTTGAAATACCTCCGCAATTTACTGGCGGGGCACTAGGCACCGGCCGACGCGGCAGGTATCCTATACGGTGCGTCGCAAACCTGAAATCACGGAACGCAAGTCGTTTTTGGACCCCGACGATCGGTTTTTCTGGGGGAGCAGTTTATGTCCGACACGGCCGAGCTTTATGACGCCATTCTCAAGGGCAACGCGAAGAAGGCGGAGGAAGTGACGAAGGCGGCCCTGGCCGCCGGCGTCGATCCCAGCCAGTTGGTGCAGAAGTACATGATCCCGGCCATGGACGAGGTCGGCAAGCGCTTCGAGTGCAACGATTATTTCGTGCCGGAGCTGCTGATTGCGGCCCGGGCCATGAAGACCTCGCTGGCCCTGATTGCGCCGCACCTGGCGCGGGTCGGCGCCGAGCCCGCCGGTCGCGTGGTCATCGGCACGGTGCAGGGCGACTTGCACGACATCGGCAAGAACCTGGTCGCCTCGATGCTGGAAGGCGGCGGGTTCGAAGTGGTCGACCTGGGCGTCGACGTCCCGCCCCAAAAATTCGTGGAAGCCGCCCAACAGAAGGAGGGCACCATCGTCGCCCTCAGCGCCCTGCTGACCACTACCATGGTCATGATGAAAACGGTGATCGAGGCCCTGGCCAAGGCCGGCGTGCGCGACAAGACCCGCGTCATGATCGGCGGCGCGCCCATCACCCAGCAATACGCCGACGAGATCGGCGCCGACGGCTACGGCGAGAACGCCAGCAGCGCCGTGGCGCTGGCACGCAAGCTGGTCAAGGCCTGATCTGGACCGGTGCGTTGTCCTGCGCGGCCAGAAATGATCCGACGTTTTCCCTATTGTTACGGTTCGCGTCATTTCAAACTGCGCGGAGTAAGACATGCCCATCGCCGGATTGACCCTCATCGGGGAAACGATCAACGACTCGGTGCCCTCGACGCGGAAGCTGTTCGAGGCGGGTGATATGGCGGGCCTGGTCGAGCTGGCCCGCTTCCAGGACCGCTCGGGAGCGGCCTACATTGACGTGAACGTCGGGGCCCGGTCGCCGGAGCTTATGGCCGAGTTGGTGCGGAAGATTCAAGCCGTGACGGCCAAGCCGCTGTCGATCGACACGCCCGATCCGGCCACGGCCCGCGCCGGCCTGGAGGCCTACGACGCCCAGCGGGCCGGCGGGGCCCGACCGATCCTCAACTCGATCTCGCCGCTGCGGGCCGGCATGTTCGACCTGTACCGCGTGCGGCCCTTTCGCCCCATCCTGCTGGCCTCCGAGCAGGAGCGGGACGGCCGCTCGGCCCCCTGCCGCACGGCCGAGGAGACTTACCAGGCGGCCCGGCAGCTCGTCGAGACCTTCCGCCGGCGCTGCCCCGGCGGCAGCAACGACGATTGCATCATCGACCCCGGCATCGCCCCCATCGGCAGCGACTGCGAAGGCAACCTGAAGCGGCTCATGGGGGCCCTGGCGCTGATCCACGCCGATCCGCTGCTGGCCGGGGTCCACGCCTCGGTCGGCCTCAGTAATTTCACGGTCATGCTGCCCCCCAAACGCGCCGATGGCTCGCCGGTCAAAGGCCCCCTGGAAAATGCCTTTCTGACCAAGGCCATGCCGCTTGGGCTGGACACCGTGATCGGATCGGTCAAGCGCTCCTACGCCCCGCTGCCGGCCGACAATCCGGCCCTGGAGTGCCTCGAAGACTGCCTGAAACTGGAAGGCTTCGAGGTCCTGATGCGCGTCCGCCGGTTCTATGCCGAGTAGGGGACTGTCCCAATTTTCGTCCGAGGAAAATGGGACTGTCCCCCCCCAAGTCAATCCAGCGTGCGGTCGTAGTTGAAGCGGAAGGCCCGCGAAAGCGGTTCGGCAGCCGCCTGCCACTCGGCCACCGGGTCGGGCGAGCGCACCAGATCGACCGTCAGGTGTGCCACCCGAATCCGCTCGTTGCGTATTCCGCTGAGATCGAAGGGCTCGACCGGCCGGAACACCAGCAGGCCCTGCTCGTCCTGCGGGATCATGCGGATACCCCGGCGGTCCTCGAAAACCCGCCCCACGTACTGCTCCGGCAAGCGGACCCGCGTGATCACGAGCGGCGGCCGGCCAAAGACCACCGCCGAACAGGGCGACGGGCAGTGGGCCGTCAGGTCCTCCATTTGCCGCCGATCGGCCTCCAGCGAGAGCGTAACACATCGTGCCCCGGCCTGGCGGATGGTCCGGGCGGCCAGCGAGTTGAGCACCCCCAGTCCCGGCCCGCTCTCCATCCGCACCCCCGCTGCGCGGGCCAGCCACCAGCCGCCCCAACTGTTGAACTCGACCCCCAGCCGCTCGGCCTTGCACTGCTCGAGCAGCTTGCCGATCCGCGGGCTATCTGCCTCGAAGAAGACCGGCGGCAGGGCCACGATCAGGGGCACCGTGCGGGCGGCGGCCATCACCCGACCCAGCGTGCCGGCCGTGACCCCTTCGACCACCAGTGCCTCGGGCCGCACCTGGCGGGTGAATCGCCCCACGTCTTCGGCCCGCAGCCGGGCGCGGTCGGGCCGGTCGCTCAGCATCTTGCGGTTCAGCTCGTGCGGCCCGCTCTTTTCCAGGATCGCCTCGACCCCCGGCGGCAGCGGTGTTCGCAGCAGCTCGGCCGGGGCCTTGCGCGCATGCCGAATGGCCTGCGCCACCCGGTCCGTCATGGCGTTGACCGCCCGGGGCACCATCAGGAAATCGGGGTCGTTGGTGCTCGACCGGCCCAGGCGGCAACCCTCGATCTGGCCCGCGCCCAGCAGTTCCAGCAGGTGGGCGATGGGCACGGCCTTGTGGGCCCGCCGAACCACCGTCTTCGGCACGCTCCACTCGGCCGTGCGTCCCGCGCAGCCCACCTGGCAGACAATGCCCCGGGGCTCTACGAGGATCGCCACGTCGAACGTCGCGCCGGAGGCGTCCGCCGCCGCGCTCTCCGCCGCGGCGTCTTCCGCCGCGAGTTCCCCCTCGGGCTGAAACCCGCCGGGCGGCGGCCCGCCGGGCTCCGGCCCGCCGGGCGGCGATTGCTCCGCAGCCCTTTCGCGGCCGGCCAGGCCGGTCAGGTCTGCCCGCCGGCCGTCCAGATAGCCGCAGGTCATGGCCCGACCGGTGTATGCGCCCAGGGCCGCCGTCTGGGCCGCCAAGTCTTCAGCCGGCGAATCGAGCGCGCGGCGATAGATCTCGACCGCCCGGCGGACCCAGGCCGCGTTTTTCAGGCGGCCTTCGATCTTCAAGGCCGCCACGCCCGCCCGACGCAACTCCGCCAGCCGCTCCACAGTGGCCAGATCGTGCATGGAAAGCGGCGTTGCGGCCTCCCGGCCGTCGATCGTCCAGGGCACACGGCACGGGCTGGCGCAGGTCCCCCGATTGCCGCTGTGCCCGCCCGCCCAGCTTGAAAGCAGGCACCGCCCGGAGATCGAGAAGCACAAGGCCCCTTGGACGAAGACTTCCGTGCCGATGCCGGGCACGGCCGACGCCCGGGTGATCTCGGCCAGCGTCATTTCGCGGGCCAGCACTACTCGGGCCGCTCCCAGGGCGGCGGCCGCCGCCACGTCGGCACTGCTGGTGGCCGCGGTCTGGGTGCTGAAATGGAACTCCAGCTCGGGAAACTCGGGCCGCAGGGCCAGGAGGGCCGGGTCGCGGACCAGCACGGCGTCGGCCCGGGCCTGCCGGGCCAGTTCCAATACCCTGGCCGCCTCCCCCAACTCCCGCTCGGCCAGATCGACGTTAAGCGTCAGGTAGGCCCGGACTCCGCGGGCATGGGCGGCGCTGACCGCCGGGGCCAGCTCCTCCTGGCGGAAATTCCGCGCCCCGCGCCGCGCGTTGAGCGTCACCAGGCCGAAATAGACGGCCGTAGCCCCCGCCTCCAGCGCCGCCTCCAGCGCCGCCCGATCGCCCGCCGGGGCCAGCAGCTCGATTGCTCGTTCGCCCGCATCGTTGGTCATTGCTCCGAGTCATTCTAACGGCCGCAAAGGGCCCGCGAAAGAACAGGTTTGACAATTGGGTGGCACGCCCTGAGGAACGAAGGGCGTGGACGGCCCACAAACCACGCCCTTCGCTCCGCTCAGGGACGTGCCACCCGTTGGACAACTGCAAGGGCTATTTTTTTGCGCGGGCCCAAAGTGTTCGGGACAGGCTCAGAAGGCCAGCGGCTCATCCGGAGAACAACGCCAGTTGCCGCTCGACCAGCTCCGGCGGCGACCATTGGCCGGCCATGTTGCACCCGCCGGCGGCCAGGTCCGGATTCTTGCACCCGCAGACGCGGACCGTAATGCCGTACTGCCGGGCGATGGCCGACAGCCAGTCGAAGATCGTCTGCCGCCTGGCCGGCGCCAGGGCGAAGAGCGACCCCTGGCCGGGCCGCAGCGCCAGCCACTTGCCGCGCTGGAAGGCGTCGGTAAGCCGGCCCAGCATCTTGGGCCGCCGGAGGCGGTTCCGCAGGATGCGCACCAGCGGCGGCCGCAGGAATAGCGTGCTGGCAGCCAGCTCCCGCACCCCGGCACCGGCCAGCGCGGCACACAGGGCGTGCAACGCGTCGGGGTCGTCGGTCAGGCCGGGCAGGATGGGGTCTGCCCGTGCCTGGGTAGCCACCCCCGCCGCGATCAGCCGCCGGCACTGCTCCAGGCGGACCCGCGGCGTGGCGGCCCGCGGCTCGAAAATCCGCGACAGCTTCCGATCGACCGAGATGATGCCGATCTGGGCCCGCACCAGCGGGGCATGGGCCTCGATAAGCTCGAAATGCCGCTTGGGAATCCGGCCCTTGGTGAGGAAAACCACGCCGATGCCCTGGCTGAACAGCAGCTCCAGAACGCTCCACGCCAGGTCGAGCACCTCGGGCAGCGGCTGAAACGGGTCGCTGGCCGGGCTCAGGAACACCGCCTCCGGCTTGCGGCGCTTCCGGGCCAACTCCTCGCGAAGCCGCTCGACGAGGTTCGCGTACAGCACGACCCGATCCCGGCCCGGATGGTTGCAATACCCCTGGGCATAGCAGTAAACGCAGCCGTGTGCGCAGCCGGCCGTTAGGCTAAGTGTCGGCATTCCGGCCAGGCAGGGGAGCCGAGCCGGGGCCAGCACCGGTGATTTCCGATCTGCCGTGCGAAGCTCGATCATAACGCCGCTCGGTGAGGAAAGGCCCCGTGTTGACCCTCACGCCGTCATTATACTATACGCATGGCCAGATGGTAAGGGTCTCAATCCGCTCCCGGCGTGTGAACATTCCCGCAACATGAACAACGTGAAGCGAACCGTGCCCCCGTTGTCATCCTCCGCCAAACGGCGTAAGATGGAGCGTCAGATAGTTGCCCGGATTGCCCAGCTTGCCCAAGGATTCTTTCTAGCTGCCATTTTGTGCGGCTACGAGGCCGTTAGATTGCGTGAGTCACGATGAGCCTCAACTCCTGCCAATTTGGCGCCCGACTCTCAAGTCGTGTGAGGCTTCTGTGGATCGTTGGGATCATCGGCTGTGTTGTTGCCTCGGCGATTTTGTTTTGGGGGCTCAGCCGACCAATTCACATGGTTGCCGCTTCCACGCCAGCGACCCTGGAGGACATCGAAATCGCATTTTGCTGTATGATCGTTGGGGGTCCGTTGTTGTTGGCCGGGGTTTCGTCGCTAATAGCCGCAGTCATCTTCTGGCTAGCCGAGGCATTTGCTACCCGGAAAACTATGATCCAGGACACGGACAACAGACACAGGAGCACGGACAACAAGGCATGAGCAGCCAAGCCCGCTTCGCGGGTCGGCTGCGCCGCCTGCTACGCCCACCGTTGAATCCTCGCGAAATCCCTAAATCCCTAAATCCCTAAATCCCTAAATCCCTAAATCCCTAAATCCCTAAATCCCTAAATCCCTAAATCCCTAAATCCCTAAATCCCTAAATCCCCAAATCCCTAAATCCCTAGTCCCAACATCATGCAACATCCCGAACAAAGCGATTTGGAAGTCCGCGACCGGCTGGTTCAGCTTGCCCGGGAACACGGCCTGGCGGTGGCCGGGGGGCGGATTCGCCGCACCTCGTCGCGGTTCTGTTTCGGCGTCGAGCACGGCGATTACAACGGCACCGAGCTGTTCGGCGTGGGCACCGACCGCTTCATCTGGCTGGCCTATAGGCCCAACGGCGGCCGGCAGGTGCGGCTGGTAAGCGGCAACTTTCCGGACGAGGGCGTGGTGAGTTTCCGCCTGGGCGAGGTGCCGCCGCCGCGGAGCGGGCAGCAGGCGGAGCGTTGGGCCCGGTTCCCCTTCGGCGTGGACTACATCCTGCACAAGGCCGGCTACCTGATTGATACCGGCTTCGACGCCGTGCTGTGGGGCAACATCCCCGGCGGCGGCATGTCGCGCTCGGCCTCGCTTTCGATCAATCTGATCCTAACGTTCCTGGAGGCCGCCGGGCTGGCCGAAGACGACGGCCTGAAGGTGGTCGACCTGGCCCAGGCCGTCGAGAACGAGTACATCGGCTCGCCCTGCGGCAAGCTGGACCAGATCATGATCCGATTTGGCCGCGCCGGGATGGGCACGCACTACAACCCAGCGGCCCGAACGATCGCCCACGTCCCGCTGGGGGCGGGCGCCGCAGACTTCCGCATCGTGAGCCTGGATACCGGCACGGAGCGGCCGGGCCTGGAGAAATCGACCTACAAGGTCCGTCGCGGCGAGTGCGAGGAGCTGGCCCGACTGGCTGGCCACGAGTTCGGCATCGCCTGCCTGGCCGACGTTCGCGACCCGCAGCTCTACGGCCGCATCCTGGACCGCTTCGGCGGCTCGAAGCCCGACCTCTGCGACCGCCTGAAGTACATCTACGGCGCGCAGCAGCGCTTCTACCGCATGTTGGAGGGCTGGAAGCGGGGCGACGTGGCGACCGTGGGGGCCCTGTTCCGCGAGGACGGCCTGGGCCTCCGCGACGATTACAAGATCTCCGGGCCCGAGCTGGAGACGATGTGCGACATTGTGCGGACCGTGCCCGGCGTCTACGGCGAGCGGATGCTGGGCGGCGGCGACAAGGGGGCCTCCGGGGCCTTGGTGGCCGCCGGCAGCGTCGAGGCCGTGCGGCAGGCGGTCCAGCAGGCCTACCCCCGCAGCCGGCCGGCCTGCGCCGACCGCTTCGCCGTGCACGTCTGCAAGGCGGTCGACGGCATCGCCGTGCTGGACGGCCTGTTGTGACACAACACCCGGGGCGGCTCGGGGGTGCCACTGCTGGCTTGTCCAGCAGTGCTTCTAACACTGTTGGACAAGCCAGCAGTGGCGAAGCGATTGTCGTATTCCTCACGCTCCGCGTGAGGCTGGAGTAAGGTTGCAAGGGCCATTGCACATCTACACGGACCTCTCGCGGAGCGAGAGGAATACGGAGCGGCCCTACGGCCCGACTCGCCACTCCAGGATTCCGCCCGAGAAGTTGGGCTTCAGCTCGACGACGATCCGCAGGCCGGCAGCCGTGATCGGGCGAAACGTCGTGCGGTTGAAGCGGTCCAGCTCGGTGCCGTAGCCCGCGGCCTCTTCGACCGGCTTCCACGCCTGCCCCTGCTTGGCCAGTAGCTTCCAGGAGGCCGGCACGCGACACTCGCCATGGCCCGTGTCGTCGAACCAGTAGACTTCCACGGCCGACACCTCGCGGGGCTTCGGAAAGTCGTACTGCACCCATTCGGTCGTCCCGCGGTGGTCCCACCAGGTGAAGCGCGGGACGCCCTGGTCGCCCGATCGGGCCGGCAGAATGCCGTCGCTCAGGGCGTCGATCGTATCAGAATCCCAACAGTGCGAGGCCGAGGCGGTGAAAGCCGGGGCCGCCGGCACCGGCCAATCGTGCGCCTCTGCGCCCTGGCCGATCTGCGGAAAGGCCGTGATCCGCAGCCGGGCGGCGCCCATTGGAATGAGCGTTACCGTTTCCAGCGGCTCAGCCGATCGAACCGGGCTGGGCTGCAGCACGTTGATGAGTCCCCGGCGGTCCAGGGTCCAGCCCGGAATCTTCCTGGCCTTGGCCGTCACGCGGAGCGGGACGGCGTCGGGCGTAAACGGCTGCCGGGCCAATCGCCTAAAGGGGACAGTCCCAGTTTCGGCCTGTCCAGAGGGACAGGCGGACGAAACTTGGGACAGTCCCCGGGCGAGTTCCAGGCCCCGCGTGGCAAGGTGCTCGTCCAGCACCAGGCCGTAGTTCCAAGGGGTCGTCGGAAACACTTCATAATCGGGCCACTGCTCACTCCCCCCGCAGCGCTGCCAGCGCTCGCCGATCTTGAGCGAGAACCACAGCGGGCCGAAAGCCACCGAAACCGCGTCCTTGTTCTTCACCCACCGCCGCACGCCCAACGTCATCGGCAGCCGCAGCGTCAGCACGTCGCCGGCGGTCCAGCGGCGGCTGATCCGCAAATATGACGCCGGCTTGCCGGCCACGGCCAGAGCCGCGCCGTTTACCGCCACCGCCGGCTTTGGGCACCACCGCGGAATCCGCAAATAGAGCGGGAACTGCTCCGGTTCACTCATCGACAGCTCCAGCCGGATCGTTTCGCTGAACGGATAGTCGGTCGTCTCGCTGATCGTTACCGTAGGGCCGTCGGCCACATTGGCCGTAACCTCCGAGGCGGCGTACAGCGAGGCGCACAGCCCGCCGTCGGCCGTGGCCAGCCACAATTCTTCGGCATAATACGGCCAGCCGTGCGAGACGTTGTGCTGACAGCAGCGGTAGACCGCGCCCGGGCTGTAGGAGAGCATCGTGCCGCCGTTCTCGAAGCCCGGGGCCTTGTTGCCGCGGTCCAACTGCACCATGTTGGCCCCCGTCAGGTAGTGCAAGCCCTTCTCATCAGGCGTCAGGGCGGCGGGCAGCGAATTGAAGGCGATCTCCTCGCAGCGATCGGCCCACGTGGGGTTGCCGGAAATCCTGGTCAGCATCTCGAAACTGTGCAGGAACTCGACCCACGTGCAGGTCTCGCAGCCCTGCCGCGGATCGACGTAGCCGGGCCGGCAGTTTTCGTCGGCCGCGAACCCGCCGCCGGGAAACTGGCCGTAGGTGCCCATCACGGTCTGGTAGTTCCGCTCGGCGGCATCCAGGAAGCGTCGCTCGTGACTCTGAATAAAATACTCGCCCGGTTCGCGGAAGCCCTGCGACAGGTTTACGCCGTGCCAGTTGGCCACGCCCGCACTCCACGGCGCGCAGCAGCGGTGGATCTTCGCCGCCAGTTCCAGGAGCCAAGGCTCGCCCGTGCGGTTGTAGACCCAATACACGCTCTCGAGATTGTCGCCGGCCCGCATCTTGGGCCAGTAGCCGGCCATAAAATCGGCCTCCGGGTACTGGAGCTGCCAGCGAAAATAGCGGGTCATAAAGGGGACCACCCGACGGTCGCCGCTGTGCTCGCAGTACGACTGGAGCACGTTGAGCATGAGCATGTTCGGCCACAGGTCGGCCTTGCCCTCCAGCGACTTTCGCAGCTCGCGGGGACCGAACCAGCCATCGGCCTGCTGGGTGGCCAGCAGGGCCTCGATCCAGCGGCGGGCCTGGGCGATGATCTTCTCATCCTTCAGCACGTAGCCCAGATCGCCGTAGCCCTTGAGCCAATACGGCATTTCTTCCCAGCCGCTATGCCCCTTGGCCTGCGGATCGCTCCACGCATTGCCCGCGAACTTGCACCACGGCGACAGCTCCGCCAGATGCCCCGTCATGCCGTCACGCTCGATCTCCAACTGGCTCCGCAGCCAACCCCGGGGCGTAATAGCGCCGACCGGGAGCTTCACCAGCGGGCTGGGCACAAGCGGCGGACGATTGGCCGGGTAGAGCGCGGCGGAAGGGCCGCCCGCCACTTCCTCCAGCACTTGTACATCGTCCTCCGCAGCGAACAGGCCGTGGGCCCCCAGCAGGATCGCGGCGGCCGCCGTAAGCGTAAGTCTCATTGGAAGTTTCTCCTTTAGAAGTGGTGAGTGGCGAGTAGACAAGCCCGGCGCAGTCCAACCACGATTATCGCGAATTCATGGTGGGACCGCGCTGCGCTTGTCCCACCCTACTAGTCTGGAGTGCTTCAGTCCGTCGTCCGTCTCCCGTCGTCCGTCGAAAATGGTGGGACCGCGCTGCGCTTGTCCCACCCTACAAGTTGCCGCGGCGCCTTGCCGGGCCACGCAGTTCCGATTATCCTTGCTGCTGGGCCGCTTTGCAACGCGCTGCGCGCCGCGTGGTGCTTCGCCGGGGGCGGCAAGGGAAACCTGGAGCCAGCCATGATCTCTACCAAGAACAACCCGTTTTCCCGCCTGCGGCCGGCACTGGTTGCAGCGGCGATAATCAGCGGAACCTGCCCGCTCGGCCGGGCCGAGAACTGGCCGCAGTTCCGCGGCCCCACGGGCCTGGGCTACACCAGCGAGCACGGCCTGCCGATCCGCTGGGGCGGACCCGACCAGGCAAACGTCCTGTGGAAGACGCCGCTGGTGGGCCAGGGCCATGCCAGCCCGATCGTGTGGGACGATCGCCTGTTCGTCTCGACCGCCCTCTGGCCGCCTGCGGTAAAGGAGCGGGAAAAAGTCATTCCCGAGCACCACCTGTCGTGCTATCGGACCAGCGACGGCCGGCGGCTGTGGGATACGATCATCCCGCCCGGCCCCTGGCTGCGGACCGATTTTCGCAGCGGGCCGGGCGGCGGCTACGCCTGCCCCACCCCCGCCACCGACGGCAAGCTGGTGTATTGTGCCTTCGGTTCCGCGGTGATCGCCGCGGTGGACTTCCAAGGCCGAATCGTGTGGCGCAAGGAGTTGGTCCCCTATACGTTCGACGTGACGCTCGGCAGCAGCCCCATCCTGCACGCCGAGACGGTGATCCTGGCCTGCATAATGGCCGTGCCCAAGGACTCGCGGATCGTGGCCTTCGATAAGCGTTCCGGGGCGGTCCGCTGGCAGCAGTCGTTGGCCGGCACGGGCTTCGGCCACAGCACACCGGTGATCATCCGCGCCGGCTCCCGGACACAAATGCTCTTGACCGCCTCGGGGATGGGGGTCACCGGCAACGCCTTGCAAAGCTTCGATCCCGACAGCGGCAAACGCCTCTGGTGGTGCCGCGGCGGCGGCGATACCGTGTCGCCGGCCTACGGCTCGGGCCTGATATACTTCGACAGCGGCCGCGGCGGGCTGGGTGTCGCCGTCGATCCCACCGGCAGCGGCGATTGCTCCGCCACCCACATCCGCTGGACCGTGCCCAACGTGCCCGAGGCCATCGGCTCGCCGATCATCGTCGGCCCGCGGGTCTATCGCCTGCACCAGCCGAACATCCTGAAATGCTGGGACCTGAAAAGCGGCAAGCAGATCTACGCCGAGCGGCTCGAGGGGCTGTTCACCACCTGGGCCAGCCCGATCGCCGATCCGGAGGGCAACATCTATTTCGCCACGGCCGGCAAGAGTTTCGTCGTTCGCGCCGGGGCCCAGTTCAAGGTGCTGGCCACCAGCGACCTCGGCGACGGCAACCACGCCTCGCCGGCCGCGTCCGCCGGCCGGATGTACCTGGTGGGCATGAAGCAAGTGTACTGCCTCGGCCACCGGCCAAACTGAAATCTCAAATCCCCAAATCCCCAAATCCCCCACCGGATGCCCAACGTCTTTGAATATTCCCACGTCGTCGGCCCGCAGGAGATCGACGAGTTGGGGCACGCCAACAACGTGGCCTACGTGGCCTGGCTGCAGGCCGCGGCCGTAGCGCACTCGGCGGCCCAAGGCTGGCCGGGCCCGCGCTATCTTGCGCGCGGCCAGGGCTGGCTGGTCCGCGAACACACGATCGAATACCTTCAGCCCGCGGTAGCCGGCGACCAGGTCGTCGTCGAAACCTGGGTCGCCACGATGGAGCGGGTGACTTCGCTCCGCCGCTACCGCGTCTATCGCCGCCCGGACCGACAGTTGCTGGCCCGCGCGGAAACCCGCTGGGTCTTCGTCGACTACGCCAGCGGCAAGCCGCGGCGGATCCCCGCCGAGATCGTGCAGTCGTTTCCGGTGGTCGCGCGGGACTAGATCTCTCTATGGCCACTCTACGGCCAAATCCCTAAATCCCTAAATCCCCAAATCCCTAAATCCCTTTCAATTCAGTCGGCCGTGGTTCGGCCGGTGGTCACATCGAACTCGTAAATGGCCGGCACGAGCATGGCGGCGGTGGTGAAGCCGTAGGCAGCGACAATTACCAGAAACACGCCCAGCATGTCGCTTTGCTCGCTGCGCAGGAAACTGGTGATGGCGTAGAACGTGGCCAGCGGGCAGACGACCGAGGCCAGGCCGATGGCCGTGGAAGGATTGCGGGCCCCCAGCGTAACGTACAACCCCAGGCCGCCGCCCACGATGAAGGCCAAGAACGGCGGAAGCTGGGCGTGAAACGAGCCGCTGAAGGCGACCATCATCCGCATACACGTGGCCACCCCCAGGAACAGGAAGAACACGGTGCCCAGGCTGGCGGCGACCGCGCTGCGGGAGTTCTCGTAGATCATGCCCGCGTGCAGGCCCAGCACGGCCACGAACACGTCCAGCACGGCCAGCCCGCCCAGCAGCCACAGCGTGTTCTCGACGCTGATCGCCCGCACCGCCGCCAGGCCCACGCACACGACCATGGGCAGCAAGACCATCTCCTTGGCGTTGTAGAAAACGCCGCCCAGCTTGCCGAACACGATCTCCTTGGGCGTCAGGTCGGTGACCAGCAGCAGATCCAGGGCCCGGGCGTCGCGCTCGGCGGTTAGCGACGTGACGGCCTGGGCATTGACCAGCACCAGGCTCAGCAGCAACAAGGGCACGACGGCCAGGCAGCCTTGGGTCAGGCCCAGCGGCCGCCCGCCCTGCATGATCCAGACGAGGCTTCCGGCGGCCAGCGCCAGCGCGAGCAGGTAGGCCAGGCGGACGACGAGGATCTTGCGGCCGTAGGCCCATGTTCGGATCTCGCGCCACAGAACGGGGTTATCCCACACGCGGCGGCTGGCGGCCGGCCCCGGACCCTTCTCCGGGCTATCCTCCTGTCTGGCGGGCCGGTCGTCGGGGGTGGCGTTCCAGGCTCGAACCCGGGCCACGGCCAGGAGGTTGAGGGCCACGGTAATCGCGGCGGCCACGAGCAGGAATGCCTGGACCCGCGCGATGGGTAGGTTGGGGGTCAAGCCTGGCCCGCCGCCCGGCCGGAGGGCCTCGAGGATCGCTTGCCAGGGGCTCAGCGCGACGGCCCAGGCCGCGGCGGTCGGCCCGCGGCCCAGGGCCCCCGCCGCCAGCAACTCACCCAGCGCCAGCCACAGCACCAGGGCGAGCACGGTCAGGGCCAGGGCCTGGAACGTCTTTTCACGCCACAGGGCCAGGGTCGAGCCGAGGCTCCCGCAGGCCAGGATCGTGGCCACGGTGACGGCCGCCACCCGGCCGATCTGCCCGAACGATACCCCGCCCAACAGGGCCGCCAGCATGAACAGCGGCAACGCCGCCGCGAACATCACCAACACCTGGAGCAGGCTGGCCAGCAGCTTGCCCAGCACCAGCTCGTGATTGGCCAGGTTGGTCATCAGGAGCAAGGGGAACGTCCGCCGATCCTTCTCCTGGGCCACGCCGCTGGCGGCCAGCAGGGCGGAAAAGAAGGCCGCCAACGCCAGTTGCAGCGGGGCGAGAATCTGAAACAACACGCCGCCGAACCGCGCCAGATCGCCCACGTCGCGCACCACCTGCGTCCCCGTGACCACCAGCCAGGCCGTGCTCATTACCACCAGCAACGCACCAACGTAAGCCGTGCGGGCGATGTAGATCCGGTTGCGGCGCGGCGCAATGACTACTTCGCGAGCCAGTACGGGACCAAGAAGCATGTTCAGTTGTCAGTTGTCAGTTGTCAGTTGTCAGTTGCCAGTTGCCAGTTGCCAGTTGTCAGTTGTCAGTGTTCGGTGTTCGGTGTTCGGTGTTCAGACTGAAAACTGAACACCCGCTATCGCTACCGCGATAGCGCATAATACGCTTCATTCCATCGCAACTCCTTGCGGATGCCGGCCACGGTGGTGGCCTCGCCGATGGCCACCGACTCGATGCCCGCGATGTCGGCAAACCGCTCCAGGTGCTCGGCCGTGAGGGCTTGCGAAAAGCCGGTATGGTGCCCGCCGCCGGCATGGATCCAGGCGGCGGCGGCCACCTTCAGATCGGGCCGCGGCGCCCAGAAGGCCCGGGCCACCGGCAGTTTCGGCAGGTCCTCGTCCGGCTCGACCACGTCCACCTCGTTGGTCACCAGGCGGAAACGGGGCCCCAGGTCGATGATCGAGGCGTTCACGGCCGCTCCCGGCGGCACGCCGAACACCAACCGCGCCGGATCGGCCTTGCCCCCGATGCCCAGCCGATGAATCTCCAGCCGGGGCTGGCCGGCGGCGATCGACGGGCAGACCTCGAGCATGTGCGCCCCCAGCACGCGCATGGCGCCCGGTGCCAGGTGGTAGGTGTAATCCTCCATGAACGAGGTGCCGCCCGGCAGTCCGGCGGCCATGACCTTCATCGCCCGCACCAGGGCGGCCGTCTTCCAGTCGCCTTCGGCGCCGAAGCCGTAGCCGTCGGCCATCAGCCGTTGCACGGCCAGTCCGGGCAATTGCTCCAGGCCGTGCAGGTCCTCGAAAGTGGTGGTGAAGCCGTGGAAGCCGCCGGCGGCGAGGAATGCGCGGAGGCCCAGCTCGATGCGGGCGGCAGAGCGCAGGCCCCGCCCGCCGGCCGGGGTGGCCAGGCCGCGGCCCGCCGCATACACCTCGCGATACTCGGCCACCAGCCGCCGCACGTCGGCCTCCTCGACCGCGCGGACCTGCTCGACCAGATCGCCCACGCCGTAGCCAGAGACACAGTAGCCGAAGCGGATTTGGGCTTCGACCTTATCGCCCTCGGTAACGGCCACGTCGCGCATGTTGTCGCCCAGGCGGGCGATCTTCCCGCCCTGGGCGTCGGCCCAGGCGGCCGCGGCCCGCACCCACACGCCCAGCTCCGCCTGTACGCCGGCGTCCTGCCAGTGGCCCACCACCACGGCCCGGCTCTTCCGCAGCCGCGTGCACAGAAAGCCGAACTCCCGGTCGCCGTGCGCGGCCTGGTTGAGGTTCATGAAGTCCATGTCGATCGTCGCGAAGGGCAGCTCGCGGTTGAATTGCGTGTGCAGGTGCAGGAGCGGCTTTCGCAGCCCCAACAGGCCCGCAATCCACATCTTGGCCGGCGAGAAGGTGTGCATCCAGCACACCAGTCCGATGCACTCGGTCGCCTGATCGGCCTCGCGGCACAGCCGCGCAATACCCTCCGCCGTGGTCAGCACCGGCTTGAAGACCACCCGCACCGGCACGGCCGGGGCACGGTCCAGCCCCCGGGCAATCTGCCGGGAGTGGCCGGCCACCTGCTCCAGCACCTTCTCGCCGTAAAGCTGCTGGCTCCCCGTTACAAACCAGACTTCATACTGCTTCAGATCGATCATTTGAGGTCCGTGCGTTTGACGCCTGTTTCCTGCCTGCCCATAGCGTAGCAGGGGTGGGCTGGCAGGTACACCCCCCGCCAGCCAAGAGCCACGGCGAAGCCTAAACGGGCTGGGCTGGTTCGGGTCTCTCCGGCGCGGCCGGCATTATGACTGTCTCAGATTTCCAGCACAACGTAAACGCTTATTCACAAGAACGTTAACTGGCCACGGATGAAACACGGATGGAACACCGACTGAACACGGAAGGGGTGGCCGGGCAGTAGTAGCGACATGCGTGGGAACATCCCATATTGAGGTTCACCGCCAGATCGCTGTATTCGCGCGCTTTCCCACGAGGCTCATAGATTATCGGCATTGAAAGTTGCCTCACGGGGTGTCATAGCACACAGTTGCACTGCCCGATGCTCCCACGCAAGTCCAGCGACGCGAACATCGCCTCGTCTTCCAGGCACAGGCCAATCTCCAAATCGGGGTGATGCCGACGGATACACTCGACAAGGTGTCGGTACACATCCTCGCGGGTGGAGCGGCTGAAGCGCATCCGCCCGTCGTCCGACTTGGCTGGTCCAGCGCCAAGAAACGTTGAAATCGCGTTCTGTTTGCCGAGTCTGAGTTCCATGAGCCGCAGGGCTTGCGGGTAGGAGCAGATGGAACCGAGCGTGATCCGCGACAAGGGGACCGATTCGAGCAACGTCGTCATCAGTCGCCCGTAGATCGCCTGCCAATCGGCCACCGGGATGATCGGCATGACCACCGCTCGCACCGGATAGCCGGCCGCGGCGCATCGCCGCATGGCCTCGAGCCGGGCCATGACATCCGGCGTGTTTCTCTCGGAATGGCCCACTACCTCCGGGGCGTTGACCGTCCAGGACAGGATCGTCCGCCCGGCGTGACCGAGGCCCAGCAGGTTCTCAACCTCCGCGCTCTTCGTCAGGACAACCATGCGTGCGTACGGATGCCGGGCGAAAAAGGGAACCATCGTCCGTGCGTAGCCGCTGAGCGGCTCCAGGGCGAGCCCGTCCTGAAGCTTGCCAAGATAGAAGGCGGTGGGGTGGGCGAGCCGGGTTGCGGTTCGAGCCACTTCCGCAAGGATTTCAGCCAGGTTGAGGAATATCTTCACGGTCGGCGAAAACCAGACCCCCGGCGTGCCGGCCAGGTAACAGTAGTGGCAACCATAGGGGCAAAAGCCGTAAGGCGAGAAATGCCAGTAGTTCGGGCAGGCATTGCCTCCTTCATCGCTGAAGCGCACCGCACTGTGGTGCTCGCCCAGAACGAGCGTCCGCTTGCCGCGCTCGTGCAACTGCAACGGGTCGGTTTCACCCAGGTTGACCCGATTATGCGGGGTGCCGAAGGCTTCCACGACCTCCGCGTCCGGGTAAGCCGCACAAATCCTTTCGGCCAATCGCCGACGGGACTGCGTCTGGTCGCTCCCCTTCGCCAGCACAATCCTGGATGGCTGGAACAACGGCGCAGGCCGCGGAAGATAGTCTGCCAGGGGCTTATCAACCACGACCGTCACGCTCATCCCCCTGTTCGGCGTGCCGCACAGCCCGGCCCGTATGTGAACTGCCGTCTACCATAGCAGCCCGCTCCGGTTTGTTCAAGTTGGCTTTTCGGCCGTTCGCCTTCACGGGAATCCAGGGCAATCCAGAGGGAAAGGGGCCGGCCATTTGCGGTCGCCGGTGGTTTGGATTACATTCTAACTCCGGTTGGGGCGCCGTGCCGTCGGCACTGCTGGACAAGCCAGCAGTGGCACCCACGGCACCACTGGGCAAGCCAGCAGTGGCGCCCCGTCCCGGCGGCTTTGGCTTCCTGCACTAAATGACAAAGGAGAACTGGCGTGCGAAAGAATATGGCAACCGGGCTTTGCGGCATTGCGGCGTTCCTGGTACTCGCCGTGTCGGCACGGGCGGCGGAGCAGCGGCCGGCGGGGCTGGTCGTTCACGTCGATCGGCCCGCGGCGAAGATCAGTCCCCTCCTGTACGGCATCTTCTTCGAGGAGATCAACCGGGCGGGCGAGGGCGGCATCTACGGCGAGATGATCCAGAACCGCTCGCTGGAAGACGATCGGGGACCGCGCGACGAGCGGCCCACGAAACTGCCGGCCTGGACCCTGCTGAAGCCGCCGGGGGCCGAGGCGACGATGGCCCTCGACTCGTCCGAGCCCTTGGCGGCCGAGAATCCCCATTCGCTGCGGCTGGAGATTCGCAACACGGGCGGCGGCCGGGTAGCCGTGGCCAACGAAGGCTTCAATGGGATCGCCCTGCAAAAGAACGCCCAGTACGCATTTTCTCTCTACGCCCGAGCGGGCCACGGCCTCCAGGGGCCGCTGGCCGTAAGCGTCGAGGACCGGCAGGGCCGGGTGTTCGCATCGTCGGAAATTGACGGCCTAGGGCCGCAGTGGAAACAGTTCGCGTGCCGGCTGAAGGCAACCGGTAGCACGGCGGCGGGCCGGCTGGTGCTGGCCGCCACGTCGCCCGGCACGCTGTGGCTCGACTCCGTGTCGCTGTTTCCGCAGCCGGCGTGGAAGGGGCGGGCCCACGGCCTGCGGCCCGATCTGGCCGAGATGCTCGCCGGCATGAAGCCGGCCTTCGTGCGGTTTCCCGGCGGCTGCTACGTCGAGGGGAACCGCCTGGCCAACGCCTTCCGCTGGAAGCAGAGCATCGGCGACCCGGCCCGCCGGCCCGGCCACTGGAACCTCTGGGGATACCGCTCGACGGACGGCCTGGGTTACCACGAGTATCTCGAAATGTGCGAGGACCTGGGGGCCGAGCCGCTATTCGTGATCAACTGCGGCATGGCCCACGAGGACCACGTGCCGGCGGCAGACATGGCCCTCTGGGTGCAAGATGCCCTGGACGCCATCGAGTACGCCAACGGCCCGGCCGAAAGCCGGTGGGGCGCGCTGCGGGCCAAGGCCGGCCACCCCGCCCCCTTCAACCTGAAGTACATGGAAATCGGCAATGAAAACGGCGGCCCGGTCTACCAGGACCACTACCGCCTGTTCTACGACGCCATTAAGGCCAAGCACCCCCAAATGCACCTGGTGGCCAACGAGCGGACCACGGGGCGGCCCACCGAGATCCTGGACGAGCATTATTACAGTAATCCCGAGTTCTTCATGTCGCGCGCCGCTCAGTACGACAAGTACGATCGGCGGGGGCCGCGGATCTACGTCGGCGAGTACGCGGTGACGGAGCGCTGCGGGCATGGCAACCTGCGGGCGGCACTGGGCGAGGCGGCCTTCATGACCGGCCTGGAACGCAACGCCGACGTGGTGGTGATGGCCTCCTACGCCCCGCTGCTGGTCAACGCCGGTTGGCGGCAGTGGAACCCGGATGCAATCATTTTCGACAACCATCGCGTGGCGGGCACGCCCTCCTACTACGTGCAACAGATGTTCAGCCGCGGCCGCGGCGACGTCGTGCTGGACCTGGACTTCGACGCCCCCGAGACGGCCCTGCCCGCCAAGGGCGGGGCGATCGGCGTGGGCACCTGGGCCACCCAGGCCGAATACAAGGACATCCAGGTGACCCAAGGCGACAAGGTCCTTTTCAAGAGCCGGTTCGCCGACGGTCAGAAGGGGACAGTCCCATTTTCGCCGGACGAAAATCGGGACAGTCCCCAAGTTTCTCCCCGGCCGACCCTTAGCGGCTGGAAGATCATCCGCGGCCGGTGGCAGGTGACAGACGGCGCATTGCGTCAAACCAGCGGCGAAACGGACGTGCGGGCCATCGCCGGCGACAAGTCCTGGAAGGACTACACCTTGACCCTCAAGGCGCGAAAACTGGGCGGCGCCGAAGGCTTTCTGATCCTCTTCAACGTGCAGAATGAGGAAGCCAAGTCGTGGTGGAACATCGGCGGCTGGGGCAATGTTCGCCACGCGATCGAAGCCCCCTACGGCGGCAGCGAGGGCGTGCCCGGCCGCATCGAGACCGGCCGTTGGTACGACATCCGCATCGAGACCGCCGGGGGCCGCACCCGCTGCTACCTCGACGGGAAGCTGATCCACGACGCCGGGTGCGGGCTGAAGTCGATGTACGCCGTGGCCAGCCGGGCCTTGCCCGCCGGCGATGTGATTCTGAAAGTGGTCAACGCCTCGCCCGAGGCACACCAGACGCCCGTCGAGCTGCGGGGACTGAAGGGCCGGGTGACCTCGGCCACCGCCAGCGTGTTGACTTCGCCGGGTGCGGACGACGAGAACACGCTGGACGAGCCGCTGAAGGTCGTGCCGGCTACCCGGCCGGTGGCCGGCGCGGCGGCCCACTTTAGTTATACCTTCCCGGCCTGGTCGGTGACGGTGCTTAGGGTGAAGGTCGAATCTCGCTGAGGAAGATCCTGGACCGTTGCAGATTGGGCTGAAGACTACACAAGCGGTCCCCCCTCTCCCTCCGGGAGAGGGCCGGGGTGAGGGGAAGCAGTGTGGCTCGCGAACATACCACAGGCAACGTCATCGCCGATTCCCCCTCACCCTAACCCTCTCCCGGAGGGAGAGGGGACCGGGCGTTTCAGTGGCCGCGATAATGGGTCACCAGGAACAGGATTCCCAGCAGGGCCAGCGGGAGCAACACGGCCAGGAGCCACGGGCCAATCCGCTGCCAATGGCCCTTCCACGGCGTGGGTGGCCGCAAGCGCTCGGCGCGGCCGGTGACTTGGACGGCGGCGGGCGCGTCCAGCTCGGCCTTCATCGCCGCAGCCGTCGGATAGCGATCGTAGGACTGCCGCTCCAGGGCGTGGAGGATGATCTCCTCGACCTGGAGCGAAAGCGCCGGGTTCCACTTGCGCGGGGCGACCGGGTCGCCGACCAGCCGGGCGTGCATGAGCGCATAAGGGTTGTTGCCCTCGAAGGGCAAACTACCCGTGACCATCTCGTACAGCATGATGCCCAGGCTGTAGATGTCGGTTCGCGAGTCGCCCCGCTTGCCTTTGACCTGCTCCGGGGCCATGTAATCGGGCGTGCCCATGGAGGTCGAAAACCCGGTAAACGTCAACCGCCGCAGCCCGGCGGCACGGGCGATCCCGAAGTCCATGATGCGGATGCTGCCGTCGTGGCAGAGCATGACGTTCTCCGGCTTCAGGTCGCGATGCACGACGTTCTGCGCGTGCAGGTACTCCAGGGCCTCGCAGATGCGGCCGGCGATGGCCAGGGCGTCGGGCACCGGCATACGCTCGACGCTCTGCAGCACCTGGCGCAGGGTCTGCCCCTGGAGGTACTCCATCACGATGTACGGCCGGCTCTTGTCCTCGACCGGCAGGATGCGCAGGACGTACGGGTGGCGGAGCGTGCGGCCGATGGCCTCCTCGCGCTGGAAACGGCTGAAGAAGGCCGGATCGCTCTCGAATTGCATGAAGGGAACCTTTACCGCCACGACCCCGCCCTGCTGCAGGTCGCGGGCCTTGAATATCGAGGCCATCCCGCTGCGGCTGACGACGTCGGTGATCTCGAACCGGCCGTCCAGCACCTGTCCCACTTCTACTTCATGACTCATGGGCAACTCGACTTCTCGAAAGAGGGGCAGCCCGCGGTGAAACATGACTTCTTCCACGCGGTCGATCCGGACGATTTGCACCGAGAGATTGTCGTCCGCGCCGCGCCGGAGCCCCAGGGCCACAAGCTGTCGGCAGGCTTCCTCAGGCGGCGCGTGCGTGACGATCTCGGCCAGCTCCTCCGCGCTGATCGAATGGTGCAGGCCGTCGGTGCATTGTACCAGGTAATCGCCCTGATTGACCCGCAGGGTGTAGAAATCCACCTGCACGGTAGGCTCCTTGCCGATGCTCCGCGTGAGGAGGCATCGCAACTGGCTGGCGGCGGCCTCTTGGGGCGAAATCAGGCCGAGCTTCAGTTGCATGGCGGCGTAGGAGTGATCGGCGGTAACGGGGTGCGCCGCGCCGCCCTGCACGTGGTACACCCGGCAGTCGCCCACGTGCCCGATGGTCACTTCGCTGTGGCGTAGCAGGGAGACCGTCAGCGTGCTGGCCATCCGCCCTTCGTCCCGCTGCTCCATCCCCCGATCATAGACGGCGACGTTGGCCGCCGTGATGATCTGCCACAGGATCTGCTTGGGCGGCACGTTGTCTTTGACTTCCTGGAAGCCGCGCAAGGCGATCTCGACGGCCAACCGACTGGCGACCTCGCCCTGGCCCTGCCCGCCCACGCCGTCGGCAATCACCGCCAACGCGCCGTGCGTCCGCTGCTGCTCTTGCTCGGCCGGCTGCCAGAAGCCGAGGCAATCCTCATTATTGGGTCGCGTCCCCGCCGTGGAGAGGCAGCCGTAAGTTAGGTCCATTGCTGTTCTTAACCCAATAGATGGTACGCCATTGCAGCCACTCCCCAGAAGGGAGGACACCACAGCATCTCGGGTGCCGATTCCCTTTAATCCTAACGCGGGGAAGCGGTCCGGGCAGCGCAAAAGGCCGGTAGAAGTGGTGAGCGGCGAGTGGTGAGTGGTGAGCGTGTGTGAGTTTTTCGCGTGTTGTGGCCGGTCTCCGACCGAGCCACACCGCCAATCGAAGGGCTCCCGAGCCTCGGAGACCTTCGGTCGGGCCGCGGCGGGGTCAGGAGACCCGCGCCGAACTGAGGGCCTCGTCACTCACCACTCACCGCTCGCCATTATTGGTGGGGCTCGCTGCGATCGACCCACCCTACGGTTGTTTTTCGCAAATGACACAAATCGGATGGCATGCTGGCTTACTGTTTATCATATATGCCTAGTCTATGGGCATAGTGTGCATAGTATTTAGGCTAGTGTGCCTGATTTGTCGATAGGTACATCGGATTGTTGCAGCCACGAAATGGGCCTGACAACATAGCCACAGCTCGCCGACTAGACGGTCTTTGGCCGCCGGCCTGGGCAACGTACGAAGAGTGTGGCACGGTTATTGCTCCGCGAGTTTCTTCCAAGGTTGCGAACCTTCGCCTAGTTGTGGGGTTCGCGTCATTTCAAGCCGTGCAGAGTTCCGCGCGGCCACCGCCGTAGTTCGACCGCGTGGAAACCGCGCGCCTGCCACGCAGCACTTCCACCCCCACAGTTTTAACGCGAGGTAAAGTCATGGCTTCCGCCCCGGAACCCGTCAAAATGAAGAAAACGCTGGGCCTTACCGGCTTGACCATGAACGCCATGGCGCTGATTGCGCCGGGAGCGTTCTTGTGGCTGACGCTGGCTCAGCAATCGCAGTACGGTGCCCCCATGGCCGGCTCGGACGTGTGGTTTGGGATCGTGCTGGCCTTGTTGTTGTGCTTCGCCACCGCCATCTCGTATGCCGAGCTGTCGAAACTCTATCCGGGCGCCGGCTCCTCCTACTTCTTTGCCGAGCAGGCGTTCCTGTCGAAGACCAAGGCCTACCGCTTCGCCCGGCTGTCGAAATTCGTCACCGGCTGGGCCAGTCACTTGTACTACTGGGTCTATCCCGGCGTGATGGTGGGCGTGACGGCCATCCTGGTGGGCTACCTGGCCGGCCAATTGTTCCCGGATACGTTCAATCCGGCGATCAATAGCCCGACGTTGATGATCATCTTCTGCGTGTTGTTCGCCTTCGGCGTTTCGTACATTGCCTACCGGGGGATCACCGGCGCGACGGGCGTGAACGTGGCCATCAACGTGGTGCAGATCAGCGCCCTTTTGATCTTCTCGGTCATCGCCCTGGGCTATCGCCTCAACCATGGCGAAGGCAGTGTCGGCTGGACGCTGGACCCCGACGGTAACCCGATCAACGTCGTGCTGGCCCAGGGCAAAGACGGCAAGCCCTTCAAGGACGAGAAAACGGGACAATACGTCGTCGAGCAGGATGGCGGCCACGACAAGCCCCTCACGCTGGCCTACCGCGGCAACGGCGTCGACAAGCAACCGGTCGACAAGGACAAGCCCGACGGCGAGAAACAGGACACTTTCGAGTTCCACGAGTCGGCCCTGTCGGTGATTGCGCCGCACAAGTGGAGTTATACCTTCGTGCAGGCCTGCATCGCGATCCTGATCCTGGTGGGGTTCGAGTCGGTCACGTCGCTGGGCGAGGAGGCCAAGAACGCCAAACGCGACGTTTCACGGGCCGTGCTCCTGTCGCTGTTCATCCAGGGCGTGGTCTGTTACTTGATCGAGTACTTTGCGGCGGGCTATTTCCTGAACCCGGCCTATCCGATCACTGCGGCGGCCGGATCCAGCGCGCCGATCGGCGACATGATGGTCATCGTCGGAACGTGGCTCTTCGGCAGCCCGGCCGCCGGCTGGTGGTTCATGTTCGTGCAGGCCATCACGGTCTTCCTGGCGCTGATCGGCACGACGCTCTCCTGCATTTGCACCGGGGCCCGCGTGACCTACGCCATGGGCCGCGACGACGAGGTGCCCTCGCACTTCGGCATGTTGCACGGCAAGAACCTCACTCCGCACCGGGCCATCTGGACGCTGGCCACCGTTTCTATGATATTTGGGATCTTTGCAGTGCTGCTGTATCTGTGCGGCCCCGCCGCCAGCGAGGCCATGAACACCGCGCTGAGCGATGTGCAGAAGGCGAGCCTCTGGTATCCCAGTTGGCTGGTCTTCTCGTTCGATGCGGCCAAGAACCTCCCCAACAGCCTGCTGATCGTAACCCTGGTGAGCAATTTCGGCACGTTCATGCTGTACATGCTCACCTGCGTGATCGCCATCGTGGCCTTTCATCAGCACCAGAGCTTTAGCGGCTTCAAGCACATGGTTGTCCCGGTGTTCGGCGTGTTGGCCAATCTGGCCTGCATGCTGTTCTACGTGGTGGGGCCGTTCGCCGTGGAGAACATGAGCAAGCTGGAGCCGTTCATCGCCCTGGGCGTTGCGGGGGTTTGGGGAATTTATGGCGCCTTCTATTTCATGGCTGCTAGTAGGTCCAGGAAACGCACGATCCTGGTCGGCGCCCGCCCGTCACAAGGCACCCTGGCCGGAGTGCCCTGACGCCCCGTTTTCCAAACCGACGCAACTTCAGACGCCGTGCTTTCAAGAAGCGCGGCGTCTTTTTCGTTACAGGCGTCACAGGTTCTCGTGCGAGGGTGTCGGAAACAACCAATCGCCCTCCTATGGCGTGTTTTCCTGTGAATCCGGCTTTTTCGCCATTCCGATTAGTAACACTGATGCCGAAGTTGATGTCTTGACCGGCAAGGCGGCGCCCGGCTGGACATGCGCTTTGTGCCCTGTGTGGTACCCCTTACCCCGTACCGATCGTTTCATTTCTTCGTCCGCCAAAAAAGAGAGAAGAGAACCATGAGAACTTTACGGTGGGCAACGGCAGCCCTGTTGCTAGGGGGTTTCTTAGCCGGCACGGCTATCGCACAAACCGGCACCGCGCTCAGGCTGCAACAGCCTGCTTCGGTGTTGCAGACAGGGTACGAAACCAGCAACGCCGGGTACGCGGTGGCGGACAACCAACAGCCGGGCACGCCGGCCGTTTCGCCCAGCAACCAGCCCCCGCCCCCACCCACGGCCGCCGCAACGCCCGCAACGCCCGCAACGCCCGCAGCGACCGATCAAACTGCCTGCGAGGAGCCCTGCGACGCAGACAAGCCCTTCAAGCTTTTCCAGAATGAGTGGCTGACGGAAAAGAACATCGACATCCGCGGCTGGGTCGACGCCGGTTTCACCTGGAATACTGACAACCCGCACCCCAAGTACAACGACCCGGTCGGCTACAACGACCGCTCGAACGAGCTGGGGATGAACCAACTCTACCTGATTTGCGAGCGGGCGACCAAGACCGATGGTTGCGGCATCGACGTCGGCGGCCGCGTAGACATGCTCTACGGCACCGATTACCGCTATCCCAAGGTGACGACCGGCACCGAGTTCGACTCGGAGTGGAGCACCGGGCTGTACGGCCTGGCCATGCCGCAGGCGTACGGCGATTTGGCCATCAACGACTTGATCATTCGCGGCGGCCACTTCCTGGCCCCCGTCGGCTACGAAAGCGTAATGTCCGCCGAGAACTTCTTCTATTCGCACACGTATTCCTTCCTGTACGGCCAGCCCACGACTTTCACCGGCGGCGAATTGATCTACAAGATCAACGACCGAATCACCTGCAACGGCGGCATGTACAGCGGCGGTTGGAACGACTTCGACGCTTCCAACGGCAAGGTGGGGTGCTTCGGCGGCATGGCCTGGAACAGCGAGGACGGCAAGACCACGCTGACCCTGGAAAGCACGATGGGGAACAACCAGGCCCCGGGCGTCACGAGTACCCGCGCCTATTTCAACGTGGTCTTGACCCGCAAGCTCGGCGACAAATGGCAATACGCCTTCGAGGGCAACTACGCCACGGAGACCCACGAGAGCCTGGCTACGCATCCCACCGCGCTGGGCAAGTTTTACGACCTTGCCAATTACATGTTCTACACGATCAACGATTGCTGGAAGGTCGGCTTGCGGTATGAGTACTTCTCCGACGAGGACGGTGTGGTGTTGACGACGACGGCCGACGGTGCGCCGACCGTTCCGGGCCACTACAGCGATCTTGGGTTGGGCTTGAATTGGAAGCCCAATGCGACGCTTACCGTCCGCAGCGAAATCCGCTGGGACTGGGCGGATGGTTCTCCTTTCGCCGCCGGCGCCCACCCGTTCGACGAGGGCAAGAAGGACCAGCAGTTCCTGTTGGGAACCGACGCCATCGTCCGCTTCTAGTGCTCCGCGTAAAGCGTGGCGCTGTGGTGAGATTCACGCGGGGCGCGGCCGGCATGGCCCCGCCCTGCTTGCTTTTGGGTTATTCGTCGGCCGCCCCCGGTTTCGACCGCCGCCGGCGTGCCAGCGGCTCCAGGTCGATGCCAAGCTTCCTGATCTTGTAGCGGACCATGCGCGGCGTGATGCCTAAGTGCCGGGCGCTGAGCGCGACGCTGCCGCCGCAGGCCTTCAGCGCATCGACCAGCATGTCCTTTTCGAGGATTGCCACGCGGGTTCGCAGCGCACCCTGGCCGCGCGCGGCATTGGCCTCGGGCATTTGCAGCGTGGGCGGAAGATTATGACCGTGAATCACGCCGTCGCGGCTGAGCAATACGGCGCACTCGATGCAGTTCTCCAACTCCCGGACGTTGCCCGGCCAATGATAGGCCAACAGCATGTTGATCGCCGGTGTGCTGATCCGCCGCACTTTCTTGCCCATTTTCTGGGCGTACTTGGCCGCGAAATGGTCGGCCAGCAGGAGGATGTCGTCCTTCCGCTGCCGCAACGGCGGCAAAGAGATGGGAAAGACGTTGATGCGGTAGTACAGGTCCTGGCGAAATCTGCCGGCTTCGACGGCCGCCTCCAGATCCCGGCACGTGGCGGCAATCACCCGCACGTCCGCCCGGATCGTCCGATTGCTTCCCACGCGCTCGTACTCGCCCTCTTGCAGCAAGCGGAGGAGCTTGACCTGGACGGCCGGCCATAAGTCGCCGACTTCGTCCAGGAACAGCGTGCCGCCTTCCGCCTCCTCGATCCGTCCGGTGCGGCGCTGCGCGGCGCCCGCGGCGCCGCCCGGCTCATAGCCGAACAGCTCGCTTTCCAGCAGGCCCTCGCCCAACGGGCCGCAATGCAGCTTCACGAGCGGCTTCTGGGCCCGCAGGCTGTTGTAATGCACGGCCGAGGCCAGCAGCTCCTTGCCGCTGCCCGGCTCGCCGCGCACGAGCACGGTAGTGCGCGTCGTGGCCACCTGGTGGATCCGCAAGTAGACTTCGCGCATGCGGTGTGAGTTGCCGACGACGTTCTCCGGCCGGAATCGCTCTTTCAGCGCATCCCGCAGGCGCAGGTTCTCCGCCTCGAGCGTTTGCCGCTGGATGGCCTCCATGCGCCGCCATTTCACGTCGTGGGCGATCATGCTCGCCACGATCTCCAGAAAGCGGCACCGCTCCTGGAGTTGTTCGGCTTCATCGACGGCCACGTCGACGGACAACGTTCCGACCACCTCCGCGCCCAGCGTGATTGGAACGCACAGGAAGGCCACGTCCGAATCTTGTTCCTTGTCCCGCCGATAGAGCCGATTGACGAACCGCGGCTCCTGAAAGACACGGGGGATAATGGCGGGTTGACCGCTCTCGACCACGGCCCCCACGACCCCCTCCCCGCACCGGTAGCGAAACTCGTGGTGGCTCGAAGACGGGATGCCGGGGGCGGCCTCGACGAATAGCTCCGCGCCGTCGGGCGACAGCAGCATAATCGTCCCCCGGATCATGGCCAGCCTTCCTTCCAACTCTTTCAGGACCTCCGTTAGCATTTGCCGCTGGCCTGATTGGGTGGCCAAGAGCTTGCCAATGGCAGCCAAGACCTGAAAGTCCTCCTCATGCGGGTAAGTCTGGACCGGCGGGTTGAGCGACATTGCCACTGGGATCATGTCCTGTTGGAACAAGCCAGCGCAGGAGGGGTCTCCCGCGCGCGAGTCATATAGTGCCAGCAGTCAGTGAGCAAAAATCGCGCCCCTTCAATTGGGCTCGCAGCCTTTCGTTAGGCTTGCCGCTGCACGCGTCTGGTGCCGGGCCACACGGCGGTCATCTTCCCGTCCCATCGCCCGCAATTGCGATCTCCCCGATTTATCCCACGCTTCGCTCGTTGTCCCTGTTTGAGGTTCACAGTCTGGCAGATCGTTGGATCATGCACCACGAGCAATAAAGGCCCAGTACGATTGCGGGCTCAATCGTGGCAAATGCACGCGATATGTGCATCCGGTGCTCATTAGAGAGGCATTTGGGCGGCCGCTATGTCTCTTGGGATTGAAGCCCTGCAAGGCCGAACCAAAGCCAATCCGTCCGGCCCGCTATGCCACGCCTCAACAGAAGCGGGCCAATTGGCGTCTGGCACGGTCGGTCCCGGGAATTAGCCTTGCTGGCCACGTAGCCCGCCATTCCCTCCCCTGGTACAGTGGAACGTCATTTGCTCCCCGGAGACGAGGGAGAGTTCAGGGAGATGTGCGGATGGGCGTCACGCGACTAGCGGGGATCGGTCTCACGGCCGTCGGCATCTTCGTTTTTTTTACGAGCGGGGTGGCAGACATTGGGATCGGCTCACCAACGGCGATTGGGGCCGCAGTGGCCCCGGCCGGAGGCGAGCCGGCGGGTAAGCCCACTGCCACTCCGCCTTTTGTCCCGCCGTCATCGCCGGATACCGCCGCACCGATGGTGATCGAGCGGACCGCCGGCAGCCCGTGCTCCGCAAACATCGCCTGGATGCTGGTCGCGGGCTTTGTCGTCATGCTCATGCAGGCCGGGTTCGGACTGGTCGAGGCAGGACTGTGCCGCGCCAAGAACGCGACCCATACCATGAGTATGAGCCTGATGATCTTTCCGCTCGGCTGTATTGCCTTCTGGGCGTACGGCTTTGCGCTTGGTTGGGGAAATCTACTCCACGCGGCAGGTCCGGCGGGCTGGTCTGCCGCGTTGGGACCGGGCACGGCCGCTCTGAATCGTGGTTGGGGCCTCGGCGCGCTGCTCGACTCGGCGGGAAGACCGAGCGGGGCGTTCGCCTACGGCCTCCTGGGCCTGAAAGGCTTCTGGGGGCACGGCCTCGATAACCTCGGCGTGGCCGCCCTCTTCTTCCTGATGATGATGTTCCTTTGCACGACGGCCGCCATCGCCGTGGGCTCGATGCTCGAGCGCTGGAGCTGGAAGAACTTCTGCCTTTACGGCCTGTGGGTGGCCCTGCCTTTCGGCGTCTACGCCCACTGGCTCTGGGGCGGCGGCTGGCTCGCCCGATGCGGGGCGAACTGGAACCTGGGGCACGGAGCGGTCGATCTGGCCGGCTCCGGCGTGATCCACGCCCTGGGCGGCACGGTGGCGCTGGCCGGCACCCTGGCCCTGGGCCCAAGGCTCGGAAAATACCGCGAGGGCCGGCCCATGCCCATCCCCGGTCATCACGTGCCCATGGTCGTCGTGGGGACCCTCATCTTGGCCTTCGGCTGGTTCGGCCTGACCGGCGGCTGCTCGCTGGCCGGTACGGACCTCGCCATGAGCGTGATCGTCGTCAACACGGCGCTGGCCGGCGCCGCCGGCGCCGTAGCCGCCATGCTCATGCTGCGGATGAAACGCATCAAGCCCGATCCGACTATCATGTCCAACGGGCTGCTCGCCGGGCTGGTGGCCATCGCCGGTTCCTGCGGGCTGGTCGACAGTTGGGCGGCGGTGGTCATCGGGGCCGTCGCCGGTATGCTCGTCGTGGCCAGCGTGTTCTTCTGGGAGAAGCACCGCGTCGACGACCCGGTGGGCGCAATTTCGGTCCACGGCGTCGCCGGACTGTGGGGACTCATCGCCGTGGGGATCTTCGCCAACGGGCAATACGGGGCCGGTTGCAACGGGGTCGTTCGTCCCTGGGTGCTGGCCGGCGCCGCCAAGAGCGTCGGTTACGACGGGGTCCGCGGGCTGCTGTACGGCGACGCCTCGCAGTTGGCGGCGCAAGCCACAAGCGCCGCGGCGGTGCTGCTGTTCGGCTTCGTCACGGCCTATGCCTGTTTCAAATTGAGCGACCGAATCACTCCCATGCGGGTGGGCCGCGACACCGAGCTGCAAGGGCTCGATGCGCCGGAGATGGGCGCCGTGGCCTATCCCGACTTCACGGTCACCACCCGGTCCTGATCGCGCTTCTAGCCACGGGGCCGGCGGCCGGGTATACTTTTCCGGCAGACGGTTTGTTCTGACCCGTTTTGCCTTCCGCTTCACCTTGGGGAGATGCCATGGATCGCCGCCAGTTTCTGCAAGCCAGCGCCGCGGCGCTGGCCTTTTCGGCCGCCGGCAAGTCTGCCGCGGCCTCGGTCGGCCCGACGCACCCGCGGGTGGGCCTGATCGGCTCCGGCTGGTATGGCAAGACCAGTCTGTTCCGCCTGCTGCAGGTGGCGCCGGTCGAGGTCGTGTCGCTGTGCGACGCCGACGGCCGGATGCTGGCCGAGGCGGCGGACGCGGTGGCCGCCCGCCAGCAGTCGAAAAAGAAGCCCCGCACTTACCGCGACTACCGCACAATGCTGGCCGAAAAGGACCTGGACATCGTGCTCGTCGCCACGCCGGACCACTGGCATGCCCTGTCGATGATCGCCGCGGTCGAGGCGGGGGCCGACGTGTACGTCGAAAAACCCATCAGCGTCGACGTGGTCGAAGGCCAGGCCATGCTCGCCGCCGCGCGGAAGCATAAGCGGGTGGTGCAAGTCAACATGCAGCGGCGGAGCACGCCGCACCTGGTCGAGGCCCGCGACCGAATCATCCGCGAGGGCAAGCTCGGCCGCGTCGGGCTGGTCGAGATGTACTGCTATTACCACATGCGGGCCAGCGGCAATCCGCCCGACACGCTCCCGCCCGCCGCGCTCGATTACGAAATGTGGACCGGCCCGGCGCCCCTGCGGCCCTACAATCCGCTCATGCATCCCCGCGGCTGGCGGGCGTTCATGGAATATGGCAACGGCATCATCGGCGACATGTGCGTCCACATGTTCGATATGGTCCGCTGGATGCTCGACCTGGGCTGGCCCAAACGCGTCGGCTCCACGGGCGGAATCCTGGTCCAGAAGGACAGCAAGGCCAACATCGCCGACACCCAGACCGCCACCTTCGACTACGGCGACCTGGATCTCGTCTGGCAGCACCGCACGTGGGGCCACGCGGTCGATCCCGACTACCCGTGGGGCGCGACGTTCTACGGCGATAAGGGCACGCTGAAGGCCAGCGTGATGCGCTACGATTTCACGCCGCTGGGGCCGGGTAAGCCCATGCACGCCGACGTGACGTACGAGTTCGAGCAGTATCCGGAGGACAGAACGGAAAAGGACCTGGAGCGGCACGTGGCGCCGGCGTTGCGCCGGCACCTGCGCAATTTCCTGGAGGCGGTTTCCACCCGCGGCCGCCCGGTGGCCGACATCGAGCAAGGCCATATCTCGACCGCCAGTTGCGTGCTGGCTAATCTGGCCATGAAACTCGGCCGGACGCTAACCTGGGATGCCCCGCGGCAGCTTGTGGTGGGCGACGAGGAGGCCACTCGCCTGCTGCGCCGGCCCTACCGTCAGCCCTGGGTCCATCCCGAGCCGGACGCGGTCTGACCCTGCCCATCACTGGACTTTGAGTTCCAGAGCGCCCTGGCCGGGATTCTCGAACGGCCCGGGCGTTGGACTGGATTCGTCCCTGCTCTTGCCGAAATAATCGGTGTCGAGGCGAAGCGGCGCGCCATCCGGTCGCTCATAGGGAAGATTCGGGATGGTCGCTTTGCCCAGCAGCTCGGTGGTCACCAGTTTGCGCGGCGGCTGGGCGGCCCAGGCCCTGTCGAACCGGACTTGAAGGTAGAAGCCGTCGGTCTTCTCGACCAGCTTGAGGGCCGGATCGAACGCCGCTTCGACGAGCGGATCCTTCTCATGCTTGCAGGGCTTGGCGGCTTTGAGGAACACGTTGCCCTCCATCCACACCGGCAGACGCGCCGCATTGTAGCGACTCAAGTCGCCGCGATCGACGAACAGATTGTTGTAGAAACGGTCGTCGCCGCACGGGTTATTGTGAAATCCCGCCACTTCGGTGGAGTGCGCCTTGTGGAAGGGGGTCATGCGGCCGTCGAAAGGATTCACTGCCGCGCCGCCGGCCATCAGGTTGTGGACATAGGCGCCGCCTTGCGAAACATCAAGCAATGTCATCGGAGAAAGGAAGATGTTGTTGTCCACCAGGAACGGTCCGTGATCCACCTCGACGAACAAGTCCTGGCCCTGGTTCTCGTGGAAGAGGTTTGCCGACACTCGCGTGCCCTGGGCCATCCAGTCCAGCCACAGTCCGCGACAGGTGCGGTAGATGTGATTACGGCTGATCTGAACATCGATGGCGGCGTGGAACTTGATGCCCGCCATCTCGGCGCCCGAGAATAACTGCCGGACGTGAATGTCGTGGATGGTGTTGCCCGTAACCACGCTGAACACGGCGCCCAGGCTGCCGACGATGCCCGCCTGCTCGCAGTGGGAGATGACGTTGTTGCGAACGACGTGGCTGCCGATGTTCTGCTTGGACCAGCCGTTCTGAACGGCGCGCTCGATGGTCTTGACGTAGCCCTCGGCGGAATTGGCCGACGTGTTGTCCCACCGGTCGCCGTGTTTCCCCAGCGCGATTCCCGAACATACCGAGTGGCTGATCACATTGTTTTCGATGATCCAGCCTTTGCTCCAATGCGTGCCGATCAATCCGATCTGCTCGGCCGTGGGCGGGGCCCAGGGGGTAGCCGCGTGCCGCATAATGAAGCCGCGCACGGTGAGATAGTTGACGCCCGGCTTCTCCGGATAGAACACCGTCTGCCGCACGTTGATTTCCACCCGTTGCTCGAGCGGGTTGACCCCCTTGAACTGCGCCCAGATGGTGGTATTCTCCTTGCCCACCTCGGCGAACCAGAGCGGTGTGGCGGCCGCGGGTTTCAGGACGTCGTCCAGCCTGGCCGCCTCGGTCAGCCACTCGCCGTTGAGATAGACGGCGCCGGTGTGATGCGGACGCCCTCGGGCATCGAACCAGTCGCCGTGGATAAGGTCGCGGTAGGGATTGAAGCGGCCGAAGAATGAATTGGGGAGGGTCGCTTTCCACACGTCGCCTTGAACCTTCACCCAGTTCTGGACCGCCTCCGACCCCTTGATCTCGACCTTTTCGCCCGGGGCGGCCTGATAGACGATACGCTGCGTGTCGGAATCGCCGCCCCGCGGCGGACTGACGCGTTCGCGGTACACGCCTTCGTGCACGGTAATCACGTCGCCCGGCTGCGCCAGATCGGCGGCACGCTGGATCGTGCGGAGCGGGGCCGCCCGCGTACCGGGGTTGGCGTCGTTGCCGTTGAGAGCGACATGGAAGTCGGCGGCCTGAAGGGTGGTGGCCAGCGCCACGGCGCCTAGGAATTGAATCACTGTTCTTGTCATGTTGTAGTCCTTGTGTTTGGGCACTTGCAATTCCCACATTCTCCACATTTTCCAGGCTTTGGCAATGGCTTAGTACGGATTTGGTACGGCAGGGCTATGTACGCGGCGAGGGCTGCGGATCTAGTACCTCGACCGACGTGAAATGACGGGTGCCACGGTTGGCTTGCCCAACCGTGTTCTCGGCACTGCTGGACAAGCCAGCAGTGGCACCCCACGTGTCGACCGAGGACGGTCGGGGCACTAGAATCCCAGCGAGAGTCCCCCGTCAGCGGCGTTGAACTGACCGCCGTTGGAGACTTCTCCCGTGTAGCGCAGGAAGAGCATGCACCGCGGCCCGCGCGCGATCGATAACCCACCGCCGAAATAGGCCGCGTCGCGAAAAAGGCCGCCGGGATCGGTGGCGAAGGTCGTTGCGCCGGCGGTGAAACGGGCGTCCAGGGTGTCGTCGGCCAGATATTCGTGGGCCCAGCCCAGGAAGACTTCCGGAGCGATTTTCCAAACGCCGAAAGCCAGCGAACGGCTCACTCGCGCGCCGAGTTTCGAGCGTAGCGATTGAACGTCCTGCGATGTCACGGCCAGGCTATCGGCGCCATCGCCCGTTTCGGTGAAGTTGCCGCCATGGTAATAAATGTATTGCAGCGAGGCGCAGGGCGAGAGAGTATAGGCATCGAGATGCCAGTCGGCGCCTACGCCCGTGTACAGGGCGAAATCGTCGGCCGAGTAGTTGGCCTGCCCGGCGGCTGTCGAGCCGTCGGTGGTCACGTTTCGGTGGAAGTCGTTGGTATGGAATCCGCCGCTGATTTCCGCGTCGCAGAACCCGGCCTGGGAGTAATAGGTCAAGTACGGTCCGGCGCAGAAGGTGTTGATCTGTCCGCCGCCGCGCACATCCGCGAAGGAGACGAAGGTGTTCGCGTAGCCGCCTTCGATGCCGAAGATCAGATTTTCCGAGGCCCGCGTGTCGAAGCCGAATCGGGTGCCGACGCTGGCGGCCTGGAATCCGACGTGGTCGCCGATAGACTTGTCACCGTAAGAAATACCGAACGGATCGAAGAAGCCGAAGCGGTTGTAGATGCCCGAGGGTTCGCTGTCGGCCAGTTGGATCATCTCGGTTTGCGGCGTTGCCGGCGACTCGGTGAAGGAAACGTTGGTGTACTGCACGCCCAGCCCCAGCGGCACGCCGGCTACGCTGGCCATCGTCGGGCCTTGGTCGTTTCGCCGGCTGCGAAGATAATCGGCCGTGCTTTCTGCCATGTATTGTGCGGTGCGCAGCGTGGCCAGGCAGACATCCTGATACGGTCCGGGGCTGAGCGGGCCGATCGCCTGATTGAACTGCGCGGCGCGCATGAACGACAGGTTATCGATCATTCCCGCGTAATCGCCGCCTGCCATGGCGCTATCGGCGTCGAGCGCGGCGGCCAGCGACTGGCGGTTGGCCCCTTGGGCCAGCGAGGCAAATGTGGCCGTGCGTTGGGCTACGAGTTGATACAGGTAGGGCGAGCCCGCGGGGTAGGCCGTGGCACCGCTGAATTGCAGGAAGTCGGAATCGCACGAGATTTGCTGGTTGGCCGGATTGGCCGTTATCCCGCCTTGCGCCGTGATGATGGTGAAGCGGTCTCCCGTGCGGATCACGCCCTGGCTGCCGGGCGATTGGCCGACGACAATCTGCGCCCCGTCGGCGATCGTGGCGGTGCCGTTGGCGGCCACGTTGATCTGGCTGGCCGTAGTAAAGCGACCCGGATTGAGCGCGTCGAGGTTGGGCTCGCTCACCTCGACGAGAAGGGCGCCGCTGACGCCCTGGGTGTAGTTGCCGTTCACGTGGATGGCGCTGGTGCTGTTGCCCGGCGCGACGGTGCCCTGATTGACCAGGTTGCCGATGTAGGTGCCCGAACCGGTGAGCATGGCGCCGGAATCGACCGTCACGCTGGCGCTGACCCGTCCATTGAAGCAAGCCGTTCCGTTTTGGACGTCGAAGGCTTGAACGTTGCTGATGTTGCCGTTGACGACGACCGTGTTTCCAACGCCCGGTTTGACTTCGAGGATGTTGGTACCGGAACCGGCATCAATGCTTCCGGTCACCGTTCCGCCGTGGAGGGCGATGTAATCGTTTCCTGCGCCGGTGACAATATTGCCGTTGATCGTGCCGCTGTTGTAAATGGTGTTGTTGCCGTCGCCGAGTTGCAGCGAACCGTCGAGCAACCCCGAGTTGGTGACGGCGATGTTGCCGGCGGTTCCGGCTTTGGCCTGAATTGCGTATTGACTGCCGCGGATGACGCCGGAGTTGTCGACCGTGCTGTTCTCTCCCGTCGCTCCGCTGATGGAAACGCCGGTGCCGGCTCCGTCGATCAGGCCGCTGTTGAGCAGGGTCCCGCCGTGAACGAATTCCAGGGCATTGTCGCGGTAGGTGTCGTCGAGATTCTTGCCTGGCCCGAGGATCGTACCCTCGTTGACGATCAGGAATCCCGCCGAGGAAACGGTGATTCCCTGGGCGACGGTGGCTCCGGCATGGACGTGGATCCAGGACGATTCGCCGGCATTGGGGTTCACCGGCGTATACAGAGTACCGGCCCAGACCGTATCGCACGCGGCGGTGATGTCAAAGTTGCCCGTATTGCGATCGTAGTACATGTACGATCCGATGCTCACCACGGCTTGGACCGTGATGGGATCGTCGTCGGCGTCGCCGGGGGTCGGGGGGGCCCAGTGGTGCGGAGTAATGAACTCACTAAGGCCCACGACGGCGTTGGGATCCGAAGAGTTCACGTTGGCCCAGTTGTAGGTATAGCCCAGCCGCGTCCAGGGATAGGGCGACGAGGTGTGCACCCCGCCGCCGGAATCGGTATAACTGGAAAAGTCGTAGGCCGGGGGGTAACTCTTCAGGTTGGAATATGTGAAGGAGCCCGTTTGCGGATTCCACGCATTCCAGTGGTGCAGGAACCAATCGGCCTTGGGGTCGGCCGGATTGAAGGTGTTGCTGGGATGCGCATCTTCGATATTCGAGTCGTACGCCGGCCGGAAAAGTTTGCTGGCGTCGGTCCAATACTCGACGACGCGATCGTAATTGGCCCCTGGCGGCAGCCCCAGCAGTTGCTTGGTTTGCAGCGCCACCTGGTCCGGCGACATCTGCCGGATCTTATCGTAAAGCTCGTGCCCGGCCGTGCAGAACAGGTCCGGATGCCAGAGTGCCGGGTTGGTGTTCTCGTTGTACTGGCAGTTATAACCGGTATAGTTCGTAAAGATGGTCATCTGAACCTGACCGGCATTCTTGGAAATCGTCGTCAGGTCCACGTTGGTGGGCAGGCTCGTCGGATCTTGCGATGGCCGCTGCACAGACTGCAAATACTGCGCATTCAGATCGGCAAGCGACGTGGTTTGCGCCCACGCGAGGCGGTCGCAGGCCAACACGCTCGAAAGCACGCCCGCCCAAACGGCTATCCAGTGTCGCATCTCTCAAGTCTCCGTGCCAGGGCAGCTTAGTTGAGGAGTAACGGGTAGTCCTTCTGTGCCGGTCCTATTGGTATCCTTCGGCCCCTCGGCGGCTTCGCCGTGTGAGATTCCAGCGATTCATGGCTGGGAGCCGAGTGGCGCGCCGCTCATGTCGATATGGCAGGGCCACATGAGCACGGCTGAGTCACTGCACCTCGATCATTGCCGCGATGGGTGGGGCCGCACCATTGGTTAGGCCCTGGCGGCCGGTCCCGCCGTGATGCTTCGACCCCGCCTGTTCGGCAAGGAGTCGGGCATACTTCTCCTGGCTCTCGGGCGAACCGTAGGGGCGAAGACAGATGTTGTCCCCGTCGATGCTTATGCGAGCTTGGCCGGAGGGCTTGTGCAGCCGGTAGGAGGGGACGTGAGCCGATTCCCCTAGGCATTTCACGGCGCGCTTTGCCGGAAGAGTGGTAAATCTACCACTTTTCCAAGGGTTTCTGAGCGGCCGATGCATCCTGCAAGATTTTCATTGGGCGCTCGCCATCCGGCGTCCACCACATGATCGACTTCCCTGGTCATACTTCGGCTCGATCTGGCACCGCCGCCCAGGTCCGTGCCTTTCACTTGGTTGCGGCGCTAACCGAGGCATAGCGGGCCGTGTGACTGCTCATTTCGTTGGCACAACAGTCCTGTTCGCGAATGCTCGTGGCAGCGTAGCGACTGGTCTTGCCAAAACGATCCTTGACCCAAGCGAGCAACGCAAGCACAGGCCGTTTATAGCGGGGGTCCATTTCCGGGCGGCGAAGCATGAAACGCGCGGTTTCCATAGGGCTCTGCTGGTTCTTGTTTTTGCTCCCGATTAGAAACAGTCGAACGCAACCGTCGAGAACACTGCGACCAGGCAATACTCATCGAAGCGATTGACCAATTTCCGGGAGCTGCTCGACAAAAGGCTGTGGGATGAGGCCGCTCTTCAGGATCGGCACGTCGTACGTTACCACGCCGCCCTTGGCGGCGATCTTCCGGGTGTAGGCCACAATCCGGTCATTGGGAAGCTGGGGCCGGTCGCCCCCGCACCACGTCGTGCCCAGGAAGGTCAGAATATGAAATTGTGCCTTCCGGCCCTCGCGCTCCAGCCAACGGCCAGGACAGGTTTCGACCGCCTTGGCGAGTTCGGGAAGATTCACCTCGCCGGCGGTGTAGTCCTCGTACTTGGTGTGGCAGACTACGGGCACGCGGACACCTGGGTTGAAAGCGACGATGCCCTCCGGGTTGCCCGCCTTCAGCGCCCTGGCGAAGCTCGCGAAGTTCGGTTCGTCGTGGAAGCGGTACATCTGGTCGGCGAAGTAGCAACCGTCGATCCACCAACCCGAAACGCTCTTGCCCCAGCGGAGCGACCAGTCGCGAATGACGGCCTCCCAGTTCCGCTGGAACTCGGCCAGCCGCCCGCCGACCGGCTCCCCCGGCAGTTGCCAGCCGCCGGGCGAGCCCCAGCGCCAGCCGAGCGCTTTGCGAGCGACGGGGTCTGCCGCCGGGGCACCGCTGGGCAGATAGACCATCAGCCGGATGTTCCGGGCGGCGAGGGCCTTGGTCACTGCCGGGCAGAGGTAATAGGAGTCGAAAAGCACGATCACCCGGCCCTGCGAGGGGGGAGCCACCTCGGCGATCATGTCGGCTGCCAACTGCGTCAATTTTCGGAATTTGAGGGGC
>JBEKTY010000036.1:0-54125 GCA_049515555.1 Thermoguttaceae bacterium
AGGGTCTCCGGGGCTCGGGAGACCTCCAAATCGGCGGTGTGGCTCGGTCGGAGACCGGCCACAACGCGTGGAGACCGGCCACAACGCGTGCTGAGCTACTCATCACTCGCCACTCACCACTCACCACTCACCACTCACCCCTCACCACTCATTCCCCAATCACCTTCAGCAGCACCCGCTTGGAGCGCCGGCCGTCGAACTCGCCGTAGAAGATCTGTTCCCACGGGCCGAAGTCCAACTTCCCGTCGGTGATCGCCACCACCACCTCGCGGCCCATTACTTGCCGTTTCAGATGCGCGTCGGCATTGTCCTCGCCCGTCCGGTTATGGTGGTAGGTCTTGGGCGAGGCGTCGAAGGGGGCCAGTTTCTCCAGCCATCGCTTGTAGTCTTCCTGCAGGCCCGGCTCGTCGTCGTTAATGAACACCGAGGCCGTGATGTGCATGGCACTGCATAGCAGGAGCCCTTCCTTGACGCCGCTTCGCTGGACCAGGTCCTGTGCCTGGGGCGTGATGTTCACGAACCCTACCCGCGACGGGATGTTGAAGACCAGGTACTCTGTCAGTGCTTTCATGGCGACCTCGCGAAAGGACGGGGATTGGGGATTAGGGATTGGGGATTAGGGATTAGGGGTGAGGGGTAAGGGAAGAAGGAAGAAGGCAAAATGCGAACTTCTGTTCCCCCTCATCATCCATCCCTCGCCACTCACCACTCGCCCCTCGCCCCTCGCCCCTCATTTTCCCCCCTCTGAAGAAGAAGGTCACCTGCGCGGTGAACATTCCATGTGTGCAACACTTTGACGGGACTTTCGGGAGGCTCCGGTGTTGCACAAGTCGGTAACTCGTTTGCCGGCCTGCATCAGCGATTTTGCCCGCCGTGCGTAAGTTCATACAACTTGTGAGGTACGTGTTGCACATGTTTTTGTTTTCGTCTCAAAACGGCCCGCCGGGTGTTCCAAAGGTGGGGGAGATTTTGGGCTTCTTGAGCGTAAAGCCCGGGAAAACCGATACATCAGTGACCTAGTGAACATTTAACCACTTTTACAGGAACACGCGCCAAACCCGGCGTGCACACAGGTTTTTTTGCCGTTGGTGGGGCGGGGCGACCCATCTTGCCGGAGCAAGCGGCGTGCCAGTTTCTGCAAAGGCGGCGGGTGGAAGGGGGAAGGCGGAGAGTGGAAGGGGGAAGGCGGAGAGTCGGCGGGTGGGGACTGTCCCAATTTTCGTCCGACGAAAATGGGACTGTCCCCTTCAAGGCGGCCGTTTTCAACGCGATTCCGAATTGTCAAAGAGCAAGGCAACGCACAGAGGTAGCACGCCACACTCCGTGTGCCGCTGGCTGAAGCGGACATAGCTGTGGCGGACGGCACAGGGAATTTGGCGTGCTGCGTTTCATGCGTTGAACGTTTGGTTCGAACCACGGCTCGACCGGGACTGCTACGGTCGGAATTATACCATGGCTCGGGCCAAGATATGCACCATATTTAGTGGGGCAAAGATGCAGCCGGAAGGTGGAGGGATGAGGGACGAGGGATTAGGGATTAGGGCGGAAAGCGGGAGGGGCGAAGGCAAGGCGGACCGCGGAGGACGCAGAGGTTCGCAGGGGCCATAATAAGGGGGGTACTACCGGGCGAAAGTTCGCGTGCCGGCTTTCTTCACTCTTCCTCAGCGGATACCCGCCTGGTGCTCCCGCGGATTACCCGTTAAGTTACTACTCAAACTATAAACGCCCCCGTGGGCCTTGCCCCCACGGAGCGCTGATTCTCCACTACAACGCCGCAACAAAGCGACTTTCTTGTCTCCCGGTGGCTTCCGCCCAGCCCGGTGGGCCGGGCGGAAGCCACCGGGAGCGTAATGTCCGAGGAAGCCGCTGGTAGTGGTCAATCATCGCTCCGCCGGCACAAGGCCGGCGGGGGCGTTTGCAGTTTGAGTTACCAAACTCTTGGCGTCGAAGACACCGTTCCTCCGGAGGGCGGCGTGGTCGAGGAGGTCGCGATCTGAGCCGCACGTCCGGCGGCATCGCGCAAGTAGACGCTGGCCCGCACCCGTTAAGCGGCCCAATTCTGGGCAGTGAAAAGCTGTCCGAGACCGTATCTTGTCTGTGCCAGCGGCGGATGGTACGCTTGGGGCCGGCGTAATTCGGCCCGCGGTCCCATAGTGCCGGCCCAGTCGGCGAGGTGGCCCATGAAGCTCTTTACGTTGTGTTGCGTGGCCTTGGTTTTGGCGATTGGGCCGATCGCGTCGGCGGGGCGGGCCGGCGAGGCGGGGGCACGGCCGAACATCGCCGTCATCCTGGTCGACGACATGGGCTTCAGCGACATCGGCTGCTACGGCAGCGAGATCCCCACGCCCAACCTGGACCGGCTGGCGGCGGGGGGTCTGCGCTTCACGCAGTTTTACAACACGGGCCGCTGTTGCCCCACGCGGGCCTCGATCCTCACCGGCCTGTATTCGCACCAGACGGGCGTGGGGCACATGACCGACGACTGGGGTGCGGCGGGCTACCGCGGCCGGCTGAACGACCAGTGCGCGACCATCGCCGAGGTGCTCGGCGGGGCGGGCTACTTCACGGCCATGAGCGGCAAATGGCACGTGGGACAGAACTTCGGCGTGACGCCGCGGGGCCGCGGCTTTGCGCGGAGCTTCAACTCGCCCGCCGGCGGATTCTATTACGCCGACGGCGGAGCCCGGACGCACCTGTTCCTCGACGGCCGGGAGCTGGCCAGTGACGACGCCCTGCTGCCGCGCGGCTGGTACACGACCGATCTGTATACCGACTACGGGATCAAGTTCATCGACCAGGCCCTGGCGGCGAAGCAGCCGTTCTTCCTGTATCTGGCGTACAACGCGCCGCACTTTCCGCTGCAGGCGCCGCAGGAGGAGATTGCGAAGTTTCGCGGGCGGTACAAGATGGGCTGGGACAAGCTCCGCGCGGAGCGGCACGCGAAGCAGATTTCGCTGGGCGTGGTGGATAAGGCGTGGCCGCTGTCGCCGCGTCCGCCGGCGGTGCGGGCCTGGGAGCGGCTCACGCCGGCCGAGCAGGAGCGGTTCGATCACATCATGGCCATCTACGCGGCGGTCGTGGCGCACATGGATACGGCGGTGGGGCGGTTCGTCGCGGCGCTGGGCGAGCGCGGCGTACTGGATAACACGCTGATCCTCTTCCTTTCCGACAACGGGGCCAACGCCGAGAGCGGGCCCGACGGCCGCCTAAAGGGCAAGCTGCCGGGCTCGGCGGGCTCGACGGTGTTCGAGGGTCAATCGTGGGCCACGCTCTCCAACACGCCCCTGCGGCGCTATAAGCACTACAACCACGAGGGCGGCATCGCTACGCCGCTGATCGTGCACTGGCCGGCGCGGATCAAGACCCCCGGCGAGTTGCGCGAGCAGCCCGGGCACATCGTGGACGTCATGGCTACCTGCGTGGAAGTGGGCGGAGCCACGTATCCCCGCGAGCTGCGGGGGAAACCCATTCTGCCCATGGAAGGCAAGAGCCTCCTGCCGGCGCTGGCCAACCAGCCCATCGAGCGCGACGGGCTATACTGGGAGCACGAGGGCAACGCCGCCGTTCGCGTGGGCGACTGGAAGCTCGTGCGTCTGGGGCGCAAGGGGCCGTGGGAGCTTTACAACCTCAAGGCCGACCGCACCGAGCTCCGCGATCTGGCCGCCGCGGAGCCCGAGCGGGCCCGCGAGCTCGCCGCGAAGTGGGAGGCCTGGGCCCGGCGGACCCACGCCATTCCCTATCCCAAAGCCGCGAAGGATGACGACCCGGGCGACGCTAAAGGCAAGGGGTGAGGGGGGAGTGGTGAGGGGTGAGGGGTGAGGGGTGAGGGGCGAGGGGCGAGGGGCGAGTGGTGAGGGCTCACCAGTTACCAACCACCAGCCACGAGTTCTGGTGGGGCTCGCTGCGCTCGACCGGCCCCACAATTCTCCCCACTCCCCACTCCCCGCTCCCCACTCCCCACTCCCCACTCCCCACTCACCTCTCTTCAGCAGCGAGGCCCTTGCGGGTAAAGCCGATATCGAGCGTTACCGATTGGCCGGCGCGGTACACGTGGCTCGCAAGGGCGGTGGTCGGCAGCCAGTCCCGGTCCGTGTACTGGTAGGGGCCGATGTCGGGGGCGGCGCCCTGGGGGCGGGCAACACCGTCGAAATCGGCCGGCACCTCGGCCAGCGGGGCGCCCGAGCCGACGGCGGGAGAATCGCCAAGCAGGTGGAAGTCCAGGGCCGCCGGGTTGCGGAAGCGCGGGTTGCTCTCCACGATGTTGTTGCTCTTTACGACCCGTGCGGAGTAGGTGCCGCCCAGGCCGCCGTGATTGCGAAAGAGAATGTTATTCTTGAAGATCGTGCCGGGCCCGCTGGCGTCGTTGTTGACCGCGGCGCCGCGATTGTCGAAGAAGAGGTTGTTGTAGACGCGGGTATTCGTGCCGTCGTAGGCGATGTCCAGTCCGTCGTGGTTCCCCCACGCGATGTTGTTGGACAGGAGGTTCCCCGGTCCGGAGTAGATGCCGAAGCCGGGGCCGTCCTTCTGCGCGTGGTTGTTGTCGTGCGAGCGGTTGGCGGTGATCACGTTGTCGCGATCCGTGCCGCCGTAGAAGTGGACGCCCCAGCCGGCGTTGCGGTAGATGTCGCAGCCCCGGACGAGATTGCGGCACGAGCCGACGTAGAAGCCGTGGCAGAAGCGCGTGGTGCCGTTGTCGTGAACCTGATCGTTGATGAACTCGTTGGAATCCTGCCCGTCGCCGACGAATACCCCCTGTCCCGCGGAATTCATGATCTCGCAATTGATCAGGCGGATGTGATCGACGTTGGGGAGGCTGTCGCTGGCGGCCTGGATCTTGATACCGTAGCCGGCGCCGACGGCATCGATAGTCAGAGCGTCGAAGACGATATAGCGCTGCCAGGGATAGGTGATGTTGATGACCGGAAGGGTCATGTGGACCGTGGCGGGGGCGGGCCTGATGACTGCCCGCTGGCCGGGATAAGACTTCACGACCACCGGCTGCTCCCAGCTTGTTCCGCCGGGCACGTGCGACGACAGGGTTTCCTGGTAGATGCCGCCGCCGACGAGCAGCAGATCGCCGGCATGGAGGGCGATGAGTCCGCGGTCGATGCTCGGAAACGGTCGATCGACGGTTCCCGGGTTCCCGTCCTTGCCGTTGGTCGCCGTGTAATACGTGTGGAGGGGATGGTAGCTGGTGGGCACGAGCGCCGGGCTGGGATAGCCGCCGGTGGTGACGGTGTAGGTGGCGCCGTCGGCGATGAGCGAGCCCTGGAAAGCGTACTGCCCGCGGGTATCGGTGGCCGTGGTGAAGTAGAAGCCCGCGCCGCTACTGGTCCCGAAGAGCATGACCCGGACGTTGGCCAGCCCCGGCTCGTTGCCGGCCCGGATGCCGGCGGCGTGCACGTCAGCGAAGACGGTGCCGCTAATGATCCCCGGTGCGGCGGCGCCGCTACCGATGGACTGGGCCTGGCAGGAGCCCCAAGGGCTGTTATCTCCGTGCGGCTGCCCGGCGGCGGCGAGCAGGCCTGCGCCGATGACGAGCGCCGCGCGCAGGATCATTTTGCGACTCGGTAGCGGAATGCGGGCAGGCGTCATGGCGATGGTTTCCTTTCTTTCCGGCTTCCGGGCGAGACGTTGGAGCACGTGCTTGCGGAAGGCGGCAGGGGCGGGCGGGGCCGTCACCTGCCGGCCCCGCTGCCGGGGCGGCGTTAGGGATTGCACAACAATAACCCGTTCAAATTGCACCAGGTGTGGCACGTCGCTGAGCGCAGCGAAGGGCGTGATTCGTGGGCCCGCCACGCCCTTCGCTGCGCTCAGGGCGTGCCACCCGCCTGGTCAACTTGTCTTCCCGCTTGGTCAACTTGTTTTTCTACGAGCGGTTACCTGCCGGCCCCGCTGCCTTGCTTCCCTTTCCAGTAAGGGCACAGCGGACAATCGCCGCCGACGGGAAAGTCCAGGCCTTCTTCGTGCGGGCAGCCCATATTGCCGCTAGTGACGACCGCCGACCGAACGCCGTGCTTCTTGAAGAACTCCACGATCTCCCGTTGCACTTTGGGGTTGTCTTTGACGTTGGCGCCCACCCAGCGATTGATGATCGGCTGGGCTCCCTCGCGCTTGATGACGCCGGCCGCGATCTTCGTGGTCCGCTGGTCGTCCGGGCCGTAATAAGCGACGGTGCCCATGGGGAACTTGGAAGGCGGCGCCTCCGCCGCCGGCTGCTGCTTGCCGAGGCAGCATTTTTTGAACTTCTTCCCGCTGCCGCAGGGGCACGGATCGTTCCGCCCCACCGGCGGCAAATCTTTATCGAGCGAGCCAAGGCCGTAAAGTTCCGCGTCGAATTCCTCTTCGTCGTATCCGTAATCCTGGCTCATACCCGCTCCCGCGTGCTGTAGGGTGGGTCGAGCGGAGCGAGCGGAGCGAGCCCCGCCATTTTCGACGGACAACGGGCCGGAGTGCTTCCCTCCGTCGTCCGTCGCCCGTCCTCCATCGTGTTTCTGGTGGGGCTCGCTGCCGCTCGACCCACCCTACGAACCTCACCCTACGTTACTGTGCTCGAAGGCAGGTGCAGACGGGTGCATTATGGGCCCAAGGGCGACTGCTGGCAAGGGATATCGTAGTCTTGCGGGATGCCTGTTGCAGATGCGGATGCATCTGTCGCCAGGGCGCCGCCCGGGCTTGCCCGGGCTGGCGGTTCCGGCGCGGGGTTCTGGTGCGGGCCGTGCGGCGGGGCCTCCGGGGGCTGGGCAAGCAGCAGCGGCGGCAGCCCGTGGGCCGATTCATTTTCCGCCGGTGACAGCCCGCCGGCCAGCGGGCCGTCTTCCGCCGCGGCGAATTCCTCGCGCAGCCCGAGCATTACCTGGTCCAGCCACTCGATCGCCCGGCGGCAATTGTCCTCCGGCAACTCGCCCACGAGCATCTCGGCGACGCTGGCGAGCAACTGGGCTACCTCGGCCTGGGTGAAGGTCTTTGGCGAGCGGACGGCGAAGTCGCTGGGGTTGTTGCGTTCCAGGAGCCAAGCGGCGGCCCGCCAATGCCGCTTGTCTTGGCCCGCCGCGCGGATCGCCCGCAAGGACTCGATTTCCACGTTGCGTGCCGCCCGGGCAACTTGCCCGGCGAACTGGGGATCGCGTGCGGCGGTGCGGGTGATCGTGCTGGGGGCGCAGCCCACTACGCCGGCCGCCACCCGCCGACTGCTGCCGTTGGACAGCAAGGCGACGATCTTCTGCCGCTTGGCCTCGTCCAGCACGCCGCGAGATTTGCCTCGTTTGAGTTGATCAGCCATGGGTCCGTCCTCCAAGGGAAAAACGGAAAGGAAAGAACGGAGGGATCTCAGATTTCAAATCTGAAATCACAGATCTCAGATTTGCCGGTCGCTGCTTTGAAATCAGAGACCCCGCCTGACAGGCCCGTGAAGATACCCGCCTTGCGGCGAGCTCGAGCGATACCCGTCACGTCGGGACTAACATACACCAGGTGCTGGCCCAATTTCAAGACAAGATTGCGTCCCGGGTAACTGCGGCGAATGGGAAAGATGAGCAATCTAGGGTGTGATTCTGAACTCAGCGGTTCCGCCGCTTGGCTGAAGCCGGGCAGGCAAGTTCGGCGCGGGTCTCCCGACCCCGCCGCGGCCCGACCGAAGGTCTCCGGGGCTCGGGAGACCTCCAAATCGGCGGTGTGGCTCGGTCGGAGACCGGCCACAACGCAGGAAGAATTCACAAGCTCTCAGCGGTTCCGCCGCTTGGCTGAAGCCGGACAGGCTGGCCATGGGCACTGCCGGAGGTGACTCTGGTCTGGTAAACGGCAACGTAATATAATCTGCCCGGTTTGAAGTGATGGGAACCGTAGCAATAAGGGGGCCTTTTATGGCACACTTGCTGATCGCGATCGGGCTGACTGTTTTCTGTGTCGGATGCTCTCACGGGCCTGCCTTGCCAAACGTGGAGAAACAACTAGCCGATTCGGGGCAGGCCCCCCGCGTGCAAACCAGCCCGGCCGACGACAAGGAACAGGCCGCTGGGCCGGCCGGCGCCCAGCCCTTGGCCCTGGCTGCCGGGGATCGACCGCTTACGGAGAAGGACAAGATCACGGCCCTCATTGCGAACGTGCAATCGCTCAAGGATGCACGATTCGTCCGCAACGGCCGGGAGTACAATTCGGCCCAGGCCGCCGAGTTCCTGCGCCGAAAATGGCAGGCCAGCGCGGCGAGTATCGCGACCGCCCGCGATTTCATCGAGAAGATCGCCAGTATCTCGTCCACCTCCGGCCAGCCGTATACCCTCCGCTTCAAAGACGGAACGGAAAAGAACAGCGGTGATTATCTGCTCTCGGTCCTGAAGAAGCTGGAGAAAGCGGCGGAGAAACCCGGGGCATAACTCTACAGCGCCGGGTCGGCAAACAAGATGTTGTAAATGACCAAATCCCAAATCCCAATGACCAATGACTAATGACCAACGACAATGGATGACCGATGGCGGGGAATTTCTTAGTCATTGGTGCTCGGTCATTGGTCATTCTTCAGCGGATTCCGGACCGGCGTAGTGCTGTAGTGGGTTCTGGTGGGGCTCGCTCGGGCTCGGGCCCACCCTACTTTTCTCAACCCACCCTATTTCTTCGCGCACCATCTCCCCCTCCACCCACCGACCCGACCCCAATCGGCGGCAATTGACGCAGGCCGTAAGATTCATTTGGTAGGGAGTCGCTCCCCGGTTTTCGCGGGGTCTGGGTCTGTTTTCTCACCTGAACCGTAAGGAATCTCACCATGATACGCTTTAGCTTCTTCAGTCGCCGGTACGACAAGGCCAGGGCCGCGCGGCAACGGCACACGCGGCGGCCCGTGCGATGCGGGCTGGCCACCGGGCTCTCTCTGGAGCAACTGGAAGATCGCCGGTTGCTGACGATCATCGTGCCGGGGACGTTTGCCGACACGAATGCCCCGTTCGCCCCGGTTAGCGTCGGGCCCACGGCCGTCTATAACCCACCCCACCTCACATTGCGCGATGCGGTGATCGAGGCCAACTACCTGTTCGGCACGGTGAACCCGGGCGTGGCCAACACGATCCTACTGCTCTCAGGCACGTATATGCTGAGCATCGCCAACACCGCCGGGCACGAAGCCCTTTCCAAGACCGGCGACCTGAACATCAACAGCAGCTTGACGATCCAGGGCGCGGCGACGTCGGGCGGCCCCAAGACCACGATCCAGCAGAAGGCCGCGGATCGCGTGTTTGACGTCAACGCGACCGGTCTGATCGTGAACTTCAACAACCTGACGATCTCGGGCGGGACGGCCGTGGACGACGCCGTGGCCGGACATCTGCCGGGGGCCTACCCCGCCGAAGGCGGCGGCCTGTGGGCCTCGGGCGATACGCTAGGACTGTCGAACGTGACGTTCAAGGGCGACCGGGCCCTGGGCGGGGCCGGGACGGCCACGTCGGTCAGTCAACTTGCGGAGGGCGGCGCCATCTGGGTATCCGGCGGCACGCTGGGCCTTACCGGCGTGACGTTCCAGGACAACAGTGCCCTCGGCGGTGCCGGCTTCAACGGCACTGCTACGGCCCCGAACGGCGGCGCCGGCAACAACGGATACGGCGGCGGGCTATATGCCACGGGGAGCGTGACAGTGGCCGGCGTCGTGTCACCGGCGGGTAGCGCCAACTTCATCGGCAACAAGGTCGTGGGTGGAAACGGCGGCAACGGCGCTAACGGCGCGTCGACGGGTGGCGGCGGCGGCCCCGGCGGGTTTGGATTCGGCGGAGGGCTCTATGACGACTCCAGCACGATCACGCTGCGGGGCGGCAGCATGAGCTCCAACCTCGCCCAAGGCGGTGCTGGTGGCAAGGGTGGCAACGGCGCCACGCTTGGCGGCGACGGTGGTTACGGCGGCGAGGCCGGCGCCGCCGCCGCCTGGTTTAGCGGCATCGACACGGTCAGTCTGACCGAAGTTAATATGTCCGCTAACACGTCCCAGAGCGGGGACGGCGGCGCCGGGGGCGCTGGCACGGGGGCCAGCGGCCATGGCGGCACCGGCGGGACCGCGCTCGGCGGAGGAGACGCCGTTGTCTTCGAAGGCAACACGCTGATCCTCACCTCGGACGTCATCGACTCGAATCTCGCGCTAGGCGGCAATGGCGCTGCCGGCGGCGCGGGCGGCGCCGCCGGCAACGGCGGCCTGGGGGGCACGGGCGGCAGCATCTATGGGACCGCCGTGTACCAGTTCGGCGGCACGGTTACCGTTACAAACGGCAGCATGTCTGCTAACCGGGCCCTTGGCGGTAATGGCGGCGTCGGCGGAAAGGCGGGCAGCGGCGGCCAGGGCGGCAGCGGTGGTTACGCTGAAGGCGGCGCACTGTGGGCCTACGGAGGAACGCTGACCGTCACCGGGACCAGCATGGACCTCAATCTGGCCCAAGCCGGCAACGGCGCAAAGGGCGGCAACAGCAGCGCCGCCAGTGCGACCGGCGGAAAGGGCGGCCAGGGCGGCGGCGCTCAGGGCGGCGGCGTCTATCTCTTCGATATCACGAGCGCCATGATCGACACGCCCGATCTGTCGGGCAACAAGGCCATCGGTGGCAACGGCGCTAGCGGCGGCACGGGCCACACGTTGGGCAATGCGGGCAACGGCGGGGAGGCCGATGGCGGCGGCCTGTACACCTATGGCGGCACGACCACCGTGAGCAGCTCGCAGATCGAAATGAACACCGCTCAGGGCGGCAACGGGGGCCACACCGGCGCCACTGGCACCGGCCTGGGCGGCAACGGCGTGGGCGGCGGCGCCTGCATCGATGGTTCCGGCACTTTGAAACTGACCAATTACACTGTCGTCGACCACAATTCGGCCATTGCCGGGCTGGGTTTCCTGGGCGGCACGCCCGCCACGGCCTCCTTTGGCGGCGTCGACCTATTCAGCGGCACCTTGGACGAGGACGCGACAGTCCAGGTCTTCGACAATTCACCCTGACTCGCGTTGTAGCCGGGCTGCGACCGAGCCACATCTCCGACCGAAGGTCTCCCCCTAGCTCGGGAGACCTTCGGTCAGGCCCGCGGCGGGGTCGGAGACCCGCGCCGAACATGGGCGGATGGCACGCGGAGTGTGCCTGCTACCATGGCGCCGCCCGTCACTCCTGCCACTGCACCTCGGTCGTATACGCCTGGTAGGCCAGCTTTAGTTGCTGCGGGCTGACCGCGGCGCGGTGGATCCAGATGCGATAGCTGAGGTGGATGGGCTTGCCCGGCGGGAAGGTCTGGCCCTTGACTCCCGGCCAGCCGATACACAGCGGGCCGTAGTGCCGGGTGAGCCAGGTGGGCGGATAGTCGGGATGCTCCAGCGGTACGAAGATGGCCGCGCCGCTGGGGGCCGATGCGCCGGGGAACTTCGCCGTCAGATCGGCCCAGGGCAGGGGCGTATCGGGCAGATCGGCGCTGCCGCTGCCGCCGGGCACGGTAATCGTCGAATCCTTCTCGGCTTGGACCGCGAAGCGCATGGTCAACCCGCCGTAGCTCTTGCCCTCGGCCCCGCGGAGGGTGATGGGGCGATCGACGGGGATCCAGGTGAAGTCGAGGTCCAGGGCTCGCTCGTCTCGCGCCGCCGCGGTGACCCGCAGCCAGACCCGCTCGATCATCACTTTCCTGTCGCCCACGAACCAGCCGTTCTCGACGCCCAGCACGGCCGCCGCCGGCCCGCTCTGCCGGCCGAGCCAGGCGACGAACTCCGGCCGGATGCCCTGGTTCACCCACAGATCGTATTCATGGCCGTCGATGGTCACGTGCGGCCAGGTCCAGAACACGCCGTGATGATGGTAGTGGTCCTTGGGGAAATCGTCGGTGAGGCATTCGCCCTCCAGGCCCCACAACGGATGGATATAGCAGGCCCGGCTGCGGCGGCCATCGCTCGGCGGCACGCTGTGGTTGGTGATCGTGCCATAATTGTAGACGAGCACGGGGCGGCCGCCGTCAGAGAGCTTGAGCGAGCGGCCGCGGTCGGGCTCGAACCGCCAGCCGTTGGGCTGGGCGTCGGCCGGCTGAACGTCGGCCAGCGGGGCAGGTTCCAGCCGGAATCGGCGCAGGGCGGCGCCGGCCCGCGGCGGGATGTCGGCCACTAGCCGGCCGTGCTCGGCCGCCGGCGTGCCGTCGGCCGAAAGCAGGGGCACCAACTGGGCGGGCAACCGGTCGCCCGTCCGGCCCCGCACGTCAAGCTCTGCCAACTGCCACGGCCCTTCCGGCGGCGTGGGAAGCTTCTCACGCGGCAGATCGACCGCGACGTACAACGCCGCCGCCCTGGCGGGCACAACCAGCACCGGCCGCGGCTGGCCCGCCGGCCCGGCTTCCGCCGCCACGGCGGACCGATGTGCGGTGGGCCAAAACGACAGAATTGTCAACAGCGCCGAGGAGCAGAGCATAGTCCGTCGTTGCATGGTAATGGCTCCGAGGGGTGAATACTGTTTGATTGTCCTCACCTAAGCCCAGCCTTCCGTCCGTCGCCCGTGGTCCGTCGTCCGTCGCCGTTTACTTGCCCTGGCCCTCTCCCGGAGGGAGAGGGGACCTAACAGTCCCCAAATCCCCATATCCCCAAATCCCCAAATCCCTAAATCCCCAAATCCCCAAATCCCTAAATCCCCAAATCCCTAAATCCCCAAATCCCTAAATCCCCAAATCCCTAAATCCCCAAATCCCTAAATCCCCAAATCCCTACATCCCTAAATCCCGTCCACCCGCAACGCCTCCAGGCCGTTCTCGGAGGCGACCAACAGCACCGGCTTGCCGTCGATCTCGGTCGTGGCCAGGCCGGCCAGCACGGACCCGTAGTTGAACTGGTCGATCGGTTTGCCGTCGGCGGCCAGGATGTGAATCGAGCCGTCGCAGCCGGGCAGGAGCCACTGGCCGGGTGCGTCGGCCCTCAGCCGGCCGGCGATGATCGGCTCGATGGGCTGCAAGTGCCTCCCTTTCGGCAGCGAATACTTCCACAGCACATCGCCCTTGAGGTTGATGCCGAGGACCACTGGCTGGACTTCCAGGCCGGTGCGCTCGATGCTCGCGGGCGGGCTCTCCAGGCTGGTCGACAAGGCGCACCACAGCGGCTGGCCGTCGCCCTTCAGGTCGGCCGCCAGGATCGAGCGTACCGGCCAGTTGGGCACCGTGACGCTGTCGCGCAGCTCGCCCTTGGCGTCCAGCACGGCCAATCGGCCGCTCTCGTTGGCGCAGAGCAGCTCGCGGCGGCCTTTGGCGTCGGGCGCCGTAAAGGCCGTCCGCACCACGCTGGCCAAGGAGCGATTGGACCAGATCCGCTTTCCGTCGGGTGCGACCGCCTGGATCCCGGCCGCGCCGTAGTAACCCACGTAGGCCGTCAGCCGGCCCTCGCCGGCCAGGTCGCCCAGCTCGACGTCGGCGATGCCGGTGTGCGGGTTCTTCAGCGCGTCCTCCGGGAAGACCAATCGCGGCTGCCAATCCTCGTCGAACCAAAACAGCCGCTGCTGCCCCTGGGCGAAGGCGGCGAACTGCCGGCGGCCGCCGGCCAGGCCCGTCCGCAAATTGCAGATCAGCTCTTCGGGCTGCAACTGCGGCTTGTGGCTGGCAATGCTGCGGCCGTCGGGGCCCACTTCGGTAACGCCCTTCCATTCGTCGATGACGTAGATCCGCGACGGGCCGCCCGCGGGGCCCACCACCAGGATGTTGCCGGGCGATTTCAGGTCCGGCGCCTTCCACAGCGGCACGAGCTTCAGCGTCTTGGGCTGGCTCCGCGGGGCGGGCTTGACCGCCTTGGGCTCCTCCGGCAGCTTGCCCTGGAACACGTCGTCCACCCACTTCTCCGCCTGCTTAAGCGTTTCCTGGTACCGTGCCGCCGACTCCTTGGCCAGGTCTGCGCCGGAGAGGAGCTTATCGATTCGCGCCGGCAGGCCGCCGGCCAGTCCCGGGCCCTCGTCCATCTCGCAGTACTGGACGCTGCCGTCGGCCCCCAGCAGCACCACGGCCGGCAGTCCCCACACCCGCAGGGCCCGGCCGGCCTGTTGCTCCGAGTCGCGGACGATCGGCATCGAGAGCTTCATCTGCTGGGCCGCGCTGTCGAGGGTCTTGTTCTCGACTTCCGCCGGGTCCATGCTCACGGCCAGCAGGGCCACGCGGTCGTTGCCCCGGTACTTCTCGTGAATCTTCTGCACCTCCGGCATGACGGCCTGGCAGGCCGGCACTCCGGCCGCCCAGAAGGCCAGCACCACCACCTTGCCGGCCAGCGACGCCGATGTGACCGCCTTGCCCGCCAGATCGACGAGCTTCAGCTCCGGCGCTTTCTTCCCCAGCAGTCCGAACATCTCGGGCGGCTGGAAGACCTTCAGTTGCTCGGCCGTCGGTTCGGGCTCGAACTGGAAGGCCTTGGGATCGACGCTGCCGCCGAGTTCCGCGCCGGTGAAGTCGGCCACCAGCGACGCGCTTTGCACCTGCCCTTCCCCGCCTAACGCCTGTCGCGGCACGTTGCCGGGAAACACCATGCGGCGCAGGACGTATGTCTTCCGGTCGATCCAGAGCACGGTCCCGCCGTCGGGCGACTTGGCCTCCGCGCGATAACAATCGATGTCGCCGATCCGGCCGGGCTCCAGGAGCGAGACCTCCGCGTCGCCCAGCATTTTCTTCAGCGGGTCGTCTTCCAGCAGCAAGACCAACTGGGGCGGCAGCAGCATCAGTTGCGGGATCTGGCCGGCGAAGCCCTGCGTCAGGGCCTGGTGCAAGACACGGTCGGCAAACAGCGCCTCGAGGGTGAGCTTGACCGGGGCGGAGCGCACCACGAATTGCCCCGGCAGGTTCCGAATAAAAGCGTTCCATTGCCGGCCATCGCTGACGACCACCCCCTGGTTGCTCTCGACGTGCAGGCGGTTCGGCCGCAGCAGTTGGACGGAGAACTTGGCAGTCCAGTCCAACGGCCCGCCCGTGGTCTGGGCCTCCAGATGCAGCGTGCCGAAGTCGGCATAGCTGGCCGCCTTCTTGTACGCCTGTGCCATCCGCTCCAGCACCTCGTGGGCCGACGGCGGATTGGCCGGCTCCTGCGTTTGGCCGGCCTTCTGCCCGGCCGACTCCTCCGGACCGCCGGCCGGGGTCTCCGACCGCCGGCAACCGCCGATCAACACCCCGACCCCGGCCAGACAAACCAACCATCCGAGTAAACGGGCCAATCGCGACATCGTCATGTCCTGTTAGAAGTTGGAAGTTAGGAGTTACTTCTAACCCCTGGCTAGATTATTTTCCAACTCGGCCTTCGCGTAAAGCTCGACTTCTTGACCCCGCGGGGATTGTCCAGAATAATGATGGCTTGGAGGTCGTGTTCACCCAGTTGCCCTATTTGCGCAGTTTGTCTAAATGCCTGTCTTGCGATATGGGGCCGATTTGTCGGTCTGCCTGGAGTTTGCCAATGGCGCCCAGCCGCAGCAGTGCGGCATGCCGCGTGGCGAGCCGCTGACCGATATGGCCGGCGCGGTTTCTACGGCGCTGGAAAGCCCCTTGGGCTATCCACCGCTGCGTCAGACCGCCACGCCCGGCGACCGTGTGGTGCTCTCCGTCGGTCGTGGGGTCCCGCAGGTCGCCCAGGTGACGGCCGCCGTCGTCGACAGCCTGATGGCGGCCGGCGTCGAGCCCGACGGCATTAGCGTCCTGCGGACCGAGGCCGACTTGGACGCCGGCGGCGAGAACCCCTGCCGGTTGCTCCAGGGCGTGGCGGGCCAGCGCATTCGCCTTCTGACCCACGACCCGCTCAATCGTGGCAATCTGGCCTACCTGGCGGCCACCGACCAGGGCGAGCCCATCCTCCTGAACCGCCTGCTGACCGACGCCGACCTGGTGCTCCCCATCGACTGCCTCCAGGCGGAGCGAACCCCGGGCTACTTCGGCATCCATTCGTCGATCTTTCCCGATCTGTCGGACCAGCGGACCCAGGTCCGGTTCCGGCAGTTGGCGGAGTCGGCGTACCGCGGGCCCCGGCGCCGCGAGCTCGCGCGAGAGGTAGACCAGGTGGCCTGGCTGCTGGGGATCAACTTCACGATCCAACTTGTGCCGGCGGCCGGCGACGGAGTGCTGGGCGTCGTGGCCGGCGAGAGCACCGCGGTACGGCGGCGCGGCCGGGAGCTGTATCGGGCAGCGTGGGCCTCGGGCGTCGCCCGCCGGACCAGTCTGGTCGTGGCGACAATCGAGGGCGGGGCCCGCCAGCAGACCTGGGAGAACCTGGGCCGGGCACTGGCGCGGGCCACCCGCTTGGCCGAAGACGGCGGGGCAGTGGCCGTCTGCTGCGAGTTGGCGGCCCAGCCCGGTCCCGCCCTCCAACGCCTGGTCGGCGCACGCTCGCGGCAGTCGGTCCTGCGGCAGATCCGCCGCGAGTGCCCCGCCGACGCCCTGCCCGCCACGCAACTAGCCCGGGCCCTGGATCACGGCCGCGTGTACCTGCTCAGCCGGCTGGATCCCGCCCTGGTGGAAGATCTGGAAATGGTCCCCGTGGGCGGCCCGGAAGAACTCGCCCGGCTCGCCCGGCGAAACCATTCCTGTACCCTGCTGGCCAACGCCGCGCAGGCCATAGTGACCGTCGAGAACGATTAAGAGCAGTTGACAGTTGTCGGTTGTCAGTTGTCAGTTCTGTAGGGCGGGTCGAGCCCGAGCGAGCCCCACCAAGATTTTTCAGCCCTCGGTCGAATATCCGTAACGCTCGAAGTATGGCTGCCAGCGGCGGCGGACCTCGGCCCGCCACTGCGGCGATAACTCGTGGCGATTGGTCGGGTAATTGGCCCGGACCTGGAAATACTGGCCGATGGCCGGCTCAACTCGATCGAATCGGCCCAAGCCGAACCGCTCGTAGATCGCCCGCACCTGGCCCACCGGGTCTTGCAGCAGGTCTTCAAAGCGGACCTGGTGCCAGTGGGCGGGCGGCACCAACCCCCGGGTTGCATCCAGCCGCTCGTGCAGGCGGACGAACGTTCGCAGCACCTCTTCTTCCAGGCCTGCGTAGGTCGGCTGCTGATAACCTTGCCAGGCGTAGAGCGATTTCCACAGGTGCACGGTCGATGCGAAAACCTCGTACGGATTGCGGACCATGTGGATGAATCGCGCGGCGGGAAACATTTCCAGCAAGATCGGCAGGCGGAAGCTGTGCGTGGGCGACTTCAGCACCAGCCGGCCCGGCCGCTTGTAGAGCACCTGCTTCAGAAACCCGAGCAGGGCGAGCTTCCAGCGGCGGCGGCCGGCCGGGCTAACCCGCTCCAGGTCCAGGTACTCGGGGTACGGCGGCGGCCGATTGGGAAAGGCCATCGCGGCATACGGGCTGGGAAGGCCCAGGTTGCACAGGGCCCACTCGTCTTCCTGCGGCCGGTCCCAGCCCATGTCCATGGCGTCGATCGGTCGGCGGGTCGGCAGCAGGAATCCGATCCACCCCCGCAGCAGCGGCTCGGTCAGCAGGAAATGGCCCGGCACGAAGCATTCGTAGGTCGTCGGCGCGCGGTGCCGCGGGTCCAGCGCCAACAACTCGTGCAGCAGGGTCGTGCCGGTCCGCCAATGCCCGATGATGAAGATCGGGTCCTGCTGTAACCGGACGCCTTGGGTCCGCGCGCCGAAGAAGAACGTCTGAAGGCTGCCCAGGGCGGTATTCAGCAGGCTGAAAAGAACGTCTTGCGAGCAGTCGGCCCACGAGGCGGGCCGCACCCGCAGACCGCCGCGGAGCAGCAGCCGCGCCAGTCCGAAGAAGTCGGCCCCGAACCAGACGGCCGCCTGGTGCCAAGCGGGACGAGGAAAATCCTGGCGTTGCGGCGGGCACTGGCTCATTTTTCGGCCGATAGTCTATTGTATCTTGCGGAATCTCAGGGTAGCGGCGAGTACGCAGCAACCGCTGGGCTGTGCTGCAGAACCGCTTTGCGGTTCAGATGTATCCGGCACACTCCGTGTGCCGCTGCCGACGGTCGGCACACGGCGTGTGCCGGATACATTGTCTCACTTTTCCGCCCTAACTAGGGAGGCGCGGAAGCCGTGGTCGTAGTAGCGGCCCCCGGGGTAGTAGCTGAGGCGAAACGCGTACCGGCAGTCACCCGTCGGGCAGTACCACGAGCCGCCGCGGATCACGCGCTCCGAGCCACCGGGTGGGCCACCCGGGTCATCCTTCGGCGAGTTCGTGTAATAGTCCTTATCATACCAATCCTGGCACCACTGCCATACGTTCCCGTGCACGTCGTACAGGCCCCAGGGGTTGGCACGCTTCAGCCCCACCGCGTGCGGCATCCCGCCGGAATTGCCGCCAAACCAGCCGTAGCCGTCCAGTCTGTGCTCGTCGTACTCCCGCGGTATCGTGCGGTTAATGGGGCTGAAGCTGTATCGGCCGTTGCTCCCGGCCCGGCAGGCGTGCTCCCACTGCGCCTCGGTTGGCAGCCGATACCACCGCCCGGCCGCCTTCTCGGTGGGCAGGTCCGAGAGCTTCCGGCAGAACTCCACGCAATCGTCCCACGATACGCATTCCACCGGGAAGCGCTTCCTGTCCTGCCCGGCTACCTTGTCTTTGCCCTTGCCCGTGGCGGAAAACTCGCTGGGGTTCGTGCCCATTACCCGCTCGTATTCCCCCTGCGTAACGTCGTACACGCCAAGGTAAGAGGGCTGCGTGATCCGCACGTGGTGCCGCGGCCCCTCGCCCGGAAGACGCTCGATGTACGACTGGTCACCGCCGGCCTTCAACTCTTCCTCGATCAGCTCTTTGGGCGAGCTCATCTCGAACTCCCCCGGCGGGATGAGCACCAGATTCATGCCGATCGAGTTGGTCAGCTCCAGCGGCATGCCCAGTTGCCGGGCCCAGCGCTCCTGATACCTTCGGGCCTGCTTCTCGTCGAGCGGGGCGATGGCCGGCGCGGCCGGTTTGAGCGTTACCTTCACCATCGCCCGGCCGCCCCGCGTAACGGTAATGCCCTGCGAATCGAGCTGGAACTGGTCGCCGCCGCCGCGGACGGCCAGGTCGTAGTGGCTGGCGGCCAGGCTCATCGTCCAGCCCGAGGCGGCATCGGCTAGTTGCACCTGCTCGCCGCCCCGGCTGACGGCCACTTGCACGTCACGGCCCAGTTGCTCGTCGATCTCGATCACCAGCGTGCCGTGGCAGAGGGCCAGCGCCAGCACGATTCCCAGCAGGAGCACGAGGCCGCCGACGATCCACGCCAGCACGAGGGGCTTCTTTCGGAGCCTGCCGGCCGCTCGCCGAGCCTTGCCAAGGACGTTACTGCCGGTGTCCTGTGGGGGAAAGGGCATTGCCGGACCCCAACGTAGCCGGCACACGCCGTGTGCCGGGTGTTGCCGGCGGCGCCGGCGGCACACGGAGTGTGCCGGATACATTGGGCTCCTGCAAAAAGGCCAGGCTCTTGGCCAGGGCCGTGCTGGAGGACTCGGCGCGGGCCGCCATCGGCGGCGCCGACTGGCCGGACAACACGGCCAGCAGCGTTTCCAAGTCGGCCACCACCTCGGCCGTCGACGGGTAACGGTCTTCCGGCTGCTTGGCCACCATCCGCTGAAAACAGGCATCCAGCTCGGGCGGCGTCTCCGGGCGGGCCTCACAAAGCGAGGGAATCGGATTCTCGCGGTGCGCCAGCAGAATCTGCATCAGTGTCTCGCCCGGGTAGGGCGGATGGCCGGTCAATAGCCGGTAGAGCGTGCAGCCCAGGGCGTAGATGTCGGTGCGGTGGTCGGCCGCATGGCTATCGAGGGCCTGCTCGGGCGACATGTAGTCGCAGGTGCCCATCACCTGGCCGCTGGTCGTGAGGCGTTCCGGGCCGCCCAGGGCCGCCTCGGCCCCCGAGAAGCGGGCCAGGCCCATGTCGAGAATCTTGACCGTGCCCTTGCGGTCCAGCAGCAGGTTGCCCGGCTTGATGTCGCGGTGTACGATGCCTTCGCCGTGGGCGTACTCCAGGCCCCGGGCGGCCTGCAAAGTGCATTCCACCGCCTGCCGGACCTCTAGCGGGCCGCGATCCTTGACAATCGTGGCCAGGTCGTGGCCCTCGACGTATTCCATGACCAGGTAGTGCATGCCCTGGTGCTCGCCCGCGTCGTGGGCGGTAACGATGTTGGGGTGCGAGAGCCTGGCCGCCGCCTCGACCTCGCGGTGGAATCGCTCGACGGCCCCAGGCTGCTTCATGGCGGCCGGCGGCAAGACCTTGATGGCCACCAGGCGGTCCATCCGCCGGTGCCGGGCCTTCAGGACCACGCCCATCCCGCCCTCGCCCAGCTTATCCAGCACCACGTATTCGCCGAACACGAGGCCCTTGGTCTTGCCGTCATAGACCGCCTGGGCCTGATATTTCGTGATCTTGCCGGCCCGGTAGAGCGCGGCCACAAGGGCTTTAACATCGCCCGGCCGCTCGGCCGGCGGCAGGCCTTCCTGGAACGCGGAGATTTCGGCCGCCGACATCAGGCCGCTCGCGGTCAGCCGCTCGATGAACTGCTGCAGCGTGATGGCCATGAAGGGGGGCCTGCCGGAACAGCGGGGCACACCATTCGGGTAGTACAACGCGCGCCGGCGCTCGAAAGAACACCCCGCAACGGATCGGGGCCGCCAGATAATACAGCCACACACATTGCCGGCCCTACTCCTCGGCGAAAGGAAGACAGGCTATAATCGACGGCGGAAAGCAGGGGCCGAAAAGAATTTCGCGATCCCCAACCGAACGTGTAGTAGGGATACCCGCCGCGCACCTGCGCGGCAGCGCCATGTTGGGACACAAAAAGAGCCATCGGAAGACTACTGCCGGGCCCCACTTGGGGCTCGGCACGGCGATCCACGCCGCTGGCGGCAACGGCGAGCCCGCGGCCCTGGCGCGTTTGGAGGCCCACCTGGCCCGCGATCGCATGATGCGGCTGGGCCTGGCCTTCATCGACCGCTTCGCCGACATCCATTTGAAGGACCTGCTGGTCGAAGAGGTGGACGACCAGCGGCGCCTGGTCATCCAAGGCCGCAAGCTGTACAACTTCGGCTCGGACAGCTTCCTGGGCCTGGACCGGCATCCGGCCGTCGGGCAGGCCGTACGCGACGCGATCAAACCGTGGGGCACCCACAACGGCGCCTCCCGGGCCTTCTCCAGCGTCAGCCTGTGCACCGAGGCCGAGCGGCGGCTGGCCCAGTGGCTGGGCGTCGTCGATACCTTGATCTTTCCCAGCGTGACGCTGGCCAACGCCGGGCTGGTGCCGGCCGTCGTTCGCCGCGGCGACTTGCTGGTCGTCGATCGCCTGTCGCACGACAGCATTCAGCAGGCGGCGAAGATCGCGGCCGCCGACGGGGCCCAGTTGCGGGAGTTGCATCCCTGTTGCGGCGAGCCGCTGGAAGCCTTGTTGCGGCGCGAGCGGTACGATTCGGCCGTGGTGGCGGTCGACGGCGTGTACAGCATGACGGGCAAGATCCCGCCCCTGGCCGAGCTGGATCGGGTGGCCCGCGCCCACGGGGCAATGCTTTACGTCGACGACGCGCATGGCACGGGCGTCATCGGCCCGCAGGGCCGCGGCGCCGCGGCCGAAGCCCTCGGATCGCTCGATCAGGTGCTCATGGTGGGCTCGCTTTCAAAGGCCTTTTCCTGCATGGGCGCGTTCGTTACTTGCAACCCCAGTCTGAAGCGGATCCTCAAGATGCGCTCCAGCACCTTCATTTTCGGCGGACCGGTCCCGCCCCCTTACCTGGCGGCGGTAATCGCCGTGTGCGACATCCTCGCCTCGCCCGAGTACCCGGTCATCCTCGCCCGCCTGCGAGCGCTCATCGAACGTTTGACTGATGGCATCCGCGCCCTGGGTTTGAGCGTCTTGGGTGGCCAATCGGCGATCGTCTCAGTGACCATCGGCGACATCGAGCGGACCCTGGAGGCGGGGAAGTGGCTCTTCGACCGCGGCTTTTACGTCCAATCCGCCACTTATCCCGCCGTGCCCATCAACGGCGGACTGCTCCGCATCCAAGTCAACGCCAACCACCCGGTAGAGGCCATCGACGGCCTGCTGGGCGCCCTGGCAGACCTGAGAACCGAATTCAAGCTGACACCGCACCGCTAGACCCAAGATCGACGAATCAAGTGCGAGCGGATCGGATCAAAGCCAATGGCGTTCACTACACGCCCCCCAGGCTTGCCGAGTTTCTGGCTACCGTGACAGCCGAAGCACTGGGAGCGGTCAAGGGCACAATCGAGATTCTTGACCCGGCTTGTGGGGACGGGGTACTCCTTCGTGCCTTCGTGCAAAGCCTCCCCGCGCGCAGTCGGGCGCGCATTGTCTTGCACGGTTACGAGACAGACCCCGATGCGCTGCATAGTGCTCAACAACTGCTTGCTGAGACGGGCGTCTTAAGGGTGAACCTTGTGCAACAAGACTTCCTATCGGTGCAAGGAGTTGACACGCGATTACGGGGTCGGCAACTGAGTCTCTTGGACCAAACGCAAGAGGCTCCGCCTGCGCGGTTCGACGCCGTTATTGCAAACCCGCCCTACGTCCGAACCCAAGTATTGGGGACCGCTAAGGCGCAGGAACTGGCCCAGCGGTTCGGCCTGACCGGCCGGGTTGACCTATACCAAGCTTTTGCCAAGGCGATGGCAAACGTGCTAAAGCCCGGTGGTATCCTTGGGTTGCTGACTTCCAATCGGTTCCTTACCGTGAAGTCCGGCGCAGCACTCCGGCATCTGTTGCGAACCGAATTTGAGTTGGTGGCAATTTATGACCTGGGGGATACCAAGCTGTTCAGTGCCGCCGTGCTGCCTGTGATCGTGGTGGCAAGGCGGCAGAGGCACGAGCAACCGGGCAAGTGCCTGTTTGAAAGGGTGTATGAGCACCGGTCAAACACAGCCGACACAACAAGTCCGCGTAAGTATCCGAAAATTCTGGATGCCTTCCGGGATAGGGAAGCCAACGGGGTAGTGGCTGCCGAAGCCGGCTTGTTCAGAATCGAGAGGGGCGTTTTGCTCACCACTGAGAGCGATGAAGTGTGGTCCCTGTCCACGCCGGACTATCAGCAATGGCTGCAAACCGTGCAAGCCAACCAACAACATCGGTTTGAAAGCGTGGCCCATATCCGGGTCGGAATCAAGACGACAGCCGATCAAGTGTTCATTCGGGATGATTGGGAATCGCTACCCGCGGCTCTCCAGCCGGAGAACAAGTTGCTCCGCCCCTTGATAACACACTTGAACGCCGGCAAGTGGGTCGCTGTCCCCTCATCTAAACGGCATAAGGTTCTCTACCCCCATACCATCCAATCCGGAAGACGTGTTCCGGTTGACTTGAAGGCGTATCCTCGCGCCCGGGCCTACCTCGAATCTCATCGGGAGCGGTTGACGCGGCGCAAGTACGTTATCGAGGCCGGTAGACAATGGTATGAAATCTGGGTGCCGCACAGCCCAACCGATTGGGCGAAACCCAAAATCGTGTTTCCTGATATTGCAGAAGAACCCCGCTTCTTCCTGGATTCAAGCGGGGCTGTGGCAAATGGCGACTGCTACTGGATTACGCTTCGGGCCGGCTGTGACCCGGATTGGCTTCACGTTATCCTCGCGATTGCCAATTCATCATTCATCACGAAATACTATGACCTGGCCTTTCACAACAAGCTGTATGCCGGGCGGCGGCGCTTCATGACGCAGTACGTTCGCATGTTTCCCCTTCCTGACCTGTCCAAGCCGGTTTCAAGGAAGATCGTCGCGATTGCCTCGCGGCTAGTCAGCCGGCAGGATTTCGAGCCGGATTTGGAAGCCAGACTTGACAGCCTAGTGTGGGAGTCTTTCGGCTTATCCGGTGGGTCACAGGCCGCGCGTCAACTCTGAGATTGAAACGCCAAGCGCCCCGGCGATAACCTCCACATTGCGGATGGCAACATTTCGTTTTCCGCGTTCGATTCCGCTGATGTAGGTTCGGTCAAGCCCGCACTTGTCGGCAAAGGCTTCCTGCGAAAGCCCCTGCGCCCTCCGCAACTCGCGGACACGGTTGCCGAAACGTTCAAGGATGGTGGCGTTGCGCATACCGTGAGGCTATCTGCCCTGTGGACTTGAAATCCATGTACTATGAGTCACAACAGCCGGCTCACGGGGCTATCGGCCGATGGCGGTTCAGGCCCCAACAAGTTCACAAGACAGTAGATTGGGCAAGGCAGGCAGCCTGGGTGGCGAGATTGAGCCCCTTGCGGGTTGCCGGGCGGGGTCTCAGGTCAGGCATGATACTTCGCCATGCTTCTTCCGACCTCGCCTGCTCCACCCGCGGCCTGAACCCGTCCCACGCCTGACAGCGTCTGTTGGCAAAATACGCGGGTGGGACTTGAACGGTTGCGACCGATCAGCAAAGATGGTTCCAGGTCAAACGTTGTTGGCCAGTCTGGGGGCCTACCAGCGAATGACCGATGACCAAGCGCCAATGACCAAGTGTGCCATGTTCAACGGCGAACGGTCCGAATTTCAAGTCCCCAATCCCAAGCCCCGAATTCCTCTCCGTCAGCGATGGCCTGGATGTACCTGATTCTCGCCGGCCTGTGTGAAATCGCCTGGGCGGCCGGCATGAAGTTCACCCGCGGGTTCGCCGTCCGGCCTTGGCTCAGCCTGGGCACCATGCTGCTCAGCGTGGTGAGCTTCCTGCTGTTGGCCCTGGCCATGCGGACGCTGGCGATGGGCACCAGCTATGCCGTGTGGACCGGCCTGGGCGCGGTTGGCACAGCCCTCTTGGGCATCTGGCTGTTCGACGAGCCGACCACGCTGGGGCGAATGCTGTGCATCATGCTGATCGTGGCGGGAATCGCCGGCCTGCGGCTCACCGCTGGGCATTGACCCGCCGCCCCAGCCCCTTTAGACTTTTGCAAATTGCCATCGCCCGGTCCCCTCTCCCTCCGGGAGTGGGTTAGGGTGAGGGTGACTTTGCGCGAGTATCCTGCCTATGCGGTTCTCGTGACCACCGCGGCTTCCCCTCACCCCGGCCCTCTCCCGGAGGGAGAGGGGGAACGTCTGTGCGGTCCTTAACCCAACTTGTAAAACGCCAGCCAAGAACCATGACCACCCAGCCCATCGAACAACTCGCCATCAATACCATCCGCACCCTGGCCATGGATGCCGTTCAGGCGGCCGGCAGCGGGCATCCCGGTACGCCCATGGCCCTTGCGCCGGCGGCCTACGTCCTGTTCAACGAGGTCCTGCGTTTCGATCCGCAGCAGGCCCACTGGCCCAATCGCGACCGGTTCGTGCTGTCGTGCGGGCACGCCTCGATGCTGTTGTACTCGATGCTGCACCTGTGCGGCGTGAAGCAGGCCGACGGGGGGCCTGTGCCAAATCTTGTGTCAGTCGGCGAGCCTGAAGGGGACAGTCGCATTTTTGCGGCATCCATGCCACAAAAATCGGGACAGTCCCCCGACGAGCCGGCGGTGTCGCTGGACGACATCCGCCGTTTCCGCCAGCTCGGCAGCCGCTGCCCGGGCCATCCCGAGCACGGCCACACCACGGGCGTCGAGACGACGACCGGGCCCTTGGGCCAGGGCATCGGCAACAGCGTGGGCATGGCGCTGGCCGCCCGCTGGCTGGCCAGCCGCTACAACCGCCCGGGCTTCGATCTGTTCGACTACGACGTTTACGCCTTCTGCAGCGACGGCGACCTGATGGAGGGCCTGGGGTCCGAGGCGGCCTCGATCGCCGGCCACCTCAAGCTCTCGAACCTCTGCTGGCTGTACGACGACAACGGGATCACGATCGAGGGCCGCACGTCGCTGGCCTTCAGCGAAGACGTGGGCGGGCGGTTCGCCGCTTATGGCTGGAACGTGCTGCGGGTCGAGGACGTCAACGACCTGGCCGCGCTGCGGGCCGCTCTGGCGGCCTTCCGCCGGGCGGCCGATCGGCCCACGCTGGTCATCGTGCGGAGCGTGATCGCCTGGGGCGCGCCGAACAAGCATAACACGCACGGGGCCCACGGCGCGCCGCTGGGGGTTGAGGAGGTCCGCCTGACCAAGGCCGCCTACGGCTGGCCGGAGGATGCGCAGTTTCTGGTGCCCGACGGCGTGCGAGCCCACTTCGACGACCACCTGGGCCAGCGTGGCCGGCGGCTCCGCCAGGCCTGGGAGGCCACGTTCGAGCGGTACAAGGCACAATACCCCGATTTGGCCGGCGAACTGGAGATCATGCGCCGCCGCGAGCTGCCCGCCGACTGGGACGCCCTGGTGGCGCCCTTCCCCGCCGACGCTAAGGGCCTGGCCAGCCGGGCCTCCTCGAGCAAGGTGCTCAACCAACTCGGCCAGCGTGTGCCCTGGCTGATGGGCGGATCGGCCGATCTGGCCCCCTCGACCCTCACGCTAATTGACAAGGCGGGCGATTTCGAGGCCGGCGATTACGCCGGCCGCAATCTGCACTTCGGCATCCGCGAGCACGCCATGGGGGCCATCTGCAACGGCATGGCCCTGTGCGGTCTGCGCTCTTATGGGGCCACCTTCTTCGTCTTCGCCGATTACATGCGGCCGGCCATCCGCATGGCCGCCATCATGGGCCTGCCCGTGCTGCTGGTCTTCACCCACGACTCGATCGGCGTGGGCGAGGACGGGCCGACGCATCAGCCCATCGAGCACCTGGCGTCATTGCGGGCCATTCCAAACCTCGTGGTCATCCGCCCCGGCGACGCCAACGAGGTGGCCGCGGCCTATCGCGTGGCATTGCAAGAAAAGCACCGGCCGGTGGCACTGGTCCTTACGCGGCAGAACATCCCCACCCTGGACCGCACGAAGTGCGCCCCCGCCGCCGGCACGCACCAGGGCGGCTACATACTGGCCGACGCCCCCGACGGCCGTCCGGAGCTGATCCTCATCGGCACCGGCAGCGAGCTGTCGCTGTGTGTCGGGGCACATGCCAGGCTCGCCGCCGAAGGCGTAAGAGCCCGCGTGGTCAGCCTGCCGAGTTGGGAACTGTTCGACGAGCAGCCGCCGGAGTACCGCAATGCCGTGCTGCCGCCGGGGGTCACGCGGCGGCTGGCCGTCGAGCTGGGCATCGAGCAGGGTTGGTGCAAGTATCTCGGTCCCGGCGGCCGCTTCCTGGGCATGCGCAGTTTCGGCGAATCGGCGCCCGTCGGCGTGCTGCTGAAGCACTACGGCTTCACCGTCGACAACGTCGTGGCCGCGGCCAAGGAACTGCTGGGGCAGTAAGCGACCCATGCGACCAGTGCCCTTTCGATGCTTTGTGTGGGCCGCGGCGGCTCTGGTCGCCGTGGCGATAGTCGGTCCGCGGGCCGAGGGGAAAGACATGTCCGAGCCTCCTTTTTCCCGCCGGCAGAAGGTGCCCCCGCTTCCGCAAGGGCTCACGTGGCTCAACACGGCCGGCCCCCTGGAGCTTCAGGAGCTGCGCGGCAAGTTCGTGCTCCTGGATTTCTGGACCTACTGCTGCATCAACTGCATGCACATCCTGCCCGAGCTCGACCGGCTGGAGCACGCCTATCCGCGGAACCTCGTGGTGATCGGGGTGCATTCAGCCAAGTTCAGCGCCGAGCAAGAGTCGGCCAACATTGCCGCGGCGATCCGCCGCTACCGGATCGAGCATCCGGTGATCAACGATGCCAACCACGAGGTGTGGGAGCAGTTCGGCGTAACGGCCTGGCCCACGGTCCTGCTCATCGACCCGGAAGGCTACGCGGTGTGGGGCACCTCCGGCGAGATCACGTTCGAGCAGGTGGACCGGGTGCTGCGGGCGGCGCTGCCGTATTATCGGAAGAAGGGGCTGCTGGAGGAGACGCCGCTACGGTTCGACGCGGGCCGGCCCGCCGCGGCACCGACGCCCTTGCGCTTCCCCGGCAAGATCCTGGCCGACGGCCCGGGCGGCCGGCTGTTCATCGCCGATAGCGGCCATAACCGCATCGTCGTGACCCGGCTGGACGGCACGCTGGTCGAGGTGATCGGCTCGGGCGTGCCGGGCCTGGCCGACGGCGATTTCGCCACGGCCCAATTCTGCCAGCCGCAGGGCATGGCCCTGGGCGGCAGCCGCCTGTACGTGGCCGATACCGAGAACCACGCCATCCGCTGCGCAGAGCTGGACTCGCACCGCGTGACGACCGTAGCCGGGCTGGGCCGGCAGGCCCGCGAGCCCGCCGCGCCCGGCCTCCACGCCGACCCCCGCAAGACCGCCCTGAGCAGCCCGTGGGACCTGTGCATTCACGGCCAGGACCTGTTTGTGGCCATGGCCGGCTGCCATCAGATTTGGAAGATGCGGCTGGACGGCACGGCCATCGGGCCGTACGCCGGCAACGGGCGGGAGGACATTGTGGACGGCCCGCGGCTGCCGCGGCATCCCTACGAGCCGGACTTCGCCTCCTTCGCGCAGCCCAGCGGCCTGGCCGCCGACGGCGCCTGGCTGTACGTGGCCGACAGCGAGGGCAGCTCGATCCGGGCGGTCCCCTTCGATCCCCGGGGTGAAGTGCGCACCGTAGTGGGCACCGCCCGGCTGAGCGTCGCCCGGCTGTTCACCTTCGGCGACGTGGATGGGCCGGCCCGCCAGGTCCGCCTTCAGCATCCGCTCGGGCTGGCCTATGCCGACGGCCGCCTGTACCTGGCCGACACGTATAACCACAAGATCAAGGTCGTCGATCCGGCCGACGGTGCGACGCGGACCCTGGCCGGCAGCGGGAAAGCGGGCGACGGCGACCGTCCGCCCGAATTCCGCGAGCCCGCCGGGTTGGCCGTGGCCGGCGGCAAGCTGTTCGTGGCCGATACGAACAATCACCTCGTGCGGGTCGTCGATCTGGCGAGCCGCGCGGTCTCAAAATTGCCGCTTGCCGGCCTGCGGCCGCCCGAGCCGCACCCGCCGTCGGCCAAGCTTCCGGCCTGGGCGGTCGAGCAGCGGCTGGCGCCGACCGCCGTCCGCCCCATCGAGGGCGCGATTCGCCTCCGCGTCGAGCTGGAGCTGCCACCCGGGTACAAGATCAATCCGTCGGCGCCGATGGCCTATCGCATCGAGCCGGCCGGAGCGGCGGCGTCTCTTGCGGCCCGGCTGGAAACGCCCGCGGCTTCCTTCGAGATCCGCCTGCCGGCCGAGGCCAGCCGCGGCGGCGGCACATTCCGCGTCGTACTGGATTACTATTATTGCCGCGAGGGGGCCGAGGGACTGTGCAAGATGGGCTGCGTCGCCTGGACCGTGCCGGTCGAGGTCTCCGGCCGGTCCGACCGCACGGCCATTACGCTGCGGCACCGGGTGGAGTGAGCTTTCCGCGGAAAAGTAAGGCGGGTCGATCGCAGAAAAGCCCCACCAAGAACGATTTTGCCAATTCCTGATGGGGCTCGCTCGGGCTCGACCCATCCTAAAAACTAGGGCGGTGGAGCAATCGCTGCACTTACAGCGGGCGGCCTCCCGTGTCCGCGCGTGGGTCGGCAGCCGTGAAGATCTGCATGAAGCCCCAGTCGACGGTATTGGTCTTATGCACGGTCACGGTGCGGTAGAACCGCCGCAGGTAGTCCAGGAGTTCGCCGGCCTTCCAACTGTGACCGTTCGTTTCGAATCCATAAAAGTGGCGGCCGTCGTGGATCTCGCCGGTTATCAGGCCGATCTTCCGGTAGTCTTCCTCGTCGAGGCTGAAGAGGATTTTGTATTCCGACGCCTCGCAGTCGATTTTGAGAACGTCTACGCGGTCTACCGCGGCGATGAGGTCCTTCGACGCTATCGTGGGCACCGCGGTCCCGTCGGCCTCGGCAGATACGTCCGACGGATAGGCGATGCACACTCCGCCGGTATTCGTATCCGCCTCGCTGAAGGAGATAGATCGCACAAACCCGTCGTTTCGGTCTCCCACGACACGGTTGAAGACGCACACCCGCCGCTCCAGGCCGTTCAGGAAGATGTTCACCTGGATCATGCGGCAGTTCTCCGGCACGTATTCGTAGAGGTGGGCCTCCAACTCGGGCAGGAGGCTTGCCAGGATCACGCTGAAGCCGCCGATGTGGCCGCCGATATCCACGACCGTGGCCCGCCGGCCCGCGAGCGAACGAACCAGCGATGCGATGCCGTACTCCTCATAGATGTTGGCAAAGATGGCTTCGTCCATGGTGCCCGCCCGGAACACCGCCTGGACCGGCGTACTTCCATAACGGTACTCCTTGAGGCGGAACTTTCCTTTGGCATGGCAAATGCCCTTCTTGGGACGGCCTCCCAGGCGTCGAAAGATCCGTTCGATCATTCGTTTCACGGTTCGGTTTCTCAGTTAATCGATTTGGCAGAGGCGATGTCACCAGGCACAAACGTGCCATCTACCAACTACCAGCTATGAACTGCGCTTTCGGGCCTTGAGCGGCGGGTCGGCGGCCAGGGGCAGGCCCACGGCCCGGCCGCTCTCGGCGGCCTTGTAGATGGCCAGGATGATCTCGACCGCCCGGCGGCCTTCCAGGCCGTCGACCAGGGGCGGGCGGCCGCTGCGGATGGCCGCCAGCACGTCCCGGAACTGGCGGCAGTGGCCGTGGTGGCCGATGGCCGCCGGGTCGGCCGCCCCGCCGCCGGTGCTCTTCCGCTGGGCCATCGCCGCCAGGATCGCCGCGTCGGCGGCCCTCTTACGGGCGAAGTCCCACTTCACGATGTCCTCCTCCTCGAGCATGGCCGAGCCTTCCGTGCCGTGGATCTCGATCCGCTTCAGGTAGCCGGGGTAGACGGCCGTGCTGGCCTCGATCACGCCCAGCGCCCCGTTGGCGAATGCCACCGTGGCCAGGGCCACGTCCTCGACGGCGATCCGCTGATGGGCCAGCAGGGCCGTGCAGGCGCGGACCTCGACCACCGGGCCCATCAGCCAGGTGAGCAGATCCACGCTGTGGATGGCCTGGTTCATCAGGGCGCCGCCGCCGTCGAGCCGCCAACTGCCGCGCCAGGCGCCGCTGTCGTAGTAGGCCTGGCTGCGGTACCACTTGACGTAGGCGTCGCCGAGGGTGAGCCGTCCGAAGCGGCCCGCCTGGACCGCCCGCTTCAGCTCCCGGCTGGAATCGTGGAACCGCGAAGGGAAGATCGTGGCCAGTGTCACACCCGCCTTTCGGCACTCGTCGATGATCCGGTCGCAGCGGCGGAGCGTGATCTCCAGGGGTTTTTCCACGATGACGTGTTTGCCGGCCCGGGCCGCGGCCACGGCCGGCTCCAGATGTGCGCCGCTGGGCGTGCCGATCGTCACCACCTCCACCGCCCGATCGGCCAGCATAGCCTCCAGCTCGTGATACGCCCGGCAGCCGGTGGACTCGGCCAGCCGGTCGGCCGCGGCGGGCACGGCGTCGTAGCAGGCCACCAGCTTCGCCCCGCGGATGTCGGCGATCGCCCGCGCATGGAACTTGGCGATCATCCCGCAGCCAATAATGCTAAAACCCGTCATGCCAGCCCCCCGCAACGGAGTGAATCGGTGCTCGATGAGAAACAGGGCTTATCGTACCTTGGGTCTTGACGTTTGCCCAGCGCTACTGCATCCCCGCCCACAGCATGGTCAGGCTGATAAAATTCAACGCGGCGTGCAGCACCAGCGAGGGCGTAATGCGGTGCGTGCGGTAATAGAGCGTGCCCAGGCCCAGGGCAAAGAAGAACAACGGCACGGGATCGGGGGCCAGCCGGACCGGCAGCCAGTTGGAGAGGCAAACCTGGAGCAGGTAAGTCGGCGCGGCCAGGGCCAGAAAGGCCAGCAGGCCCAGGCGGGCATCGCCGGGCAGTGACTCCCACTGCCAGCCCAGGTCGGCGGCGTTGGCCCCGGCGTGCCAGCGGAGCAGGCCCAGGGCAAAGGCCACCGTGACCAGGCCGGCCACGGCCTGGCCGATGAAGATCGCCGCCAGATACTGGGCCCGATACTGCGGCCCCGCGGTGCGATAGTGCATCCAGGCGAACAGCAATGCGACCAGCGTTACCGGCACGACCGCCCGCGGGCCCAGCCGGCGCAAGGCCGGCAGCTTCCGGCGGCACCGCCCCCAGGCGGCCTCCAGCCATCCTTGCAGCAGAAGGCGAAACAGGAACTCCTCGACCAGCGGCGCCACGACCACCGCCGCCAGGAAGGCCACCGGCAACATCCAGCCGCTGCCGTCCTTGGCCAAGCGGGCAATGGGATGATCCGTACCGGCCGGCTCCACGTTGGCAAGCTCGCGGGCCACCTCCGGCCCGAGCAGTAAGCGGACAATCGACACAGCGGCGGGAAGGGTTAGGACGTAGGCCAGCATCACCGCCAAGACGTGCCCGCCGCGCCAGGGGACCGGCCGCCGCGGCGTGTAGGGCAGCACCGCCATCCCGCTCCGCCAGCGTGCCGCGACCGTGCTCCACACCCACCCGCTGGCCAGCAGGGCCGTCAGGATCGCCGGCACCAGCCAGCCGGGGAGCGTCATGTCGGCCGGAGGATTCATGCCGAATCGTCGTCCTCGTGCCCCTGCCGGAGCAATCGCACGGCGGCCAGCACGTACACCACGCCGGAATAGACCGTCAGGACGACGGCCGACCAGGTGGCCAGCACCATGATCCACCAGACCCAAGCCGGGGCGTCGGGCCGCGCCGTGCCCGCCAGCGGCGGATAGTGCAGGAACACCATGCACGCGCCGGCGGCTACGCACTGCAAGACCATCTTCAGTTTCCCCGACATCTTGGCCGAGAAATCCGACCCCCGCTCCTCGATGAAGCTCCGCAGGGCCGTCACCAGCAATTCGCGGCCCACGATCACCACCACCATCCACGCCTTCAGTCCCAAAGGCTCGGCCAGCATCCCCGGCACCGCTTGCAGGAAAATGAACGTGCCGCAGACGATCACCTTATCGGCAAAGGGATCGAGGATGCGGCCCAACGTGGTCACCTGCCCGTATTTCCGCGCGTAGTAACCGTCCAGCCAATCCGTCCCGGCCGCAATGACGAACAGCCACAGGCTGCTCATATAGCACTTCCCGGCGATCAAGCCAAACAGGACCACCGACAGCAGCAACCGCAGACTGGTCAACTGATTCGGCAGGTTAAACAACTTTTTGAGTCGGTGGTGGGGGGGCATGGGGGATGGGTAGGAGTTAGAAGTTAGGAGTCAGAAGTCAGGAGCCAGAAGTCAGGAGTCAGAAGTCAGGAGTCAGAAGTCAGGAGTCAGAAGTCAGGAGTCAGAAGTCAGAAGTCAGGAGTCAGGAGTCAGGAGTCACGCGCCGGAAGTTCGGAGCCAGGAATCAGGGGTCCGGAGTTGATTCTAACTTCTGACTCCTGGCTCCTGACTTCTGCCTCCTACTCCCTGGCTGCGGCCACTAAATCATACCCCGAAGCGGCCACAACTTCACAGGGGAGGATCCGGCCCGGGGCCAGGTGCTTGCCGGAAACGTACACGCCGCCGTCCACCTCCGGGGCATCGGCGTAGGTCCGCCCGAGGAACACGTCCGGCTCGCCGGGCAGCGGCCGATCGAGGATCACCTCGATCTGCTTGCCCACGAGCGACTGGCTCCAGGCGAAGGCGATGGGCTGCTGGGCGGCCAACAAGCGGTCGCGGCGGGCGGTCCGCACCTCTTCCGGCAGCGCGCCGGCCAAGCCGGCGGCCATGGTCCCCGGCTCCGCACTATAGGCGAAGGCCCCCAGGCGCTCGAACCGCCGCCGCCGGACGAACTCCAGCAGCCGCTCGAACTGCTCCTCCGTTTCGCCGGGAAAGCCGGTGAGGAAGGTGGTCCGCAGGACCAGCCGGTCGATCCGACCCCGGAGCCGGTCCAGGAGCGATTCGGTTTCGGCCCCTGTCACTCGCCGTCGCATGCGGCCGAGGATCTCGTCGTCGATGTGCTGTAGCGGCAGGTCGAGATAGGGCAGGATCTTCTTCCCCCCCGCAATCACCTCGATCAGCTCGTCGCTGACGTGGATCGGGTAGAGATACATCAGGCGGATCCACGCCGGCCCCTCGAGTTGCTCCAGCCGCCGCAGCAACTCCGCCAGCCGCGGCCGGCCGTAAATATCCAGCCCATACGAACTTGTGTCCTGGGCAATCAGCACCAGTTCCCGGGCGCCGTCGGCCGCCAGTTCCTCGGCCTCGGCCACGACCTCCTCGATCGGCTTGCTGGCGTACGGGCCGCGGAGCTGCGGAATTGCGCAGAAACTGCACGATCGGCTGCAACCCTCGGCGATCTTCAAAAATGCCACGTGCGGGGGCGTGATCCGCAACCGCTCGGTGTCGGGCAGGGCCCGGGCCGGGACCGGGCGTATCAGCATCCGCCCGCCGTCGGCGACGGCCGAAGGGGACAGTCCCATTTTCGTCGGACGAAAATTGGGACAGTCCCCGCGAAGGGTCCCCTTTTCCAGCGTTCGCCGGGCCGCAGTGACGATCTCCTCCCGCCCGAAGACCCCCACAAGCTGGTCGATTTCCGGGCACATTTCGAGCAGTTTCTCTTGGTCGCGCTGGGCCAGGCAGCCGGCCACGATTACCCCGCCCAGCCGGCCGCGACGCTTCAGCGCCAGCATCTCGCGAATCACGGCGTGAGATTCGCTGCGGGCATCGGCGATGAAGCCGCAGGTATTGATCACCACGAAATCGGCCCCCTCCGGCTGGGCCGCCAACTGGTAGCCGGCCCGCTGCAGCAGCCCAGCCATCCGCTCGCTATCGACCAGGTTTTTCGGGCAGCCCAGGCTTACCAGGGCATAGCTCGGCTTGGGGGTCGCACAGTGCTTTCGGTCCATGAACATCATCATGCACTGCGGAGGCGGGCTATGGCAAGGGCCAGGGCCGCGACGGTGGCCGCATTGGGTGCCACTGCTGGCTTGTCCAGCAGTGTTTCTCGCACTGCTGGACAAGCCAGCAGTGGCACCCGGAGCACCCGGCCAAGATTGGCCCCTTGCCAGGCCGGAAAGCGAGGCTATAATATACTAATGTATAGTAAAACGCTGCCCGACCATCCGTCCCGCTGCCAGGAGCCGCCACTGCCATGCTTGCCGAATTCACCCGCGAGGAATTGGCCGCCGGGGCAGACCGGGTGGTGATGGAAATGCTGGCCACGGCGGGGCTCCGCGGCCCGCCGGTCGATAGCCTGGTGCTAGCCCACCGGCTCGGTCTGACCGTGGTGGAAGACGACCGGCAGGAGGGTCGTGCCCGCTACGTGCGGCTTCGCGGGCGGCGGGCCACGGGTCCGCGGGCAACGATTCTGCTCCGCCCCGAGCCCCGAGCGGAACGCCGGCATTGGGCCGTCGCCCACGAGATAGGCGAGCACGTGGCCTGCCGGGTGTTTGCCGTTTGGGGCGTCGATCCCCGCGAGGCGGGTCCCCGGGCCCGCGAAGAGGTGGCCAACGCCCTGGCCGCCCGGCTGCTGCTGCCCACCGCCTGGTTCACGTCCGACGGGGTGCAAACGGGCTGGGACCTGCTGCGGCTGAAGTCGTACTACAGCACGGCCAGTCACGAGCTCATCGCCCGGCGGATGCTCGATTGCCCGCCGCCGGTGATCGTCAGCATGTTCGACCAGGCCGCGATTTCTTTCCGCCGCAGCAACGTACCGGGCCGTCCGCCCCCGCCGTCGCCGGCCGAGACGCAGTGTTGGCGGGCGGCGCACGCCAACCGGCCGGTGCAGACGTGGGACGGGGCGTGCAAGATCCAGGGCTGGCCGGTTCACGAGGAGGGCTGGAAGCGGGAGATTCTACGCACTACGGTGGACGAGTTTCCATCGGACGGGTGACGAATGTATCCGGCACACTCCGTGTGCCGCTGGAGGCCCTGCGGCACACGGAGTGTGCCGGATACAATGGAGCCCATGAACTACCTCGCCCACGCCCTGCCGTTTCTAGACGATCCCTACTTTGTGGCCGGTACCGCCGTGCCCGATTGGCTGACCGTGGTGGACCGGCGGGTGCGGGTGCGGGCCAAGGGGGTCGAGCCGCTCGCGGGCGACCCTGACGGAGTGACGGCCGCCGTGGCCCGGGGTGTCCTCCAGCACCTCCGCGACGACCGGCACTTCCATGCCACCCGCGCGCTGGCCGAAACCTCGATCGAGCTGGCGGCGGCGATCCGCCGGGTGTGGCCGTCCGACGGCGGGTTCGGGGCCAGTTTTGCCGGCCACCTGCTGGTCGAAGTGCTGCTGGACGCCACCCTGGCGGCCGACCATCCCGCCGCCCTGGACGCCTATTACCGGGCCCTCCAGGCGGTCGACGGCCGGGCGGTCGAGGAGGCGGTCAACCGCATGGCCACGCGGACCACGCGGCGGCTGGCGGCCTTCATGGCCCTCTTCTGCCGCGCGCGGATCTTGTGGGATTACCTGGAAGATGACAAACTATGGAGACGCCTGAATCAGGTCATGCGGCGCGTGGGCCTGGGCCCCTTGCCGGACGAAGCGCTCAGCCTGCTGCCGGCCGCCCGCGACTTGCTCCGCCGCCGCCGGCACGACCTGCTGGAGGGACTGCCCACCCTGCGGGAATGAATGACCAATGACCAAATCCCTCTTTTAGGAGAACCGCGATGCGATATGGGTTGAACCTGTTGCTGTGGACCGACACGCTCGACGAGGGCATCCTGCCCGTGCTGGAGGACATCAAGCGGATCGGTTACGACGTGGTGGAAGTGCCGATCTTTGAATGCGACGTTGCGAAGTACGGCCGCTGGGGAAAGCGTTTCGACGACGCGGGGCTGGCCCGCACGGGCGTTACCATTCGCGGCGTGGAAGACAACCCCATGAGCCCCGAGGCCGCCGTTCGCTCTAAGGGGATCGAGGCCAACAAGGCGGCGGTGGACTGTGCGGCCGCCGCCGGCTGCACGGCCTTGGTCGGCCCGTACCACTCGGCCCTGGGCTATTTCAGCGGCGCCGGCCCCACGGCCGACGAGTGGCGCTGGGCCGCCGACAGCATGCGGCAGGTGGCCGAGCACGCCGACCGCGCCGGCGTCACGCTGGGCCTGGAATATCTCAACCGCTTCGAGTGCTATTTGCTGAATACGGCGGCCGACGGGGCCCGCTTCTGCCGCGCGGTGAATCACCCCCGCTGCCAGATGATGTACGACACGTTCCACTCCCACATCGAGGAGAAGAACACCCCGGCCGCGATCCGGGCCCTGAAGGGCATGCTGGCCCACGTCCACATTTCGGAGAACGACCGCAGCACGCCGGGCCAGGGCAACGTCCGCTGGGCCGAAACGTTCGACACGCTGAAGGAAATCGGCTACGACAATCTGATGGTGGTGGAGGCCTTCGGCCTGGCCCTGGAGAAGATCGTGGCCGCCACGAAGATCTGGCGCCGCATGTACCAGAGCGAGCACCAGTTGGCCAGCGACGCCCTGCGGTTCATGAAGGAGCAGGTCGCCCAGCGCTGGAAGTGAGCGGAGGGCGCGGGCGGGGGATTAGGGATTGGGGCGGAGGGTGGCACGTCCCTGAGCGCAGCGAAGGGCGTGGTTTCCACCCCCGCCACGCCCTTCGTTCCTCAGGGACGTGCCACCCGAACTGGCCAACTCAGTACGGCTTGTACACGCCGGGCATGGCGATGGGGTAGTTGCCCTGCTCGTCGGGCAGCGCCTTGGGCGGGGCGTCCCAGGCCAGCTTCTCCGGAAATTCATCCGGCCCCTTGGCCACGGCTTCGTCCCATTTCACCAACTTGCCGGAGTAGGTCGCCATGCGGCCCAGCACCGCGGTAAAGCTGCTGGTGGCGCCATACCAGCCCTCGTTGTACTTCTCGTTGTTGCGGATCGCCTCCTGCAGGTCGTAGTGTTCCTGCTGGTACGGGTTGCCGTACTTCAGCTTGGGACCGCGGCCGCCCACGCCGGTGATGCCCTTGGAGCCGTGAACCTTTTCGCCGTCGCCGCCCCAGGTGTTGGGGATGTGGCGGCACTGGCTGTACATCTTCGTCCCGTCCTTGTAGGTGAACTCGACGAAGTGGTTGTCGAAGATCTGCCCCATGCCCTTTTTCGGGTCGCGGCCCTTGTATCGCAGCAGGCAGGAGCCCATGCCGTTGGCCTCGACGGGATGGTCGCCCTTGACCCAGTTGCCCACGTCCAGGTTGTGCACGTGCTGCTCGCAGATGTTGTCGCCCGAGAGCCAGACGAAATGGTACCAGTTGCGGATTTGATACTCCATCTCGGTCATGTCGGGCTGGCGGTCGCGGAACCAGATCCCGTCGCCGTTCCAGTACACCCGCGACATGACGAAATCGCCCACCCGGCCGTCCTGGATCTCTTTGACGCCGCCCTGGTAGCCGGAATCGTGGCGGCGCTGCAACCCCACGCCCACCTTCAGGCCTTTCTCGTCGGCCATCTTGTTGGCCGCCATCAGCATGCGGAAGCCGGGGGCGTCGGTGCAGCAGGGCTTCTCCATGAAGACGTGCTTGCCGGCCTCGACTGCTGCCTTGTAGTGCGTGGGGCGGAAGCCGGGCGGCTCGGCCAGGATCACCATGTCCGCGCAGGCGATGGCCTTCTGGAAGGCGTCCAAGCCGGTGAAGATGGAGTCGTCGGCAATCTCGGTCTTGGCGGCGAAGTTCTTCTTGAAGTGGTTCACGGCGCCCTGCGCCCGGTCCTTGAAGGCGTCGGCCACGGCCACGATCTTCACGTCCTCGCCCACCACGCTCAGCATGTCGGAGGCGGCGCCGGTGCCACGCCCGCCGCAGCCGATCAGGGCCACCTTCAGCGGGCCGCCGGCAAAGGCGTGGGCGCTGCGGGCGATGCTCAGGCCGCCCACCGCCGCCGCGGCGACGGCGGAGCGCTTCAGAAATTCTCTACGCGATGCGTCATGAGTGCTCATCAAAAGTTCTCCCGGGTTTGGTATGCTGGCCCCCCGGCCCTTGGGACGGGGGACCCGGTCCACAGGCAGTCAAAGCTACTAGGTTACTACACCTCCCCAGCCCACGCAACTGGGCGGGAAAAAAAGGGTTGCCGTTCACGGCACGCAAGGTAGCACGCCACTTTGGCGTCGGGGGAGTGAACGGTAACCCGCGGGCCCCTGCCTTCCATTCCGGCACTGTGACCGGTGCTGTCGTCAGCACCGGCACGTGCCGAAAACCGCAACGAAGCCATACCTTCGTTTCAACCATTTCGTTTCGGGGCCTGTGCCAGGTCTAGTTGTTTTGATCCCCGCATCGAGAATGATCGTTGCGCCGGCCGAATTGCCGTATTTTCCGGCCTCCCGTTGGTCGGCTTCGATCATTGGCTGTGCGGACCTCAATAGCAAGCCAGTGGTCCCTGAGTGCGACGCACGATGTGCCGGTTGTTACGCAGGATTCCGCTATGTCGAGCCGGCCAGTTTGCTTCGGCGCGGAACCGGGCGCCTGCCGATATGTGCCAATGCCTGGAGGAGCTTGACAGCGCCAAAGGATGGGCAGCCCAGTAAGGATCAAGCCGATGGATAAAGACACGTTTCGCATTGTCACGCGGGGGGCCGACGGCCAGATCCGCATCCGCGATTACGACTGCCAGGAAGCGCTCTTGAAGCGGCATTCGCAGGTGGGCGTGGACGATTGCAGCACGGACCTCAGCCTGCGGGGCCTGCCCGTGTTTCGGGGCCTGATCGGTCCCATGCCCGAGGGCAAAAACGTCATCCGCTACGAATCGCCGGAGGTCTTCGAGACGCTGACCAAGGAATGGGGAACATTGCGGCCTTCCCGCCGGCGGAGCCGCTCTCGTCCGCACATCTTTTGAGCGCCGCCCCAAGCCGCTGTCTTGAGCGCCGCGCCTTGCCAACCGCGCCCCAATCTGCCATCTTGATGGCATGATCGACAAGGAACTGTTGGCGATCCTGGTCTGTCCGCAAGACCGCCTGCCGCTGCATCTGGCGGAGGCGGCGCTTGTGGAGCGGCTGAATCGGGCCATCGGCGCCGGGCGGATTCGCAATCAGGCCGGCCGACTGGTCGAAGATGCACTCCAGGAAGGGTTGGTGCGGCAAGACGGACTCCTGCTGTATCCGATCGTCGACGACATCCCCATCCTGCTGGCCGAGGAGGCCATCGCCCTGGGCCAACTCGATGAACCGCCAGAGGGGAGTTATACTTCGAGCGGCCAGAAATGATACAACCCGTTCCCTATTGTTGCGGTTTGCGTCGTTTCAAACCACGCGGAGCATAAGAGCCGTGGACAAGACGATTTTCAAGCGAATAATCGACCGCGAGATACCGGCTAAGATCGTCTATGAAGACGATCTGTGCTTGGCCTTTGAAGACATCCATCCGCGGGCGCCGGTGCACATCCTGGTGATTCCGAAGAAGGAGATCGCTTCGCTCGCCGAACTGGGGGAGGAGGATGCACCGCTGGTCGGCCATCTGGTGCTCGTGCTGCGGCAGATTGCGGCCCAGCGCGGGCTGGCAAAAGGATACCGGATGGTCGTCAATTGCGGTCCCGACGCCGGGCAGGCGGTTCCCCATTTGCACCTGCATCTGCTGGGCGGCCGTGCACTGGGCTGGCCGCCGGGGTAATAGTTGTCGGTTGTCAGTTGTCAGTTGTCGGTTGTCGGTTGTCAGTGTTTGCGCTGCGCCGGTGGCCGGGCCGAGGCGGCGCGGAACTGACAACTGAGAACTGACAACTGCCGATGCGCCCACTTCGGCGTTAATATGTACCCCCCGATAACCCGTTTTTCGCCCCCGGCCTTTTCATGGCATCGGTTTTCTGTTACAATCGGCGACATTCCGGTCTAGTGATTCAATCCGAGTCCTTGGGATGGTGACGCCGAAAGTGACAAGCCGTTATCCACGGCCCGGCGAGCGGATCGCACCGTACACGTTGCGGGAGTTCCTGCTGGAGCCGTTGCCGGCCGACGTGTGCCAGCGGTTCGGCGCCGGCGAGTTGCGGCTCGGCGATTTGGACGAGACGGTTTGGGATCGCTTTCCGCCGGACGTGGTGTTGCGGCTGGCCGAGCGGGTGTTGGAGCGGATTTCGGCGTCACACGTGCGAAAGGCGTTTCAGCATCGTCATTTTCCGCGGCCGCCGGCGGTCATGGATCTGGCCGGGCTGCGGTTGGAAAACCGTACGCGGCGGTGCCTGGTGCGCGAAGGTTTCGACGAGCACCCGCATCGGCTGGGGGACCACACGATCGGAGAGATCATGGCGATTCGGGCGTTTGGCCCGCGGTGCCTGGTGGACCTGCTGTGTGCGCTGGAGTCGTCGTTGCGGCCGCAGGGGGCGGAGCAGGCCCTGCCGCCAGAGCCGCCCAAGGCGTGGTTGTCGGAGGAGTTGACCGCCGCCGCGGGCCGGCTGGCCGGCCTGCCGCAATCGTCGTCGGTGCGCCGCGAGGACCCGCGTTTTCTGCGGTGCATGCGGGAGTTGGACGTCGAGGCCGAAACGGCCGCCGCGCTGGCCGCGCGGTTGTTGGCCCGCACGCAGGACCCGCCCGACCTGGCCTACACGCTGGAGCAGGTGCGGCGGTTGTGCGAGCGCATCGAGCGGATGCCGCAGTTGACGCTCGAGGCCGAGTTGATCGAGGTTTTCGCCCCCGTCTCGAACCCGCGGAACGCGGAGATCCTCATCGGCTATTACGGCTGGCGCGACGGGCGGCAGCACACGCTGACGGAGATCGGCCAGCGCTTCGGGATCACGCGGGAGCGGATCCGCCAGGTGTGCGCGAAGCTCACCCGCAAGCCGCGGGGACTGACGGCGATCCTGGCCCCGGTGATGGACCGTGTGCTGGCGACGATCGACGCGCGGCTGCCCGGCTCCGCCGCCGCGATCGAGGCCGAGTTGGTCCGCCGCGGGTGGACGGCCGTCGGCATGCCGCTGGCCAACGTCGCCACGGCGGCCAGGCTGCTGGACCGGGCGGTCGACTTTCGCGTGGTGGAAATCCAGCCCGAGCGCGACGGCGGCCGCAGCCTGGCGGTCCGTCCGCAGCAGGTGGGCGCCGTGCTGGCGACAATCGACGCGGCCAAGAAGGACGTTTACTTTCATGGACTGGCCACCATCGAGGAGATCGAGCGAATCGTGGCCGCCAGGTTCCCCGAGGGCGCCGGGCGGGAGTTGGTCGCGGAGACCTTGCAACTGGTGGCGGGCTTCGAGTGGCTGGACCAGGCGTCGGGCTGGTTCCGCATCGAGGGCATCGGCAAGCACGGGCTGCCCAAGACCATCGACAAGGTGCTGGCCGTGGCGGGTGCGGTGACCGCCGCCGAGCTCCGCGCGGCCATGGCCCGCAATCGCCGCCTCTGGAAGGCGCCCCCGCCGCAAGACGTCCTGCTGGAGTTCTGCCGCCACATACCCCACGTGCGGATCGAGGGCCAGCGGATCATCTCCGACCCGCCCCGCGATTGGCAGCAAGCCCTCACCGGCGTCGAGCTGAAACTGGTGCGGGTGCTCAAGCAACATGGCCCCGTCATGGAACGCGGCCAAATGGAGGACCTCTGCGTGGCCGAGGGCATGAACCGCTTCAGCTTCCACGCCTTCGTCTCCTGGTCGCCGGTGATCGTGCAATTGGGGCATAGCGTGTACGGGCTGTTGGGCACCGAGGTGCCCAAGCGGCGGCTCGACGCCCTGGCCAAGGCGCGGCGGGCCACCCGCCTGGCTCGCCGCGTGCTGGCCGGCCACGGCTGGACCGACGACGGCCGGGTCTGGCTCAGCTATCGGCTGTCGAAAGCCGCCAGCACCTACGCCGTCATCACCGTGCCCTCGGCGCTGAAGAAGCACGTCCGCGGGCGGTTCACGCTGCTCGGGCCCGACCACCAGCCGATCGGCACCTTGGCCACCAAGGACGGGCGGGCCTGGGGCCTCGGCGCCTTCCTCCGCAACCAGGGCGCACGCATCAACGACCGCATCCTCCTGACGCTCGATCTCCAGCGCCGCACGGCCACCGTGTCCTGGGCCGACGACAAGGACAATGGTGAGGGACGAGGGGCGACGGGTGAGGGGCGAGGATTGGAGCAAATGGAATGACGCGGGGAGTGGGAGACGCGGTGACGCGGAGACTACCGGTGTCGTGCGCGTCCCCGCGTCCCCGCGTCCCCGCGTCCCCGCGTCGTCTGCCGCCTGCCGCCTTCCGCCTTCCGCCTTCCGCCTTCCGCCTTCATCCTTCCCCCCTGCCCCCATGAAACTGCCTCCGGAAGGCGCCCGCTGGCTGGTCTCTCTGCGCTGGGTGGCCTGCGCCACGGCGTTGGCCGTCGTCTGGCTGGCCTCGTCGGGGCTGGGGATCGTGGCCCACGCCTGGCCGCTCTACGCGGTCGTCTGCGCCATGATCGCCTATAACGTCGTATTCTGGCTGGGCCGCCAGGACTGGACCAGCGGCGAGGGCGGCGCCGAGCGGAACATCTTCCTGCAGGCCTCCTTCGACCTGCTGGCCTTGACGTTGCTTCTGTACTTCTCGGACCTGCCGCGGAACCCGTTCCTGATCTATTTCCTGTTCCAAATGATCATCGCCGGCATGTATCTCCGCGGCTGGGGGCCCCTGCTCCTGGCGGCCGCGGTCACGGCGGTCGTGGGCGGCGTGATGCTGCTGGAATTCCTGAACTGGCTGCCGCGGTTCGCCATGCACTTCCCCTCCGATCCGGCGGAGCCGCCGCCCTTGGATCGGCTCGAGCTGTGGGGCGTGTTCGCGGCCTTCACCAGCGCCTTGTGGATCACGGTCTATTTCACCACCTCGATCCGCCGCTACGTGGATCGAGCCCACGCCGAGATCCGCCAGAAAGAGAAGATCCTGGGGATCGGCCAACTGGTGGCCGGCATCGCCCATCAGATCGCCAACCCGCTGGACGGCGTGCAGAACTGCCTCCGCCGCGTGGGCGAGCGGGTAAAAAACGACCCCTACCTCACCGACTACGTCCGCATGATGACCGAGGCCCTGGAGCGGATCGAGCGGACGGCCACGCGGGTGCAGGCCTTCGCCCGGCCGCGGGGCGTCACGCTACAGAGCACCGACGCCAGCGCCGCCGTCGAGGCCACGCTGGACGTGCTGGGCACCACGCACGTGGGCAGCGTCCGCATCGTCAAGGAGCTGGGCGACGTGCCGCCCGTCCAGGGCGATCCCTACACGCTGCAAGAAGTGCTGTTCAACCTCTGCACCAACGCCCTGGCCGCCATGCCCCGCGGCGGCGCGCTCACCTTGCGGACCTACGCCCTGGGCAGCAAGGACGAGGACCAGATGGGCTCCGTGGCCATCGACGTCAGCGACACGGGGGTGGGCATTCCCAGGGCCGACTTGGAAAAAATCTTCGAGCCCTTCTACACCACCCGCGGCGACGCCGGCGGCACCGGCCTGGGATTGGGCCTGTGCCGCATGCTCATCTCCGAAATGGGCGGACGGATCGAGGTCCGCAGCCTCCCCGGCCATGGAAGCACCTTCACCGTCGTGCTGAATCGCGCCGGAAAAGGCGCCAGGAACCGTTTTTGACAGGTGTCGCTTAAGTATCCCCGTCGTGATTCGAACACGAAACCTTCGGCTCCGGAGGTCATTCTCCACCGTTTTCTCAAGCCGCATCACCGCAAGAAGTTGCGCCCTTAAGTCTCTTTCTTTCAGCAACTTACGGTCGGTTTCGCTTCGGGCACTCTGTGGGCCTTCGGCCTTGCGGACGTGCCAAAACGACCACTTTGTTTCTGAATTCAGAAACGACCAGATCGTTTCTGAAGGAGCCACAGGGTAATCGCCTGTCGGCTAACCTCGTCCCCTCCGACCATCGTCTTCTTCCCCCGCCCCCCTTCCCCGACTAATGTCTTCTCCCTGACCACAACAGGAGAAGAATCATCTTCGCCCTCACCGGCTGGTGGGAACTCTGCGGCGGCCACGTCACGCTCGGGAGCATCGTCGCCTACTTCATCGCCCGTGCCGTCTACGAGAACACCCGCAGCTTCTGGGGAGCCGTCATCCTCTATTACGCCATCTGCCTGATTTTCTGGATCATCTGTGACTGGATTTGGGGGCCGTACCCGCTCCCTTCCACCCACGAACTGCCACGCTACTGAGGTGCAGCCATGGGCAACGAATTCATGGAAACGCTGGACGGCGCCACCCGGTTGGTGAGAGGGATCGCCACCTTCATCGTTATTGCCGTCTGGGTCGTCATGACGGCTGGCCCCTATATCATCTACCGGAACGTCGCCGATTTCCTGACGTGTGCCATCACCAGGGACCGGGTGTGGATCGTTGAAAAAAACCACGCCATCTTCGCCGGGATGATACCAAGTCCCTTCCCCATGATCGACGGCCACGGGAAGAACTGCCCGGTCCAGCGATACTACGCCTGTGTCAGGTCGGTCCGGGAAGGGGAAAGTTCGAGCTGGCTTGGAGCCGCAGGGATTCAACCGCCAAGGCGGAGAATCAACACCGTCACAAAAGTCGATCTGTTTTCTCCCATGCTGTTATTTTCAATGGTACACTTGATGCACCTGGGCGGAGGACAGGGCAACGGTGGGAACCGACCCGAGCGCCGCGCCAGGGCTTGAAGAGGAATGAGGGTGAACTGACCGGTTCACCCTTGTTCTTTTCTTGTGATGTTGCCATTCCTCTTTGAGCTTTATGCGTTAAATCCTTGGGGGGCTCGGGGGACGCCCCCCGAAAAACACTGCCTTCAGTCCGCTTCTCCCTTCCTCTGCCTCATGCTGCTTCCGGCTTGCCTTCAAAGGCCTCGAATTCCCGATGCTTTTTGATGGGCGAATCGTAATGGTACCTCTGCTTCTTCTTGAGCATGTGCCAAATGATCGTGACCATACGCCGCATTACCGCCACGCGTCCGATTTTCGACCCGCGGCGTTTTTTGATCCGCTTGTACCAGTCGCGCATGGCCGCGTCGAAACGCAGCACATGGACGACCGCCTGCCCCACCAAGTAGCGGACGATCTTGCTCCCGCGCTTGGTGATCGAGCCGAGCCGCTGCGTGGCCTCGCCTGAGTTGTGGTAACCTGGGGTCAAGCCGAAATAGTTCGCTAGGCTGTCAGGTTGCCTGAAACGGTCGATGTTGCCGATCCGCGATGCAATCGTCACGGCGCTATAGTGTCCGATGCCTGGGATCGACTGCAGGAGTTTCGCCCGCTCGTCGGCCGCGGCACGCTCGGCAAGCTTCCCTTCTACAACCTCCAACTGCTGGTCGAGCAGATCCCATTGCGGCAAGAGCAGATCCATTTCCAACCGGTCCAGCGCGGGCAGTTCCATCTCGGCCAGCCAGCAGCGAACCTTCTGAGTCTGAAAACCCTTGGTCGGGCACTCTTGCTCCAGGTTGTGCTTCCGCAGGACCTTGTGGATGCCGTTGAGCACGGCCGTGCGTCTCATCGTCAGCCGGGCTCGCAAGGCAGTTAGCTGCCGATCGTCCGCCTCCTGCAGCGTGGGCGGCTGGACGCGCCGCAGCCCGAGCGGATGCTTCCCCGCAAGGAACTGCTGCCGATGGACCCAGAGCAAATGAGTCAAGATCGCGGGGAAAATTGTAAGAAATCGCTGGCCGCGGGTGTCAAGACACCCAGGCAACCAAGGGCACCGACAGCGGCCTGGCGACTCCGCAGACCTGCACCGGTTTTGCCTGTTCTCCTCATAGCGGCAAGCAACCTGGTCCGGCAGCGAAGTTGGGGCTGCGGTAGCCGCTGGCGATTCTTTGACGGTAACCGGCCAGCGGTGCCAGCAGCAGGCAAGTGAGGAATGTGAGGATGAGTCTCATTTGTTGCGGTTCATGGTGAGAATCGGTTCTTGTTTTGTCTTCTTTCATTGGCCGCGCGGACGAGTCGCCGAGCCGCCCCATTCCTGACGGGTCGCGATGGGCACGTAGCCGACTTCCTTGCCCTTGGGCGGGGTGACCAGAAGTGCGGGGTCAAGATCGCATAGCGATCCTACCGTGGGTGGGGCGAGGTAATCGTGATCCTTCGGCCAGGAGCGATGAATCTTCTCCACTCGTTTCTGGAGCTGCTCGCGTTCGTCTTCGGTGAGACCGGCATTGAGCAGCGCCGGCTGATCGGCAAAACGATACCAGTAATAAGTAACCACGCTGCCGTCGCCAAGCCGCGCCTGGAACGGGCCAGCAACGGGCCCGGGGTTCTTCCAGCAACTATTCGGCTCCTCGGGCGTCGTGTAAGGCTCAGCCACCGGCTCGGAGGGACGATCACAACTCAAGCTCGCGAGCTTCGTGTCTACGGGTACGGCCTTCGGTGGGACCGGGGTCCACTCCGGCTTGTGGTTTGCGTTGGCGGTGAGATGAAAATACTCCGGCAGCTTGACCAGTGAACCGTTAGCAGTCTTGGTTCGCGTCAGCTGATCGCTCCACCGGTAGCCGAAGGTCAGCGGGTCGGGCGTGAACGGTGTGGCAAATGTCTTCCACGCCAGCGGAACTGGATCCTCCCCCGGTTTCGGTGGCCAAATCTTCCACCCCGCACCACCGTCGTTGACTTTCTGCACCACAGCGCCCTGGGGATTGATCGAGCCGCTAGCCGCTGCGCTGCCGTCGAACCATCGTTTCACATCGTTCCAGAGCGCGACCTTGTTGTACACGGTGACACGATGCATCAACACAGAGTTGCCATCCGCATCGATGGGGAACATCGTGGTCGCTGTGCGCAAGTAAGACTCCCCCTTTGCGCCTTCGAAGACCGCGGCGGGCACATGCGCCGTCTCCATCGACACCGGTTTGTTCGGCTGGCCCGGGCGCGAGTCCAGCAACTTGCCGGCCCACTCGGGTTTCTTCACCGTGGCGTGCGACCAGAAGTAAGGCGTGAAGAACGCGACGGGGCCCTTGAAACCGATGCCCCGGATACTTCTCGACCAGCGGCCACGCCGCCGTATAGAAGGAGTAGCCGACGTTGAACGACGCGGGCGCCTGACTGTGGGCCACCATCAGATAGCCGCCCATGTTCACCTCCCGAATCTTGTCGGCGGCTTGCGCCGGCGTTGCAAGGACGGTCGCCGTGGACAGCCAGCCGGCTACTGCTAGGATAGCGGATAGAACCTGAAGAATCTTCTCGCCGCATGTCTTGGTATGTTTCATGGTCTCTCCTGTCACTGGGGCTTCTGCAACTTCACCATCGCGTCGGCAAAGGCCTTGCCGATCGGCGCCAAAATCTTGGCGGCGCCGAGATAATGGTAACCCCCATTGGAGATGCCCTTCATGCGTTTGAGCTCCTCCGGCGTGAAGTTCTCCGCCATGGCCTTCTTATAAGCCTCGTCTCGCGCCGCCTGGCTCAGGTTCGGATTCTTCTTGGCCTCTTGATCCATCTTCGCGTTGAATTTCTCTATCCGCTGTTGCAGCGCGTCCAAATCGTCGTCCCAGTGGGGCGCCGTCTGCACCGCCACCACGTTGCCCTGGAACTCGGGAAGCGACGCCGGCGCGGCCTGGGCTTGGCGGAAATTCGACATGGGCGGCTTTTCCCCTTCTCGCACGCCGCCAATCCCCATGACCCCGATCACGAAGGGCATCTTCGGCACCGACAGATCCTTGCGCACGTCGCGGATGAACTGCGCCAGCAGTTGCCCGTACTCGTCATACCCGCCGGGCTTCATCCGGTTGTGATACGTCCAGTCGTCGATCATGTCGTTGAATCCCTGGAACCAGACGAAACCGGCCAGCTCGTAGCCCTGCTTCGGATCGTACTCCGGCGCCACCCGCTTGATGTCCGCCAGCACCTTCCGCACATGCGCGATCATGTGGCGGTAGAACACGCCGCATCTCTCGTTATTCTTGGCCGATTCCTGATCCAGATTCAGTCCCATCTCTTTCCACCGGCTCAAGATGTAGTCGTTGAACACCCGACGCCCGGCGCTGGGCGGACGGAAATCGGTGACCAGGCTCCTGCCGCCCCAGGCGGTCTTGATGATCAGGATGGGCTCGCCCAGCGCCTTCTCCATGTAGATGCCGAACGTGAACTCCGGGCCGATTTCGGCGGGCGAGGCGCCGAAGCCCGCCGTCAGTTTTCCTGTCTGCTCGATGACGTCGGACCAGCCGTCGCCGGCGCAGCCGACCGACGAGATCCAGACCTTGTCGCATACGTGCGGTTTCCCGTCGACATTGCGCATCTCCTTGAGTATCGGCGCGGTCTTCGGATCATCGGCCATGGAATCAAGCGTCGATACGTTGGCATGCCCCTGCATGTTCGACTGGCCGGCGAGGATGAACACCTTCAGCGGCCTGTCCGCCGCGTGGCAGGCAACCCCCGACATCAGGCCGACAGCCGCTGCGGTCATCACACACTTCACACTCTGTACGATGTTTCTCATGGCGTTCCTTTCTTCGTGTTCGTCGAACTATCCCCACTGGCGGAAGCACGTGCGACAAAATCCTTCAGATCCACCAACGGCGGTGAGTCCGTGCTCGCTTCGATTTCGGCGATGGCCTTGTCAAAGCTGTTCTGGTATCGATTCTTCATCCAAGCGGGAATGCGACGGGATGTCTCCCGCAACTGCGGCAAGACCTCTTTGGCGTGGACGCCGTAGCGCAGGAGGTATTTGAGGCAGGCTGCAATGCGATCCCCTTCGCCCCATCGGTCCGGCGCCGTCACCGAAACGCACAGAGGCATGCCCTCGCGTATGTGCAGGCGCGACAGCAGATCGAGGCCGGCCAGACGAATGCCGTCGGCGAACATCTCATCGCTGGGCGCCATCTTCTCGACCGCCTTGACGATGGCCGGCAACATTACCGCGAGATCGCGGTCGGTCAATTGGTTCACGTAGGGCACAAGGCCGTAACGGGCAAGACCGTCATCGTTCTGCAGCAACCGCGACATGGCCGGATACAGCAACCGCCGGTCAACACCTTCCAGCGAATGGCGCAAGATGCCCGGCTGGCGCAAGTCGGGATTCGGGTCGAAGAGCGAGGCGGCGACCGCGCGTTGAGCCATTCCCCTCGGATCGTCCGCATTCTTGCGGGCCGCCAGCGCCAGCAGATCGTTCACGCTGGCCTTGCGGGCCTCCGGGCCGAGACACGCAATGGCGTTGCACGCCAGACCTTGCATCCACGGGTCCGGATCATTGAGCAGCGCGCGCAACTGCGGCGCGGCCCCGTCGGCCCGCGGCCCCATGCAGCCCAGCGCCTCGCAGGCGCCGTAGCGACCGTAGCGGTCGGAACCGGCCAGCAACTTCAGCAGCGCCGGCACAAAAGCGCCCTCGCGCCGGCCCAGCGCCTGCGCAGAACGCTTCCGCACCGCCGGCGACCAACTCGACAGGCCAGCCAGCAACTCATCGGTCGTGCGCTGATCGTACCCGTTCTTGCCGTTGACAGGATAGAAGTCGCGCCCGGCGGCAATGACCTCCTGCACCTCCTTGCGGCGCAGGGACGGCGCCGCGCATGGCTTCTTGCCCGTCACGTACAGGCTCTTGAGCGAAAGGCCGTAGGACAAGAGGTAGGTGCCGGTCAAGTCCCAATTCGTATAGTTGTGGTTCTCTTCACCCGCCTCGATCTCCTGGTAAACGAAGCCGCCTTCCCAGTTTCGGGCCAGGTCACAGTACCAGCTCTGCTGCTTCAAGTAAGCCCCCGCGGCCAACGAACCTCCGCGGGACGCGCCGGGCATCGCCCACAACATGTTGAAGTAATTACCGCAGTGGCCGTGTTCTCGCTCGTCGTACGCCGCCGTGGCCATCCGGGAGAAGAACGACGCGGCCTCGCGATCGCCCAGCAGGTCGAACAACACTGCCGCGCTGGAGCATTTCCCGTTGTCATCGTGCACATTCCCGCCTGCGCCTGGCTGGTGATCGCCATAGGGAATGGCGCCCTTGTTGACGTAGTACCCCAGGAAGGTTGCCGACTTGTCGATCGCGCGGTCGAGAGCGGGATCGTCCACGCCTGCCTGGCGGGCGAGCACTAGAGAGAGGGTAAGCACGATCCCCGGCTGATTCATGCACCCATAGCCGTTCAAGTTGCCGTCCGGCCTGGCGAACTCGTGCCCCCACGTACCCATCTTGCCCTGTCCCCGCACGACTTCCATCGTAGTGCGTTTGAGCTCCGGCAGGATCGACTGGTCGCCGGTGGCCAGGACATACTCGGCCAAGAACAGGTTCCCATAACCGTAAAACCACGTCCACATGCTCCCCGCGTGCAGCGATGCCGCCACCTTCTTGGCGTAGGCGGCCAACATAGGGCGGTATTCCTCTTTGCCGCTGGCCAGTAAGGCCGACGCGTTCAGGTCGGTTGGAATCCAGTCACCCTCGTCCGCCTGGTTAACAACCAACCCCTTTTTCGCGATGAGCCGACAGCCTTGTTTCGCGTGGGGTTGGTTATTTGGTTGACCGAGCGGACGGCAATATCGCCGATTGCCCAGTTACGATGGGCACGTAGCCGACGTCGAGACCCTTGGGCGGTGTCACCAGCAGGGCTGGGTCCAGCGTGACCAGTTTGCCGCGACTCAGCGGCGCCATGTAATCGCGATCGATGGCCCAACTGGCGTGGATCTTCTCGACGAGCGCCTGGAGCCGGGCCCGCTTCGCCTCGCTCCACGCATACTGCCGCAGCGACGGCTGATCGACGAACCGGTACCAGGAGTACGTCACGACGGAGCCGTCAATCAGTTTTGCGGTAAACGGCCCGAGCTTCGGCCCGGGCTGTCGCCAGGCGGGCGAGGCGGGTGACGTGTAGGGCTCGCCCGGCCCCGCCAGCCTGAATTCCTGTTGGTGCAGGCGAGTCTCGGCCGGCACGTCGGCAGCCGGCACCGCGACGCGCTTGTCGCCGTCCCATCGGTAATACTGCGGGAAGATGCCCTTGGGGCTGACGTCGCTAGCGGTCCATTGCAGGCCCCAAACATTTCCGTCGAACACCTTGGTGTCGAAGACCCGCTCGACGCCGGAGAGCAGCTTGCCGCCCTGATCGTAGCGCGTCGTGCGGGTCGCCAGCGTCGCTTTCCACGCTGCCTTGTCGTCGAACCGACCCGAGCAGGCCGGGCCGCCGTCGCGCCACGCCTTGAACGAGTCGTAGAGCGCGGCCTTCGAGTAATAGGTCACATCCTGAACCAGGAAGCTCCGGCCCCGGTCGTCGACCGGGAACTGAAGCTTGGGGATCTTCGAGTAGCGCACGCCGCGCCCGTCCCGGGCGTCGAAGCGTGGCACCGTGTTGATCTCCATGGCGCCGCCGCCCATGTCGCCCGGCCGGGCGTCGAGCCCGCGCCCGTAGATAAAAGGATACTTGAAGAGCTTGCCCATCTTGCTCCAGGTTTCCGGAATGTAGTAGGCGATGGGCCCTTTGAAGTTGGCCGCGCTGAGGAAGCAGGTCCAGCTCTGGTCGCCGGTCGGCGGGTCGCCGGTCGTGGTTTCCCTGGAACGGCAGCGCGTCGGGCGGAATCAACAGCCGATTGCTCAACTGCGCGATGCCCAACCGTTCGTCGGGCAGCGTTTCATTGCTGTAGAAGAACGACCAGCCGGGCGATCCGATCTCGTAGTCGTAGCACTGCGGCGTGGCGTTCATGCTGAACTTCGGCGGCCCGTAGCGGAAGTGGTTGCCGGCCCAGTAGCCCAGGCCGCCCTCGACGGTCTGGAAGACGCTGGCCCACGTCGGCCCGCGCTCGCGCCACTGCCGGGCGAGCGTGCCTTCCGGCGCCAACGGCTTGTCCTTGTTGTCCGAGTTGTTCGGCATGATCCAACTGCCGGCCAGCCCGATCTGGAAATCGGCCAGCGGCCGATCGACCAGCGGCCAGACCGCCGAGTAGAATCCCATGCCCGCGCAGAACTCGGACCTTGCGGGCGGGCGCGTCGCCTGGAAGCCGATGTAGCCATGCAGCCCGTCGGAGCAGGAGGTGACGTGTCCGGTTTCCGCGTCGGCCGCGGCGGAGGGAGCCGCCAGCGCGTTGGAGGCCCACGCCAACAGCGTGCCTGCGGCAAGAACTGCAATTCGGATTCTCACGTCTTCCCTCTTCTAACCCCTAACGGCCTAGATTCCCCGCCTCAGACAATCTCCTCCCTCACGGCATCCCATCGCACCTTGCGCTGCTTCCGGTACGATTCGAGCGACATGAGGAACGTCGCGGTTTCGATGAACGCCTCGTCCGTCGAACATTTTGGCGTGCCGCGGCTCTGGATGCAATCGACCCAGTCGACCATGTGGTTGGGCTGCTTGGGCGACTTGCCCCATGCATAGCCCTTGGGCAGGTCCTTTCGCGTGTTATGCTCCTCGGGCAGGATCTGGAACCGGGTCACCTCGTGCGCAATGTTGTCGAATCGCAGTGTCGCGTCGCGGCCGCAGATCTCCACGGGCTGCGTCGGCTGGCCCGTGTTCATGCTGCCGGTGAACGTGACGGTGCGGCCCAACTTCTCGAACTCGTAAATGGCCGACCACGTGTCGGGCACCTCGCGGTCGTCGCGCAACAGGGCGATCTGGCCCGTCGTGCAGCATGCGTCGGGAATGCCGTGCCCGAGCAGGTATTGCACGAAATCCATTTCGTGCGAAAGTAGGTCCCCGGCGTAACCGGTGCCGTACGCCCAGTAGCAGCGCCAATGCCAGAAGTGCCGCTCGTTCCAGGGAATCTTGGGCGCCGGTCCCAGCCAGAGATCCCAGTTCACCTCCTTGGCGACCCGAGCCGGATCGGGCCGTTCCCATTGATCGTAGTAGCCGTACCATCGCCAATTGGGATGCTCGGGCTCGGTCGACTTGAACCGGCCGGTCCGCACCAGCGTGATCGGGCCCAGAATGTCTTTGGCCAGAAGCTGCCTGGCCTGAAAGGCGCACGTGGCTTGCCGGGCGTGATGGCCCAATTGGAAAACGACCTGGCTCCGCTTCAGAGCGTCGCGCATGAGCTTGGCCTCGGCCAGGGTCCGCGAAAATCCTTTTTCGCAGTAGATGTCCTTGCCCGCCTTCACGGCATCGAGCACCATCTGGCAATGCCAGTGGTCGGGCGTTGCGATCACGACGGCGGCGACGTTCGGGTCGGCCAGCAGCCCGCGGTAGTCGACGTAGGCCTTCACGGCTGGATTCTGGCTTCGCTCGACGCCTTTCTGCCGATGCGGCCCATAGACGTCGCAGACTGCCGTGACCTTGACGTTCGGCGCGTTGACGACGGCGTTGATCAGGTCGCCGCCGCGGGTTCCCAGTCCGATGCAGCCCACGCCGATCGTCTTGCTGGGTGGCACCGCCGAGAGCACGGCCGGGGCGAATGTCGAGACGGCCGCCACGGCCGTCGCTGCGCGGCCCGTGCTGCGGAGAAATCGCCGGCGGCTCAAGTTTGTGTCGTTCTTCATCGATTCAGACCTTTCTGTTGTCTTTTCCTATAGTACAGATCGCGGCCACAGTCGTTGCTCTACTTCTCCTTGTTCAACAACTCCGCCATGGCCCAGCCCAGCGAGAGTCCGACTTCCGTGTAAGTCTCGGCATTGCGGTTGTAGTGATAGCCCTGCCTGGGGTTGGGCGAGACATCGGCCTCGCGCCAGAAATCACGGGCTTCGATGCACTTTACGTTGCCAGCAAACTCCGGATGCTTCTTGGGATCGC
>JBEKTY010000037.1:0-86568 GCA_049515555.1 Thermoguttaceae bacterium
CACGTCCTCGGGATTGGTCTCCTCGCGCACCAGGATCACCTTCTCGCCGCGGCCGGCGGCCTCCACCGCCTCGGCCGACGTGAACACGATCTTGCCGCAGGCCCCGCCCGGGCCGGCCGGCAACCCGCTGAGGATCGCCTGGCCCTCCTTCTCGGCGGCCGGATCGATGATCGGGTGCAGCAGCTCGTCCAACTGCGCCGGCTCGACCCGCGTTACCGCCGTTACCGCGTCGATCAGGTTCTCGTGCAGCATGTCCATGGCCATGTTCAGGGCCGCCGTCCCGGTCCGCTTGCCGTTGCGACACTGCAGCATGTACAGCTTGCCCTCCTGGATCGTAAACTCGATGTCCTGCATGTCCTTGTAGTGCTGCTCGAGCTTCGTGCGGATGTCGTGAAGCTGGGCATACAGCGCAGGCATGCCCGTCTCCAACGAGGGCAGATGCCGGTTCTGCTCGTTCTTGGTGGCCTCGTTCAGCGGGTTGGGCGTGCGGATGCCCGCCACCACGTCCTCGCCCTGCGCGTTTACCAGCCACTCGCCGTAGAACTTGTTCTCGCCGGTGGCCGGGTTGCGGCTGAAGGCCACGCCCGTGGCCGACGTGTCGCCCAGGTTGCCGAAGACCATGCTTTGCACGTTGCAGGCGGTGCCCCACGCCTCGGGAATGCCCTCGATCCGGCGGTACGACACGGCCCGCTTGCCCTGCCAGCTCTTGAACACGGCCCCGATCGCCCCCCAAAGCTGCTCCTGCGGATCGTCGGGGAAGGGCCGGCCCAGAACCGCCAGCACCTTGTCCTTGAACCGCTTGCACAAACCCTTGAGGTCCGCCGCCGTCATGTCCGTGTCGGCCGCGTACTTCTTGTTCTTCTTCAGCCGGGCCATGATGTGCTCGAGTTGCACGCGGATGCCCTTGCCCTCGGCCGCCTCCACGTCCTCGGCCTTCTCCATCACCACGTCCGAGTACATCATGATCAAGCGGCGGTAGGCGTCCCACACGAACCGCTCGCTGCCGGATTTCTTCACCAGCCCGGGGATCGTCTGCGGGCACAGCCCGACGTTCAGCACCGTCTCCATCATGCCCGGCATCGACTTGCGGGCCCCGCTGCGGCAGGACACCAAGAGCGGGTTCTCGGCGTCGCCGTATTTCATGCCCATGGCCTCCTCGGTCTTGGCCAGGGCCGTTGCTACTTCGTCCTTCAACTCCTGCGGGAACTTCCGGCCCTCGCGAAAGTAGACCGTGCACAGATCGGTGCTTATGCTGAAGCCGGCGGGCACGGGCAGGCCCAGGCGGCACATCTCCGCCAGGTTGGCGCCCTTCCCGCCCAACTCGTTCTTCATGCTCGCATCGCCATCGGCCCCCCACGGGCCAAATCCGTAAACATACTTCGCAGGCATGGGCTATTTCCTTCCTCAGTGACCGTTAATTGCCGACCGTTCACGGGGACTGTCCCAATTTTCGTCCGACGAAAATGGGACTGTCCCCCTCGAACTGTGAACGGTTACGCCGGGAAAGTAAACGGGTTAGTCTAACCGGCGGGTAAACCAAGGTCAACGGGCCGGGAGTAGTGGGGAGTGGGGAGTGGGGAGTGGGGAGGGGCTGGTGGCGAGGAGCCATCCAAATAGGCGATATAGGCCCCACCAGCTCACGGAATGGGTTGTATAAGACCTATAGGACTTATGGGACCTATAGGACCTATTAGTCCCATTAGTCCTATGAGCCAGATGGGTCAGCAGGCCGCACTCGCCCCGTCGCTGCCAGCCACTCCCCACTCCCCACTCCCCCCTCGCCCCTCGCCACTCATCCCCAGCCACTAGCCACCAGCCACCAGCCACTCTAAACTAATGCCCCATGGCCGAAGAACTCTCACCCCCGCCCAACTTCGCCCTGCTGGCGGCGATGTTCGAAGGCAGCCTCAGTGCCGTGGCGGTGGCGGCGGGCGGATTGCTCGGCCGCCCCCCCATGCAGACCCTACAGCTTAACCCCACCGCCCTGGCCCTGGGTGCCGTCGCCGTACTGCCCATGCTGGCCCTGCTGGGCCTATGCGTGTGGGTCCCCTACCGCCCCTTTTCCGACGTAATGGGGGCTGCCGATCGCATGGTGGCCCCCCTGTTTCGGTCTTGCAGCCTGCTCGAAATGGCGGTGATCGCGCTGCTGGCCGGACTGGGCGAAGAGATGCTCTTCCGCGGCGTACTCCAGGCAACCCTGGCCGATTGGGCCCGCGGAATGCTCCACGCCCCGGCCGCCGCCGGCGCCACGGCCGATTACCTGGCCCTGGCGGCCGTGACCGTTCTGTTCGGCCTGCTGCACGCCGCCAATGCCGGCTACGCCTTCCTGGCCGGCCTGGTCGGCCTCTACCTGGGCTGGCTCTGGCTGGCCACCGCCAACCTGACGCTGCCCATCACCGCCCACGCCCTCTACGACTTTCTGGCCCTGGTGTACCTCGTCCGACTGCGCAAGCCTCGGCCGGTAACCTTGCTGTAGCGTGGGTCGAATGAGCTGTAGGCTGGAGAGCTACTTGCCCCGAGCACGGGCGCTGGGTACCCTAATCGTATTGAGTCCAGCCCCGAAATTGAATAAGGAGACGTGAGCGATGAAGACGTTGACGCTAGCCGCGATGTTTGTCTTTTCCGCATTTATGGCCGTCGGCGCCCGCGGCGAGGAGCCGTGGCGGGAACTGTGTCCGGGCGCGGACCTGGCTGCCTGGCGGCAGCCGCGGGGCGACTGGGCCACGGCCGCCGCGGTGGCCATGGACGCCAAGGATCCCAATCGCCTGGCGTGGCAGCCGGGGGCCGGTCCGGCCGTCAACGGGTCGAAGGGGCGAACCGTGAACCTCATCAGCGCGGCGGAGTTCGGCGACATCGAGGTGCACGTGGAATTCATGATTTCCCGCCACTCCAACTCCGGCGTGTACTTCATGGGCCGCTATGAATTGCAGGTTTACGACAGTTACGGGGTGGCGAAAGACCTGTACCCCGGCATCGAATGCGGGGGAATATATCCCCGCTGGATCAAGGGGGCCAACGTGAACGGCCACTCGCCGCGGGTAAACGCCTCGCTGCCGCCGGGGGAATGGCAAACCTTCGACGTGCAGTTCCGCGCCCCGCGCTTCGACGCGGCGGGCAAGAAGACGGCCAACGGCCGGTTCGTGAAGGTCGTTCACAACGGCCAGGTGGTGCACGAGAACGTCGAGGTCACCGGCGCGACCCGGGCGGCGGCGTTCGACGACGAGAAACCCATCGGGCCGCTCATGCTGCAAGGCGATCACGGTCCGGTGGCCTATCGCAGCGTGCGGGTCCGGGGGTTGCCGGCCGAAGGCCAATGACAGGAAGGAGATCGTCATGAACGACGTTTTCGAGCAGCGGGTTCGGGCCGCCGCCGTCGCCGGTTGGTGGACTGTGCTGATCACCTTGGGGGTCGTTACCCTGCAATGGGTCGTGTACCTCGCCGTCATGTCGGCCCGGCCGGCATGGTTCCTGGCCATGTGGGGGCCGGGGGTCGATTGGACCTTCGTCCACAGCGTATGGTTCTGGGGCATAGCGATCCTCAAGTTCGTCGCGTGGCTGACGGCCTTGGCAGCCGTCTGGTTGACGCTGTGGGCGAGGCAGTTGCGGAAGCGGGCGTAGCCGCTGGCGGCAGGGAACGTAGCAGGCACACTCCGTGTGCCGTCCGCTGAAGCGGAAAAAGGCATGGCGGACGGCACACGGAGTGTGCCTACTACATTGAGTTACGAGCGGCTCTGCTGGAGGCGTCGCAGCTCGGCAAACAGGCACACGCCGGTGAAGGCCGACGACCCCAAGTCGGCCGTGGGCAGGGCCAGCCACACCCCGTTCAGGCCGAAGAAACGCGGCAGGATCAAGACCGCCGGGATCAACAGCAGCACCTGTCTGGAGAGCATCAAGAGCAGGGCTTCCTTGGGCTTGCCCACGGCCTGGAAGTAACTGGCGCTGACCACCTGAAAGCCGATCAGGGGCAGCATCGACATCGAGATCCGCATGGCGTGGGTTCCCAGCGCCAGGAGGGCCTGGTCCTCTCGGTTGAAGAGCCAAATCACCTGCGCCGGAAAGAGCATCGCCAGGGCGAAGCCCACAAGCGCCAGGGCGGTGGCCGCCGCGATAGCCGTGACCAGCGTCCGCTTCACGCGGTCGAAGCGGCGGGCCCCGTAGTTGTAGCCCATGATCGGCTGGGCGCCCTGATTGATGCCGAAGATGGGCATGGCCACCATCATGAACATAACGTACAGAATGCCCATCACGGAGATGGCCAGATCGCCCCCGTGCCTGCGAAGCTGATGGTTCAAGATGCTCTGCATCACACTGGCGGCAATCTGCATGGCGAAGGGGGGCGAGCCGATCAGGGCGATGTCGCGGCAGAGCCGCCCATCCAGCCGCAAGCGCCGGACATGGAGCTTGAGCACACTGCGGCCGCCCAGGAAATATGCCAGCACCCAGGTGGCTGAAACGGCTTGGGCCACGACGGTCGCCAGGGCCGCGCCTTTCATCCCCCAGTGCAGCTTGAAGATGAAGAGGGGGGCCAGAATCGCATTGAGCACGACGCTGATAAGCATGGTGAGCATGGCGATCCTGGGATTCCCCTCGCCCCGGATTGCGGCATTCAGGCCGAAACTGAGCATCTGGAAGACGGTGCCCAGGCAGATGATCCGCAGGTAGTCTCGGGCGTAGGGCAGGACGGACTGGCTGGCCCCGAACAGCACGAGGATGTCGTCCAGCCACAGCAGGCCCGCGGCGGTAATGAGCGCCGCGCCGGCCAGCAGCAGCACCACGGCGCTGGCCAGCACCTGCTCGGCCTCGGGTTTTCTCTGCTCGCCCAGGCGGATGGAGATGAGGGCCGTGGCGCCGAAGCCGATCAGCATGGCGAAGGCCAGCACGATGAGCATGAAGGGGAAAGCGACGGTCGTGCCCGCAATGCCGGGCGGCCCGAGGGCCTGCCCCACGAACACCCGGTCGATGAGGTTGTAAAGGGCCTGGGCGGTCATGCCGACGATGGCCGGCAGGGAGAATCGCAGCAGCAGGCGCGGGATGCTGTCTTGCCCGAGTTGTGAAGAGCGATCCATATCGACGCAGACTAGTTGTCTGTCCATCTCGACTTTACGAGTTGGGTGCCACTGCTGGCTTGCCCAGCAGTGCCGGACACACGGTTGGACAAGCCAACCGTGGCACCCGTAAGCTCGACTTGGACAGACCACTAGGGCCCACCACGGTTGCCGGATTCCCGCTCGTCGACCATTGTGCCTTGAAGTTGCCCTGCTTGGCAATCCCCCCGACCATCACCCGCACACCTTGCCCGGGCCGGTCGGCTGCGGCACAATAGCGGGTGAGGAATCACCAACGACGTTCAGGCCAACTGGAAGAAGGTCAGGCTGTTCGACGCCTATGTGGAAGGGTAAACCCAGGGGTAGGAGCTCGCCATGAGTGTCGCTCGACGCGGCTGCTTTGCAGATCTTGATTTCCGTTGGTTCATGTTGCGGCGGGGCGCCATCCCGCTCGTGCTTCTGGGTTTGATCGCCGGCCCCGGCGCTTCGGCCGCCGCGCCGGGGCGTGGGCCAAAGCCCATCCGCGCGTTGTTCATCGGCAATAGCCAGATCAATTGCGTCTGCGACATTCCCGAGATCGTGAAAGACCTGTCGCACTCCGCGTCTTCGCGGACGCCGCGCGTGGAAACCGACGAGGTCGTTGTCGGCGGCGCGAACATCGAAACCCTGTGGAACAACGCCATGGTGCAGAAGAAGATCGCTCGGGGCGGCTGGGACTGGATCGTCTGCCACGAGATCGTTTACAGCTACGGCGGCAACGGGGCCAGGTTCCGGGAGTATTCCGGCAAGTTCGACGCGGAAGCCAAGAAGGTCGGCGCCAAGATGCTGTTCTACGCCACCGCCGAGGTTGAAACCGCCAAGGCCGGGCAGAAGGCCATGTACGCCGATGCCCTGGCGGCGGCACGCCGCTGCCGGGGCCGCGTCGGCGGCGGCGGCATGGCCTGGCTCAAAGCCTGGGCCAAGCGGCCCGCTTTCGACTTCTATCACACCGATCGTGCGCATCCCAACGCCGCCGGCTACTACCTTAACGCCTGCGTCATTTTCGCGGCCCTTACCGACACGTCGCCGGTGGGGCTCGATCCCTTCAAGCTCTCCAAGGCCGACGCCGAGTTCCTGCAGCAGACGGCCTGGGAGCAGTATCTCGAAGATCGAGCCAACGAGAAATGAGGGTATGTGCAATGGGCCCTGCCCAGCCTGCAAGGCCCGGCGTATACTATGGGCTATGGCCAAGGCGCTTTCGGCGATCGACTATCTGGCCCATCCGGAGCGGCATCCGCGGCGGCCGGTGTACGTGGCTTTCGGCGACGATGCGTTTCTGCGCTGGCAGGCCCTGCTGCGGATTCGCCAGTCGGTGTTGGGAAGCGGGGAGGCCGACTTTTCGCTGGCCCAGTTCGAGGGCCCCACGGCCGAGCTCCGCGACGTGCTCGAAGAGCTGAAGACGGTGGCCATGTTCGGCGGCCAGCGGCTGGTCGTGGTCGAGGAGGCCGACGAGTTCGTCAGCCGCTACCGCGGGCAGTTGGAGGAGTACGTGGCCCAGCCCAGCCGCTGCGGCGTCCTGCTGCTGGACGTGAAGAGCTGGCCGGGCAACACGCGGCTGGCCAAGGCCGTCGAGGCCCAGGGGCTGGCCATCGATTGCAGCCAGCCGGCCGGGCCCCGGCTGGCCCGCTGGCTGGCCGATTGGGCCGCTCGGGAGCACCAGGTGCACCTATCGGTCGCCGTGGCCGAAATGCTGATCGAGATGATCGGGCCGGAGCTGGGGCTGCTCGACCAGGAGGTGGCCCGATTGGCCCTTTCCACCGGCAGCGACAAGAAGGTCACGCTGGAGATGGTCGGCCGGCTGGTGGGCAGTTGGCGGGCCAAGACCACCTGGGAGATGCTCGACGCGGCCCTGGAGGGCAACGTGGCCGAGGCCATGCGCCAGGTGGACCGGCTTCTGGCGGCCGGCGAGGTCCCCATTAGCCTGCTGGGCCAGATCTCGGCCTCGCTCCGCCGACTGGCCGCCGCCACCCGGCTGATCCTCCAGGCCGAGGCGGCCGGGCACCGCTTGCCGATCGGCCAAGCCCTGGAACAGGCGGGGGTGAAGCCCTTCTTCGTGGGAAAGGCCGAGCGGCAACTTCGCCGACTGGGCCGCCTCCGCGGCATCCAACTCTACCGCCGGCTCTTGCAGGCCGATCTGGACCTGAAAGGTCAAAGCGCCATGCCCCCGCGGCTGATCCTGGAGCGCCTGATCGCCGGCTTGGCCGCGCCCCAGGAGGCCCTGGCCCGCCGCCCCGGCGGGTAGAGGGCCCGCGACCGGCTAGTGTAATGATTCACTCTGATGGGCTTTTGTCATCGAGCGCCCGTCGTGGTCTTCGTCCCGCGGGGACGTTTGACAATAGCCCAGCAGTTCACTGCTGGGCCCTGTTGTCCTACGACCATCTTCTTCCGTCCCGTAGGGACGATTGAACGCGGAGGGCAACGGTTCAATCGTCCCTACGGGACGACAATCGTTCATGGGCCCTCTCTTCGATCTTTGTGAATTCAGATGCGGTCGAGCATGTCGATCCAGCGGGCCAGCTCGGCCAACTCATCCGGTTTGAGGTCGCGGGGCGTGCGGCCGAGGTCTTTTTGGGTGACGGGGATCTTCATCTGGCGGAAGCGGGCCAGCGTCATGGCCAGGAGGGCAGCCTGGGGCGTCTCCTTGGCCGTGGCCCAGTAGATGGCCAGGCGGTGCTCGGGCTCGGCTTCCGGCGGCGGCAGGAGCGAGCCGGCATCGAGGGCCGCCACGGCCCGGATCAGCTCGCGGCTGTGGAAGGCGGTCAGGCAGGCCAGGGCCCCGCCCGCCTCGCGGCCGTAAACCACCACGCGGGTCGGATCGACGGCGTAGCCGCTGAGCACCTGGCGGAGGAGTTTTTCGAGGTAGTCGGCGTCGTCGGGCTGCCAGCCGGCACGCTCGGCCGCCGGTTGCGGAACCACCAACAGCAGGTCGTGGGCGTCGCAGAGCGGTTTCCATTGGTCCAGGAGGTCCTTCTGCGTGGCGGGCTGCGCGGCTTGCAGCCAGACGAGCACGCCGCAGGAGGCCGCGGGGTCGTAGCCTTCGGGCACGTAGGCCCAGGCTTCGTTCTTGAACTCGGCCACGCGGAGCGCGACCGCGCCCGGCTTGGCCCGCGGGCCCGGGCCCGGTTTGGCTGCCCGGCGGGCCGGCGGGAGGGCCGCCGGCGGCAGCCCCTCGGGCAGCTCGGCCAGGGTGAGTTTCAGTTTCCGCGCCTGCTCGCCGCGGCGGACCTCTAGCTCGGCCTCCATCCCCGGCTCAAGCACGCTGATGGCCCGCAGCAGCTCGTCGCGATTGGCGACGGCCTTGCCGGCCAGGGCCACTACGCGATCGCCGGGCTCGATCTTGGCCGCGGCGGCGGGGCTTTCAGGATAGACCCAGCGGACCCCGGCCCCGGCAGGCTCGGCGGGCCCGCGCTGGGGCAGTATGCCCAGAAAACCGTGCCGGTAGGCTTCCAACTTCGGCACCAGCTCGACTTCACGCTCGATCCGCTCCTGGCCGCGCAAGGCGACGACGCGGATCTTCTCGCCCGCATAACGGCGGCCGATCTCCTGTTTGACGTCGGCGGCCCTCGACACCTGCCGGCCGGCGATCTCGACGATCCGATCGCCGGCGCGGAAGCCGGCCTTGGCAGCGGGCGAATTGGGCCGGCAGGAGGCCAGCCGCGTGTCGCCCGTGTAGAGGTCCTTGGACTGGAGATAGACGCCCATTACGCCCGGGTACAGGTCTTCGCCCCGGCGGAGGCGGGGGAGCACCTGGCCCAGGGCCTCCAGCGGGACGGCGAATCCGATGCCCGAGTCGTACCATTCGACCCCCGCGATCTCCTCGGCCGACTGGGGCGACAGGGGCACGAGCAGGCCCAGCACGCGGCCACGGATATCGACCAGCGGGCCGCCGTAATTATTGGGCGAGACGGCGGCGTCGGTCTGGATGGCTTTGCCCCAGATCCGCCCCACGGCGCTGAGAATGCCCACCGACAGGTTCGGCCGCTGGTCCTCGAAGGTCCGGCCCACGGCCACGCACCACTGCCCGACGCGCATCTCGGCCTCGGGCGCCGTCTGGGGAACCGGTAGCGGACCGTCCACCTCGATCTTCAGCAGCACGATCTGGCGATTGTGGTCGGTGGCCAGCAACCGGGCCGGCTTGCGGGCGCCGTCGGGCAGGCGGACCAGGATCGAAGCCGGCTTGTTGATGAAGTTAAAGGCGCTGGAAACGATGTAGCCTTGCGGATCGACGACCAGGCCCGTGGTGGGGCCGGTGCCGAACAGCACGCCCTCGACCCGCTCCAGGCCGCCCACCGTCTCGATGCGAACGACCGAGGGGGCCACACGCTGGGCGGCCGCCGCCAGGGCCTGCTGCTCGAGCGACTCCAAGTCGTCGCCGGCCCGGGCCGACAGGATTGCAAATTGCAAAATGCAAAGTGCAAAATGGGCGGTAGGGTGGGTCGAGCGCAGCGAGCCCCACCAAGAGCACGACGGACGACGGGCGACGGACGACGGACGAAAGCGCTCCGGCCCGTCGTCCGTCGTCCGCCGTCCGTCGCAAATGGTGGGACCGCGCTGCGCTTGTCCCACCCTACGAACTTGTCCCACCTTGCGAACTGAAGGCGGGTTGGCCGCAATTTGCAATTTACAATTTACAATTTGCATTTTGCAATCCACCTTCCGCCTTCCGCCTTCCGCCTTCCGCTCACTTGTCTTCCGCGGCGGCCTGGAGGGTCGCTTCCACCAACTCCTGGCCGCGGAGGACCGTCAGTTTCACCGAGTCGGCCCGATCGATGATCTCCAGCTCCTTTTGCAACGCCTTGCAGGATTGCGTGAGGTGATTGCCGACCAGGAGGATCAAGTCGTCGGGCCGCAGGCCGGCGCGGGCGGCGGCCGAGCCGGGGCGAACCTGGTCCACGTAGGCCGGCGTCCGCTCCAGTACGTCGGGCACCAGGACGATTCCCAGGATCGTCGCGTCCATGGGGTGCGCGGGCTTCTGCTCGGGCGGCAGCTCGGGCTGGGCCACCAGCTTTCCGGAGCGGATCGCCGCGACCGACGCGCGAAGCTGCTCGATGGGCACGGCGTAATTCAGCCAGGTGTTGTTCAGCGAATTGCGGAGCTCCTTGCCCACTAGCGCGGTCAGTTCGCCGCGCCTGGTAACCAGGGCCCCGCCGGCGGCGCCGGGATTGTTGGTCGTCACGTCCAGGACGTAGATCGGGCCATGGTAGGGGGTCTCGAACACGCCCCGCCGGCCCTCGAGCTGCGTCACCACCGACACGGTGCCGTGCTGCACGCTGGCCGGCTCGCTGCCCATCGCCACGTTGAACATATTGCTGAGGGCCAGCACGCGGTCGCCGCTGTGGACGGCCACCGCAAGGCCCAGATCGAAATGGGGCAGGTCGGCGGCCTCGATCTTGAGCACGGCCACCTCCAGCCGGGGGTCGCCGCCGAGCAGCTTGGCCTCGAACCGCCGGCCGTCGCCCAGCGTGACGCCGATCCGATCGGTATCGAGCACGTAGCTCAAGGCGGTGAGAATATGGCCTTCGGCCGAGACCAGTATGCCGCTCTGATAGCCCTCCATGCCGCGGAAGCCGCCGGCGCCGTAGACCTTGACGATCTTGGCCTGCGAGCGGTCGATCGTCTCGGCTAATGTATCAGGCACACTCCGTGTGCCGTCTGCTGTGTTCACTGCTGCGGGGGTGGCACGTCCCTGAGCTTGCGAAGGGCGTGGCACCGTTTCCACGCCCTTCGCAAGCTCAGGGACGTGCCACCCGGCCGCCTCGGCGGACGGCACACGGAGTGTGCCTGCTACGCTGGCCGTGGCCAGTGCCGCCCACAACAGCCCTGCCAGCCATGCCGGCCGCGCCGCTCGCCCCTCGTTCCTCACGTCTTGGGCGCCTCCCGGAAGTCGAACTCGTCCAGCAGGAACGTGCCGAACCATGTATCGCCGGCGCGGACTTCCATCCGCCCGGGCAGGGTCCTGCCGTCGGCGTCGCGGTATTGCGAGAAATAAATCTCGCAGGGATCGGCATGTTCGTCGGCGTACATTTCCAGGGCCAGCAGTTGGCCCCCGGCGGGGTCGAAGAAGAACCAGCCTTCCACGCCGCGGTAGGACCCGACCACTACGTCGGCCAGGGTCTCGCGGCCGGGCAGCGGGGCGGTGCCGCGGTAGTCCAGCGGGCTGAACCCGGCCGGGCCCTGGAGCACCAGCCGCCGCCACAAGCACAGGGCGGGCAGCAGGCCGTTGCTGCCGGCCGGCAGCAGCGAGCCGGCCCACGGACCGGCGGCTGTCCAGCGGCAGTCGCCGATGGGCGCCTCGAGCATGGCCTCGGAGTCGGTCAGCCGCAACCGGAAGCCACCCCCATGCTCCAGCCGGCCGGACACAGTCCAGGGGCCGGCCAGGGGCTTGATCTCGGCCGGCATTTTCCAGCTCCCCAGCACACGCTCCTGCTCGCGGCGGTTGTAGTAATAGTTCGCGTAGCCGTGTTTCTCCTCGAAATGCCGCTTGACGATCTCCGGCATGGGCGGCTTGGCCCGTGAAAGCTGCACGGGCAGGGGCAGATCGGGGCGGGGGATCAGCGGCTTGGGCTCGCCCCGCTTCTTACCCCGCGGCTCTTCGCCGGGCGGGGGCAGCGGCATGGGCTGCGGCGCGTGGCCCATGACCCGCTCCAGCAGTTGCTCCTTGCCGTGGACGCCCGACAGGCGCACCAGCACGTCGTAGAGCTTGCCTTCACGGCGATAGCTCAGCGGCACGCGCCAGCCTTTGGGCAGAATGCCCAGCACGTTCTTGAACCCGTTGGGCGTGGCCACGCGGCGGCCGGCGAAACGCACCAGCTCATCGTCGACGCGCAGGCCGCGGCGATAGGCGTCGGACTGCTCGAGGACGTCGGACACCACCACCTGGCCCTGCTCGTCGGCGGCCACGCGGGCCCCCAACGTGGCGTGGTCTACGATGCGGCCGCTGCGCAGGTCGCCCAGGAAATTCTTGATCTGATTGATCGAGACGGCATAGCCCACGTTCACGCTCACCCGGCCCCGCTTGTCGAACGAGCAGCGGCCGTTGATGCCCACCAAGCGGCCCCGGCCGTCGAACAGCGGGCCGCCGGAATTGCCCGGGTTGATCGAGGCGTCGGTCTGAATGCAGTCGGCGTATTCCAACAGCGTGCCCTCGGGAAACTGGTAGCGGTGCACGCCCGAGACGATCCCCGCGGTAACGGTGGGCTGGAAATCGGCGGCCAGCAGGAAGGGGTTGCCCAGGGCGAACACGGGGTCGCCCGGCCGCAGCAGGTCGCTGTCGCCCAGCTCGGCGTGCGGGAAGTCGTCGCGGCCGAGGACCTGCACCAGGGCCACGTCGCCGGTGGGATCGAGGCCCACGACGACGCAATCGTAGACCCGTCCGTCGGGCATGCCGCATTTCATGGCCGTGCCGCAGGGCTGGACGACGTGGAAGTTGCTCAGTGCGAAGCCGTCGGCGGAGATGACCACGCCCGAGCCGCCGCCTTGCCCCGCCGGGTCGAAGATCGCCAAGAGCGCAGTCTTGATCTTGGCCAGCAGGGCGATCCGCTGCGACTCGGCCTCGATCACGGCGGGGGGCAATGTAGCAAGCACACTCCGTGTGCCGTCAGTGGGACCGGCCGCCTCAGCGGACGGCACACGGAGTGTGCCTGCTACACTGGCAGCGAGGGCCAGCCAAATCAGTCCGGCGGCTGTTAGCCCCCGGCTATTCCCGCCCTCATCCCTCATCCCCGATCCCTGATCCCCAAATCCCCAAATCCCTAAATCCCCAAATCCCTTACTTAATCAGCCTCGCATTGCCCAGGTCCAGGTGGCCAGCCAGGTCCAGGTCGCCGCCGAAGTCGGCAAGGATCAGCAGGCGGCGGCAGCCGGCGATGTCAAGGCCGATGGGCTGGGCGGCCTTGTCTGTTCCGTCGAGCGTGGCTTCCAGCAGCACTTTGTCGTCGCCCCGGATCACGAGGCGGACGCGGCCGCGGGGGCGAACGTCGTCGTCGATGCCGGCCAGGGCCTCGAAGCGGCGGAAACCGTCCGGCAGGGTGTAGGCCATTTCCGTCCGGCTGTGCAGCGCCAGGCCCTTGCGGAACTCCGTCCCGGCGATGCGCAGCGGTTTAGCCAGCAAGTTCTGGTCCTGCCGCGGGCGATTCAGCTCCAACCGCGCGGGCAGTTCCTTCTCCAAGCCGAACAGCGGCGTATAGACGGCCGAGTCGGGCCGGAGGTCGCTTAGGTACACGATCTTGCCCCGCGACAGGTCGATCTGGACGATCTGCTCCAGGCTGCGGCGGAGGGTGCGGCCGCCCGGCGCGGTCCACTCCAAGACCCCGGCCAGGCTGACCGAGCGGGCCGACCACCGCGAGCCGGCCGCGTCGAGGATTACAATGGGGGCCTCGGGCGGCCCGCCGTCGGCCGCGTGGTAGTAAACCAGCCCATACACCTTGCTCCGCTTGACGCCCAACACCTGGCCGTCCAACTCGAAGCGGACCTGCTGCTCAGTGACGTCCTGGATCGTGCCTTTGTGATAGTCGAGGTTGTCGCCGCCGCCGGTCACGAGCAGATCGGTTTGGAACTTGAGGCCGGCGATGCGGGCCCACTGGCCGGCGGGCGCAGCGGGCGCGGTTTGGAGGCAGACCGCGGCCACTTCCCGCGTGGGCAGCTCCAATTCCGTGCCGTCGGCCAGCACGATTCGAGCCTGGCTCTGGTGAGCCGTGTACTGCCGGGCGGCCACGAGCGAGCCGTCGGTCAGCTCGATCCACGCCGCGGCTGCCCCCGGGGCCGGCCGCTGGCGTGCGGCCAGCGAGGCCACGCGGTCGGTGGCCAACGAGCCTCGGCCCGCCGCCCCTTCCACCGTTACCCGCGCGGCATCCAACTCGACGAGCCGGCCGCTAAGCGGCGGGCCATCCAGCGGCCGGACCTCGAACTCCGGCGGCACGGCCCCGGCCGAGAGCAGAACGAGGCAAAAGAGAATATTCATAGCGGCTGGAGTGGGGATTTAGGGATTTGGGGATTTAGGGATTTGGAAAAGCGGTGGTCCGGCCAAAGCTCATGGCTCACGGCTCATAGCTCATAGCTCACGGCTCACTTGTTCTCACTGTTCTCTTCGGTGGCCAGGCGGCGGAAGTATTGCTCGACGATGTCGCGGCAGTGGGCGGGGAAATCGCGGCCGATGTGCTGCAGGGCCTCTTCGCGCTGCTTGGGGGGCAGATCGCCCCAGCCGCTCTGGTTGCCGATGTTCTTCTTGGCGACTTCGCCCGGGCCGCGGCCGCCCATGGGCCGGCTGGCCTCGGCGGGCTTGGTGGACTGCGTCGCCCCGCCGCCCTGGCTCTCCGACTGCTTCTGCTGGTCCTGGATCTTCTTGATCATCTTGTCCAGCGAGTCGATCACGCCGTCTTCGACCTTGCGGACCTTGGGGCCGGCCCGGCCCAGGTCCAGCCGCCTCTGGATGTCTTCCATCCGCCGGGCGACGTGGTCCAGCGTGTCCGGTTCCAGGGCCTCGAGGTCGGCCTGTATCAGGGCGGCGACGCAGACGTAGCGCCGCGGACTCTGCTCCGCGCCGTCTAGCAACTGCCCGACGGCCTTCAGGCCCTGCTCCTTGTTCAGCAGCCGATGATGCGTCACGCCCTGGTAGAAGAGCAGCTCGGCGGGGGCCACCACGTCGGCGGGTTTCAGTCCGGCGAGTTGCTCCAGGGCCTCGTCGAACCACGACCCCAGTACCAGCCAGCGACCGTAGTAGAAGCGGAGATTGTTGGCCACCAGCGGCGGAGTCTGGCCGGCGGTGAGCCAGGCCTGGTCGGACAGGACGAGCTGGGCCCGGGGCCGCGAGCAGAGCGCGACCAGCTTGGCCGCCGCGGGATCGACCACCGCGCAGGTTTCGGCCAGCCGATCCAGCAGCTCGCTGCCGGTGGCCCGCTCGGGCAGAGCGGCCCACAGGGCGGTTGCCTTGGTCTTCGCCGCGGGGTCGGCGGCGGTCGTGGCCAGCCAAGCCAACACTTGGGCCCTGGCCGCCTGCGGCTGTGGAGGCTGCCAGCCCGGGGTCTTGCGGATCGTCCCGCCCGTGCCGGGCGCCGACGAGGCCGCCCAGACCGCCGCCGGCCCCGCCGCCAGGCAGGCCAGGAAGATCGCCAACTGAAAACTGAACTCTTGCAAGTTGCGGATGCCCGGTCCCCTCTCCCTCCGGGAGATGGCTAGGGTGAGGGAAAATAGGTGAGGGTCCTGCATCTGCGGTTTTCGTGTCCAACGCAGGTTCCCCTCACCCCGGCCCTCTCCCGGAGGGAGAGGGGGACCAATCGTTCCACCCTCCGTTCTTCGCGGCGGCTTATACATTGCCTCTCCTCCCTGCTCAATTATCAACCGCCCGGCGGCCGGGGGCAATTGGAAACCGTGCGTAAAATCACTTATTCTTCCCCAATTCCAGGTCCCGGGTGACCTTATATATCCGCTGCTGTTGCTCGGCCAGGTGTTGCAGGGCCTCGACCAGGTCGGCCCGGTCGGTCTGTTCCCCGCCCACCAAGGCGGCATAACGCTCGGTGCGGCGGTTGACCCGCATCTGCAAGGCGCGGATCATCTTCAATTCGGCCAGCACGTCGATCAGGGGCGGGTCTTGGGGCTGCCCGGAGGGCGACTGCCCGGGGGGCTTCTTCCGGTTGTCCATGTCCTTCTGGGCCTTCTTCAGGGCGTCGATGATCTCCTCCAGGGCCGCCAGGATGTCCCGCTCGATCGTCTGGGTTATTGTATCCACCCGGTCCTGGGCCAGGCGATGCACGACCTGCTGCATGTCGTCGCGCATCTGCCGCACGGCCTCGGGCAGGGCCACGGCGCTGCCCTCCTCACGCAACAGCAGCAGGGCCTTGTCCACCTCGACGATAATTCCGGTCTGCTTGTTGCTCAGCCGGCCGGCTTCGATCTCGTGGCTGTGGGTGCGGTCGGACTGGGGCACCTTGTCCAGCCGCACGGTGCCTTCGTACACCTCGCGCTCGGCCTGGAGCATCTGTTGGAACCGCGCTTCCAGCATGGCCAGCAGCCGCTTCATCTCTTCCTCGCGGAGCTGGCGGAGGATTTCTTCCAGCTCGCTGCGGGCCTGCTCCAACTCGCGGATGGCCTTCTCCTGCTCGTCGAAGGCCCCCTGACGCTTGGCCTCGTCGAGCTTCTTCTGGGCATCTTTCATCCGCTGCCGGGCGGCATCCAGCCGCTGGCGAACCGGGTTCTGGTCCTGGGGCGGTTGGCCGGCGGCCTGCTGATCGCCCTGTGGTTGGCCCTGTCCTTGGCCTGGGTTTGGGGATTTAGGGATTTGGGGATTTGGGGACTTGGGGTTCTGGGGAGCGTTCTCTTTGCCGCCCTCGGCCTTCCCCTTTTCACCTTCGTTTGGGGATTTGGGGATTTGGGGATTTGGGGATTTAGAGTTCTTGGGAGCGTTTTCCTTTCCACCCTCGGCCTTCCCCTTCTCGCCTTCCGCTTTCTCCTTCTCACCTTCCGCCTTCCCCTTTCCACCTTCCGCCTTTTCTTTTCCGCCTTCCGCTTTGTTTTCCTCGTTCGTCTGGATATCTTCCGAGAGCTTTCCGGTTTTCTGGGCCAGCTCGCCCTGCTCGCCGGAGAGGTGTTTGGGGTCGTCGCCGCCGGCCGTGCGGCCCTGGATGTCCTTCTGCTCGCGGAGCAGGCGGTTGATGCGCTCCAGATACTTTCGATAGCGGGCCTTTTCCGATTCGATGCGGGCGGTGCGGTTCTCGCTCAGCAGCAACTCCAGGATGGCCCGCAGGTCCTGATCGACCTTCGATTGGTTCTCCATCGCCCGGGAAAGCTGATCGTCGTGGAGCAGCTTTACGATTTCGTCCAGGCACAGATCGACCCGCCGATCGCCGCTTTCCTTGAGGGCTTTTTCGATGAGCACGGCCCGCCGCGGATCGCTGGCGCGTGTCAGATCGCGCATCCGCATCAGGACCTTCTCGAGCTCCTTGTACTGATCGGCCAACTGCTGCTGGGCCGCCGGAAGGTTGGCGGTCTGGTTTTCGAGGCGTGTGGCCGGGCCAGTTGCCGGAGCGCCGGGCTTCTCGGGGCGTGTGGCCGGCGGAGCGCCCGGCGGCGGTTTATCCGCGGCCGTCGCCGACCAGGCCGCAGCCAGCACCAGGCCGCAGCCGAGAAATACAAGCGCCGCCGGCCAACCGGCCGGCGCCCAGCGGATAGCTTGGGGACTGTCCCAATTTTCGTCCGACGAAAATGGGACTGTCCCCTTCCCACGCGCCCAGCGTGCTGCTGCCATGACTATTTCTCCAATAGGTCTTGGATCCGCTCTCGGTGCCGCTCTTGCGTTTGCTTCGATATCTGCTGCTGGAGCCGGATGATCGTGCGGAGGCGATCGACCAGCTCGTTGAAGTCTTCCAACTCGACCATGCGGCTGAGGACCTTGCGCATGGCCAGCAGGATGTCGTCGGCCTGGCGGCGGGCGGCGTCGCGGCGCGCGGGGCCTGCGAGCAGATCGGCCGTGGCCGCTTGCAGGGCCTCCAAGCGGCGTTCCAGCTCGGGGAACATCTGCTCGCAGATCCGGCGGAGCGGCTCGGCGATGCCGGCCCCCAACCGGTTCTTCAGCTCCTCGGTGTCGATGCGGTTGTTGGCCAATTGCTGGCGGATGTCGTCGATCGAGTCGGCCACGCCCAGGGTCTCTTGGGCGTTCTTGCGGCAGTTCTGCAAGGCTTGCAGCACGCGCTCGGTGCGGCGCTCGGCGCGTTGGGCGGGCGAGAGGTTCTCCTCGTGGAGCGGCTGATCGCCCGGCTCGGCGCCGGCGGCTTTGTCGGCCGCCGGCTTGACGGCCGCCTTGGCTTCCGCCTTGTCGGCCGGCTTAGTTGCCGGTTTGGCGGCGGGCGGGCCGGGGGCGGAAAAGTCCATTCGCAACAGCAGATCACGCCCCTCGGTCATCTCCTCGACGATCGACTCGAACCGCTGGCGGAGCACCAGCTCGCGGGCCTCCAGCATGGCGCGGAGCTCCTCCGGCGAGACGACGTCCAAGAGCCAGGTCTCGCTGCTGCCGACGTTGGGGCCCCGGCCCAGGTCGCACAGGTCGGCCGCTTTGACGGCCAGCGATAGTTTCTGGCCGCGGGCGAGCTTCAGCTCCCGGGCCTCCAGGGCCGCATTGCGCAGGACGAACTCGGTGGGGTGCTTCGCCAACGTGGCCAGCGCCGCGGTGGCCGGCGGGTGCTGGTCTACGGCGTATTCGTACCACACGCGGGCGATGCCGTAATCATCACTGACGCTGCCCGCCACCGGCAGCCGCGCGGCGGGCGTAATGGCCGTGCCGATGCCGGCCAACCGCACGGCCAGTTGCGGCGGCTCGTCGGCCACGGCCACCAGGGCCAGCGGGATCGGCTCGCGGCTCTTAATGCCGTCGGCATCGAGCAGGGTGAACAGCAGCGTGGTGTCTCGCCGCATGGGCGCCAGGGCGTAGCGGAATCCCATGCGGTCGGCGGCCAGGGCCTGGCCCTCGAGGATCTGCACCGCGGCCGGCCGCCGCTCGGCCGGCGGGAAGTCGATCCGCACCGAGCGCAGCTCCTTGTTGGCCCGGCCGCAGACCACGACCCGCGTGGCCAGCGGGACCTGCATCGCGCCGGCGATGGCCAGGGTGTGCGGCGGGCGATCCATGTACGCCGGATAACGCAGCTCCAGCTCGACCGCGGTCAGCGTGGGATTGGGCACTACGTCGATCCGCAGATCGCGCAGGCGGGCATCGCCGCCGAGCACGTCGAAGCGGACGTCGGCCAGCAGGCCGCGGAACGTGAATCCGTATTCTTGCAGCACGGTGCGCGGGTCGACTTGGCCCGCGGCGGCCGTGGCCGGGCCGACGCCCAGGCGGCTCATCGTGCGGCGGCCGCGCGGGCCCCCCGCGATGCGGTAGCGAACCTCGACCGCCTCCGGCACGACGGGCGGCTGCGTGTCGCCGGGCAGGGCCTGGACCAGGAGGTCGAAGTCGGCCCCGCTGGCTACCTTGGCGGCGCCGTCGGCGAAGCCCACCGCCTCCAGGCGGATCTTCCGCGGCCAGGACCGCTCCGCCAGCAGCAGGTTCCGCCGGGCCCAGATTTGCAGGGCCTCGGGTGCGGCAACGGCCAGGCCGGCAATCAAGGCCGAGAGGCCCAGGGCCATCGCCGCCTTGCGCAGCAGCGGCCTGGGGTTGAAGACCTTCGGCAAGTGTACGGCCGCCAGGCGCTCGTCGGCCAAGCGGCAGGTGCGGGCGAGCATGAGCGGATCGTAGCCGGCTTCAGCCGGCCACTGCTCGGTCAGAGCCACCGAGGTGAGCAGGCTGTCATCCAGCTCCGGGAACCGCCGTTCCAGGAGCATGGCCATGTTGCCGTCGCTTAAGGGGACGAAGAGGCGGCGCGCGACGAGCCGCACCAGGACGAAGGCCAGGCCGGCGCCGGCCGCGGCCAGCAGCAGCCCGCGGATCGGCCGCGGCGGCTCCAGCAGCCAATCGACGGCCAGGCTGATCCAGAATGCCGCGCCCAGGAGCACGCCCGCCGCGCACAGCCCTTCCAGCCAGACGTAACGCCGCACACGGCGGCGGAGCCGGCCCAGCGTGCCGTGCACGGCGGGGCTCAGCCGCGGCAGGTCTTCAAGCCGGATGGCAGCCATTCATCTTCTCTTAAGTACCATCTATGTCATATACTCGGTGCCACTGCTGGCTTGCCCAGCAGTGCCAAGACACTGCTGGGCAAGCCAGCAGTGGCACCCAAACAAAAATCACCATTTGCCTGAATCATTATGCTAATTTCACCAGGCGGCGGACGAGCCATTCCAGGCACAAGGCCGTACACAGGCCGATCATAAGCCACCGCAGCCAGGTTTCTTCCCATTCGGGCTTGGGGGCGACGGGGACCGACTCGACGCGGCTGGCGTCGGGCAGGCGATCGACCAGGCCCTGGCCCGAGCCGCTCCGCAGGGCGTCGGCCAGGTTGGCGAAATAGACGGCGCCGGTTTTGGCGGCGATCTCGCCCAACAGGGCGGCGTTGCGCTGCGGATTCTCTTCTTCCAACTTGGGGATGACGACGCGGATCGAGCGGGTGAGGTGCTCCTCGAGGCCCTCGGGAATGGTCAGATCCAATTGATATTCGCCTTCTTGCAGGGCTTGGAACTGGCCGAGGTAGGTGCCGGCCCGGCCCGTGTCGGCCCGCAGCGTAACGGGTTTTTCCGCCGCGCCGTTGCGGCTGACCCGCAGCGTGACGGCCGGCGCGGCGAGCGGCTGGAGCTTCGAGTTGCTCAACTGCGCCCGCACGTCCACCGTGCTGCCGACCAAGTAACGTTCCTGGCCGACCAGCAGCACGCCGCGCGACGACTGGCGGAGCAGGCGGCCCTGCGAGACGTGGCGGATCAACTTGGTATAGAACTGCTCGAAGTTTGAGGGATCGACGCCGCGGAGCCGCCACATCTCGCCGCTGCCCATGTAGAACACCCGGCCGGAGCCATAGAACTGCTCGGCGAAATAGACGGGCTGCTGGCCGTCTTGGGCCGTGCGGGGATCGGAGAAACGCGCCAGCACGGTGGCGCCCGGCTTGGGACCGCGGACCGGCCAGAAGCCGAACACGCCGGGGAAGGCCGTCCAGGCCTGCTGCGAGGCGACGGCCGAGTCGCCCAGCCACAAGTACTCGGCCTCCAGGCCTGCGCGGGTGAACTCCAACGGCCAGGGCTCCTTGGCGGCGTAGGCAGTCCCGCCCGAAGCGGAAACGTAGCGGTGGAACTCGACGGGATACAGGCCGCGGATCTTGGCCATTTCGGGGTCGCGGAGCCAGCCCTCGGTGCTGCGGCCGAGATACACCGGCCCGGCCGTCACGATCAGCCCGCCGCCCTGGTCGCCCACCCAATTTTCCAACAGCTCGACCTGGCCCGGCCGCAGCGACTGCCAATGGGGGTCGATGGCCACGACGCAATCGTAGGCCGCCATTTCCTCGGGCCGGGCAGGGAACGCGTCCAGGATTCGCTGCGCCTCCTGCGAGATGCCCGACTCGGCCGACTGCAGCAGCACGTCGAGCGTCGTCGAGCGATCGCGGAAGAGCAGGGGGCGCAGGAACTGGTAGTCGCGAGCCGGCCCGCCGGCCAGCAGCAGCACGTGGTTCTTGTGATCGACGATTTCCACCTCGGCCTCTTGATATTTATCGCGTGGATCGAGGTCGCCCGCCGGGGGCCGGACGCGGAGGCAGAGCGTTTGGCGGCCCGTCTTCTCCGGCGTCAGCTCGAACTTCAGGGGCAGGACCTCGCCGTCGCCGCCTAGCACGATTGACTGGCCGGCCACGCGGCGGCCTTTGCCGCGCTCGCGCGGGTCCTTGGCCTCCGGGCCTTCGCGGGCCAGCAGCTCGACGGCCACCGTCTGCCCGGCCAGCCCCTGCCCCTGCACGAAGCCGGTTACCGTGTAGCGGTCGCCGGGGTAGGCCCGCAGGGGCACTTTGAAATCGTAAATCCGAACGCTGCGTGGTTTCCGCTCGGAGCCCACGCCGACGGTAAAGACGGGGATTCGGGCCTCGCGGGCCGACTCGACGGCGGCCTCGGGCGATGCGCCCGCGTTCTGCCCCCCGTCGCTCACGAGCACCACGCCCGAGATGGGCGAGTTCCGCTCCTGGCCGATCAGTTGCTCGAGGGCCTCGCCCAAGCGGGTTTCGGTGCCGGCCGGCACGAGCAGCTTCCGCCAGGGCGGCGGGGGCGTATCGGCAGTGGTCGCTTCCGCCCTCACCCCCTGCCCCTCTCCCAGAGGGAGAGGGGAGTTGGGGTCGGTCGCCCCGGCGGGAATCTTCTTGAGCTCGACTGCGCGGTCGCGATCCAGGGCATTGTTGAACGAGAACAGGGCCACGTCGTGGGTCTTGCGCAGCGCGGCGAGGAAATCGGTATCGTCCAGCCCGGCGGCCACCTGCGCCAGCCGCGTAACACGGCCGGCAGCCGGGGCTGCGGCGCCGGCCGATGTGGCGGCCGCGGCCCGGCGCGACCCGGCGGGCGGCTCGGCATCGTCGCGATTCATGCTCATGCTCGTGTCGATCAAGAGCACGACCCGGCTGGGGTGAACTACCTGGCGCTCGCTGCGCCATTGCGGCTGGAGATAGAAGAGGAGCAGGCCCGCAAAGGCCGCCGCCCGCAAGAGCGTCAGCAGCCAGCTCAGCCAGCGGGGCAGCTCGGCGGCGTCGCGGCGATACATGCTGCGGACCGCCAGCAGCAGGAGCAGGAGAACCGCGATGGGGAGTACCAGATCGGCGCCGGACTGGAGGCGGCCGAACTCGAACTTGGTGGAGACGGCGGCCGTGGCGGCCTGCCCGCTTCCCGGTGGGGAAGCAGGGACGAGTTGCGTCGAGGGTGCCACTGCTGGCTTGTCCAGCAGTGCAGCGGGCGGAAGGTCCGCACTGCTGGACAAGCCAGCAGTGGCACCCCAACTGAGTTGGAGCGGAGGACTGGAGCCCCTCACCCCCGGCCCCTCTACCGGAAGGAGAGGGGAGACATTTGGCGTCATGCGGCACCGCCTTTCGCCACCGCGGGCGCCGGCCAGCGCCCGGAGCGCCCGTGCAGGCCCGCCGACGGGACCGGATGGTAGCCGGCCGACCAGGCCAGCCACTGCTCGGCCACCAGCAGCACGAGGAGCAGGTAAAGCAGAAGGTCGCTAAGGTTATGCCCGCCCAACTCGCCCAGTTCCGTCTGGAACGAGGCGGCCCGCTCGAACTGGTACTTGACTTCCGGCAGTAGCCGGGCCGCCAGGTCGCGGCCGAAAAGGGCCTTCAGGTCGCCCTCGGCCGGATCGACGTTGACGGCGAAGGAGCGGCTTTCGGGCTTTCCGGATGAGCGGGTGAGCTGGGCTTCGTAGAACCCCGCCACGTCGGTGTGCGAGAACATGGCGCTGAGCCGGCCGGGTGCGGCGGGCACGGCGTCGGCGCTGGAGGACGTGCCGGCATCTCCCCCCGCCGGTGCGATGAATCGCACCTGCGGCTGGTACTGCGCAGCCTCCAGACTAAGCTCGATGGGCTGACCGAGCGGCTGCGACACTTCGGCTGCCGGCCGGCGCGAGAGGTACGCGAACAGGTCGCGGACGACCACCGGAAACGAGCCGGTCTCGTTGTTGGCGGCCCAGTTGTTCCAGACCGGGGCGGCGGTGGAGAGGAAGGCCATCACGCGTCCCTGGCCGAAGCCTTTCTCGACCCACAGCGGCGCGCCGTTGCGCAGGCGGAGCAGCACGCGCGCGGGCCGCCCGGCGCGGGGACTGTCCCGATTTTCGTCCGCCTCTCCCCGCGGAGAGGTCGAAGATGGGACTGTCCCCTTTGGCCCGTCCGCCGCGGGGCCGGGCGCCGCCGGGTTCCAGCCCTTCGCCGCGGCGAAGTACCGCTGGACCGTCACCGCGCCCAGGTGCTCGTTCCGCTCGGAACCGAGGTACCGGAACACGAAATGCTCGTCGCCCTGCATGTCGGGGGTCTTCTCCAGGCGATCGACCACGAGGTCCTCGGGCCCGGCCAGCGGCAAGGGAAACAGCCCCCGGCCGTCGCGATACAGGTCGCGGTTGACCACGTCGCCTTGGGTCTGCTCGCCGAGGAAGAAGGCCACTCCGCCTCCGGCGGCGGCATAGCGCTCCAGGGCCTCTACGGCCGATCGGTCCAGCCGCTCGACGTTGGCCACGGCGATGGCGCGGAAGGCGTCCAGCGGCCGGTTGACCAGGAAGCGGGGCGTCTCGATCCGCGGCAGCACGCCGGTGCGGACCTTGCCCCCGGGCGACAAGGCCCAGGCCAGATACTTGGCGTCGCGCCCGCCGGGGTCGCCGTCGACCACGAGCACCGGCATCTCGGCCGAAAGCTCGACGACGGCGTAGCGGGCGTTGTCGGCGTCCACGGCGTCGGGCTCCAACCGGGCGGTGATGCGGTGCTGGCCCGCCTCGGCGAAACTCACGTCGAAGCGCTCCTTGGCCACGCCGTCCGGTGGAATCTCGGCGATCGTAACCGGGGGCCGGGCCTTGCCGTCCTCGCTGAGCAGCACGGGCAGGTTGCGGACCGCCGCGGGTCCGAAATTCCGCACCGCGACTTCCATCCGCCAGCGGACTCCCGCCGCCCGGATGCCCTCCTCGGGCTCCAGCGACACCAGCGCCAGGTTGGCGTGCGTGGCATCGACGCAATCGACCAGGTGGATCTCGGTGCGGTTGCCGCTGAGCCGGGCCAGGTGCTGTTTCACCGCCCCGGGCTGGTCCCACTGCCGGGCGCGAAAATCGGAAACCAGGTACAGCACCCGCCGCTCGCCCTCGTCGTCGCCCAGCATTTGGCTGACGGCATCCAGCGGGATCGTCGGCTCGGCCGCCGTCTGCGATACGTCGATCTCCTTCAGCCGGGCCGCCAGGCGGTTTGGCAACTCGGCATCGACCGGCTCCTTGCTGAAATCGGGCCGCACCCCGCCGCCATACTGGCCGGCCCGCGAGAATCGCAACAGGGTGAACGATTGCGGCGGCCCATGGCGGGCGGCCGATTCGACAACTCGCCGGACGACCTTCTTGGCCTCCTCCAATGCCGTGCTGTCGCCCCAGTGGTCCGACATCGAGAAACTGTCGTCCAGGAGCACGACGTGATGGGTCCGCCGGCTGCCCAGCAAGTTGCCCCAGCGATTGCGCACTAGCGGTTGGGCCACCAACAGCACGACGGCGGCCACGGCCGCCATCCGCAGCAGGAGCAGCAACAACTGCTTGAGAATTACCCAGGTGCGGTGTTTCTTCTGGCTGATGAGCAGGAACTCCATGGCCGCCCACTCCACCCGCCGGTGCCGCAGCATGTTGATCAGGTGGATCAACACGGGCAGGGCCACCACCGGCAGTCCCCAGAGCAGCAGCGGATGAACGAAGTTGGCCATGGTCGGTGCGATTACGGGTGCCACTGCTGGCTTGTCCAGCAGTGCCGAACCACCAGGATGCACAACACTGCTGGACGAGCCAGCCGTGGCACCCAAGCGGCGGGTGCTGTTTCTATCCTTTCTTCTTCCGGTACATGCCGAGGCGGTGGGCGAGGTAGGCGGCCAGGGCGGCGTCCAAGGGCTGACTGGTCCGCAGCAGGGCGTAGTCGATGGCCTGACGGGTGCAGCCCCGTCGGACCTCCTCCAAGTAGGCGCCCAGGGCCCGCAGATAGCCCGCGCGGAGCGCGCGGGGATTGCAGCGCAGCACATCGGGCAGCTCCAGGCCCTCGAACCGCGTGGGGCCGTTGAACTGGAAATCCAGCTCGTCGTCGTCCAGCACGTGGAACACCAGCAGGTCGTGGCCGCGGCTCCGCAGCAGCTTCAGCCCGCGGAACAAGCCCTCGCGGTCGGCCAGCAGGTCGGAGACCAGGATCATCATTCCCCGCCGCGGATAGGTCTCGGCGACCTCGCGGAGGATGGTGTAGAAGTCGGTCTTGTTGCCGGGTGAGGCGGTGGCCATGGCGGCGATGATGGCCTCCAGATGGTTCCGCCGCGTCCGCAGGGGCACGGCGGCGCGCACCTCCTGGTCGAAGGCCACGCAGCCCACGGCGTCTTGCTGCCGCAGGAGCAGGTATCCCAGGCTGGCGGCGATGGTGCAGCCGTACTCGTGCTTGTTCATGGCCCCGCGGCCGTAGCGCATGCTGCCCGATACGTCGACCAGCAGCGTGGCGCGGAGGTTGGTGTCTTCCTCGAACTGCTTGACGTAGTAGCGATCCTGCTTGGCCCACACCTTCCAATCCACGTAGCGCGGGTCGTCGCCGTAGGAATACTGGCGGTGCTGGCGGAACTCGACCGATTGGCCGAAGTACGGGCTGCGGTGCATTCCCGAGAGGAAGCCCTCGACCACGTGCCGGGCCCGCAGATCCAGCCGCGCGATGCGGCGGATGGCTTCAGGATGCAAAAATCTTCTGGAATCGCGGGTCAAGGGTGAGCTCGTCTTCTCGGGTGGGGGTCAGGGCCAGGATGCGGTCGATCAACTGGTCGGGGGTGGCGCCCTCGCTCTCGGCCGTGAAGCTCAGCACCAGGCGGTGCCGCAGGACCGGCTTGGCCAGGACTTGGATGTCGGCGCAGGTGACGTGGGTGCGGCCTTCCAGCAAGGCGCGGGCCTTGGCGCCGAGGATCAGGAACTGCACGGCCCGCGGCCCGGCGCCCCAGCTCAACTGCTCCTCGATGAAGTCGGGCACGCCCGGCTCGCGGACCCGCGTCTGCCGCACCAGGGCCAGCGCGTAACGAATGACGTGCTCCCCCACCGGCACCGCGCGGACGATCTGCTGCAATTCCAGGATCTCGCGGGCCGTCAGCACCGGCTCGACCGAGTCGACCAGGGTGGTGGTCGTCCGCCGGGCCACCTCCAGTTCTTCCTGGAAGCTTGGGTAGCGGACGAAGATCTTGAACATGAAGCGATCCTGCTGGGCCTCGGGCAGCGGGTAGGTGCCCTCCTGCTCGATGGGGTTCTGCGTGGCCAGGACGAAGAACGGGTCGGCCAGGGCGTGGCGGACGCGGCCCACCGTGACCTGCCGCTCCTGCATCGCCTCCAGCAGCGCCGCCTGCGTCTTGGGCGGCGTGCGGTTGATCTCGTCGGCCAGGATCACGTGCGAGAACAAGGGCCCCTCCAGGAAGCGGAACTCCCGGCTCCCCGTAGACCGGTTCTCCTCGATCACGTCGGTGCCGGTGATGTCGGCGGGCATGAGGTCGGGCGTGAACTGAATGCGGCTGAAACTCAGGTTCAGCGACTGGCTGAGCGTGCTGACCATCAGCGTCTTGGCCAGACCCGGCACGCCTTCCAGCAGGCAGTGCCCCCGGCTGAACAAGGAGATCAGCAGCTCGTCGATCACGGCGTTTTGGCCGACGATGACGCGGCTGAGCTGGTCGACGATCTTTCGCCGCGCGGCGGTGAGTTTTTCAATCGCCGCCGTGTCTTGGGAGGGAAGTTCGGTAGTCATTGTGCCTCGTTCAGCGTTGATAAATGGGCAAGGTGCCGCGATCCAACTGCAAGATGGTCAGGTTCATGGCCGTGGTGTAGCAGGGGCCCATGAAGCCCTGGTCCCAGGCGCCGTCCGGGCCGGCGTCGGCCACGATCTGCCGGTAGATCGCCTTGCGATACGTCTCCCATTGCTTGCCGCCCTCGCGGTACAGCACTTGGGAGTAATAGTAGTGGGCATAGTGCCAGTGGCCGGAGCTGTTGACCCGCCCCACGTCGGAGAAGTTCTGCCGGCAGTATTCCAGCAGCTTGGGGACGAACTTGTCGTCGTATTGGCCGGCGTTGAAGAGGCAGGCGATGGCGGCGGCGGTGATGGCGGGCCGGCCCCCGCCGCCGTGCGAGTTGTACTGCACGCCGCCGTCGGCCGTGGTGCACTTGCGAATGTAGGCCACCGCCTTGTCGATGATCTCCTTGGGCACGGGAATGCCGGCGTTGCGGCAGCCGCGCAGGCCCTGCACCTGGGTGATGGTGGTCGAGCCTTCGTCGAAGTCGCCCCCGTCGCGGGCGCTGACGTAGCCCCAGCCGCCGGCCTTGGTCTGGGCCCGGCCGGTGAACTCGACCGCGCGGCTGAGCACGTCGATCAGCTCCTTCCGCCGATCCAGGTCTTCTTCCTCGCCCAGCACCTGCGACAGGAAGAGCATCGAGAAGCCGTGGCCGTAAGTATAGCGGTCGTCGTGCAGCGGGTCGCCGATCAGGCCGTTGCGGCAACTGCGGCTGACAAGATAATCGACCGTCTTGCGGACCGTGGCGGCATACTTGCCCTGCGTCGTGGTCGAGCCTTCCGAGAGGAAGGCGATGCCGGCCAGGGCGGTGATCGAGGTCGGGTAGCGGCCTTCCGGCGCGGTCCAATGGCCCAGCCGCGACTGGCGCGCGGCGAGCCAATCCAGTCCGCGGGTCACGGCCCGATCCACGTCGGCGTCGCGCGCCACGGCCGTGCCGGCCAGCGCCGCGGCCGCGCAAAGCACCGCGGCCGCGGCGGATAGAACATATTTCATGGTTCTCCTCCCGTGTTGTGGCCGGTCTCCGACCGAGCCACGCTGCCGACCGAAGGTCTCCTGAGCCCCGGAGACCTTCGGTCGGGCCGCGGCGGGGTCGGGAGACCCGCGCCGAACTTGGTTTCGTGCCATGAACGGTTACTCTCCTTGCGGTTTTCCGAGGGCTTGCAGGAGGGCATCCAGAATGCTGCCGGTGGGCTGCGCGGCCCGCGCCGCGCCGCTCGATCCCGGGGCTACCGGTTTGTCCGTAAAATTCAGGGTCAAGCTGGCGTTCTGCATCAGCAGCTCCACGCTTTTCTTATCCGGATGGCCGACCAGGTCCAGCGTCATGGCCTGGGTGGCCGAATCCTTGTTGTACAGGACGCGCCCCGTGCGCCGGTCGATCGTCTCGATCGTGGTCTTCACCACCATAGTCATAGCCTGCTTGGGGCGCTGCTCGAAGCGTTGGCAGGCGAAGGCCAGCACGGGCACGCGGGCGGGCTGGCCCAGCAGAAAGTTCTGGTCCTGGATGGTCACCGGGGCCGGCCAGGCCGGCTGGCCTTGCAGGTCCAGGGCATACAGGCGACCGCGGCGGATGGGCACGTACAGTGTGAACGACAAGGGCTGGAAGGGCCGCGCCGCGGCCGCACCCCCGCGCTGCCGCGCGTCGTGCGTCAGCAGGAAGTATTGATCGCCCAGCCGCGTGACGAAGATCTCCGACAAGAATCGTTCCGGCTCGAGCTTCACTTCGGCGATGGTGCGGCCGCCAGGCAGGGCCAGCAGGGTGAACCGCCCGTCGGGTTGGAACACGCCCACAGCTTCGTCGCCCACCAGGCAGGCGCGGGAAAGGGGGGCGAACCGCCGCTCCGGCCACACCGCCCGCTGCTGCCAGGGATCGAACATCCTCAGCACCGAGCGTTTCTCGGCTTGCGCCTGCAGCGGCGTACCGTCGTCGTGCCCAAAGGGGTCGACGTCCGGCCGCGGACCCTGCTCCCACGTCAGCACGTAGCGGCCGAGCGTGGCTATGCCGGCGGTGCTCAGCGGGTTGGACAGGCTGCGGTCCAGGCCCATGAAGTTGAACGCGGCGTTTTCGGGCCCCGGCGGCCGCGGCACGTTCCGCCGGCCGAGCAACTCGCCGTCCAGGGCCCGGTAGACCGTGGCCTCGCCCTGCCCGGCCCCCAGCACGAACAGGAACTCCTCGTCGCCGAACACCTCGCTGTTGGGCGGCAGGTCCTGCCGCACCCACAACGACTCGCCCGTGGCCGGATCGGCGACCACCAGGTTCCGGAATCGCAGAAAACAGACATAGCGGCTGGTGACCGGCCCGAAGGGATTCATCCGGCTGTAACTGGGCGATTGGATTGGGAATCCGCCGAGCTGTGCGGCGACGACGTTGATGCCCCGCGCCGCGCCGCCCTGGAAGATGATGCGGTTGCCCAGGGCCGTGTCGGCCGTGGCGTCGGTAAGGTCCTGGCTCCACGCTACGCGCGACGGACCGCCCGAGACGCCCAGCGGATCCATGGCCATGATCCGCGTGCCCATCGAGAGCAGCAGCAGGTGGCCCTGGGTCTTGGCTTGGGTCGTGTTGGGGTTGTAGCCGAAGTTGATCGGCCGGCCGGCTTCCGTGAGCGGGACCTCCCATTGCTGGCGGCCCAAGGCGTCGTATCCGACCAAACATTGCTGTTGCTGCCCGAAGGGCCGGTTCGGTTCGGGCTGACGCTGCCGCGTCTCGAAGCGGAGCGTGGCGTCGGCGAAGAACGGCCCCGGCGAGCCCTGGAAAGGAACCCCGAAGCGCCAGGAGAAGTTAAAGGGGGCGTTGCCCGAACTGCCGTGGCGCACCTCGACTTCCCCAAGGGGCCAGGCCGGCTGGGGGCGGACCAGCTCGCGGCGGACGGGACTTTCGGCCGGCAAGGCGGCCAGGCACTGCTTGCCCGTCCGGCCGTCGGGGCCGACCACGTCGGCCAGCGGGCCGGCGAGCTGCCGGTAACAGGCGGCGGCGGCCTCGGCTCGGTCGGCCCGGGTATAGAGCTCGGCCAGGGCGGCCCAGGCGGCGGCCCGGGCCACGGCGTCACCTGCGGGGGCCTGGGAGTCGAGCAACAGTTCGGCCTCCAGCAGCCGGCCTCCGCGGGCCAGGCGGCCGAGCAGCTCGCGGCGGGCCTCGGCCGCCATCGGCTGGCCGTCGAAATCGTTGAGGAACTGCCGCAGGGGCTCGACCCCCTGGGCCTCGGTCGCCGCGCGGAGCCGCTCCCGCAGCCGCGCGTCGAACTCGGCCGCCGCCGCCGGGCCCGCCGACTGTCGCAAGGCGATCAATCGGGCCTGCACCCACCGATCCCGCCGCACCAGGTACAATCGGTCGACGGCTTCCAGCGGCCGCTTCGACCCCTCCAGGTCGAGCAGTCTCAAGCAGTGCTCCAGTGCCCCGCGCCAATCGCCGGCCTGCTGCAATCCGCCGGTCATCAGCCGCAGGTAGAGGGCCCACTGCGCCGGCTCGTCCAACAGCCGCTCGATCTCGGGGGCATCCGAGCGATGGCCGGCGAAATCGGCGCGCAGACCGTCCAAGAGCGCGTCGCGTAGCAACTGGCGGGTCCGCAGCCGCGACACGCCGTGCGGATCCAGCTGGCAGGCGCGGCGGAAATCCGCCACCGCCTCGCGCGCCTTGCCCTCGTCCAGCCGCATTTCGCCGCGCAGGCTGAGGGCCTCGGCGTCGTCGGGCTTGGCCGCCAGCCGCCCCCGGATCTCCTCCCGCACGGCATCCACCTGGTAGAACGTCTCCAGGCCGTCGAGCCCCTGTGAAATGACTCTCCCGCGATAGCAGACCAGGTTGCCGGGCACGTTTCCTTTGCGCGACTTGGCCGCCAGGGTCTTCACGCCGGCGTCCAGATCGACGGCTATCACCTCGGCGCTGCTTAGGGGTACGAAATACTGGTGGCCGGCGTAGAACCCCCGGCCGGCCGGCGCGGCGTCGGCGGGCAGGACCACGCTTCGGCCGTCCCAGGCCGGCTTGCCGTCGGCCAGCCGCACGCCGCGGACCTCGTGCCGGCCCACCAGCACGATCGTGCCGCGGTGCACGCAGGCCACGTAGAGATTCTCCTGCCGCGGCAGGGGCTCCCACGCCGGCTGGCCGTCGGCCAGGTTCAAGCAATACAGAAAATCGGACTCCGGCGGGGTGAGCAGCACCCGGCCATCGACGATCGTGGCCGTGGCGTCCAGCCAGCGGGCTGTCGGCCAGGCGTACATCCCATAGCGGAAGGCCATGTTCTGCCCGCGGCGCGAGGAAGGGTGCGCGCCCAGCCCGTGGCCGAAGCGGTAGCCCCAGAGCAGGCCCCGCGTGGCCAGATCGACGGCCACTACGGCGTCGGCGCCGGTGGGGCAGACCAGGATCCCGTCACAGTAGGAGGGCGATACTCCCGCCGCCCGCCGCAGCGGGTCCTGCATGACGCTCCGCTCGACCATCGCTACTTGCTGCGCCCAGAGCAGCCTTCCGCTGTGGGCCTCCAGGGCCATCAGGCGGATCTCGTCCTTGGTCTCGGCCAGCACGTAGAGCTGGCCGCGCAGGGGCAGCGGCGGCCCGAGGAAGAACGTCTCCGCCTGCCGCAGCGCCGATTGGCCGCCCGGACCGCCCAGCTCCCACTCGAGCTTGCCGCTATGAACGTCGTGGGCGGTCAGTCGATTCGACAGAGCCCGCGCGGCGGCGTCCGAGCGGCGACCGGTAGCGCCGAACATCACCACCCCGCTGGCGCCGCCGTTGCTTATGCCCAAGCCCAGGTCCTCGATGCTGAATACCCGCCGGCCGTCGCTGCTGAGCGTGCCGTAGGTGGCGTCGTCCCAAATCCGCTGGGTCAACTGGGGCGCGCCATGGCGGAACATGGCCTCGGGATTGCTGCGGTCGGCCGGCGAGTCCCAGCCGTCGTCGCTGGGAACTTCCCAGATGCGCTTGCCGGTCGCAAAATCCAGGGCCGCCAGGTTCCGGTCGGTCCGCATCAGCACCACGTCGTCGACGGCCAGCGGATGCAGGGCCGAGAAGAGCAAGACGCCCTGTTCGTGGAAATTATGCCGCACTTGTTGGAGCATGGCTTCGATGACCGGCTCCTCGCTGACGCCCACCCGCCAGCGAAGATTCAGTAGCGGCAGGCTGCCCAGCGTCGAGGCATTTCGGGCCGGCTCGCCGCGGTGCATGGCCCAGCGATCGGCCTCGACCGTCGCGGCCGGTCGCTGGGTCCCGATCCATTGCGCCAGCCAGGCGCCGGCCTGGTCGTCGCGGTCGAACCAGGCGACCTCGCGGCCGCCGATCCGCGGCAGGGATTTGGGCCGGCGGCGTTTCAAGTCGGCCAGGGCCCGGCCGGCCTCGTCCGGCATGGCCGCCTGGAGCCAACAGGCGGCCATGGTCAGTGTCAGGGCCGGCTCGAAGCGATCCGCCGCCGCCGGCACGTCGCGGAGCCGCCGCAGGGTCAGCGCCCCGGCCAGCGGCGAGCCGTGGTCGAGATGGTAACTGCCCAGCAGGAACGTCGCCTCGCAACCCGCCGCGGTGTGAAAATACCGGTCGGAAACCTCCGCCAGCCGCGCCGCATCGCCTTCGGCGAGGGCCCGGCGAAGCATCTCCCGCGCCTCGCCGCCGCACCGTAACTCGTACAACTGGCGACCCTCGGGCGGCATCTGGCCGATCAACTGCCGCGTCTCGGCCTTCAAGCTGCGATAGATCGGCGCCTTCTTGTCGCTTTGAAAGAAGTAGTCCTCGGGCGTCTTTAGGATTTCGCCGAATCCCTCCAGGGCTTCGCCATAGCGGGCCTGATCGAGGGCCTCTTTCGCCCGCCGAAACTGCTGCAGCGTGGCCCGATCGGGGGCGGGAAAGGTGTTCTCGGCAGACTCCTGGGCGTTGTCGGCCCGTGCCGGGCCAGGCGCCGGCGCAGCCTGCGGCGCCCCGAACTGCAGTAACTGGGCCGGCGCGGTGCCCACCGCAGGTCCCAGCAGGACTCCCAGCGCCGTCAGACTCCACGCAATCTTCGCATAAGCCGGGCCGGACCGACTCATTTCGCCTCTCCTGCTCCGCAATGGGAAAGTCTAACTTGCACAACTACTTATGGTAGGGGATTCCGGATGGGTTGACAAGCGAAAGCCGGATATGTGGGTGGTGAACACCGCACCACAATAGTGGAAAGCCGCCGTTTGCAATGCTCTTCCGCCTCTATGCCGTCGTATTCCTCACGCTCCGCGTGAGGCTGTGCGGCGGACCGCCCAAGTTCGGCGCGGGGCTCCCGACCCCGCCGCGGCCAGACCGAAGGTCTCCGGGGCTCGGGAGACCTTCAAAGCGGCGGTGTGGCTCGGTCGGAGACCGGCCACAACGTGAGACGCCGGTTTTTCCCGAGATTTTTGCGGTTTTGGGCATTTTGAGGGTTGCATTTTTCGGAAAAGAGGCTTAAATCATCAGGTCCCCATCAAGGGGCAAACGAAGTTCTTCCCCCACAGAAACACGCACGAAGGGTTATTGATCATGGCAAAAGTGGCCAAGAAAGCACCGAGCAAGACCGAGATTCTGACCAGCGTCGCCGCCGCCTCCGACCTGACGAAGAAGGATGTGGCCAAGGTGTTCGAAGCACTCGCGGCGGAGATCAAGAAGTGCCTCGGATCGCGGGGACCCGGCGTCTTCGCCCTTCCGGGCCTGGTCAAGATCGAGCGCAAGAAGGTCCCGGCTCGGCCCGCGCAAAAAGGCTGGCTCAATCCGTTCACCAAGCAGTTGGAAGATCGGCCCGCCAAGCCGGCCAGCGTGAAGGTTAAGGTCCGCGCGCTGAAGAACCTCAAGGACATGGTGGGCTAGGTTCGCGGAGCATCTCTGCGAGCAGTTCCAGCGGCAAACCCACGACGTTGGACGGGCTGCCCTCGACGACGTGCACCCAGCCCGTGCCGTCCTGATAGCCGAAGGCCCCGGCCTTGCCTTCCCACTGCCCGCCGGCCAGATATTCTTCGATCTGCGACTCGGCTAGCGGGTCCATGCGCAGCGTCGTAACGGCCGTTTGGATCTGCGGCTTCCCGCCGGGAACCGGCCACAGGCATAGGCCGCTCCACACGCGATGCTCTTGCCCGCGAAGACTTTGCAGCATCCGCCGGGCGTCGGCCCGATCGGCCGGCTTGCCGAGGATCCGGCCTTGACACTCGGCGACCGTATCACAGCCGAGGACCAACCCGCGATCAATCCGGCCGGCCACGTCGGCCGCCTTCTGATAGGCCAGCCGGGCGACCAGCTCGGCCGGGCCTTCCCCGCTGCACACACCGCACTCGGCGGCCGCCGAGGGCACAACGACCTCGAAGCCATAACCCGCTTCGGCGAGCAGCTCTCGCCGCCGCGGCGAGCGGCTTGCCAGAATCAGTTTCGCGCCTTCACCGGCCACGCGCCGTTTCTCGTTTCTGTACAGGGATTGTCTGCCACCCTTCTCAGACAATAGTCTACAATTAGCCGATCCCCATGAGAATTCTCTACGAAGACAATCACTTGCTGGCCGTGGACAAGCCGGCGGGGCTGCCGACCATGGGCACGCCAACCGGGAAGCCGACCCTCCTGAGCCTGGCCAAGGAGTACGTGAAGCAAAAGTACCGCAAGCCGGGCAACGTCTACCTGGGTGTGATGAGCCGGCTGGACGCCCCCGTGACCGGCATCGTGCTCTTGGCGCGGACCTCGAAGGCCGCCCGCCGCCTGAGCGAGCAATTCCGCAACCGCACGGTGCAGAAAACCTATTGGGCCCTGGTGGAAGGGATCCCCCAGCCGGCCGCCGGCGTGCACGTGGATTGGCTCGCCGCCGACCAGCGGCACCGGCGGATGCACGTGGTCGGCCGGGGCCTGCCGGGGGCCCGCGAGGCCCGGCTGGCCTACCGCCGGCTGGCCGTCCGGGCCGCCGTGTCGCTGGTCGAAGTGGAACTCCAGACCGGCCGCAAGCATCAAATACGGTTGCAGCTTGCGCACCATGGGCACCCGGTCGTCGGCGACCGCAAGTACGGCAGCCGGCGGCCGTTTCCCGTGGGAATCGCCTTGCATGCGCGGCGGCTGGTGGTCGGCCACCCCATCGGCGGCGCGCCGCTCCTGCTGGAAGCGCCGCTGCCGGCGGCGTGGGCCGCTTGCGAGTTCGCCGATATCGAGTTAACGTAGAAGTGGATGAGCGTTTCGCCCCGAAGCACTTTCGAGCAATGTGCCCTGGCCAGTGGGCTGCTGCTGCCCCAACAGCTCGACGAGGCCCGGGCCGCGCTGCGCGGGGCCGATTCGCAATCGGCCTTCCAGGGCGCCGCCACCGACCAGGAACTGGCCGACCGCCTGGTGGAAATGGGCCTGCTCAACGCCTGGCAGGCCAAGCAGTTGCTCGACGGGCGGACGAAGTTCACCCTCGGGCCGTACACGGCCATCGACTCGCTGGGCCAGGGCGGCATGGGCCACGTCTATAAGGCCCTGGACCTGCTCGGCCGGCCCGTGGCCATCAAGGTCCTGCCCCGCGACAAGTCCACGCCCGAGGCCGTCGCCAGTTTCCAGCGCGAGATCCAGGCCCTGGCCAGTCTCAGCCATCCCAAGCTGGTCCGCGCCCTGGACGCCGGCTGCGACCACAACGTCTACTACCTGATCACCGAGTACGTGCCGGGCGCCGACCTGCGGAAGCTGGTCCGCCGCGGCGGCCCGCTGAGCATGGAGTCGGCCGCCGCCATCATCTCCCAAGTGGCCGAAGGACTCCAGCATGCCCATGCCCAAGGCATCATCCACCGCGACGTGAAGCCGGGCAACGTGCTGGTCACCCCCGAGGGCGAGGCGAAATTGTCGGACCTGGGCCTGGCCGGCCCGCGGTGGGGCAGTTTCGACCAGGACCCGCGGCACGGCAAGATCGTGGGCACGGCCGACTATCTCTCGCCCGATCATATCCAGACACCCTGGAATCCCACGCCGGCCTGGGACATCTATTCGCTGGGCTGCACACTGTATTATGCGGTCTCCGGCAAGGTGCCCTTCCCCGGCGGCACGACCGCCGACAAGGCCCGCGCCCACTGCGATCTCCGGCCGCTGGACCCCCGGCGGCTGAACCACCACCTGAGCGATCCCTTCGTCGACGTGCTGGCCGACATGATGGCCAAGGACCCGGTGCAGCGGATCCAGTCGGCCGCTGAGGTCATCGAGCGCTTGGCGCCCTGGGCCCGGGAGGCCTCCGGAATCCGTCAGTCGCTGCTGACCGCGGCGGTTGCGCAGCCGTCGCCGGCCGATGGGCCGCCGTCACCCCCGCCGTCACCCCCGCCGCCCACGCCGCCGGTGCCCGGGGCCGGGCCGCCGGGCAGCATGCTTCCGTCGTCCCGCTCGGGCATCGTCATGCCGGCGATCCCGCCGCCGCTGCCCGCCCGGCGGTCGGCCACGCCGCCGGGCGCGGCCGCGGCCCAGCCGGCGGTCCCGCCCGTCGAGCGGCTCCGCGATACCGTGGCCGAAGCCCCCGCCTCGGCCGACGGCAGCTCCGGAAGCAACGGCAGCTTGAGCCTCATCGTCGCCATGAACCGCCGCATGCCCGTCGGCTGGCTGCTGGTGCTCGTGCTGACGCCCGTCGCCCTGGCCCTCCTGGCCATTCTCATAGGCTGGATCTGCGACGTGATGTTCTAAGGGGGTTCGCTCCACAGGCGGTCGAGCTCGGATTGGCCGCCGAATTCTCGGAGCCAGTAATTCACGTCCTCTTCCAGCAGGGGCACGTTGGGCCGTCCGGTACTGGGGTCTTGCTGGAGCCGCTCGCGGCGCCGGCGGATGACTTCGGCATACCACACGTCGCTATCGACGGCCCGCGCCCGCCGCCGCCGGGCGGGAACCCGTCGAAGCATGGTGGGCTTTCCCCCGGCCTTCTCACGATGGTATGATTTATGCTGCGGAGGTTGAGCAGGAGGCCGGCGTTTGAGGTTTCATTATGGGCGTGGTGACTCCGAAGCCGTTCTCTTGGGAAAGGATGATTGCGGCCGTGGAAGACGTGCGAGAGAGGGCGTGTCGCGCAGCCGGCGTGCTTCGCAGGGCGGGGATCCCCCACGTCGTCGTCGGAGGCAACGCCGTGGCCGCGTGGGTCGCGCGCGTGGATCAGGAAGCGGTGCGGAATACTAAGGACGTGGACTTCCTGATCCGCCGGCAGGATTTCGCCCGCGTAATTGCCGAGCTCCGCTCGGTCGGTTTTGTGCACCAGAACGTGGCGGGGGTCGATCTGTTTCTGGACGGACCGCAAGGGTCGGTGCGCAGTGCGATTCACGTCTTATTCGCCGGCGAGAAGGTGCGTCCGGACTATCCGCTGCCGGCCCCTGACGTCGGCGAGTCGGAGGCCGGGCCCGATTTCCCCGTGGCCACGCTCGACGCCCTGGTTCGCATGAAGCTCACCTCTTTTCGCCTGAAAGACCAAGTACATCTTCTCGACCTGCTAGAGGTCGGGCTGATCGACGCGACCTGGTGCGGCCGTTTTTCGGCGCCGCTCTCTGAGCGGCTCGAACAACTGCTCGCTACCCGTGATCGGGAGGCCTGACGCTCGGCGCGGGTTCCTGCGGCCGCTCGCTCCACAATCGGTCGAGTTCCGATTGGCCGCCGAACTCGCGGAGCCAGTAGTTGACGTCCTCTTCCAGCAGGGGCACGTTGGGCCGTCCGGTACTGGGGTCTTGCTGGAGCCGCTCGCGGCGCCGGCGGATGACTTCGGCATACCACACGTCGCTATCGACAGCCCGCGCCGCGGGCCAAACCGTCGCCGATCTCGCGGTCTGCTGCACGCCCGCGCCGGCACATCGCGTGCGGTGAAGTCCGAGTACCCCCCGCGGTCGAAAGGCCCGACCGGCCTGCCCTCCCTCCGGGAGAGGATTATGGTGGGGGCCGGCGGGCGTGGCCGGGCGACTCCAGCTCGCGGACCTTCTCTTCCAGGATGCGGCGGAAGCGATCCGGAATACCGGGAACGGCCAGCGCCGTGCGGCAGACCTGCCGGGCCTCGGCCGTAAGGCCCTGCTTTTGAAGAATCTCCGCCAGGAGCACGTAGCCGCCCAAGAAGGTCGGCGACTGCTTCAGCAGGCTGCGGAGCAGCGTGGCGGCTTCAGCGGCTTGGCCGGCCTGGTCGAGGTAGATGGCCAGGGCGTAGCCGTACTTGGGGCCGGGACTGGCCTGGTACGCCGCGCGTGCCCAGCGGACGGCCTCTTCGTGCCGGTCCCGCGCCAATAGCACCGCGAGATTGTAGGCCGCGGCGGCCAGGTGCGGGTCGATCTTCAGCGCCGCGCGGAAGGCCGACTCGGCCTCGGCCAGCCGCTCCTGTTCCGCCAGCAGCATGCCCAGGTTCAACCACGCGCCGGCCGTGTCGGGCGCCAGCGCGAGGGCCTTCCGCAGGGCGGCCTCCGCATCGCGCGGTCGGTTGAGCCGGGCGTAGGCGATCGAGACGTTGACGTAGGGCAGCAGCACTTGCGGCTCGAGCTCCGTGGCCCGCTCGAAACAGGCCGCCGCCCGCGCGTCGTCGCGCGAGAGGTAGTAATTCCCCAGGTTATAGTGCGACGACCAGTGATCGGGCCGGGCCAGCAGCGAACTCAAAAACTCGTCGGTGGCCCGGCCAGTCGCGGCATTTGGGCCGGGAAGCTTCGCATTTTCGCCGGACGCAGAGGGCGGCGATTCCCCGCCGGCCGCCGCGGCGGGGAAGGTGCTCAGCGCCGCCGCCGCCCGCACGCGGACCAGGCGGACCGGGTCGCCGCAGGCGCCGGCCAGCGCTTCGGCCGTCTCGCCCGACACGCTGGCGGCCAGCGCCTCGACCGCGGCGGCGCGCACCAAGGGCGAGCGGTCGGCCAGTGCCCGCCGCACCGCCGGCAGCCGGGCCGGATCGTCGCAGGCGTGCAGCAGCCGCAGCAGCGAGGCGGCCACCACTTCCTCGCGATCGGCCTTGGTGGCTTCGGTCAGCATTTCCGGCAGGCGGGTCCAGTTCTGTTTCCGCGCCGCATCGATCAGTCCCGCCCAACGCAGCACGGGGGCCTGGTAGTCCCGCTTTCGCCATCGGCGGACGGCCTGGTCGGCCCACGCCGCGTCCTTATCCGTATGGCAGCCGTTGCAGGCGTTGGGCGATCGGAAGGCCAGCGTGGCGGCGGGCATCGGCGGGCGCATGGAATGGTCGGTCCGCATCATGGCCGCGAAGCCGGTGGTGGGCATGTGGCAGGCCACGCAGCGATTGCCCGCCCCCTCGGCCTTGTGAAAGGTGTGGGCCGGCGCGTTGGCCACCTTTTCCGCGTGGCAGGGCAGGCAGGCCCGATTGGCCTCCGCCTCGGTGAAATTGTATCGCCCGCTGGAGCTGTGGCAGTGCGTGCACTCCAGGCGGCCCGACTGCACGCAGCGACTCTGGCGCCACGAGGTATACGTGTAGTTCTCGCCCAGGTCGCGGCCGTCGGGGTAGAAGTCCGGATTCTCCAGCGTCAGCAGATCGAAATGATCGAAATAGCCGTCGCCGAACGTGAAGGGCGTGCCCAGCGGCGACATCTTGGCATGACACGCCGCGCACGAGTCGTTGAGCTGCTCCGTCGAGAACCGCGCCAGGCTGATGATCTTCAGGTCCTTGGGCTTCTCGCCCGGCGCGGCAAGCCGGCACACGCGGACGTGCTCGGCCACGGGCCCGTGGCAGGTTTCACAGTTGATTCCCGGCTCGCCCCAGGTGGTGTGGTAGCTGTCGGTCGCCGGGTCGTAGTTCCGCGAAAGCTGGCTGACGTGGCAGGCGTAGCACGACGTATTGAAGGTGAACGCGCTGTGCCGCCAATCCAGCGGGGCATCGGCCTGGTCTACGAAATGCCGCACACCGCTGGCCGGCACGTCGAACCACTTCCGCTCCCGGAGGTTGTAGCCCACCGGCAGGACCTGCAATCGGCCGCGCTCCAGCGGCGTCAGGAAGTAGTAGACGTTCTTGCCGCCCATGACGTGCGCCAGGGGATAGTCCGCAACCTGGCCGTCGGCGCCGGTCTGACGCACGAAAGCAGGCTGGGCGGAGATTTCGGCCCGGAACGTGGACTGGCCGATGCGGATGGCGTGCTGCGGCGGCGTGAGGCTGGCCTTGGCCAGCGCCGCCGTAAAAGGCTGCATGGCCAGGCCGTGGTGCGAAGTGGCCCACTTCTGATAGAAGTCTGCGTGGCACGAGCGGCATTGGGCCGAGCCGGCCGCCGCGGTGGCGTCGTCGCCCGCCGCGCCGCCCGCCGCGGCCAGCCAGCCTGCGACGATCACCGCAATTGTCAACGGTCTGTATGTCATCGCGATACTGTCCACCGCCCCCCGGTCCGAAACAACCGTAACCGTTCACGGCATGTAAGTCAATCACTCGGCGCCAGCGTGCGGGTGCCGGGCTGGAAGTGCGGCCAGGCCCCCGTGTAGCTGACCGGTGTGGCGCGGCGCTCGAGCGCCGCGAGCTTCTCCAGCAGCTCGCGGGCCAGGGCATCGTCTACCTGCTGCCCGGCGTCGGCAAGCTGCTGGCTGCCGGGGCGGACCTCGTCGCAGCGGATCAGGTGTACGCCGAAGGGCGTTTGCACCGGCGGGCTGACCTGCCCCACCGCCAGGGCGAAGGCCGCGCGGGAGAACGATTCGTCCATCGGCCCGTGCCGGCCGATGGGGCCCAGCCGGCCGCCGCTGGAGCGGCTGGGGCCGGTCGAATACTGCCGGGCCGCGTCGGCAAACGTCAGCTCCCCGGCGACGATGCGGCGGCGAAGCCCCTCGGCCTGCTTCAGTAGTCCGGCGACGGCCGCGGGCCCGGCGCCGGCGGCGGGCCGCAGCAGGACGTGGCTGACGACCAGTTGCGAGCCGTCCAGCTCGCGGCGATGGGCTTGAAAATAGGCCGCCCGCCGCTCGGCGCTGAGATACCGCCCGAGGTACTTGTCCCACACGATGTCCCACGCGAGCTGCCGCCGGAGATCGGCCTGGCTGATGCCTTCGGCCTTGAGTTGATCGGCGATCGAGCGGTGCTGGGCGGCCAGCCGCGACTTCAGCCGAGCGGTGGCTGCCGCACGTTCCTCGTCGGTGGCCGCCTCGCCTTTCCGCCCGGCGTAGATGAGTACGAGCCGGCGGGCGATGATCTCTTCTAGTCCCTGGGCCCGGGCGTAGGGCAGCAGCTCGGGGCCCGGCGCCCGTCCGTGGAGGACGCGGGCCAGGAACCGCTCGACCTCGCCGATTGTGACCGGCTCGGCGCCGACCGTTGCGGCCGCCGCCTGGCCGGCGGGCGCTGGCTCCTCAGCCGGCAAGTAGGGTGGGTCGAGCGCAGCGAGCCCCACCAAGATCATCGCAAACCTCATGGTGGGGCTCGCCGACGTTCGATCCATACGCACTTCCCTGGTGGGGCTCGCTAAACGCTCGACCCACCCATGCTTAGTGCTTGGTATGGAAAAGGGGACAGGCACCGTCGCTGCTGCGATTTTCCACGATGGACAGCCCTCCAGTGCGACGGAGCCAGTCCCCTTTTCCCCGTCAGTCCCACCACCAGCGGTCGGCCGCTTGCGGCTTGGCGGCGTTTTGCGGCCGCTGCTGCTGGAGTTGGGGATAGCTTTCCACCGCGATCGTCTGCCGGCGGACCAGCGCGGCCGGCTGGACGTCGACCCCGCCGCTCACGCCGGCGATGAACTGGCGCTGGCTGACGACGCGGCAGTTGACCACCGTTTCGACCTGCTTGGGGGCCTCGCCGATCTCCACCGGGTAGCCTTGCGGATCGCCGAAGCAGGTCAGGTGCCAGCCGATGCGGTCGGCCAGGCGTTCCTCGCGGAGCAGGGCGGCGGCCAGGGCCAGGTCGCACACGTTCCGCAGCTCGGCGTAGATCGGATACTTGCGGCACAGCGCCGCGAAATGCCGGGTGAAACTCTCGGCGAACTGCCGGTTCAGGTCCTCGGACTGGCCGGTGTGGACGCGCTCGCCCTGTGGAGTGAGGTGCTCGTTTTCGCTTTCGACCTTCACACCCTGGCCGCGCAGGGCGAAGGCCAGCCGGTCCTTCGAGGCCGCCACGGCGTCGTAGTCGAGGGTGAACCACCAGCGGAGCACGCCCATCGGCGGCGGCGGGCCCTTGATGAGGTTCAGGTAGCTGACCACGCCGGGCACGCCCTCTTCCAGGCCCATGCCCACGAGTTTCATGCGGTAATCGGCCTCGACGAGGACCCGCGCCGCCCGCGTGCGGGGATCCAGCCCGTAGACCTCGATCGTCTGCCGGCCCAGCTTCGCGCGAAGCTTCTCCAGCCACGCCCGGCGCGATTCGGCCGGAACGGCGCGCTTGCTCCACTCGGCCAGAAATTCCTGGGCCTGGGCCAGGGCTTCCTGCCGGGGGTTGATCATGCAGCCGAACTTGGCGTCGGCGGCCAACAGCATGTGGCGGAACACTACCACCAGGTCGTCCAGGCGGACGACCGGCAGGCCCGACTCGACGCCCACGACCAACTGCTCCGCCCCCGTGGTCCAATCGCCGGCCGGGCCGGCCAGCACCAGGTCGGCCGAGTCGGGATAGACGAAGACATACTGGATCCGCTGGAGGCCGGCCAGGACCTGCATGGTTTCGGTCGGCACCCGGCCGGCAGCCAGGCCGAGTTGGATCTGCTTCTCCAATCGCACGAGCGAGACCATGCGCAGGGGCGAGCGGCGGCGGGCGTCGTATTGACCCGAGGGCCGGCCGCCGGCGGCCCGCAGTGCGGACAACTCCCCGCCATCGGACTCTTTCAGCAGCGGCCGCAGCACGCCCTGGGCATCCACGCTGACGCCGGTGGGAAAGGCCGACAGATTGCCTGCGCCGCCGGCGTCGGACCAGGTCTTGGGGGCCACCGTGGTGGTGATCAGGTTTATCAGGTCGTCGAAATCGGCCTGGGCCGCGCCGCCCCGAGCGTTGCGGTTGGCCGGTTCGCCGGGGGGATTGGCCACCTGGGCCAGGATGTGGGCCCGGGCCCGATCGTCGCCGATCAGGGCCACCGAGCGGACGGCGGCGTCGCGGGCCCCGGCCTGGGCCTGCGCCACGGCCACCTGGCCCAGCAGGGCGTCGCGCTGCTGCGGATCGGCCGCCTGGTTGGCCAGGGCCACGGCGGGGGCGAACTCGCCCGCCTCGAGCTGGGCTTGCATGCGGGCGTCAGGCGGGGGGCCGCCGCCGGCCGCACCCGGCCACCATCCCAGCACCGCCCCCGCAACGATCAGTCCCGCCGCCAGCCACGGCCGCCGCCGGCCGGCCGGCGCCGCGGTCAGCACCCAAATCGGCCGCCACGAGCCGGATATCGCTGCCATGATAGGCTCCTCCTCTCTGGCCCGACCCTTGCCCCAGGTTCATAGTACCACAAACCTGTGGAAATCCTACGGGTTCAATCCGGATTCGTTCCCGTTGCGGAAGGCCGGAAACGTGGTTCTGGTGGGGCTCGCCCGGGGCTCGACCCACCCTACGATAATCCTAATTCGTCGAGCTTCTTGCGGAGCGTGGTGCGGTGCAGGCCGAGGCGGCGGGCGGCGGCCAGGCATTGGCCGTCGTAATGCCGCAGCGCCGATTCCAACAGCGGCGGCTCGACCAGTTTCAGCAGCCGCTGGTAAAGGTCGGGCGACGGATCGGCGGCGGCCAACTGGGTTTGGGCCCAGCGCCGCACGAGGATGGCCAGGGCCTGCTCGTCGCCCAGGGCGGGCGGGCCCGCCCCGGCGGGCATCATCGGCGGCGGCAAGTGCTCGGGGGCAATGGTCCGGCCGCGGGCCAGGATCAGGGCGTGCTCGATCGCGTTGCGCAGCTCGCGGACGTTGCCGTGCCAGTCGCGGCGGCAGAGCTCGGCCAGCGCCTCGGGCGAGATCGCCGGCCGCGGCCCGGCCCCCGCCAAGATCTCAAGAAAATGCTCGACCAACAGGGGGATGTCTTCGCGGCGCTGCCGCAGAGGGGGCAGCTCGATCTCGAACGTCACCAGGCGGAAGTAAAGATCGTGGCGGAACGACCCCTCGGCCACGCGGCGGTACAGGTTCTGGTGCGTGGCCGAGATCAGCCGGAAATCGCTCCGCACCGGCGAGTCGGAGCCCACCGGCAGGATCTCGCCGTGTTCCAGCACCCGCAGCAGTTTGACCTGCAGGGCCAGGGGGATATCGGCGACTTCGTCGAGGAAGATCGTTCCACCGTGGGCCTGTTCGAGGAGGCCTTTGCGGGCCTGGTCGGCGCCGGTGAAGGCGCCCCGGGCATGGCCGAACAACTCGCTTTCGGCCAGCGTGGGGCTGAGCGAGGCCATGTTGACGGCGACGAAGGCGCCCTCCGCGCGGCGGCTGTAGCAGTGGATGGCCCGCGCCGCCAACTCCTTGCCCGTCCCGCTCTCGCCCACCAGGTTCACGCAGGCATCGGAGGGGGCGACCAGCGCAATCCGCTTGAAGACCTCCTGCATGGCCGCCGAGGCGCCGATGATCGTGCCGGCGGCCTGTTTCGGCCCGCGCTGGGCAGCGGCCGCCGGCGGCCGCTCGGACTCCTCCAGCGCCCGCTCCAGCGCCCGCTGTACCACGGCCAGCTCGAAGGGCTTGGTCAAGTAGTCGAAGGCCCCGTTGCGGACCGCCGTCACGGCCGTGGCCAGCTCGCCGTGCGCGGTCATGATGATAATCGGCACGTGGGGGGCCACCTGGCGGAACTGTTCCATGGCCGCCAGCCCGTCCATGCCCGGCAGCCGCACGTCGAGCAGGATCACGTCGGGCCGCCGCTGGCGGGCCGCCGGTATCGCCTGCTCCGCCGAGGCGGCCGTCGCGGCGCTATGGCCCAACTCCTCGGCCAGCTTCGCCAGTCCCCAGCAGATGCTCTGTTCGTCGTCGACGATCAACACGTGGGCCATGGGAGAGGATTTAGGGATTGGGGATTGGGGATTGGGGATTAGGGGGATCAGGGTGGGTCGAGCGCCAGCGAGCCCCACCACCGTTGCGAACAAATCCGAAGCTCGAAATACGAAACGAATTCAAAGGACGAAGAATCCAGAGACCAAACCCCCCGCCCGACTTAAAGACCTTAACATTTCTGCCACGTCTTGTCCATCTACCAGGCAGGGGGCTGGCGAGCGCGGAAAAGGCGACAGCCACCAAATCTGACGGCTCGGGGTTGTGGGTGGCGCGTCGCCTGGAGGCACTGCGTTTCGGCCGGACGAGGCTAAGGTACTCTGTGCCCTGAATGCCGTTGATTGGTCAGTTCCGATTGGGTCAGGGCGCAGACCCGGGGCGAGTAATCGTTCACTCTCCCGCGCCAAGGTAGCAGGCACGCTCCGTGTGCCCTCCGCTGAAGCGAAAGAGGGTCTGGCTGACGGCACACGGAGTGTGGCGTGCTGCTTTCCATGCCGTGAGCGGCTACTGTGGCAAACGCATGGCCCCGGCGGTGTTTCACACGCTCTCGAACGACGCGGCGGCGTCTTCGGCCATGAGGGTGGCGGCCAGGGGCGGCGGCTTGGGGCTGTCTTCCAAGAAGCCGAAGAGTTGCCGGGCACGCAGCGGATGCTGCAAGGCGCGGACGGCCTTGGTCTCGATCTGGCGGACCCGCTCCCGGGTGACCGAAAAGATCTTGCCCACCTCTTCCAGCGTGTAGGCGCAGCCGTCGGCCAGGCCGTAGCGGAGGCGGACGATTTCCCGCTCGCGATAGTCCAGGCTTTGCAGCACGTCGGCGATCCTCGACTTGAGCATGTCGCGGTTCATCTCCATCAGCGGATCGTCCTCGCGATAGTCTTGCAGGAAATCGCCGAAATAGGTGTCGTCGTGCTCGCCCACGGGCTGATCGAGCGACAGGGGCTGGCGGGACATGCGCATGATGCAGGCCGTCTCGTCGACCGAGATGCCGGTGGCCGAGGCCGTTTGTTCGACGCTGGGCTCGGCGGCGTTCTCCTGGATCAGCCGCCGATGGACGCCGCGGACGCGGCTCATGGTCTCGATCATGTGCACGGGCACGCGGATGGTGCGGCTCTGGTCGGCGATGGCCCGGGTGATCGCCTGGCGGATCCACCAGGTGGCGTAGGTCGAGAACTTGTAGCCGCGGGCGGACTCGAACTTGTCGACGGCCCGCATCAGGCCGGTGTTGCCCTCCTGGATGAGGTCCAGGAAGCTCAGGCCGCGGTTGCGGTAGCGTTTGGCGATGGAGACGACCAGCCGCAGGTTGCCGGCCGAGAGGCGGCGTTTGGCGGCCTCGTAGTCCGAGGCCAGCGCGGTCAGCCGGGTGACGCGGCGGCGGAGCGTGGCCGGGCTCTCGAAGGTGATCTTCATCAGTTGGCAGAGTTCCTTGCGCAGCGCGGCCCGCGGGGCAACCGCCGGGCCCCGACCGCGGAGCGGCCGAAGCCGCCCCTGCAAATCATCCATCTGCCGGAACAACTGCTTCAGGTGCTCGACCAACGGCAGCAGGCGCTGGGTCCGCAGGCCGAGTTCTTCGATCAGGCGGACGGCGCGGCTGCGGCGGGTGACCAGCCGTCGCCAGGCCAGGCGGCGGCGCTTCCGCGGCTTATGCTTGCGGATGGCTTGGGCGAAGTCCCGCCGGTTCTGCCGCAATATGGAAAGCAGCGTGCGGAGGTTCGGCTCGAGCACCTTCAGCAAGCGCCGCTTCTCGCGGAGATTGATCACCGAGACCTCGATGGTTCGATCCAAGCGGGCTCGACCTTCGCGGACGTCCTTGAGCATGGCCACCGCCGCTTGCAGAACGTAGTCGGTGGCCAGCAGGGTGTGGCGGAAGAGCCGGCGGGCGCGCTTGATCTTGTCGGCCGCTGCCAGCTCCTCCTGGCGGCTCAAGAGCGGAATCTCGCCCATCTGCATGAGGTAAATGCGGATCGGGTCTTCGATCTGATCGTCGTCGCCGGTCGCGGCCGGCTCGCTCGCTTCCGCCTCGACGTCGAGGTCCGACTCAGCCGGGTCTTCCTCGTCCAGCTCCGGCAGGAGCGGGTGATCGGGGATCTCAAAGGACTCTTCCGGCAGGTGCTCCTCTTCCGGCAGCCGCTCCTCGGCCGGCAGGCTCTCCGCTGCCGGCCGGCGGCCGCTCAACGCTCGGGCCTTTCGCACGACCGGTTTGCGACGCGACTTCTGCACTGCGACGGGCTTGGCGGTTTTCGGCACGCGGGCACTCCTTCCAACAACGGAACGGTGGCTAGTGGTTGGTGGCTAGTCCGGATTATTCACCAATCGTTCGTAGTGACCGCATTCATGCGGTCCTTGACCTGTTCACACGCTCCAGACCCGATAAATCGGGTCACTACGAGCCTCGGGGGAGAAAGGGGACGGGCACCTTTTTGGCGGAACGGCCCTTAGGGTGCTTCGCACAGAAGGTCCCGGTCTCCTCTTTCCCCAGGCAACGCACCACAACGGTTGTTTGTGGAATGCACTTGGAGTGCCGAACCGACTCCGCGACGGCGGCCGAGGTGTGCAAGTCGTTAAGCGACGGGAGGTTGCGGCGTGTGATGGCCCACAGGCGCTGAAGGCCGCCTTCGCCGCAGGTTGGCTTTCGGCATCATCGGCGTACGAGAGAGGTCGCGTTTTTGCGTCGTAGCGGCCCCCGGGGCGCACGGCCCATTGAACTCCGAGTTCGGCGCGGGGCTCCCGACCCCGCCGTCGGTGAGACCGAAGGTCTCCGCACGCTCGGGAGACCTGCAAAGCGGCTGTGTGGCTCGGTCGGAGACCGGCCACAACGCGGAAAAATTCACAAGCTCGCCGTGTGCCCGACCTCCGCACACGGCGTGTGCGGACTACATTAGGGCGTGGTCAGTACGGTCCGCGAATGTGGGCGGCCACGCGATCGTGGTAGAATTGCCGCAACTGCTGGTGCAAGTCGGGCCCCAGCGGCGGCAGGGCCGAGGTGATGGCGTTGTCGCGGATCTGCTCGCTGCGCTTGGCCCCCGGAATGAGCGTGGTGACGGCCTCGAAATCGAGGCACCAGCGCAAGGCGAACTGGGCCATGGTCATGCCCGGCGGCACGAGCGGCTTGAGGGCCTCGGTCAGCTCGACGCCCGTTTCCAGGGGCAGCCCGGCGAACGTCTCGCCGACGTTGAACTGCTGGCCGTCGCGATTGAAGGTCCGATGATCGGTGGCGGCGAACTGCGTGTCCTTGCGGATCTTCCCGGCCAGCAGTCCGCTGGCCAGCGGCAGGCGGGCGATGATGGCCACGCCCTGCTGGCGGGCCCGCTCCAGCAGGCAGTCGATGGGCTTCTGGCGGAAGAGGTTGAAGATTATCTGCAGTGCGGCGAGGCCCTCTTGCTCGAGGCACCAGAGGGCCTCGTCCATGGACTCGACGCTGGCGCCGAAGGCGCGGATCTTGCCCTGCCGGCGAAGCTCGGCCAGGTGCTCGAACAGGCCGTAGCGGCGGATCGAGTCTACCGGGATGCAGTGTGTCTGCATGAGGTGCAGCGCTTCCAGGCCCAGCCGCCGCAGCGAATCCTCGGTGTGCTGGAAGACCGCCTGGCGGCTGAAGTTATGGGGCCAGCCGGGCTGGGGGCCGCGGCCCAGCTTCGTGGCCACGAAGAAGCGGTCGCGGTCCGACCGCTCGCGGAGGAATCGGCCGATGAGCGATTCGCTCCGCCCCAGGCCGTAGATGTCGGCCGTATCGAGCAGGGTAACGCCGGCGGCCGCCGCCGCGCGCAGCGTGCCCAGCGCCTGCTCGTCGGTAACGTCGCCCCACTCGGTGCCGCCGAGCTGCCAGGTGCCCAGGCCGATTTCCGAGACCGGCCGGCCCAAAGCGGGAAAGATACGGGTATGCATGGTACAAGACTCCTCTTATGTCTTAGCGGTAAACGATTTCACGATACAGGGCCGCGTAGGCGGCGATCATCGGCTCGAGGCCGAACTGCCGCAAGGCCCGCTGGCGGCCGGCGGCGCCCAGCCGCCGCGCCAGCTCGGGCCGGTTCAACAGATGTTCGGTCCAGCCGGCGAAAGCGGCGCGGTGCCCCACGCGGGCCAGGTAGCCCGTCTGTTCGTGGAGCAGCAGCTCGCGGTTGGCGGGAATGTCGCAGGCGACCACCGGCAGGCCGGCCGCCATCGCCTCCAGGATGGCGTTGGACTGCCCTTCGCTGCCGCTGGTGGACCAGAGCAGGTCCAAGTGCGGCAGCCAGCGGAGCACGTCGCCGCGCTCGCCCAGAAAATGGACCCGCTCGGTGATCTCGACCTGGCGGCGGAACTGGAGCAGCCGTGGGCGATGCGGCCCGTCGCCGAAGATCAGCAGGTGCACGTCGTCGCGAATCACCTTGAGCAGGTCGGCGGCCCAGATGGCGTCCTTGACGCGTTTGGCGGGCCGCAGCGGCCCGAGCAGGCCCACCAGGCGGCTGGATTCGGGCAGGCTGAGCTCATCGAGCAATTGCCGGCGGGTGGCCGCTTGCGCCATGGCCGGCGCCACGCCGTTGGCGATGAGGCGAATCTTTTCCGGCGGCAGCCCGCGCCCCAGGCAGCTCGCCCGCACGGCCTGACTATTGACCACCAGGGCCTGGCAGCGCCGGACGGCGTAGGGCTCGATTGCCGCTTCGAGGGCCGCACGGGGCGGCTGGAGACCGCGGCAGGCGAGGATCAGGCCGGCCGGACCGCACTGGCGGGCGACGGCCGCGGCGTAGAGGTTGGCCCTTTCGCCCCAGGCGTGAATCAGGTCCGGCCGGATCCGCCGCACCTGCCGCCGCAACCGCCACCATGCACAGGGATCGGCCAGCCACCGGCTGCCGATCACCGAGACGGCGATGCCCGCACGGGTCAGGTCTTCCGCCAGCGGCCCGCCGCGGCTGAGGCCACACACGTGGAGGGCGAACTGCGGGCCGGCCAGGCCGCGGGCGAGCAGAGTCATTTGCCGCCCCGCACCCTCGCGGGCCAGCGAATCAATCAGGTGCAGGATGCGTATCATTTCAAGCCGTCAAAACATGTCAAGTGCGCGTCGATCATGCGTGCCAGGGGGAAATCGCGGGCGACCCGCCCCCGGGCAGCCGAGCCGAGTCGGGCGGCCAGTTCCGGCTGCTCCAGGAGGCGTGCCAGGGCGGCGACCAGGGCGGGCCCGTCGCCGGGCGGCACCAGGAGTCCCTCCTGGCCGTCGGTCAACAGCCAGCGGTTGGCGGGCACGTCGGCGGCCACGCTGGGCAGTTGGGCGGCCATGGCCTCCAAGAGCGGCAGCGGGGCGCCCTCGGGGTCGGGCGCCACCAGCGCGTCGGCGGCGGCCAGCAGGCTGTCCAGCTCGTCGAATACGCCGATGGCGGCCACGCGGCCGGCCGCGTGCGGGGTTTCCAGGGTCTGCCGGACGGCGGCCGGCTGGGGGACCTCGCCGGCCAGCCACAAGCGGGCTTCGGGCCAACGCCCGGCCAGGGCCGACCAGGCGGCCACGAGCTGCTCCCAGCCGCGCTCGGGGGCCAGGCGACCGGTCGAGACGACCAGCGGGGTCTGCTCGCCCAGTTGCAGTGCGGCATGGGCCTCGGCCAAGAGCGCGCGGGCGGCGGCCCGCGTCGCCGGCGTCCGCGGCGGATCAAGCGGCACGCCGAGCGGCAGGTGGTGGATCCGCGGGTGTGGATAGCCGGCCGCCTGCAGCTCGCGCTCGATGGCGGGGGTGGGGGCGACGAAGGCATCCGCCCGCAGGCAGGCCGCCTTGATCCGCTCGCCGCCGGGGGCCTCGAGCTGCCAGATGCAGTCGCCGGCGTGGCCTGCCTGCTGGGGGGCCAGCACCACGCGTCGCCGCCCGCCGAGGGCCTGCACCGCCGCACAAGCCTCCTCCTTCAGCCCGGCCACGTACGCCAGGTCGATCTCGCAACGGTGCTCGCGGAGCCAATGCTCGACGCAGCGCATGTATCGCCAGGTGTTCCAACGGCCCGCGGGCGGTGGGGCGAGACGGACCACCGGCAGGCCGCGGAACTGGATCGCCGGCGGCCAGCGGAGATTGCAGCGGGCGGTCAACACGGTCACGCGGCAACCGCGCTGGGCCAGTCCCACGGCCAGCAGGGCCATCGCCCGCTCGGCCGAAGCGGCGCAGGGCCAGAACCGCCGCGTCACCAGCACCACCCGCAACGGCTTCACCGCGGCGGCTCCTCGACCAGCTCGGCCGGCTCCAGTACGGCCACGTGCGGCAGGTTGCGATACATGTCGTGCCAATCCAGGCCGTAGCCGACGACGAAGCTGTCGGGGATGTCGAATCCGACGAAGTCCGGTTTCATGGGCACCTGGCAGCGCCCCTCCTTGCGGAGCAGTACGCAACTGCGGACGCTCACCGGGCCCAGCTCGTCGATCTGCGGCAGCAGTTCCCACAGCGTGTTGCCGGTGTCGAAAATGTCGTCCACCAGCAGCACGTCCCGCCCGCGCACGTCGCTGGACAGCAGATCGATATTGATCACCAGCGGCCCGGGCTGAGTGTTGCCCTTGTGATAGCTGCGGGCCTGGACCAGCTCGACCCGCAACGGCAAGTCCAGCCGCCGGATCAGGTCGGCCAGGAAGACGATGCTGCCGATGAGCACGCCGACGATCGTCAGTTGGCGATGCTCGTAATGCTGGCGGATTTCGGCGGCGAGGCGCTCGATCCGCTGGGCCAATTGTTCTTGGGTGATGACGATTTTCATGGGGTCCTCGCGCGGCCGAAGGGGACAGTCCCATTTTCGCGGCCGATTCGCTGGTTCAGGTGGTTGTACCGTGACTGCCGCGAAAATTGGGACAGTCCCCGGCGACGGATTTGTGGTCACACGATATTCTAAGGTCTGGCCTCAGCGGTTCAAGCCGGGCGGCAGGCGGGCCCCGCTTTTCACCTCGCCGTTGGGGTACTGGTTCAACTCCAGGGTCCTGACGCCGTCCACTTTGGCCTGGTTGATCTTGGGCCAATACAGGATTCTGCGGGCGGTGAAGTGCGAAGCGGTGCTGCCGGGGTGCTCCTGGCGGAACAGCTCGGCGTCGGTCCGTCGCCATCCAAGACCAGCAGGCCGTTGGCCTGGGAATAAGTCATGCGGCTGGCGCGGGCGGTAAAGACCGCGCCCTCGGCCACGACGTTGCCGAAGGCCAGCATTTCTGCGGATTTATCGCCGCCCGGCGGGGTCATGTCTACCACCGTCAGATGATCGCTGCGGAGGATGATGGCCTGGGGGCCGAAGGCCCGGGGATCGTCGCCCTCGAGCGTGGCCAGCCAGTCTTGCACGGGGGAATAGGCCGCGTGGACCTGCTCGTGAAAGGTCATCTCCTTGCGGCGGACGTTGCCCGTAATCGAGCCGAGAAAGCGGAGATGAATGCAGGTAAGCTGATTGGGATCTGGGGGTGGCCCGGACCGGGCCCCGGCGATGCCGGCCGGCCTTACCGCTTGTCCATTTGCCGGTGGCAGCGGGGGGCCGATGGCGGACGGCCCTGGCGTGGTCGCCGGTGCCCTGGGGCTCAGCATGGGCAAGATGCCCGTGCCACCCGCGGTGGCCCCGGCTGGTGCGCCCCGCCGGGTGCTGGTTAGCCAGCCCGGCCCGTTGGCCAGCAAATCGCCCGAGGCCGTGTCGAGTTTCAGGTCGGCCGCCTCGAGGCGATCGTGTGCGGTCTGCTGGCCGGCCTCGATCGTGTAGTTTTCCAGAAAAGCGCCGCCCCAGCAAAGAATCTGTGCCACCTGCGGCTGTTGGGCCGCCTTGGGATCAGCGAAATTGACCTTCTGCCGGAAACGAGCCTCCAAGGTCTGGGTGCGAAGCAGCTCGGTGGCCTGGCGGGCCGTCACCGAGTCCTCGAAATGGGCGGTCAGGCCGTCGAACGTCATCTTCCGCAGCCAGTCGATCTGCACCCGGCCGGGACTGGCTAGCGGCCGGCCTTCGAGATCATGGTCCACGGGCAAGTCCATCTGTCCGGGGCCATCGACCCACACGCGGTTCTGGCCCTTGTTCAGATTGATGTTGGGGCCGCTGAGGTTGATGCCGCGGCCCTGGAAATGGGCCGGCGTGCCCACCACGTCGGCGGCGGCCTGCGGCCGGTTGGCGTCTTTCACATGCACTCGCCGGCCGGTGATCACGACCGGCTGCTCACCCGGCTGCGCGGTCTGGGTCTCGGTAAGACGGGCGTTGTCTTCGACCGATAATTCGACCAATTCGCCCTGCTGGCGATCGTGCATCAGCACGCGGGCCCGCAATAGCCGGCCGAGGATCTCGAAATGCTGCGGGTGAGCCGGCGGGGCTGGCGGCGGCGAAACCGCAAGCGGCGGGGCATGCGCGGGTGCGGCTGGCGGGGCGGGTGCGGCTGGCGGGGCGGGTGCGGGTGCGGCGGGCGGGGCGGCCGGCGGCGAAACCGCAAGCGGCGGGGAGGGCCCGGCTGGCAGGGCGGGCGCAGCCGGCGGGGCGGGCAGCGTCTCGAACCATACCTCCAATTGATCCACGGCCCCGGATGCCTGCGGCGACTCGACGTGGACGTCGCCGTGGGCCGCTAGCCGATCGGGCTGGAGCCGGCTCTGGCTGCCGGCGGCCGCAGGCAGCTCGAACAGCCAGAAGTGGATTTCCCGCGCATCGAGCCGTCCCATGGCCGACGTGTTCAGCCTTGCCCCGCCGGTGAGCGAAATCACCTGCTGCGGTCCTTGCGGGCGGAGTTCCAGGCGGTCGGTCCAGCGGGCATCGAGGCTTTCGCCCGGGCGATCGGCCATCGGCCCGCGCAGCCAGCCCGGCCCGGCGGCCAGCAGCCGGCCCACGTGCCCGGCGGGGCCGGGCGTATAGCGCAGGCTGGGGGCGCGGATCTCCCGCGCCTCCTGGCACAATTGCACCTCGTGGCCGTCCTGCAAGAAGATTTCTCCCGACTGGAGGTTGTAGGTGATCCGTTCTCCGCGGGCCTGGACCTTGTCGGTGGGCGACGAGAAGGTGGCGGGCATGCCTTGGGCCTCGAGCCGCTGCGGCTGAAGCCCCAGGCCGCCGGCGTGCGGTTGCGTCGGAGTCGGCGGCGGAGCCGCGCCCGGCGCGGCAGCATGGCCCGACGGCACAAAATAGATCGACAGCAACTCGCAATGGAGCAGGTCGGCGGGCCCGACGGGGCGAAGCCGCAGCACGTCGACCTGCTCCTTGAACGTCGCCAGCCGCTCGACCAGATTGAAGCGGAACGGTCCGCGGCAGGTCACTTCGACCGGCACGGGTCCGTTGCCTGTGGCCGAGAAGGGCATGCCGGGGGCCAGGCCGCCGGCCGCCGGAGCCGGCGCGGGGCCCGGCTTGTTGGCAGCCGCCGGTCCGCCGGCGGCGACTTGGCCCAACTCCATGTGGAACCGCTCAACGTGGCGGAGCTCGATCTGCTCGATACCGCCGATATTGGGATTGGAGTCGTTGCCGCGTGGCGGGCCTTCGCGGGGCAGGAGCTTGATTTCCAGGTCGCGGCCCCGCCCCTGGTGCGGCCCCCAGCGGAAATCGACATCTTGCGCGGTCCAGATCCGCTGCTCGCTGAGTTCCACGTCGCGGCTGGTCACCAGCAGGTCGTCCTCGGGGCCGGGCAGTTTGCCCCGGCGGCGGATGGTCACAGGTCCGCGGAGCTTTCCCTCCGTCGGCCGTCCGATTCGCGACCGGGCCAGGTCGAAGTTCTGCGCGAAACGCAGGCGTGCCCCTTCCGGGACCTGCAAGACCGTGGCGTGGCGAATCCGCTCGCGGACCGCGGGGGCCGACTCGCCGGCCGAATCCTCGCCCAAGAGAACCATCGTCAGCGGCGTCAGGTCTACCCAGCCGTTGCCCAGGCTCTGGTAATTCTGAGCCAGCAGCTTGACCCGGTCGCTTTCCAGCAAGATCGGATCCTTAAGCTCCCAGGAGCCGGGCGGGAACAGGACCTTGAGCTCCTCGAGGGCCTGCTGGCTGGCGGGCAGGGGCGGATTGTCGGCCAGCTTGGCCGGGTCTGGCGGCGACGCGGCGGGCGGCTCGATGAGCGGCACGGCCAAGAGCGAGTAAGTCCCATAGGCCACCAGCACGATGGCAAAGCTGGTGCCAACATGGACCAGGCGCGACATCACCGCTGGATCACCACCCTCGAGCCGACCGAGAGGATGCCGAAGACGTCCTCCATGTCCTGATCGCCAAGCGAGATCGCGCCGCGGCCATCGGTGCGGCCAATGGCCCGGGGATCGGCGGCGCCCTCGATGAGCACCTGGTTGCCCAGGTCGATGCAAAGTTTGCCGGTGGCCTGGCCCTGGCGCTTGTCGCGGACGAAAAAGGTCCCTTCCGCCTTGGGAAAGCCCATGCCCAGCCCAATCGCGAACCGCCCGGCATAGCGCTGCTGGAGCATCAAGGTCAGCTCCAGCCGTCCGAGATCGACCAGGGCGCTGAACGGGCCGCGGACCACTTTCAGCTCCCGGCCCGGCGACAGATTCTGCGGGTCGCGAATGCCGTTGATCCGCGCCAGCAACTGCGGCGGCACGTCGTAGCGTGCGGCAATCCGATCCAGCGTGTCGCCGGCTTGAACCCGGCAGGCCGGCTCGAGCCAGTGCTGCCGCGAGTAGATCACCGTGGCGGCCATCTGGTCCAGCATGCGGGTCACTTCCCGGGCCTCGTTAGGCGGCAGGGTCGGATTCCCGTACAGCGAGCTGAGGAGCAAGTGGGCCTCGGCCACGCGGTCTTGGTCCAGCTTGGCCATGACGGCGGCCTTTAATGCCGCCGGGTTGTCTCGCGCGGCGGGCGCGGGCCCGGCCGTGGGGTTGTCCCGGGCAGCGCTTACCAGGCAGCAGCCCAACCCGGGGCCTAATGGGGCGGGCCCAGCCGCAGTGTTATCCGAAGCGGCGGGCGGGGGCCCAGCCGTGGTGCTGTCCCGAGCAGCGGGCGCCGGCGAATTGTTCCGCTCCGGCCCGGCCGGTGCGGTCGGAAGGCCGGTGGCGGCAGTCGGAGGAGCCGCCAGCGGTGGACTCGGCAAGCCCGGGGCCACGGGCGGCACGGCACCCGGCGCCACGGCGCTGGGCGGCGCAGGTGCGGCCAATAGCGGCGCGGCGCCCGCCGCCGGGACACCCGGCGGCACGGGCGCAGCCGGCTGGCCGGGCGGACCCTCGGGCGGCATCTCGATCCTGAGCGGTATCGGACCGCCTGGCGCACCCTCGGAGATCCCCGGCGGCACCGGCGACTCGGTGTTCCGATTCAGCATGACGTACACCCCGCACGCCGTCGCGCCTAGGAAGGCAAGGAACAGCAGACTCTTCAGCGAACTCATGATCGTCCTCCCTGACGGATCATGTCGGGCTTTGGCCAATTAAGGGGGGCGTATAATACGCCGAACCGCCCGGCAACGCTAGATCAGTCGGCGGGAAAATAAGGGGAATGGGCGGATTGAGGAAATGGAAAGCGGTGACGTGGGCCGCCCTCACCCTAACCCTCTCCCGGAGGGAGAGGGGACCGGAAATGGCCTACTTCCCGCCGTGGAAATGGCCTACTTCCCGCCGCGCAGCCGGGCGCGGATCGCAGAGAGCCGCTCGGCCAACTGCCGCTCGAAGCCGCGGTCTACGGGCCGGTAGTATTCCCGCTCGACGCCCAGGTAGTCCTGCTCAGCAATGCCCTCCGGGTGGTCGTGGGCATACTGGTAGCCCGCGCCGTGTCCGAGCCGCTCGGCGCCGGCGTAGCCCGTGCCGCGGAGATGGATGGGCACGGGCAGCAGGCGGCCCTGGCGGACGTCGTCGCGGGCCTCGTTGATGCCCACGGTGGCCGCGTTGGACTTGGCCGCGCAGGCCAGGTAGGTAACGGCCTGGGCCAGGGTCAGTTGGCATTCGGGCAAGCCCACCAGCTCGCAGGCGTGGGCGGCGGCGACGGCCAGCGGCAGGGCCGCCGGATCGGCGTTGCCCACGTCCTCGCTGGCCAGGATCACCAGTCGCCGGGCGAGGAACCGCACGTCCTCGCCGCCTTCCAGCATGCGGGCCAGCCAGTACAAGGCCGCGTCCGGATCGCTGCCCCGAACGCTCTTGATCAGCGCGCTGATCGAGTCGTAGTGGGCGTCGCCCAGCCGATCATACTCGATGGCCTTCCGCTGCACCGACTCTTCGGCCAGTTGGCGGGTGAAGTGCAGCGGGCGGGTGTGGGCCGAGAGGGTGCCCACCTCGAGGGCCGAGAGGGCCCGGCGGGCGTCGCCGTCGCTCGTCTGGGCCAGGAACTCCAGGGCTTCGTCGTCCAGTTGCACCTGATAGCGGCCCAGGCCGCGGAGCGGGTCGGCCGCCGCCCGCCGAAGCAGCGTCTTGATCTCTTCGTTGGAAAGCGGCTCGAAGGCAAAGATCCGGCTGCGGCTGACCAGGGCACTGTTGACCGTGAAGAACGGGTTCTCGGTGGTCGCCCCCACCAGGATGATCTCGCCCTCCTCGACGCCGGGCAGCAGCACGTCTTGCTGGGCCTTGTTGAAGCGGTGGAGCTCGTCGACCAGCAGCAAGGTCCGCTGGCCGCTGGCCGACAGCCGGTCGTGGGCCTCGGTCAGGATTTCCCGCAACTCCTTCACGCCGCTGGCCACCGCGCTTAGCTGCTGGAAGTGGCTGCGGGTTTGCTGGGCCAGGAGCCGGCCCAGCGAGGTCTTGCCCGTGCCCGGCGGGCCGAAAAAGATCACCGAGCCCAGCCGGTCGGCGTTGATCAAGCGGCGCAGGAGTTTGCCCTCGCCCAGGAAATGCTGCTGCCCGACGAACTCTTCGAGCGTGGCGGGCCGCATGCGTGCGGCCAGGGGCTGGGCCGCCCGCCGGTTGGCTTCCTCGCTAGTCTCGAACAGCGACACGCGTCGCGCCTCCTCGATTGGTAGAGCGGTTTTACATGTTTGCCATTTCCGTAGCAGGCCACACGACACGTTGTGGCCGGTCTCCGACCGAGCCACGCCACCGACCGAAGGTCTCCCGAGTCTCGGAGACCTTCGGTCGGGGTGCGGCGGGATCGGGAGACCCGCGCCGAACTGTCGTTCGGGGTGACGCCGGCGGCGTCAGGGCGGCTCGAGCGCTCCGCCGGCGGGCAGGAGTTCCCGCAGCGGGCAAGCGTCGCACTTCGGCCGGCTCTTGTGGCAGTAGTCCTTTCCCACCCGCACCAGCAGGGCGTGGAACTCGTTGTACTGGGCCGGGTCGTCGGGCAGGTTGCCGTGGAAATAATCCTGGACTTCGTGATAGCCGGCGCCGAAATCGATCCAGCCGTGCCGGGCGAGGATGCGGCAGGTGTAGGCATCGACCACGAAGCTGGGCAGGCTGCCGCCGTAGAGCAGGATCGAATCGGCCGTTTCCGGCCCGACGCCGTGGACCTGGAGCAGCTCCTTTCGCAGGACGTCCAGCGGGGTGCGGAACATGGCGTCGACCGAGCCGTCGTAGCGCTCGATCACGAACCGCAGCAGGTTCCGCAGCCGCTTGGCCTTGACGTGATAGTAGCCGGCGGGCCAGATCAGCGATTCCAACTCGGGCTGGGGCAGGGCCTGCAGGGCGCGGGGCTCGAGCAGATCGGCCTGGCGGAGATTGCGGATGGCCCGCTCCACGTTCTGCCAACTGGTGTTCTGCACGAGCACGGCGCCGACCATTACTTCGAAGCGGGACTCGCCGGGCCACCAGTGTTGCGGCCCCAAGGCGGCCAGCAGTCGCTTGTAGACTTCTTGCAACATGGCGCTCATGGTAGACTCTCCCCCGGCGGCCCGAAGGGGACAGTCCCATTTTCGCGGCCGACGGGCTGGCTAACGTGCTTGCAGCTTGATCGCCGCGAAACTTGGGACAGTCCCCCGCCGCCTCAGTATTGTACCAGTTTGGGCTGGAAAGGTCAGCCGATGACGGCATCGCCGCCCCCCCGGAACCTGAAGCGACTGGGCGAGAGTTACTGGGTAGAGTCACGCCGGCCGCTGGCCAGCCTGGTGTTTACCGCGCCGCTGTTGACGGCCTACGAGGTGGCGGTCCTGACGCTGGGCCGCCATGCCCTGCGGAACGGGGCGGAGGCCTGGCTGCGACAGTTGCTGGACGGCCTGGGCTTTGGCCAGTACTTCCTCCTGCCCGTCCTGACCGTCTGCATCCTGCTGGCATGGCATCACGTTACGCGGGAGCCGTGGCGGCTGCCCGGCGGGGTGCTGTACGGCATGACCGGCGAGTGTGTTCTGCTGGCCCTCTGCCTGCGACTGCTCCTGCGGCTGCAAGGGATTTTCTTGCGGGCCTTGACCGGCGCCCCGCTCCATGCTTTTTTCTTGCCGTCGCTCGCTGGCGCCCCGCTATTGGGCGCGGCCCCCGCGCTGGGGGCCATCGCCGGCTACCTGGGGACCATTGCCGGCTATCTGGGCGCCGGCATCTACGAGGAACTGCTGTTCCGCTTGATCTTGCTCCCGTTGGGGATCGGCCTGTTCCGGTGGCTCCGCCTGAGCCGCCCCACGAGCACGCTGGGCGGGATCGTGCTGACCAGCCTGCTGTTCGCCGCGGCCCATTACGTGGGCCCCAGCGGCGACGCCTTCAATTCTTTCACCTTCCTGTTCCGCTTTGTGGCCGGGGCGTTCTTCTCGGTGCTGTTCCTGTACCGGGGCTTCGGCATTGCGGCCGGGGCACACGCCGGCTACGACGTGCTGGTGGGGCTGTCGCTGGCCGGTTGAGCCGCAAAAAAGCTCCCTTGGTCCGATTTCCGCGGCTGGGTATAATACAGCTTTGGTGGACGGGGGCTGTCCCGATTTTCGCGGCGGCGCAGGGCCATACCTGCGCAAGCGCAGGATTCGCCGCGAAAATGGGACTGCCCCTCGGCCGTGCCAGTCCGTTTCGAGGAGCCGCCGCCGTGCTCACCGTTCGGCCGAAAGTTGCGGAGCTGGTGTTTCAGCTCTACGCCCGGTCGCTGCATCCGGAGTTGTTCGAGGTCTGCCAATCGCGCTCGATCGCCCGCGGCGGTTACGAGGCGAAGATCGACATTACCACGGCCGGACACGTGGTCACCTGGCGCTACGGCGGCCTGACGCTGACGGAGGTGGCGGCTTCGGCGCAGCATCCGCTGCCCCAGACGCGGCGACTGCTGTCGCGTCCGCTACGGGGCCAGGGGAGCGACGGCGTCGATTGCCGGGGCGGGGTGCGCTATGAAATGGGCTTCCAACTCGAGCCGGTCGAGCCGGCCGTCTTCTGGACCCTCCAGCAGGAGCTTGCCCGCGACGGTCTGCGGCACGGCATGCTGCACCAGTTCGGCGCCAGCGGCCGCATGGCGCTGGGCGCGCTGAGCTACATCCACGTCGAGATGCGCTCCCGGAAGCTGCTGATCCAGGCCTTCCACACCTTCCCCGACGACTACGCCGTGGTCAAGAGCCAGTCGCTGTTCGAGCTCTTGCAGCGGGAGTGAATTGCGGGGTGCCGGGTGCCACTGCTGGCTTGTCCAGCAGTGCTTCTCACACTGCTGGACAAGCCAGCAGTGGCACCCGAGGGTAGTCCTGAGCAGGTGAAAGTCTGGCTACACGCGCTTCAGGAATTCTTCGATCGCGCGGTTGACTTCGGCCGGTTGTTCCAGGGGCGAGAGGTGGCCGGCGTCGTCAATCTCGGCCAGTTGTGCAGCGGGGATGGCGCCGGCCATGGCGCGGGTCTCGGCCGGCGTGGAGATCGTGTCCTCGCGGCCGACGACCAGCAGCGTCGGGCAATCGATCCGCGGCAGCAGCGGGGTGAAGTCGGGGCGGAGGGCGAGCCCCCGGGCCGTGGCCGCCTGGCCCCGCGGATCGCTGCCGACGATCATTTGCCGCACGCGATCAAGCAACTCCGGGCGGTGCCGCAGCGTGGCGGGGGCCAGCAGCCGGGGGAGCATCATTTCGGCCCAGACTTGCGGGCCTTCCCGCTCGGCGCGGTCGGCCAATTGCCGGCGGCCGGCGGCGGTCTGCGGCGTGTCGGCCCCCGCGCGGCTGTCGCACAGCACCAGGCCGCGGAGCCGCGCGCGGTGCCGCTGGTAGAACTGCAAGGCGATGTATCCGCCCATCGACAGGCCCGCCAGCACGATGGGCTCGGTAACGTTCAAGGCGTCGAGCATGAAGGCCAGGTCGTCGGCATGCCAGCCGACGGTAACGATGCCCGGCGTGACGCCGCTGCGGCCGAAGCCGCGGAGATCGGGGGCGATTACCCGCCGGCCGCGGGCCAGCCCGGCCACCTGACCCGCCCACATCGAGCGATCCAAGGGGAAGCCGTGGACGAGCAGCAGCGGCGGCCCGCGGCCGGCGTCCCAGACCGCCCAGTCGATGCCCCCCGCGGGACCAGGCACCACCTTGTCTTGTACGTTTTGCATGTGGTCGAGGATTTTGGTGGGGCTCGCTACCGCTCGACCCGCCCTTTACAAGTTCCCGGCGCACCGCGAGGACTGTTTCGTAAGGCGGCCCGAGCACTGGCTGGGCGCCAGTGCCGCCCTTACGGCCTCTTCAGTTGCCGCACCCAGTCGCGGAAGGCCCGCATCCAACTGCTCTCGTCGGTCGTGTTGCGCTGCTCCAGAAAACGCTGCACCTCTTCCAGCGGCAGAAAGGGAAAAGCGGGACTGTGGTCTTGCTTAGTGTAACTGCCGTCGGACTGCAGTTGATAGACGCACAGGGCGGTGCCGTCGTGCATCCACACCTCCGGCACGCCAAGATCGGCGTAGATCGCCAACTTGTTGAGCGAGCTGCGGGAGATGTCCACCTCGATGGCCAGATCGGGCGGCGGATCAACCGCAGGATCGTAGTCGTCGCGCGCGCGCATCCGCGGCTCGTTGGACACGTAAAAGCACTCGTCCGGCTCGATGCCGCGCTCTTTCAACCGATCCTTCAAGGTCGTTGAGCCGCCACTGCTGATCGGGATGTCCAGCTCCATTGCCATGATTGCGATCATACGGCCCAGCAACACCCCGATCCGCTCGTGCTCGCGTGATGGTGACATGATTTCCAGCGTGCCTTGATCGTAAGTGAATCGCGTGCCGCGAGAGTCATTGTCGGCCAGCAGGGCCTCGAACGTGGACCAGGCCACGTTGAACAGCAGGACGCGGCTTTCGGCTTGCGGGGCTGCAACGGACATATTGGTTGGTCTCCGGCAGTGGCACAAAGCGCGCGGCTCACCCTCACCCTAACCCTCTCCCGGAGGGAGAGGGGACCACGCGCTGAGTGCCATTGCTGGCTTGTCCAGCAGTGCTTCTCACACTGCTGGACAAGCCAGCAGTGGCACCCAAGTGCAGGTATTATAATCCGGCGCCGGCTTGGCCCTCAAGCGGCTTCCCGTGTGCGGCGGGCTCGTCGGGGCGGCGCTTGTCGGTCGTCTCGGCGGTGCCGGGGACGATCATCGGGCTGGAGGCGCTCCGCTCGATTACCGCCTTCAGCTCGTCGTTGTCGATGGTTTCCTTTTCGATCAGCAGCTCGGCCAGGGCCACCAGGGCGGGGCGGCGGGCTTCGAGGATGCGGCCCACCTTCTCCTGCGCCTGCTCGAGGATGTGCCGGATCTCCTCGTCGATCTCGCGGGCGGTCTGCTCGCTGTGGCCGCGTTCCAGGGGCAACTCCGGCTGGCCGGCCAAGTAGGGCGAGCGGCGGCTCTCACGATAGGTGACCCGTCCCAGCCGGCTCATGCCGAAGTCCATGACCATGCTGCGGGCGATCTCGGTCGCCCGCTCCAGGTCGTTCTGGGCCCCGGTCGAGACGTCGCCGAAGACGATCTCCTCGGCCAGCGTGCCGGCCAGCAGGACCTGGATCCGGCTTTCCAGCTCGCTCTGGGTCATGAGGTAGCGATCGCCTTCGGGCCGCTGGAGGGTGTAGCCCAGGGCGGCCAGCCCGCGGGGAATGATCGACACCTTGTGCACGGGGTCGGTGTTGGGCAGGCAGGCGGCGACCAGGGCGTGGGCGCTTTCGTGGTAGGCTACCCGCTGCTTCTCGTCGGCGTGCATTACCCGCTGGCGTTTCTCGAGGCCGGCCGTGATGCGCTCGACGCCTTCGGTGAATTCCCGCATGGAGACGGCGGGCTTGCCGGCCCGGGCGGCCAGCAGCGCCGCCTCGTTGACCAAATTGGCCAGGTCCGCGCCCACGAAGCCCGAGGTGATCCGCGCGATCTCCTTCAGATCGACCGCGTCGTCCAGGCGGACCTGCTCGGCGTGGACCTCCAGGATCCGCTGGCGGCCGCGGACGTCGGGCCGGTCGACCAGCACGTGGCGGTCGAAGCGGCCGGGGCGGAGCAGGGCCGGGTCCAGCGTTTCCGGCCGGTTGGTGGCGGCCATCACGATCACGCCGCTGTTCGAGCCGAAGCCGTCCATCTCGACCAGCAGGGCGTTGAGTGTCTGCTCGCGCTCGTCGTGCCCGCCCACGGCGCTCATGCCGCGGGTCTTGCCCAAGGCGTCCAGCTCGTCGATGAACACGATGCAGGGCGACTTGGCCTGCGCCTGTTGGAACATGTCGCGGACGCGCGCCGCGCCCACGCCCACGAACATCTCCACGAAATCGGAGCCGGAGAGACTGAAGAAGGCCACCCCCGCCTCGCCGGCGATGGCCTTGGCCAGCAGGGTCTTGCCGGTGCCCGGCGGGCCGACCAGCAGTACGCCCTTGGGGATCCGGCCGCCGAGGACCTGGTACTTTTCCGGCTGCTTGAGGAAGTCCACCACCTCGCGGAGCTCGTCCACGGCCTCGTCGATGCCGGCCACGTCGTCGAACGTCACGCCCACGTCTTCCTGGGCATACAGCTTGCCGCGGCTGCGGCCGAAGGCCACCGCCGAGCCGGTGCCCCCGATCCGCCGCAACATGAGGAACAGCAGCACCAGGACCACCCCCGTGGCCGAGGCCAGCAACAGCATCGAGCGCCAGGGGCTGGGCGCGCTCTCGGCTTGCACGTCGTCGAACCCGTGGCGGGTCAGCAGGTCGAACAAGGCGTTGTTGTCGTTCTCCAGCCCCATCCGCGGCGTGTGAAAGGCTACCTCCGGCTGCGGATCGCGGCGCTGACTGTCCGGCTTGAGCACCTCGCGGGTAACGGTTCCGGTGATCTCGTGCGGGCCGATCTTCACGTCTCTGAGCTTCGAGTAGCGGACCGTGAGCTCCTTGCCCTTGACCCCCTCTTGGACCTCGATCTGCGCCGCCGAATTCCGGTCGGGAGAGCCTTTTTGGATCAGTTCCCGCAGGTTGCCGATCTTGATCGTGACCTGGGGCTCGCCCCCCGTCCAGGCGACGGCCAGCACGATGGCCCCGACCAGGAGCATCGCGTACCAGAGCAAGTTGCCCTTGGCGGCCCTTGACGGCCGGCCCTGCTGCGGTTCTCGCTCCCGGCGCCGTCGCGCCGGGTCCCTCTTCTCATCCATGCCACGGCCCCTTAACGAAGATAGTGTTTCTCTATCATACCACCTGGACGCTTGCAAATTGCGAGTGCCCGGTCCCCTCTCCCTCCGGGAGGGGTTAGGGTGAGGGGGAAATGGGTGAGGATGCTGCCTCTGCGGTTTTCGTGACCAACGCGGGTCCCCTCACCCCGGCCCTCTCCCGGAGGGAGAGGGGGACCGTTTGTGCGGTCCACACCCCAATCCGCAAGGCTCCCCTCGCTAAAACTCCAACCCCAGGGGCTCCAGCCGCCGCTCGGTCTCGGCCATCAGGGCGTCTTCCGCCGCTTCGTCGGCCGCCTCGTAGGTCGCTGATAGCCGCAGGTACGCCCCGGCGTCGTCCCAGGGAACCGTGCAGATCGAATGCTCGGTAATAAGGAACTGCGAGGCGGCCTCGGCCGAGTCGAACCGCAACCCGCCCGCCGCGCCCTTGGGACTGGGGGTGTAAATAAAATAGGTGCCGCCGGGCATCCGGCAGTCGAACCCTACCCGGCGGAGCGTGGCCACCAGTTTCTTCAGCCGCCGCGAGTATTTCTCGCGGGTCAGGCGGGGGATCGCCGGGTCGGCCAGCGCCGCGGCCGCCGCCTTCTGAATGGCGATGAACTGCCCCGAGTCGCAGTTGTCCTTCACGTCGGCGAAGGCCCGCACAATGCGCTCCTGCCCGCACACCCAGCCCATCCGCCAGCCGATCATGTTCCAGCCCTTCGACAGGGAATGCACCTCGACACCCACCTCGCGGGCGCCGGGCACTTCCAGAAAGCTCAGCGGCCGGCCCTGCTGCGTCAGCATGACGTGGGCCGCGTCCTGGATCACCACCAGCCGGTTCCGCCGGGCGAACTCGACCACCCGGGCGTAGAACTCCGGCGTGGCCACCGCCCCGGTCGGACTGTTGGGATAATTGAGCACCAGGAGCTTGGCCCGGCGAAGCACGTCGGCGGGGATGGCACCCAGGTCGGGCAGGAAGCCGTTTTCGGCCCGCAGCGGCAAGCGATGTACCACGCCACCATAGTACGCCGTGTGGGTGCCGGCCACGGGATAACCGGGCACGGTCATCAGCGTCACGTCGCCCGCATTGATAAACGCGGCCGGCAGCATGGCCAGGGCGGTCTTCGAGCCCATGCAATGGTTGATCTCCCGCGCGGGGTCCAGCTCCACCCCGAATTCGCGCCGCATCAATCGCGCCGCCTGCTCCTTGAACGAGGCGATACCGTTGTCGGCGTAGCCGCGGTTCTCCGGCCGGCCGATCTCGTCGGCCATTACGCGGCGAACGCTCGCCGGCGCCATCTCGTCGTTCTCGCCGATGCCGAAGTCCAGAAGCGGCCGCCCGGGATGCTCGGCCAACGCCCGGCGCTTCGCCCGCTTGATCTTCTCGAACTTGTAGATCTCGGTGCCCTGGCCGTAACCGGGCCCACCGATTCGATCGGCGAACAATTGCTGGAAATAGGGCTCGCTCATGGCCGTCAGACAAGACGCAGACCAACCGGATGAGGTAAAACCGCCAGTATACCGCGCCGCCCACGGTCCGGCAACATACCCCACCCGATGGTGTAGGTGGTGCCGCCACTGGTCGGTGCCCAGTCATTGGAGCGCCCGTCCCCACCGGCCCCGAGCCTAGTGGTCTGTCAGTCTTCCATCGCTTGATTCTCCCATCTCCAAGGCCCGCAGGGCGAAGGCATACGCGCCTACGGCCACGGCGCGGCTCGTGCCCAAGCGGGCGATACCGATGCCGATCCGTTTGAGCGGATCGTAAACGACCGTCTTGTTCATGCCGGGAATCGTTATCTGGCGGGCTTCGCCGCGGAGGAAGGCCGCCATCTCCCGCTCATCCTCGAGGTTGAAGACCTTAAGCTCCAGCCGGGCAATCGGCTGGCCCTGGAGGTTCTCGATCGTGCCGTTCATTTCCTCGACCAGCGTGGGCAGGAAGAGCGCAGCGGCGCCGGCCAACCCGCCGCCGATCACGATCAGGCCGTCGATGAGGGTTATGGCGTTGGCCAGGGCGTCGCCGACGGTCTGGCCCAATTCCCGGAAGGCCCGGAGGGCGGCCTCGCGATCGCCGGCGGCCGTGCCGCAAGCGAACTGGTAGATCTCCTTGGGAGTGGGGACCTGCGCCGGCGTGGCCTTGGCGTGCGCCAGGTAAACCCGCTCGACGGCCCGAATGCTGGCCCCTTCTTCCGCGAACGTACGGCCGTGGAGTTTATTGCGCATGAGCCAGATTTCGGCGGCGGCGCCGTTGTCGCCGAGAAACAGGTCGCCGTCGCGCACGATCCCGCCGCCGAAGCCGGTGCCGAGCGTGATGCCGAACAGATTGCGATACCGCTTGCCGCTGCCGGCGGCGCGGAGCTTCTCGTTCACGTATGGCAGGAATCCGGCGATGGCTTCGCCGTAGGCGAACAGGTCGCCGTCATTGTTCAGGAAGACGGGCAGTCCGAAGCGCTCGCGGAGCATGGGGCCCAGGGCCACGCCGCCGCGGAAGGCGGGCAGGTTGCCGAGGTCGCCCACGATGCCCGCCCCATAATCGGTCGGACCGGGAAACGCGAAACTGATGGCGACCGGTTCTTCCCGCAGAGACTTCTTTACCTGCGAGAATCCTTCCACGATTGTTCGCAGGCACGTCGCCAGATCGTGAGCGCCCGAAGGCAGCGTGATCGGCTCGACGATCTCCTGGTTGGCCTGGATGGCCGAGAAGACGAAGTTGGTCCCCCCGGCGTCGAGGGTCATGACGATCCGCCGATCGCTGTCGGTTCGCATGGCAAGGCTGCACTTTCTTGCTCGCTTCTGGAGTATTGCAAACTGCGGATTGTTCGGTCCCCTCTCCCTCCGGGAGAGGGTTAGGGTGAGGGCCGTCGCCCGCGAGTATCCCCGACTTCAATTGTGCGACTTCCATCTGCCCTCACCCCCTGCCCCTCTCCCAAAGAGAGAGGGGAGTAAGTGGTGCTTGGCGGCCGGTCTGCCGGCGGTTGTCCCCAGGCCGTGTTCGGCTGGGGCCCCATTTTCAGGACCAATTCGCCGCCGGCCGTGAGCTCGGCGTGGGTGAACCAGGACCGCGCCAAGGGCTGGCCATTGAGCGTCGCCGACTGGATGTACATGTTCCGCGGCGAGTTGTTCCGGGCGATGATGGTAAAGGTCCGCCCCTTGTGGTAGCACCGATCGAGGTGGATCGTGGCCTTGCTGACCAGCGGGCTGCCGATCACGTAGACGCACGAGGGCGGGTTGACGGGATAGAACCCCAAGGCGCTCAGCACGTACCAGGCCGACATCTGGCCGCAGTCGTCGTTGCCGCACAGCCCGTCGGCGGCGTTGAAGTACAGGCTGGTCATCACCTGGCGGATGCGCTGCTGCGTCTTCCACGGCGCGCCGGCGTAGTTGTACAGATAGGCCACGTGATGGTCGGGTTCGTTGCCCTGTACGTATTGGCCGATCAGCCCCGTGATGTCGGGCGTCTCGGCGGCCACGATGGGAGTCGTGTCGGTGAACATCTGGTCGATCTTGGCGACGAAGGCCCGGTCGCCGCCCATCAGCCGAACGAGCGCCGGCACGTTCTGCGGCACGAAGAACGAGTACTGCCAGGCCGTGGCCTCGGTGTAATCGGACCAGAACAGTTGATAGGCGCTGAACGGCTCGCGCCACTTGCCCTCCGGCAGCTTGCCGCGCATGAATCCCACGCTTGGGTCGAACACGTTGCGGTAGCTTTCAGAGCGGGCGAGGAAGAGCCGGGCGTCGTCCGTCTTTCCCAGCAGTTGCGCCATGCGGCCCAGGCACCAGTCGTCGTAGGCATACTCCAGCGTCCGCGAGACGGATTGGTTCTGCTCGCCCCGCGGGGTGGTCGTGTCGGTGTTGGAGGGAACGTATCCCTTGGCGCGGTACTCGCCCATGTGGTCGCGATTCTGCATCAAGGCATCGCGCATCGCCTGGTACACGGCTTCCACGTCGTAGCGGCGGAAACCCTTGGCGTAAGCCTCGGCGATCACCGGGATGGCGTGGTTGCCGATCATGCACCAGGTCTCGTTGCCGGCCAGCGACCAGACCGGCAGCGCGTGCTGCCCGAACTGCCGGTAATGGGCCAACATGGTGCCCACAAAATCGTCGACCCGCTGGGGCTGCAAGATCGTCAGCAGCGGGTGCTCCGCCCGGAACGTGTCCCACAACGAGAACGTGCAGTAGTTCTGAAAACCTTGCGGGGCATGGACCTTGTGGTCCAATCCGCGGTAACTGCCGTCGGCGTCGTTGTAGAGCGTGGGGGCCAGGCTGGCGTGATACAGCGCGGTGTAAAACACCTCGCGCGTGGCCGGGTCGATGGCCTCGATCTCGACGCGGCCCAGCACGTCGTTCCAGCTCGCGGCGGCGGCGGCGGTCGTCGCCTGGAAATCCCAGGCGGGGATCTCGGCGGCCAGGTTCCGGCGGGCCCCCTCGACGCTCACCCCGGAAAGGCCCACCTTCACCAGGATCGGCGCCCGGGGGCTCTTGTAGCCCACGCGGGCCGTAACCCGCACGCCCTTGCCCTGCCTGGCCTCGACGGGCTTGCCGTCGACCTCGATGCCGCATGAATCAAAGGGCCTGGAGAACTCGGCCACGAAGAAACATGTCTTGTCGGCCGCCCAGCCCTTGCTGCGGCGATAACCGCTCAGCACGCTGTCCTGCTCCACCGCCACGGCGCCTTCCAGGGCCACGTCCACCGGATCGTTCGCAATGCCGCGAACCAGGTCGAAGACCAGACCGACGGGCCGGCCGCCGGAAAAGCCGTACTTGTGGAACCCCGCGTGCGCGGTCGCCGTCAGCTCGACCTTCACCTTGGGATTCTGCAACAGGACGCTGTAGTAGCCGGGCCGAGCGACTTCATCCCGGTGAGAGAACGGGCAAAGGTATCCTTCCCGGTTGTGCGGGGGCGGCGTGGGACCCAGCGGTGTAATGCGGATGTCGCCCAAGTCGGGGCAACCCGTCCCGCTCAGGTGGTTATGGCTGAAACCGAGGATCGCCTTGTCCTCATAGTGATACCCGGAGCAGTGTTCCCACCCCGAGAGGCCCGTGTCAGGGCTGAGCTGGACCATGCCGAACGGGACCGTCGCGCCGGGATAGGTGTGCCCGAAGGTCGCCGTTCCGACCATGGGGTGGGCGGCCTCCAGCGGCGTGGGCTCGCCCGCCGGGCAACATGCGGGCGTGGCCAGCCACTGGCAGATGGCCAGCGATAGCGTGCAAAGCGTGATGGGTCGCATGGTAGGTGGTCTCCTGGGAGGATTTAGGGATTTGGGGATTTAGGGATTTAGGGATTTGGGGATTGGGTCTTGGGTCTTGGGTCTTAGGTCTTGGATTTCGCGTTAGGCGTGGGCGGTGCGGCTGCCCTTGAGCGAGAGCAACAGCAGGTAGGCGAAGCAGGCCGCGGGGACAACAAAGGCCCGCGCCTGGAGGCCCGAGTCGACCAGGTGGCCCATGACCAGCGGCACGATTGCGCCGCCGGAGATGGCCATGCACATCAGTCCGGAGAGCTCGTTGGCGCGCTGGGGCTTCTCCTCGACGGTGATCGAGAACAGCATCGGCCAGATGTTGGCGAAGCCCAGGCCGGCGGCAACCACGCCCGCCAGTGCCAATGGTTTCGATCCCACCATGAGGGCCGCAGTGCCCAGCAAGCCTAACAGGGCCGACAGACGAAAGCAGTTGCGCGGGCTCATGATCGCCAGTGCCGCCGAGCCCAGCAGACGGCCGATGGTCAACAGGAGGAAGAACATGGTGGGGCCGAACTTGTTGGCGCTATCCTTATCCATGCCGAACTCCATCAAGGTGGGCTTAAGGAAGCGGCCCATCGAAGACTCGGCGCCCACGTACAGGAAAATGCCGATGACCGCCAGGAGGAAGACGGGCTCTTTCAGCAGGCCGAGGCTGGAACCGATACTGGGCGGCTCGTCGGCCTTGGTTTCCCGGACCTTGAGCAAGGCAACCGAGACGAAGGCCAAGACCATCAGGCCGCAGAAGAAAGGAAAGCCGGCACGCCAGTCCATGCTTTGAAAGAAGGCCAGCGTCGCAATCGCGGTCAACAAGTAGGTGGCCGCGGTGCTGCCGATGCCCTTGATGCCCTGGGCAAAGGCGAGATTGCGGCTGTACTTTCCCGCGGCACTCACGTCGCGCATGATCGGATTGCCCGCCACTTGCAGAAACGTGGTTCCCACGCCCAGCAGGAAGATGCAAGCCAACAGGACCGGGAAACTGGGTACCTGGAAGGACGGGATGACCAGTGCCGCCGCGTTCAGCCCCAAGCCCAGCAGCAACAGGTTCTTCTTGCCGATGCGCGCCGCCAACAGACCGCCGGGGACGCTAAAGACGGCGAAGGCGATGAAGACCACGAACGTCAACAACGTGGACGTCACGCTGCTAAGGTGATATGCGCCCTTCACCGCGTCGGAATTGGGTCCCATCGCGTCGGCAAGGCCCATCAGGAAGAAGGCCAGGAAGATGGGGAGCGTTCTGAAACCCATGGTATGTTCCTTCGGCGTCTGCCCCGTAACATGATAGCGGGTGGAGCCCGGAAGCCGTGTTCTCGAAATGGCCTTGCCCCCCGGGAGGCAAGCGCCCTCCAATCTAGCGGATTTCATGGCCGCTTTCAACGCCTGTTGAGACTTGCAAGCGTACGGGCTAGAATTGGTGCTGAATTCGCCGACGACACCGGCATGCAAGGAGCAGGAAAATGAATCTGGCCAGGTCTGTTCTCGTGGCGACAGTCATGTTGTGGAGTATCGGGCATGCCGCGGCGGACGGCATCTCGCGGCTGGACCTGGGCGGCCCCTGGTCGGTCTCCGCGGAGAACGGCACTGAACCCATGGCGGCCACTGTGCCGGGACATATCCACACCGACCTCATGGCCGCTAAGAAGATCCCCGATCCCTTCTACCGCGACAACGAAAAGCTGGTGCAATGGGTGGGGGAAACCAACTGGATATACCGCCGCTCGTTCGAGGTCCGGCCGGAGCTCCTGTCGCGCCGGCACGTGCGGCTGCGGTGTGCGGGGCTCGACACCTTGGCCACGATCCGGCTCAACGGGGCACAGGTTGCGCATACCGACAACATGTTCCGCACCTACGAGTTCGACGTCAAGAGGCTGCTCAAGCCGGGAAGCAACGCCATCGAGATCAAGTTCGACTCGGTCCTGCCGCTCGTGCGCGCCAAAGAAGGCCAACGCAAACTGCCGACTTGGGCTTATCCCGGCGCGGCCTACGTGCGGAAGGAGCCGTGCAACTTCGGTTGGGATTGGGGGCCGACCTTGATAAGCTGCGGCATCTGGCGACCGATCGGCCTGCTGGCCTTCGATCAGGCCCGCCTCGAGGACGTTGCCGTCCGGCAGGACCATTCCGAGGCGGGCAAAGTCACGTTGAATATCGAGGTGACGGCCGGGCCGGCGAGCAGCGCCGCCCTGAAGGCCAAAACGCGGGTCCTGCTCGGCTCGCAGGAAGTCGCCGCCGGGGCGGCCGATCTGAAGCAGGGCAAGGGCCGGATCGACATCGCCGTTACCGACCCCAAGCTATGGTGGCCGGCGGGAATGGGCCGGCAGCCGCTGTACACCGTCCAGCTCGATCTGCTGGACGACGCGGGGCAATCGCTCGACCGCTCGACGAAGCGCATCGGCCTGCGCACCCTGCGGACGATCGAGCAGACCAAGGACGCGCCGCTGCACTTCGTGGTCAACGGCGTGCCGCTGTTCGCCAAGGGCGCCAACTGGATCCCCGCCGATTGCTTTGCCAACCGCCTGACCAAAGATATCCTCCGCCGCTACGTCGAGGACGCCGTGGCGGTGAACATGAACACGCTGCGCTTCTGGGGCGGCGGATACTACGAGGACGACGCCCTGTACGATCTGTGCGACCAGATGGGCATTTGCATCTGGCTGGACTTCAAGTTCGGCTGCACCACGTACCCGGCCTTTGACGACGCCTTCCTCGCAAACGTAACGCAGGAGGCGCGGGACAACATCGCCCGCCTGCGGCACCACCCCTCGATCGCCCTATGGTGCGGCAACAACGAGATCATGTTCTTTCGCGGCACCGACCGCTGGACCGCGGACAAGATGAGCGCCGGCGATTACTACAAACTCTTCCGCGACACGCTGGGCAACGAGGTCCGCCGCCTGGCGCCGCAGTCGGACTACGTCACCGGCTCGCCCGACTGCGGCGACGTGCATTTCTGGGAAGTCTGGCACGGCGGGAAGCCGTTCGAGGTCTATCGCGACATCCACGGCTTCGTGAGCGAGTTCGGTTTCCAGTCGTTCCCCGAGCCGAAAACCGCGGGCACGTTCACCGCGCCGGCCGACCGGGAGTCGGTCTATTCGCAGGTGATGAAATACCACGAGCGCTCCAACCGCATGTACATGGACGTGAAGGAAGACGGTAAGATCGGCACCGACAAGATCATGATCCTGGTGAAGAAGTATTTCCGGGAGCCGAAGGATTTCGAGAGCACGTTGTGGCTGAGCCAGATCACCCAAGGCTACGGGATCAAGTACGGAGCCGAGGGCTGGCGCCGCGAAATGCCCAAATCCATGGGCTGCGTCTATTGGCAGTACAACGACTGCTGGCCCTGCTCGTCCTGGTCGTCGGTAGACTACTTCGGCCGCTGGAAGGCGCTGCACTACATGGCCCAGCGATTCTATGCGCCGCTCTTGGTTTCCGCCGCGGAAGACGTCAAGAGCGGGAAGATCGACGTGTACGTGACCAGCGACCGCATGCAGGATTGCACGGGCAGGCTGCAATGGACCGTCACCGATGTTTCGGGCCGCACGCTCAGGGAAGACTTCCTGAACGTGGACATACCGGCCCGCAAAAGTCGGATGGTCCAGTCGCTGCGGCTGACAGACGATCTTCAGCACAGTGGAGCGAACAATGTGCTGGTCTGGCTGAACCTGGACGTCGGCGGCCGGCCGGTTTCAGACAACCTGGTTACTTTCGTCTATCCCGGCAAGCTGGACCTGGTCGATCCGCGGCTGTCGGCCGACGTGTCCGAGCACGAGGGGCAGTTCACCGTAACGCTCAAGGCCGAGCATCCGGCCCTTTGGGCCTGGCTGGAGCTGGAGGGCCTCGATGCGCGGTGCTCGCAGAACTTCGTTCACGTCTGCGGACAACGGCCGGCGGAAATTACGGTTCGCCCGGCCACGCCGCTGACCAAGGAGGCCTTTCAGCGGGCGTTGCGGATTCGCAGCCTGTACGACACATATTCGCACTGACCTCATGGGGATAATCCGTAAAGCTTGGCTTAACCGGGATTATTCACCGAGGCTCGTAGTGACCCGATTTATCGGGTCTGGAGAACGTGAACAGGTCAAGGACCGCATGAATGCGGTCACTACGAACGACTGGTGAATAATCCGAGTTAAGCGATTGTGAAAGGAGCAACGACATGGTGCGTAATGACTTTGCGTTTCGGGCGGTGGCCCTGATGGGGGCCGTGGTGGCGGGCGCGGCGGTTGTGTGCGGCATGAGCCGGGCACAGGCGCAGGAGGGAGCAAGCCGGTTTGCCGCCTACGACGCCCGGGCCCAAGCCTTGCTGGGCAAGATGACGCTCGAAGAGAAGGTGGGCCAGATGTGCCAGCCCGACCAGAACGCCCTGAAGGACCCGGCCGACATCGAGAAGTATTTTCTGGGCTCGCTCCTAAGCGGCGGCGGCTCGGGGCCCAAGAACAAAGCCCAGTATAACCTGAAGGGCTGGACAGACATGGTCGAGGGCTACCAGAAGCACGCCTTACGGACGCGGCTGGCCATCCCGCTGCTGTACGGCGTCGACGCCGTGCACGGGCACAACAACATTCCCGGCGCCGTGATTTTCCCCCATAACGTGGCGCTGGGCTGCACGCGCAATGCCGAGCTGGTCGAGCGGATCGAGCGGGTCACGGCCGAGGAGGTCCGCGCGACGGGGATCAACTGGGTGTTTGCGCCCTGCGTAACGGTGCCCCAGGACCTGCGTTGGGGGCGGACCTACGAGGGTTATTCGGAGAGCCCGGCGGTGGTCGCGCCGCTGGGGGCGGCGGCGGTGCGCGGCTTCCAGGGCTCGCGTCTGGCCAATCCGCTTTCGGTCGTGGCCTGCGCCAAGCACTACCTGGGCGACGGCGGTACGGCCTGCGGCTCGGCGAAGATGAACGACGGCCGCGGCCTGGACCAGGGCGACACCCGCTGCGACGAGGCCACGCTCCGCCGCATCCACCTGCCGGGCTACATCGCCGCCGTCCGCGCGGGCGTGGGTACCATCATGCCCTCCTACAGCAGTTGGAACGGCCTGAAGTGCTCGGGCAGCCGGCGACTGCTTACCGAAATCCTCAAGCAAGAGCTGGGCTTCCAGGGCTTCTTGATCTCCGACTACAACGCCATCGACCACCTTTCACCCGATTACAAGCAGTGCATCCAGCGCTCGATCAACGCCGGGATCGACATGGTTATGCTGACCGACAAGTACCCCCGTTTCTGCAAGGAGCTAAAGGAGCTGGTCGAGGAGGGCAAGGTCCCGCGGCGGCGGGTTGACGACGCGGTGCTGCGGATTCTGCGCGTCAAGTTCGCGGCGGGCCTCTTGGACCCCGGCCGCTCGCCGCTGGTCGATCGCGCGCTGCAAAGCACGTTCGGGTCGGCGGAACATCGGGCCTTGGCCCGGCAGGCGGTTCGCCAGTCGCTGGTGCTGCTGAAGAACGCCAACCGGACGCTGCCGCTGGCCAAAACCGCCGCCCGCGTCCACTTGGCCGGCCTCGGCGCCGACGACCTGGGCATGCAATGCGGCGGCTGGACCGTCGATTGGCAAGGCTCTTTGGGCAACCACATCCCCGGCGGCACATCGATCCTCACCGCCGTTAAGAACACCGTTTCGCCAAGCACCCGCGTGACGTACTCCAAGGATGGCCGGGGGGCGGAAGGCGCCGCAGTGGGCATCGTGGTCATCGGCGAGAAGCCCTACGCCGAATGGGCCGGCGACAGCGTCGAGCTTTCGCTGCCGCCCGAAAACCGGCAGGTGCTCCTCAACATGAAGCACGCGGGTATCCCGCTGGTGGTCGTCCTGCTCAGCGGCCGGCCGGTGATCTTGGGCGACATTCCCGATCAGTCCGACGCCTTGCTGGCCGCCTGGCTGCCGGGCTCCGAGGGGCAGGGCGTGGCCGACGTGCTCTTTGGCGATTATAAACCGACCGGGAAACTGTCGTTCTCCTGGCCCCGCTCGGTGTCGCAACTGCCGCTGAACGTAAACCGCAAGCCCTACGATCCGCTCTTGCCGCTGGGCTACGGGCTGAGCGATTAGGACGTCCGGTCCCCTCTCCCTCCGGGAGAGGGTTAGGGTGAGGGCCCTTGCCCGCATCAACCGGAATTATTCATCGAGGCTCGTAGTGACCCGATTTATCGGGTCTGGAGAGCGTGAACACGTCAAAGACCGCATGAATGCAGTCACTACGAACGATTGCTGAACAATCCGGGTCAGCACGTTGGCGGTGCGTATTCGACCTCCCTGGGCCCTCACCCTAGCCCTCTCCCGGCGGGAGAGGGGACCGGGCAGTCGGGCGCGGCGAAGGCCCCGTGTTCCGTGCGGGCGATGATCTCATCCTGCAATTGCACCGACAGATCGCAGAAGTAATCGCTGTAGCCGGCCACCCGCACGATCAAGTCGCGGTAGGCATCGGGACAGGCCTGCGCCTTGCGGAGCGTTTCGGCCTCGACCACGTTGAATTGCACGTGATGCCCATCCATTTTGAAGTAGCCCCGCACAAGCTGGGCCAGGTGCTCGATGCCCTTCTCGTCGCGGAGCAACTCGGGCGTGAACTTCATGTTCAACAGCGCCCCGCCCGTGCGGAGCTGGTCCATCTTGGCCGCCGAGCGAACGACCGCCGTGGGGCCGTGGCGATCGGCGCCCTGGACGGGCGAGATGCCTTCAGACAGCGGCAAACCGGCCTTGCGTCCGTCGGGCATGGCGCCGGTCACCGCGCCGAAGTAGACGTGGCAGGTGGTGGGCAGCATCTCGACGCGGTATCGGCCCCCCTTGGAATTGGGCCGCCCGTCCAGCTCCTGGAAGCAGGCCGTAAAGGCCCGCACCATCAACTCGTCGGCCGCATCGTCGTCGTTGCCGTACTTGGGCGTCTTGTGCAAGGCCCGCTGCCGCAGCTCCTCGTGGCCAGCGAAATCGGCGTCGAGGATCCCGACGAAATCCGCCAGCGAGATGCTTGGCTGCTGGTAGACCAGTGTGCGAAGGGCCGACAGGCTGTCGGTCAGGCTGCCGATGCCCACAAACTGCACGTAACTGTTGTTATAGCGGGCCCCGCCGGCATTGTAGTCTTGGCCTTTGGCGATGCAGTCGTCGATCAGCACGGAGAGGAAGGGGGCCGGCATCTCGGCGGCATACATTTGCTCGATGAGCTGATTGCCGCGGAGCTTGACATCCAGGAAGTACCGCAGTTGGCCGCGGAACGCCGCCTGCAGATCGTCGAAGGCGGCCAGCGCTTCGGGCCGGCCCGTGGGCGGGCCCAGCCGCTTGCCGCTCCGCGGATCAACGCCGTCGTGCAGGGCCAGCTCCAGGACCTTCACCAGGTTGAAATAGCCGGTGAGGATGAAGGCTTCTTTGCCAAAGGCCCCCGTCTCGACGCAGCCGCTGCATCCGCCCGCGCGGGCGTCTTCCAGCGTCTTTCCCTGCCGGAGCTGCTCGGCCACGACCGCGTCGGCGTTGAAGATCGAAGGGAACCCGTAGCCCCGGCGAACCACTCGCAGGGCTTTCTTCAACAACGCCTCGGGCGTCTTGCGCGAAAGCTGCAAATTGCTGCTGGGCTGCAAAAGGTGCACCTCTTCGATCACCGCCAGCAAGAGGTCGGACAGCTCGTTGGAGCCGTCCGAGCCGTCGGGCATCAGTCCGCCCAGATTGATGTTGGCGAAATCGGTGTAGGTGCCGCTTTCCTCGGCCGTCACGCCCACCTTGGGCGGCGCCGGGTGGTTGTTGAACTTGATGAAGAAGGCCTCCAGCAGTTCCCGGGCCGACTCCCGCGTCAGCGTCCCGTCGGCCAGCCCGCGCTCGTAGAATGGCAACAGGTGCTGGTCGAGGTGACCGGGGCTTAGCGAATCCCAGCCGTTAAGCTCCGTAATCACCGCCAGGTGGCAGAACCAGTAATACTGGAGGGCTTCGTGGAAGTCCCGCGGCGCGTGGGCCGGCACGCGGGTGCACACGGCGGCGATCTTCTCGAGCTCCGCTTGACGCACGGGATCCGCTTCCGCGGCGGCCTGCTCCAGGGCCAGCGCCGCGTGCCGTTGGGCAAAGCGCATCACGGCGTCGCAGGAAATCCGCATCGCCCGAAGCTGCTCGCGCTTGGCATAGGCCTGCGGGTCGGTCAGGAAATCCAGCCCGGCGACGGCCCGATCGATCTCGGCTTGAAAGTCCAGCAGGCCCCGGCCGTAGAGCTTGCCGTCCAGCACGGTGTGGCCGGGGGCCCGCTGCTCCATGAATTCGGTGAAGATCCCGGCCTCGTAAGCGTCTTTCCACTCGGGCGCGGCGGCGGCGAACAGCTTGTCGCGCATGCTGCGGCCCCGCCAGTAGGGAATGATCCTCTCGCGGTACACCCGCAGGCACTCGTCCGAGACGGCGTAGCTGGTCTTGGGCCGCGCGTCGAGAATCCGCAGGTCCTGCTCGCTGTGGCAGGTAAGCTCGGGATAGGTGGGCACGGCCTTGGGCCGCGGCCCCCGCTCGCCCACGATCAACTCCCCCGGGCCCAGGTACAACGTCTTGCGCTCGCAGAGGTGCTCAAACGAGCTCGCCCGCATCACCGGGATCGAGAACTTACCCTCGTTGGCCTGATAGAAGTCGGTCAGCAGACTGGCCCGCTCGTGCGAAATCGAGGGCGATGCGTGTAGGCTTTCCTCGCGCAGCTTTGCAGTGCGGGGCGTCATGGCTCAACCTCCTGAAATGACCGGCAGGCCCAGCTCTTGCAGCCGGGCGGCCGTTTGTGCTACGAGTTCCGCCGGCGGCGGCACGAGGTCGCCCCCGGGATATGTCTGGCCCAAGCGTGCGAACTTCGCCGCCCCCGTGGCGTGGTACGACAACAGGTTCACCTGCCGCACGCCGGGCACCGCGGCCGCCAGCCGCACGACGTCTTCCAGGTCCCGGGGGTCGTCGTTCACGCCGGGCACAAGGGGCACCCGCACCCAGATGTTGCCGTGCACCTGCCCCAAGGCCTGCAAGTTCTCCAGGATCAAACGGTTGGAGACGCCCGTATAGCGGCGATGGCGCTCGTCGTCGAGCGTTTTCAGGTCGTACAGGAACAAGTCGGTCCAGCGGGCCGCGGCCAGCAGATCCTCTTGCGGCACGCAGCCCGACGTGTCGACGGCCGTGTGGATCTCGCGATTCCGGCAGGCCTTCAGGACGGCCGTCAGAAACTCCGGTTGCACCAGGGGCTCGCCGCCGGAGAATGTCGCGCCGCCCCCGGAGTCTTCGTAGAACAGGCGATCGCGGAGGATCTGGGCCAGGACCTCGGCGGCGGTCATGCGGCGGCCGGCCAGCCGCCGGGCCTCGGCCGGGCAGGCCTCGACGCAGGCCCCGCAGCGCGTACACCTCTGCTGCTCGCTCTCGGCTTGGCCATTCTGCCCGATCGGCCCGGCGGCCCGGGCCGGACAGCCCTCCCGGCACCGGCCGCAGCCGATGCAGCGGGCCGGGCTGCGCACGATTTCCGGCTCGCGGCCAATCCCTTCCGGATTGTGGCACCACATGCACCGCAGCCGACAGCCCTTCAGAAACACGGTGGTCCGGATCCCCGGCCCGTCGTGCAGCGAATACCGCTGGATGTTGAAGACCAGTCCGCTCGGCATGATCCTACAAAGCTCCCGCCTCGCCGCCGCCGGTATGATGCCTGTGCCTTCATTATAGTGTATAGTGCGGCAACCGTGTTTGGTGGACACTACCCCAATAATGGATGGGCTTGCGATCGGTTTTCGGGGCGGAGATAATAGCGAGACCTCCCCTTCATGGAAGGACGATTCTCGTGCCCGTTCGCTTCTTCTACGTTGACGAATCATACGACCAACAGAAATTCTGTCTCTCGGCCATAGCCATTCGCCACTCCCACTGGAAGGAAGCATTTGACCTGGTAAAGGCCCATCGGGCGAACCTAAAGGCGGTCTACGGGATACCACTGAAAACCGAACTTCACGCCACGGAGTTTGTACATGGACGAGGGCGAATTAGCGATCAGATTGTAACAAAATGGGCGAGAGGCAGAATATTTCTTGACACTCTCAAGGTTGTCGCAGCTTTGCCAGAAACGATGCTTTTCAACGTTTGTCTGCGGAAGGCAGGCATCGCCGACACACAGATGTTGGCGTGGAACAGGCTGATTAACCGGGTAGAAAGAACCATGCGGGAAATGGACGAACAGGAACTGCCATTGCGAGATCAGTTGGGTATGGCGGTCACCAATAGCATCGCTAGCGAGGAACTGGTCACTTCCATTTCAGCTACGGCGGCAGAACAGATCGAAACGAGGCTCAAGAAGTATCGGGCGCGGGCCTTCATCATCGCCGACGAAGGGCGTGAGCGAGAAATCACAACAGCGATCAGAAGAATGCACGTCTTCAATCCTGTTCCTTCCCAATACGGCGAGTGGGCCTCTGGAAACCGCACCCAGAATATCCCAACCGTACGAATAATCGAGGACCCCGTGTTCAAGCGCTCACACAGGTCATACTTCCTTCAGTTGGCGGATTTTGTCGCCTTCGCCCTGCTAAAACGCGAGGTTGATCCGACGCCAGCGGTGAAAAAGTACGGGCTTGGCAAGATGTTCGATGAGACAGTGGCGGTAAAATGCTTTCGCCCAGCCTCACGGAACGACCCGCTGGGAATTGTCAGGGCATAAAGAAGGCCACCCCGGAGGATGGCCTAAGCAAAACAGGTTGTCCACCGCTACAGATGGGCCCATTTTACACTTCTATCTTAAGAAAACGATCCGAATGTGTCAATCCCCCATAATGTGGGGCGCAACGCCATTCTAGGCCGCAATCGGGTTTCCCACCAGCTTTGCACGAGGAGCACCACCCGTGAGGAAAGGCATTCCAGTCCTGGCCTTCGCCCTGGCGGCGACGCTTTCGGCGGTATTGAGTTGTGCGACCGGCCGGGCCGCCGACGCGCGGAAACCCGTTAAGGTGTTCATCCTGGCGGGGCAGTCGAACATGGAAGGCAAGGCCAAGCTGTCGCTGCTGGAGCACCAGATCGACGACCCCCGGACGAAGAAGGAATTCGAGCATCTCCGGAAAGACGGCCATTGGATCGTGCGGGATGACGTGTGGATCAAGTTCCTCGACCGCAAGGGGAAGCTGACCGTCGGGTTCGGCAGCCCCAACTGCATCGGTCCCGAGCTGGAATTCGGAATTGCCGTCGGCGACCATTTCGGCGGGCAAGTGCTGTTGATCAAGACCGCATGGGGCGGAAAGAGCCTGTACTGCGATTTCCGGCCGCCCAGCTCCGGCTTGCCCGCCGACGCGGTCCTGCAACGCATGCTCGCCGACGCGCAGAAGCACAATTCCCGTGCCACCCTGGACGAGGTGAAAGCCCGCTTCGGCGCATCCTACCGGCAGATGCTGGTGGAGGTTGCCGACACGCTGGAGAACCTCAAGCGGTATTTCCCCGAATATCAGGATCAGGGTTATGAGATAGCCGGCTTCGTCTGGTTCCAGGGCTGGAACGATCTGATCGATCCCGTGTGCACCGCGGTCTACACCGAGAATATGATCAACTTCATCCGCGACGTCCGCCGGGACCTCAAGGCGCCGCACCTGCCGGTGGTCATCGGTCAGGCGGGGTTCGACGGCGCCGCCGGCGACAGGAATCCGAAGCTGAAGGCGTTCAAAGCAGCGCAGGCCGCCGCGGGCGCAGCGCCCGAGTTCCAGGGCAACGTGAAGGTGGTTAGGACCGATATCTTCTGGGACATGGCGGCCGAGGCCGTCTTCAAGAAGGGCTGGCGGGAGAACCTGGCCGAGTGGAACACCGTCGGCTCCGACTACGGCTACCACTACTACGGCAGCGTCCGCACGTACGGCAAGATCGGCAAGGCCCTCGGCGCGGCGATGATCGAGTTGACGGAGAAGTAAAACCTATGCAGAACTACGGCCACGGCGCATCCACGGGGCTTAACCAGACCGTTTCCGGCCGCATCGCTACGGAGTTCACCCCCGAGTGGCTGGAGATCTCGCCGCAGGATCGGCAGGTGCTCGTCTCGCTGGCCGAGCGGGTAGCCGAGATCGCCGCCAGCGACGGCATGGCCCAGCGGCGGCGGGCGTGGCGGCAATTGAACATGCTCCGGCCCGGCCGGCCGGTCGTCTTCTGCGATCCGGAGAACGGCTGGAACGAGATCATCACCCAGTCGCAGATGCGGTGCCGAGGGCGCCTGGCCCGCCGCTGGGAGATGGACCTCCGCAAGGAGATTTTCTGGGGCGAAGAGATGGGCGACGACAAGCCCGTCGAGCCCGTCTTCGCCGTCCCCTACACGGTTTCGCCCGACGACTGGGGAATGGCGCCGGTCTATCATCGCACCGACAGTGCGGGCTCGTGCGTGTGGGACAGCCCGATCCGCGATTACCGCACCGACCTGAAGAAGCTGCACGCCCCGCAGTTCGCAATCGACTGGGAAACGACCAACGGCAGCCTGGCCCTGGCCCGCGACGTGTTCGGCCAGATCCTCTCCGTCCAGCTCAAGGGCATCTGGTGGTGGTCGCTGGGCGTTACCCTGCCGGCGGCCATGCTGCGGGGATTGCAGAACGTCATGTGCGACTTCATCGATCATCCCGACGAGCTCAAAGAGCTGCTGGCCCTCATCTCGGCGGGCCTGCTCGCGAAACTCGATTACCTGGAAGCCCACAACCTGCTGAGCCTCAACAACGACGGAACCTACGTCGGCTCGGGCGGGTTCGGGTTCACCGACGAGCTGCCGCAGCCGGACTTTGCGGGCCGCGTCCGCCCGGCCGATATGTGGGGCTTTACCGAAAGCCAGGAGACGGTAAGCGTGTCGCCCGCCATGTACCGCGAGTTCATTTTCCCCTGCGAAAAGCCCATCATGGACCGCTTCGGCCTGACTTGCTATGGCTGCTGCGAGCCGCTGCACCAGCGCTGGCTGGCGGTCAAACAGCATTCGCACCTGCGCCGCGTGTCCTGTTCGCCCTGGGCCGACCTGGCTAAAATGGCGGAATACCTGGACGGGCAGTATATCCTCTCGCTGAAGCCCAATCCGGCCGCAATCGCCTCGCCCGAGATCGACGAACAGGCCATCCGACAGTACCTGCGCAAGGCCATCCAGACGACCAAGGGCTGCCGCGTGGAGATCATTATGAAGGACAATCACACCATCGGCCGGCGGCCGGAAAACGTCGTCCGCTGGTGCCAAATCGCCAAACAGGAGGCCGAATCATGAAACTGGGCTTGGATTCCTACTCCACGCGCAACTCGGGGCTCGACCCGGCCGGCGTGCTCGCACTTGCGCACGAGCTGGGCCTAGAGGGCGTGCTCTTCGAGCCCGGCCCCTTCACATCCTTCCGCCAGCGCGATCTGGACGCCGTCCGCCGCCGCGCGGAAGAGCTGGGCCTGTACGTCGAGCTGGGCATGGGCTCCATCTTCCGCTGGCATCCCATGGCCGAAAAGGGCCGGAACCTGCTGGCCGACGCGGGCTGCGACGTAGCAGTGTCCGAGGCCCAGATCGTCATCGAGCACCTGAAGGTCGCCCGCCGGCTGGGCTCGCCCCTGCTGCGCTGCGTGGGCGGCAACCTCTTCGTCCGCGACGAGGGCCACGACATGGCCCGCCTGGCCGACCAGGCCGTGGACATCCTCCGCGAGGCCTGCCGCGCGGCCGGCGACATGGGCATGCACATCGCCATGGAGAACCACGCCGATTTCACCGTCCGCGAGCTGGCCGGCATCCGCGCCCGGGTCGGCAGCCCGGCCTTCGGCTTCACCCTGGACTGCGCCAATCTGGCCTTCGACCTGGACGATCCCGTGCGGCTGGCCCGCATTATGGCCCCATACTCGCAGACGACGCACTTTAAGAACTATCGCGTGATCCGCACCCGCCGCGGCCTGGCCCTGGAGAACTGCTCGCTGGGCGAAGGCGAGATCGACCTGCCGGCAATCGCCGAGATCCTGGCCGCCCAGCGCCCCACAATCAATCTCAACATCGAGATCCACACCCAGTTCGCGCCCTTCACGCTCGATATCCTCGACAAGACGTTTTTCCAGCGGCATCCTTCGCCGCCGGGCGACGGACTGGCCTGGTACCTCCAAGCGGCCTGGAACAAGGCGATCCCCGAGGCCCTGCCCGCCAACCTGCCCGACGGGCAACTATCCTGGCAGCGCGAGCAGGAAGACGTGCGGCAGTCGGTCCGCTGGGCACGAGAGAAACTCCCACACCTGTTTTCCCGCCCGGTCCCCTCTCCCTCCGGGAGAGGGCCAGGGTGAGGGCCGCTTCCCACTTTCCAAGAACTTCGGGGTTCAGTCCGCTCAGCTTCAGCAGGAAAAGGATGCACTGATATTCGGGCGAGCAAGCACGGAAGAGGCGTAAATGTGTGTCCCGTTTTTTGCGCCCAGGACTTCATCCAACAGACCGTCGGCGAGCGACCTGTTTACAGTAAGGCATTTGCGGAGCGTCAAGAGGATCTGTTCGAGAAGATCATAAATGGTGGCTTTCAAGAATAGGAGGCATGTAACAAACGGAGGGGGAAAAGATGCGATATTTTCTGGTGACAGTTGTGACGCTCGTGACCGGGTTCGTGGGTGGGATTGTCGGCTGGTGGGCGGGCGTTGCGATGGATCGCTTTCGTTGGCTGGGGCTGGGACCGGAAGAGTTTTGGCGAACCGACCCCGAAAACGTATGGGCATGGGGGTTCATCATCGGTGGGTTGATCGGCATGGCCGCTGCCTTGGTGGTGTCGATTTGGTGGTTGAGCACGAACGCCCGATCTCCGACGAACCAACCATCGTAGGCGGGCCATGAAAGGGGCCATGGAAAGGATAAAAAGGATAAAGGAAAGGATAAAGGGGACAGGCGTGGGCATTACGATCCTGCATTAAGCGATCCAAGTTACCCAATATATGCGCCTGTCCCCTTTGTCCCCTTCAACTACCGTGGGCCACGCTCCCCCGCCTTCACTTCCGGCGTCCGCCCGGCCCGGCGGGCCGGGCGGATGCCGGAAGTGAAGCAACGCGTTCTTTTCGGCGCTGTAGTGAAGAATCAGCGAGCCCGCACCCGCCGCGATTCTGGGCTTGAAATTGAGCCAGCCGGTGTGGTATATACGGGTGTACATGATAGGGGTTAAGGGGATGAGGGGATAAGGGGGGAAGGCGGAGGGCGGACGGCGGAGGGATGAGTGGCGAGCGGCGAGCGTGGAATCCCCAAGTTTCAAGACCCAAGACCGAAGTCCAAAGACCAAAGCCCCAAGACGCCGCCCATTCACCCAACCTTTGGAGAATCCGCCTGGCCATTTGGGGGCAAGACAGGCCGCAAGTCGAACACGTACATCACAAGACGTATATTTTTACGTTCGCCGGCCGAATCGCTAATGCAAGCCAGCCAACACCTTACGGACATGTCGAACGCTGTAAGTTTCGAACACACCCCAGAGGTGTTCGACGAGTTGAGTGGTTAGTGGCGAGTGGTGAGTGGCGAGGGGGAAAGGCGGACGGGGAGTTTTCAGTGTTCAGGTTTCAGTTTTCAGTATGAGCCGGAACACTGGAGGCTAGCGGCTAGCTGCTGGTTGCTAGTTGCTAGCCACCAGTCACCAGCGAAAGCGGGAAAATATGTGTCAATCTGTGTTCATCGGTGGATCGCTTGTTCGCAGGTTTCGAAGAACAGGTACCAGTCGGGCTCGTTGAAAAGAGCGGAAGTGCAAGGCGGCCAATGGGTTACGGGGCCAGATGATGCGCAAGTCGAACACGTACATCCGGAGACGTATGACTTTACGTCCGCCGGCGAAACCGCTAACTCAAGCCGGCAAAGGGGTTGCAGATTTATCAAGCGCGGTAAGTTTTGAAAGGTACTCCGGGGCGGGCGACTGTTCGACAGTTCGATAGCGGAAAGGGACGGAGGAGTTTTCAGTGTTCAGTTTTCAGCGTTCAGCGTTCAGTTTTCAGCATGTACCGGAGCACCGACAACAGAGCACTGAACACCGAACACTGGCATAGCCGCTGCCGAAGGCGGCAAAGCCCTTTCCATAGGCGCAGCAGAATCCGATAATCGCAGAGGGTCAGCAATCCCGGAGAACTCTCGGCGATTGCTTGTTAATGAATACCGGGTCCCCTCACCCCGACCCTCTCCCGGAGGGAGAGGGGGATGGTGTTTTCGGCCCTCACCCCGACCCTCTCCCGGAAGGAGAGGGGACGGTGTTTTCGGTCCTCTCCCCAATTCTCACAGCTAACCAAGGAACTATTGTCATGGCCAGCCGAACTCCAATCGCCGACGGCCAAGCGGTGGTCCGCATCGGCATGCTGGGCTGCGGATTCATGGGCAAGTGCCACACGAACGCCTACAAGACAATCCCGTACATCTACGCCAGTGCCGGCCTCATGCCGCGGCTGGAGCTGCTGTGCGACCAGAAGGCGGACCTGGTGGGGCGGGAGGCGGCCCGCTACGGCTTCGGGCGCTTCTGCACCGATTGGCACGAGCTGGCGGCGGACGGGCAGGTAGACGTGGTGGACAATTGCGGCCCCGATCCGGTCCATCCGGAGCCCTGCATCGCGGCCTTGCGGGCCGGCAAGCACGTGATCTGCGAGAAGCCCATGGCCATCTCGGTCGAGGATGCCCGGCGGATGCGCGACGCCGCCGCGGCCGCCCCCGGCAAAGCCATGTGCACGTTCAACTACCGCTTCATGCCGGCCGTGCGGCTGGCCAAAGACCTGATCGCCGAAGGCCGCATCGGCACGGTCTACCATATCCGCGCCAATTACCTGCAAATGGCCGGCCACGACCCTTCGCTGCGGCCGGACCAGGCGTGGTACTCGGCCTGGCCGCATTCCGGCGGCCTGCAGGGCATCGGCAGCCACGCCATCGACCAGTGCCGCTTCCTGCTGGGCGAGATCAAGAGCGTTTCGGCCCTGGTGCGCACGTTCAACGCCGATCGCGCGGTCCCCAGCGCGGGCGACCCGAGCGTCCTGGCCGACGAAGGCGCGGCCGCCGTACTGGAGTTCGACTGCGGCGCGCTGGGCGTGCTGGAGTCGTCGGTCGTGGCCACCGGTCACAAGAATTACCTCTCCTGGGAAGTCAACGCCTCGAAAGGCTCGCTCAAGTGGGACATGGAACATCCCAATAGCCTGCTGGCATGCATCGAGGGCCAGGAGGGGGCCAAACTCCTGGGCTTCAGCGAGGTCTCCGTCACCGAGCAGGATCACCCCTACGTCGGCCCGTGGTGGCCGCACGGGCATAATCTGGGCTGGGAACATTCGCACATCATCGAGAAGTTCCATTTCCTAGACGCGGTGGCCCACGGCGGACGGCTGAGCCCCTACAACGCCACCTTCGAGGACGGCTACCGGGTGGCGGTGATCATCGCCGCCATGCGGGAATCCAGCCGGACGGGGGAACGAGTAGTGGTGAGTGGGGAGTGGTGAGTGGGGAGTGGGGAGTGGTGAGTGGGGAGTGGTGAGTGGG
>JBEKTY010000038.1:0-51403 GCA_049515555.1 Thermoguttaceae bacterium
GCCGCGCATCGTAATGACAACCGGTTTTTCCTCGGAGAACTGCACGTAATTGGCCACGTACAGATCCAGGCGGCCGTCGTTGTCGTAGTCCAGGAAGCAGGCCCCGGCGCCGACCTTATGACCCCGCCCCACGCCGGCCTTTTTGGTCACGTCGGTAAACGTGCCGTCGCCGTTGTTATGGTAGAGGATGTTCTCGCCGTAGTTGTTCAGGTACAGATCCTGGTAGCCGTCGTTGTCATAGTCGCCCACGCAGACGCCCAGGCCGTGTCCCGTACCGCCCCCGACGCCGGCCTCGTCGGTGACGTCCTTGAACCTGAATCCGCCCAGGTTGCGGTAGAGGTGGTTCTTCGGCTGCACGTTCACCTTCGTGCCCGCCAGCGGCCGGCCGTTGAGGAAGTAGATATCGGTCTTGCCGTCGTTGTCGTAGTCGAACAGGGCCAGGCCGGAGCTGACGTACTCGACGATGTACTTCCGCCCGCTGCCGCCGTGGGTATGCACGAAATCGATGCCGCTCTGGGCGGTCACGTCGCGAAACTTGATGGGGCACTCGGCAGCCGCCGCGGGGGCCGCGAGCAGCCCCGGCAGACCGAGGGCCCAGCACAGAATCCCAGGCCGCCTGCACCAGCCGAACACAGGTCCCATCCCTCATCTCCTCGCTTCCAGTCGCTCCAGCATGCGCCGGTAGATGCCATTGTTGGGATCAAGCTCGGTAGCCTTCTTCGCGGCGGAAATCGCATCATCCGGCCGCTTGCTCTGCGCCTGGGCGTCGGCCAGGAGCGCGTAGAACTCGGCTCGCGCCGGATAAGCGGCGATCAATTCCTTGAGCGTCGCAATGGCCTCCGGCCCCCGCTGGACGCTTACCAGGAACATCGCCAATTCGAAGCGAAACTTGATACTTTGCGGGTCGAGCTCGGCTCCTCTGCGCAGCAGGCCTTCGATTTTTGCCGTGTTCTGGCGCCGGAGGTAGACCGTTACGGCCTCCCAGCAGGTCTGTGCCAGGCAGCGCCGCGACCTGGCCACGTCGAAGGAAATGTCTCTCCGGGTGCGCTGGAACTGCAGGAATGCGGCGTTGCGGGTCTCGTACTGCCCCATGGCCCGCTTCGACTGATCTTCCAACCGGAGTTTCGCGCAGGCCGTGGCAAGTCCGAGATACGCGCGCTGGTCGCCGGGCTCCAGCTTGACGGCCGTCTCGTAGCTGGCCTTGGCCTTCTCGAATTCTCCCAGCATCGCGTAGGACTGTCCCAAGGCCATGTGGCTGGCCGCATCCTTGGGCATGATCTCGATTGCACGCCGCAATTCGGGCACGGCCTCCTCCGGCCGGCCCAGCCAATTCAGGGCTTGCGCCAGTTGGCGGAGGAGGTACACCGACCCCGGAGTCTGTGCCAGACCCTTGCGGCAGAGCTCGACAACCTTTTCGTGCTCTCCCTTGTCATGCGCGATCGACGCCAGCCCGGCGCAGGCGTCGGCGCGACTGGGATCGCGGCTCCATGCCTGTTCCCAGTATTGCCACGCCTTCGCCCCTTCACCGCAGCGATAGTGGACCTTGGCCAAAAGGTTGACGCCATCCACGCTGTCCGGATACTCTTGGATCAGACGCTGGCCGATCTCCAAAGATTCCTTCTTGAGGGCCTCGGCTTCGGCGCGCACCGCTTCTACGGGATCGGGCTGCGGGGAGGCGGGGGTCGCAGCCGAAACCGGAGGCGGCCCCGCGGCGGGCTTGGCCCCCTCCGCCGTTTCGACGATGCGTGTTGGGAAAGAAGGCTTGGGCCCCGGGGTCCCTTGCGTTTGCCGGGCGAGTGGTGGCGGCCGCTCTTCCGGGGATCGGTCGCCGCGACGAGAAGCGATCGCCCAGAATGAAACCGTCGCCGCCGCGGCGCAAACCGCCGCCAAGAGCAGCCACCCGCGCGCCGGCCAACGCCTGGCGGGTGGCTGTTTGGGCTTTAGTGTTGCACCCTTGATCCGGTTCTTTCGCCTGCGCACCGCGTGACCTCTGAAAGGCACGCCTCTACCGTACGATTGACGGCGCAAGCCTCTGTTCCAGGCGCAAAAGACCGCTATTACAAAGCAAATAGGAGTTTAACAAATTTCTCACTGAATTGCAAGGATTTATGCCCGGATAGCAGCAGTTCCGCGACCGGGACGGAGTTGGGGTGGAAGTCGTAGCAAGAAAGCGTTTGGGAGCCATGGTTTGTGCCGAAATTGCACCCAACTCCCTTCCCTTCCGGAGATTGTCGCGTAAGACCGGCTATGCAGAAAAAACCTTGAGTGTTGCACAACCATGCACTGGGCCCTAGCCGGCGGCCCTCGGATTGGGCTCGATTTTCGCCAGGGCTGTTTGTCTTTAAGTTCTTTCATGCCAATGGCTTCCCATGAACCGGAAAGCAGCAAAACCATGATACAATGAATCGCCATGCAGGTGCCAATACTGGTATTGTTCCTCATTACAACCGCCCGATTGGCCGACGCCGAGACTGCCGTGTTCTGGGCCAGCGATCCGATCAGTCCCGGCGACACGGTGTTGATGATCGGCGAGGGGTTTGGCGCGAACCCAGTCATCGAGGTGGTCCGTCTGACCGACGGGTCGGCGGGCGAACCTACGGGCGCGCCCGTCGCCTGGCCCGGCAACGGACAACATCTGACAGCGGCTCAAGCCACCGAACAGTCGCTGAAGTTCACGCTGCCGGCCGACTGGAAGCCCGGCGTATTTGCGGTGCGAATCGCGGGACGCGGCAATCCGACCGTCGTGCTGCTGAACGTGCCGCAAATCTGGTGGGCGCAGGGCAACCCGGGCGTCGATGCCAGCCCCGGCGGCGGGATTCGGCTGTTCGGCAAGAACCTCGGCTCGAAGCAGAATGAAACGACGACGGCCACGGCCTGGCTGGCGGGCCCCCAGACGATTTTGCTTCCCGTTACGGCCGATTGCCATGCGGCCACACTGACGCTGCCCAAGGAACTCCCGGCGGGTCAATACAGGCTCCGCATCCATAGCGGGCTGGGGGGCGCCGCGGCCTGGAGCCAGCCGGTGTCGCTAAACGTCGTCGCACCCCGACAATGGCCCCAGGCGGTCTTCAACGTCAGGGATTGCGGGGCGGAAGGCGACGGCGTCAAGGACGACACCCATGCGGTGCGGTCGGCCCTGGCGAAGGCCGGGCAGAACGGCGGCGGGCACGTCTTCTTTCCCGCGGGACGATACCGGCTTTCCGGGTCGCTCAAAATTCCGCGCCTGACCGTGTTGCACGGCGCTGATCGGCAACGGGCCTGCCTGGCCTGGGCCGACTTGCCCCAGCCGCCCGACGTGCTCCTGGCCGGCACGAACTCCTTCGGCATCGAGGAGTTGACGGTCTACGCACAGAACTATCGTCACGTGATTGCCGGCGACCTGGGCGATCAGCCGGGGGCCGGCGACGTGTTCCTGCGGGGCGTGCGGGTGCGTGCCAATGCCTACCGCGGCCATCCGACCGTGGAGCAGGTCGACGCGCGTTTTCGCCAGTCCCAGCAACTTTCTACCGGCGGCGGCGACACGGTGCGGCTGGGCGGCCCGAACGTCGAGATCACCGATTGCGACCTTTACGGCAGCGGCCGCGCACTGTTCCTAAGCCGGGTCCGCGGCGGATGCGTCCGCGGCAATACGCTGGTCAACGGCCGCTGGGGCTGGTACTGCATCTCCGGAAGCGACGGCCTCAGCTTCGAGAACAATCTCCTCATGGGCGGCGATCTCATGTCGACCGGCGGCGGCTTGAACTGCCTGGACGGCTCGACCTGTTCCCAAAACGTCTATTTCGCCCACAATCGACTGCGCCTGATGCACGGCTGGGACCGCGAGGCCATGACCAGCGACGCCGGCGGCGACGCCTACTTCGGGAAGATCCGCTCGGCCAGCGGCACGACCGTGGTCCTGGCCGCCGAGCCCAAGTGGAACCAGCGGAGCTGGATCGGGGCGGCCCTGTTCGTGCTCCAGGGCCCGGGGGCCGGCCAGTATCGCCGCGTCGTACGGCACGCCGCAGCGACGGTCGAGATCGACCGCCCCTGGCGCGTGCCGCCCGGCGCGGAGTCCGACCTTTGCATCACCATGTTCCAGGGCCATTACCTGATCCTGGACAACGAGTTCACCGACACCGGCGCGCTGCAGTTCTTCGGGACCTCGATCGAGTGCCTCGCGGCCGGCAACCGCTGCACGCGGATGCAGGGCATCCGCGGCCTGGGCATGTGGTATGAAGGCTACCAGCCAAGCTGGTTCTGCCAATACCTGGGCAACGAGATCCTCGAGGGGAACTACTATCACTGGGACTCGGCCGCCGACGCGGTGCTGGAAGTGGCCAGCAGCGCGCAGCCGCCGTATGCCGGCACGATGAACCGCGGGGCCGTCGTGCGCGGCAACCATCTCCATAACCATGCCCAAATTCGCGTTACGGGCCAGTGCCGCGACGTGCTCATCGAGGGCAACCGGATCGAAGACGTCGATCAGGGCATCTTCATCAGCCGCGAGGCCCGCGACGTGCTGGCGGCCAGCAACACCTTCCGCGGAGTGAAGAATCCCATCGTGGACGAGGAAGCGGTCCGTAGGGCGGCCGAGGAGCGGTTGAAGCGGTACCTGGGCCGTCGCGATCCCGTGGCCGCGTGGACGTTCGACGAGATCCAGGAGGGCAGCTTCGCCGACGGCTCGGGCAACGGTTTCTCGGCCGTCGTGGCGGACGGCGTGGGCCTGGCCGACGGCGTGCGGGGGCGCGCGGCCCGCTTCGACGGCAAGGGTTATCTACGCGTGGACGAGCCGGCCGTGTTCAACGCGCCCGACGTCACGCTCTCGCTATGGGTCAAGCCGCTGACGGTTTCCGGCCGCCGGGGGCTGGTCGCCAAGCGGCTGGCTGGCTGCGGCTCGCCGCTGGTGATCACGCAGCAGGGGGCGTGCATCGGCTTCGAGGCGGCGGATGCCGGCGGGCGCTGGCCCTTCAACTTCAGCTCGCCCGCGGTGCTCAAGGCCGACCGCTGGACGCACGTGGCCGTTGCGATCCGCCGCGGCGCGGGGATCGCCATCTATGCCGACGGCCGCCAGGTTGCGGAGAAAAAGATCACGCTGGATCGTATGGCGAACAACGAGCCGCTCATTCTCGGCCGCGAGGCATGGGGCGGCGATCCGCCCAAGGGTGACACGCCCGGGCCGTACGTGGGCCTGATCGACGAGCTGAAAATCTGGACCCGCGCGTTGACACCGGCCGAGATTCAGGCAGAATACTCCAAGGTACTCCAGAACCCGTAAAACCAATCCCTGGTGAAACCATGTCCGCATTGAAGAACTCTGATTCCCGCGCCCGGTCCCGAACCGCCATCTCCCGCCGGCAGGCGATGGGCCGCATGGCAGGCCTCGTCGGCGTGGCGGCGTCGCCGCTGGTCTTGCCCTGGCGGCTGTTCGGCGCAACGGCCCCCTCGAAACAGATCACGCTGGGCTTCGTGGGACTGGGCAACGAAGGCTATGGGCATAACCTGATGGCGTTCCTGTACGAGAACGACGCCCGGGCGGTGGCCGTCTGCGACGTAATGGCCAGCCGCCGCACGCGGGCCCGCGAAACGGTCGACAAGCAGTATTCGGCGACGGGCTGCAAGGAGATCGCCGATTTCCGCGACCTCATCGCCCGCAAGGACATCGACGCCGTGGTCATCTCCACGCCCGACCACTGGCACGTGCCGATCTCGCTCATGGCCCTGGAGGCGGGCAAGGACGTGTTCTGCGAGAAGCCCACGCTCACCATCGCCGAGGGACGCCGGCTCGTCGAGACGGTCAATCGCCACAAGGCGGTGTTCCAGGTGGGCATCGAGGACCGCTCGGTGATCTACTATTACCGCATGGCGGAGCTGGTGCGCAACGGGGCGATCGGTCAGTTGAAGACGATCCACGTCAAGCTGCCGGCCGGCTCGGCTTTCCCCATTGAAAAACCGGCCCCCGTGCCCGCCGATCTGAATTGGGACCTGTGGCTCGGCCCGGCGCCCTTTCATCCTTTCACCCCCACCCGCACCGAGGCCATGCACTGGCGGCAGGTCCGCGACTATTCCGGCGGCCTGTTGACCGACTGGGGTTCGCATCTGCTGGACACGGCCCAGGTGGCCAACTTCGCCGAAGCGAGCGGTCCGGTGGAAGTCGAAGGTACAGGGGAGCTCCCCAAGAACTCGATGGCCACGACGTTCGTCACCTTCAAGCTGCATTATCGTTATGCCAACGGCGTGGAGATGTTCGTGGAGTCGGGCGGTGTGGCCCTCCGCTTCGACGGCACCGAGGCTTGGATCGGCAACAACGGCTGGTGCGGCCGGCTGGAGGGAACCTCCAACGACTTGCTGCGGCGGAAGTATCCTCGGGCGGGCAACAAGATCTGGCCCATGCCGCCCAACGAGCAACGCAACTTCCTCGACTGCGTCAAGTCCCGCCAGCCGACCACCTACACGGCCGAGGCCGATCAGCGGCTCAGCACGGCGATGCACATCGGCAACATCGCCATGGAGCTCGGCCGCAAATTGAAGTGGGACCCGAAGAGCGAATCGTTCCCCGGCGACGAAGCGGCCAACGCCCTGCGCAGCCGGCCGGCGCGCGACGATTGGATGAAGAAATAGTCGCGACGTGGTCGGCAAGGACCTGTTGCCGTCACTGCCGACCACCGGCAGGTTTCCTAACTCCAGGACTGGCCGATACTTACGAAAGTGAACGTGAGCTCACCGACCTGGCCGCCCGCAGCAAACTCGTAGCCCGCCCCCAGGATCGCGCCCAAGAGCCCCGAGGCCCCGTTCTTGTGATCCGCGGCAAATAGCCCCGGGCACGTCGCCCACCACGCCGCCCCGGGCTACAATCGCCCTATGGCCTACAAGCACACCCTCGCGTCAACATTTGCGCGGTCGTCGTGCCCGGCACGATAATCGTTCACGCGCGCCATGTATTTTGTTAATCCGCCACGGTGGGGTATAATCGGGGTAATACCGGGCAGCTGGGGGAGGATCTGCCCGGTGTCGTCACGATGGCAGCAGCGGGGGGATCGGGGTTGGCCTGCGCACCCTCTTGCCGGCGACGGCGGCCGGCGGCAAACAGGAGGCGCGTTACTCGAAGGAGACCTTGACATGAGACACTCACGCGGACGATCAGGGGCCGAGCGGGTTCGAAGATGGAGCCGGGCGGGGCGGGGTTTGCGGGGCCGGCAGTCGGCGGGCCGGTTGGCACGGCTGGAACGGTTGGAACCGCGCACGCTCTTGTCATCGACACCGATCGGCGCGGGCCACGCATCCGCCCTGTCCGCCCTCATGGTCGGAGACGCCGCTGTCACCGGGCCGTCGATGCTCAAGGATGTCAACGCCTGCGACGCCTCGTCTTCGCCGACCGAGTTGACCCAGTTGGGCAACATCGTCTATTTCTTCGCCGACGACGGCATCCACGGCAAGGAGCTGTGGCGGACCGACGGCACGGCCGGCGGCACCTACATGGTGATCGATACCATCCCGGGCAGTTCGGGCCTGGGCGACGGCGCCCCCTTGACCACCGACGGAACCAGCCTTTACTACGTCTACCGGAACGCCCCGGTCGGCGACCAGATCTGGACCAGCGACGGCACGGCGGGCGGCACGCACCTGTACGACAGCGGGATGGTCTGCACCGAGGCATTCAACGCCATCGGCGGCGTCGTCTATTTTGTCGGGCAACAGGCGTACTACAACTTCAACGTCCAGGTGTGGGAGTGTTTTTCCAGCTCGATCAACCCGACTCCGTGGGCCATCTCGCACAACCCTAGCGGCGGTTACTGGCCCGGACACGCCACCAAGGCGGCCGGAATGATGTGGTGGTCCGAATTCCACTCCTACTATTCCGACTACATCGCGGCGACCAACAATGCAACTTTCGGTCAGTGCCTGGAACCTGCGGGATTTACCGACGTCAACGGGCACTGCATGTTTACCGCCAGCGGCGGCGTATGGCTCTACGTCAGCAACTCGCCGGTCGAGGCCCCGGGGCCGGGCTCGCCCAACGGCACGCTGAGCGCCGTCTTCGCCAACGGGAAGTATTTCTTCAACGCCTCGGACGCGGCGCACGGCACCGAGCTCTGGACCTGGGACGGCAATTCGGGCGACGCGGCCTCGGTCGTGGATATCAATCCGGGCACGGCCGACTCCTCACCCCAATCGCTGACCACGGTCGGCAACGAGGTCTATTTCCTCGCCAACGACGGCACGCACGGCACCGAGCTCTGGAAGAGCGACGGCACGACCGCCGGCACCGCGATGGTCGCCGACTTGACGCCGGGGGCCGGCGGCTCGACGATCGCGAATTTGACGGCTGTCGGCAACACGCTCTTCTTCACCTTCAACGACGGCACACACGGCACCGAGCTTTGGAAGAGCGACGGCACGAGCGCCGGCACCATGATGGTGGCCGACATTTCCCCCGGAATCGCAAGCTCGAGCCCCGGCAACCTCACCAACTACAGCGGCGTCCTGCTGTTCACGGCCGACGACGGGGTTCACGGCCAGGAGCTTTGGCGGAGCGACGGCACTGCGGCCGGCACGTCGATGGTCCTGGACATCAACACCAATACGCTCGACTCGAACCCGTCCGGCTACGTCGCCGTCGGCGCCATGACCTATTTTGTGGCCAATGACGGGGTTCATGGGCAAGAGCTTTGGAAAACGGATGGCACCACGGCGGGGACGGCCCTGGTGGCCGACATCAACCCCGGCGCCGGCGGCTCCTATCCCGCCGGTCTGGCCAACGTGGGCGGCACGCTCTTCTTCTCGGCTAACGACGGCACCGACGGCACGGAACTCTGGAAGAGCGACGGCACCGCAGCCGGGACGGTCATGGTTTCGGACATCAACCCGGGCGCCGGCGGTTCCTATCCGTCCGACCTGACCAACGTTGGCGGCACGCTCTTCTTTGCCGCCAACGACGGGACCGACGGGACAGAACTCTGGAAGAGCGACGGCACGCCCGGCGGCACCGTGCTGGTGAAGGACATCCGCTCCGGCTCGGCCGACTCGTCGCCCCAGCAGTTGACCAATGTCAGCGGCACGCTCTTCTTCGTGGCCAACGACGGGTCCACCGGCAACGAGGTTTGGCGGAGCAACGGAACCACCCAGGGGACTACCATCCTGAAGGACATCCGCTCCGGCGGCCAGACCTCGTATCCCAGCGGCCTCTGCAACGCCGGCGGCACACTCTACTTCTCGGCCGACGACGGCATCCACGGCGCCGAGCTCTGGGCTAGCAACGGCACCACGGCGAGCACCACGCTGGTCAAAGACATTCGCTCCGGATCGGCCGGCTCCTCGCCCGCCATGCTGACCCCTATGGGCAGCAAGGTCTTTTTTACCGCCAACGACGGCACGACGGGCACGGAGCTCTGGGTAAGCGACGGCACCGCCGGCGGAACGTTCCTCGTCGACGATCTCAACGGCGGCAGCGGCGGCTCCTCGTTCGGCTCGTTGGCCGCCACCGGCAGCGAGTTGTTCTTCACCGCCAACGGGCACCTGCTGGAAACCAACGGCACGGCCGGCAACGTCACGACGTTGGCGAGCGTCAGCCCCACGACCGGCCTGGCCGTTGCGGGCGGCCGGGTGTTCTTCGGCAACAACGACGGGACCGACGGCCCCGAGCTGTGGCAAAGCGACGGCACGTCCTCCGGCACCTCGCTGGTGGCCGACCTCTTCCCGGGGCCGTCCGGCTCGTCGCCCACGGCCCTGATGGGCGTGGGCGACCGCCTGTTCTTCACCGCCACCGATCAGTTCCTCGGCACCGAGCCGTGGATGCTCGCGGTGAGCCCCACCGTGACGATCAACCAGGCGGCGGCGCAATCGGATCCGACGCCCTCGCCGCCGATCGATTTTACGGCGGTCTTCAGTGTGCCGATGACCGATTTCACCGGGCAGGACGTCAGCTTCGCCGGCAGCACCGCGCCGGGTACGCTGGTGGCCGTGGTCACCGGCAGCGGCACGACCTACAGCGTCGCGGTGAGCGGCATGACTGGCCCGGGCACCGTCGTGGCGAGCATACCGGCCGGGGTAGCCCACGACGTCTACGGCATGGCCAACGTCGCCTCGACGAGCACCGACAACACGGTGACGTTCAATCCGCCGCCGTTTACGGTGACCATCGACCAGACGGACGGGCAGCCGAACCCCGCCAGGACGATGCCGATCGACTTCACGGCGGTCTTCAGCCAGCCGGCGACGGATTTCACCGGCCAGGACGTCAGCTTCGCCGGCAGCACCGCGCCGGGTACGCTGGTGGCCGTGGTCACCGGCAGCGGCACGACCTACAGCGTCGCGGTGAGCGGCATGACCGACTGCGGCACGGTCGAGGTGAGCATCCCGGCCGGGCTCGTCCACGACATTTACGGCACGGCCAACGCGGCCTCGCTGAGCTCGTACAACACGATAACCTACATCGCGCCGCTGACCGTGACGATCAACCAGGCAACAAACCAGTCCGATCCGACCAACCAGGCGCCGATCCACTTCACCGCGGTCTTCGCCCAGGCGGTATACGGGTTCGACGCGGGCGGCATCTCGCTTAGCGGCACGGCGGCGGGAAAAAGCGTAGTGGACGTGGAACCAATTCAGGGCAGCAATACGACCTACGACGTCCAGGTCACGGCGACCGGAAGCGGAACCGTCGTGGCCACGGTGCAACCCAACGCGTGTTCCGACTCGACGGGCACTCCCTCTGAGGCCTCGACCAGCACCGACAACAGCGTGCTCTTGGACATCGACCCGCCCACGGCGGCGCTGGCCGATCCGCCGGCCTCCGGAACGATTCAAGACCAGGTGCTCAACACGCGGCACTATCTCGATATCACTTATTCGGACACCGGCGGCAGCGGGCTCGACACGTCGACGGTCCTCGACTCGGCGCCCGCGTTCACGCTCGGGGGCACCGCGGCCGCGGGAGTCGTCCTCGATCCCGTGCCCACGCTGGTGAGCGGCGGCACCTATCGCTATGCGTTCACAGGTTCCTTCGGCGCGGGGCCGGTCAGCGTCAACTTTCCCGCCAACGCCTTCGAAGACGCGGCCGGCAACGCTAGCGCGGCGGCCAACTTCTCGTTCAACGTCCAGCCGACGGTCTCGATCGGCAACGTGACACTCAAGGACGGCACGTCGGGGACGACCAAATTCCCGCTGGTAGTGACGCTCTCGTCGGCAAGCCCTCAGAAAGTGACGGTGCTCTACGCCACGGCCAACGGCACCGCCGTCGCGCCGGGCGATTACACGGCCGCCGCCGGAACGCTGACCATCCTTCCCGGCCAGACGCAGGCGACCGTCACCGTCCTGGTGCGGGGCAACAAGCCCTACCAGACCGACAAGAATTTCTCCGTGAACCTCTCCGGCGCAAGCGGCGCCGTGATCGGCACCGCCACCGGGGCCGCGACGATCCAGAGCGGCGTCGCGCCGCCCAAGATCTCGATCGGCAGCGTCTCGCACAAGGAGGGCAACTCGGGCACGACTCCCTTCACTTTCACCGTAAGCCTTTCGGCCGCCAGCGGCGCGCCGGCCACCGTGGCTTACGCCACGGCCGACGGCACCGCGACCACGGCCGACGGCGATTACACGGCCACCAACGGCACCTTGACCTTCCAGCCCGGTCAAACGAAACAGACCGTTACAGTCGCCGTGTCCGGCGACACGAAGTACGAGGCCAGCGAGACGTTCACCGTGAATCTCAGCGGTCCTGTGAATGCGACGATCGCCGCGGGCAAGGGCGCGGGCAAGGGCGCGGGCACCGGCACGATCCAGAACGACGATAAGCCGCCGGTCGTGACGATCGGCAACCCCTCGGTCGTCGAGAGCCCGAGCGGCGGCATGGCGGCCTTCGTCGTCACGCTCTCGCCGGCGAGCGGATTGCCGGCCACGGTGAAATACACGACGGTCTCCGGCACGGCCAAGGCCGGGGTGGATTTCACGGCCACCAGCGGCACGCTGACCTTCACCGCCGGCCAGACGTCGCAGACGATCAATGTGCCCATCCTGAGCGATCCGGCACTCCGCTCGGCCGAGACGTTCCAGGTCAAGCTCTCCGGCGCCGCGCAGGCGACGCTGGGGTCGAAGAAGACCGGCACCGGCACGATCCAACCCGCCTCGGGGCTCTGGCAGGCCGCGGCCGGTTCGGTCGATTCTGCTTCGAAGAAAGACAGGTCGGCGCGGGGCGAAGCCGTCGACGCGGCCATCCTCTTGATGTTGACCGCCGGTCGATAAGGGTCGATGGCGGCCGTCGGCGTTGTTTCGCGGGCGGCAGTCCGACCGAAGGTCAGGCCGGCGACGGCTTGGAGTCCATGGTAGAGAGATGGAGGGACCAGTTCCTCGGCCACCGCCCACTTGAACATCCTCTTGATACGGCCAACACGGGCGTTAACCACCGTCCGTGATAGATTACGGGCGATCAAGTGTTGCCGGACTGACTTGAGCTTCTTGGGGCCCAATTCACCGGCAAGGGTACTACCGTAAAGCTGGCGAATCGGGCGTGCAGCTTCGCGGATGCCTTCAAGCTCTCAGGTAGGCACCCCATCCTTCAGGTAGTGAGACTTGGCAAGATGCCAGTAGGCAAGAATCAACTCATTGATCGTTGGAGTTTGGGGCGTCGCGTCCGCCTGGTCACGCTTCGGCAAGGACTGGCACCCGCTGGCGAGCCATTCAGCGATAAGCCGATGGTACGTTTCCCAGCTCTCCGGCGAGTTGTATGGCCCGAGATACTGGTCCTGGCCGTTAACCCTAACGACCCCGAGATTCTTGGGCGTATAGTGGCGATACGAAGGAACTCTACGAGGAGGTTTGGGCATGAGGCGGCTCCTTCTTGTCCCGAAGGTAGTACCGGTACTACCTTCAAAAGGACTTCAAAGCCGCACTGCCCAACGCAGGCAGGTATCCTAACTCCAGGATTCGGCGGAACTTACATCGAGTGGGCGATAGAGGGCTCGAACCTCCGACCCCCAGCTTGTCGAGCAACGGCACGCCAAACGCAAGTGATAGTCCGCAAGGACTTACGCCGACCCCTTCGCCGGTTTGCACCAGGGTTTGCACCAGCGAACCGGAAAACGATAACGCCGGCACCCTGAATGCTACTTCGCCGGCATCCCCGCCGCAAGCCCCTGCCCCCGACGCCGACCAGGGCGACGAAGGCGAAGGGATCGACCAGGGCGGGGCCGCCCGGGGATCATCGACCGCCGACCAAGGCGACCCGCTGGTGAAGCTCGCCGCCGCGCTGGCGAACCTATCGCCGGCCGACCGGGCGCGGCTCGCCGCGATGCTCACCGGGCACCAGGGGGTAAGGGGGTTCCAAAGTTGATCCAACGGCTGCGGGAACCGCAATGTCATGCCGTACATTTCCCGCCGAATTTTGACCCTTCCGAGAGATTTTATTTGGTATTATGGCACAATAGGGGTCATGGCGACGATTTCCGAAGTTGTTGGATCGTGACGATATCTTTACACCTTGCACGGAGATGAAAGCGATGAGGTTCGATCGTTGGACGGTGCCGGCGGGCAAGATCATGGTTCTGGGCATGCTGGCGGTGATGGGGGTCGCGGCGGGGCGGGCGGCGGCCCGGGGCGAGGAGCCGGCCGGCGCGGCCCGATCGCCCGCCGTGAAGTCCGACCCGATCGCCGCGGCCGACGGCGGTCAAAGCCGCCAGCGGCTGGCGACGCCCGTGCGGGTGCCGCTGGAGCGGACGCTGCCGGGACCGATTACCGATTGGGTGCTGCTTACGGCCCGCGGCGACTGGGGCCACGAATATGAGTTGAAGACCGAGCCGCTGCCGGCCGACGGGGTGCGCTGCGCCACGCGCAGCGGCCGGGCCTGCATGCCCATGAAGGCCTGGTGGGTCCTGGCCAACCGCCGCAGCGGCCAGGGCCTGGCGATCATGCTGGCCTACATGGGCAACTGGACCTTCCAGGCCGCTCCCCGCGGCGGCGCGGTCGTCGTGCGGCTGGCCACTGCGCCGTCCGGCTTGCAGCCTTTCGCCACGATCGGCGGCCTGCCGATCCCCGGGGCGCTGGTCGCCGAGTTCAGCGGCCACTGGGACTACGGCACTCAGCCCATCGTGCGATTCATCCGCGAGCGGCTCCTGCGCGACCTGGGGCCCGGGTGGCCGCCGGTGCAGTACAACAACTGGTACGACGGCGAAGGGAAGATGACGCAGGGGCAGTTGTTCGCCGCGGCGCGGGCCGCCGCCGGCGTGGGCTGCGAGCTGTTCACCGTCGATGCGGGCTGGTACGGCGCGGGCATCGATTCCGACTGGAGCGCGGCCCTGGGCGATTGGGAGGTCAACCGCCAGCGGCTGCCCGGCGGGCTGGAGGCGGTGGCCGCCGAGGCCCGTCGGCTGGGAATGAAGTTCGGCCTGTGGTTCGAGATCGAATGCGCCCATCCGTCGTCGCGGCTGGCCAAGGCGCATCCCGACTGGTTCCTGGTCGACGGCCGGGGCCGCCGCTTGGGTCAGCGCGACGTGCTCGACTTCGGCAAGCCCCAGGTGCTGGACCACGCCCGGCAGGTGATCGACCGGTTTATGGACCGCTGCCGGCTGGATTACATCAAGATGGACTTCAACACCGACCCGGCGATCGACAACCAGTCGCTCGCGCCGGCCGACGACCCGCTCTACCGGCATTACCGCGGCCTAGTGGGCCTGTGGACCTGGATGCACGCCAAGTACCCGGCCCTGGCGATCGAGAACTGCTCCAGCGGGTCGTTGCGGCAGGAGCTGACCTCCGCGGCCCTGACCGACACGCACTGGGTGTCCGACAACATCGGCAACCAGGCCAACTTGCTGATGGCCTTCGGCGCGAACTATCTCATGCCGCCGTCGGTGTGCAGCCACTGGACCACGCGGCCGGAGCGGCACGACCCGCTGGTGGATCTCGACGCCCAGTTTGCGGTGAACATGATGGGCCACCTGGGCCTATCAGGCCAGATTGCGGCGTGGGACGCCGAGACGCTCTCCGCGGCCCGGCAGCGGATCGCGCAGTACAAGCGAATTCGCGCGGTGATTCGCGCCGCCGACGTGTTCCACCTCACGCCGCAACGGCTGGGCTCGATGCAGGCGGCCCTGCTGGCCGACGCGGCCGGCGGCCGGGCCGTGCTGTTCGCCTTCCAGGGCGGCGACCGGCGGTTGACGCACGTCGTCCGCCTGCGGGGCCTCGATCCGGCGCGGCAATACCGCCTCGACGTGCCGATGGGCCCGGCCCGGCTCCAAGTTCCCGGCAACCCCGGCGATAGCACCCCGATCCTTTCCGTTGCCGGAAAGGACCTGGTCGCCCAGGGCCTTTCGATCACCTTCCCCCAGGCCGGCGCCGCGGCGGTTGTCGAAATCAACCCGGTACGATGATATAATGTAGACCTTGCCGATTGAGACCCACGTGAGTATCCCAGGAGATGGCCATGGCTGGAAGATTTTCGCGAAGGTGGTTTCTGGCTTCGGGCTTGCGGGCGGCGGGTGCGGCGGCGGCCGCCCCGTACCTGGTGCCCGCCTCCGCGCTTGGCAAGGACGGCGCCACGCCGCCCAGTGACCGCATCGCAATGGGCTTTGTGGGCCTGGGCGGGCAGGGCGGCGGGCACCTCTTCGGCGGCGCCTGGACCTATCTGCCCGGCGGCTACCTCGGCCGCGACGACGTGCAGGTGCTGGCGGTGTGCGACGTGCAGCGGCGGCGGGCCGACGAGGGCGCCCAGCGCGTCCAAACGCACTATGCCCAGCGCTTCGGACGAGGCAGCTACAGCGGCTGCGGGGCCTATTGGGATATCCGCGACATGCTCCAGCGCGACGACATCGATGCCGTGCTGATCGCCGCCGCCTATCATGCGGCGGCCAACAATGCGATCCTCGCGGCCCGGGCCGGCAAGGACGTCTATTGCGAGAAACCGACCAGCGTGACGATCCGCGCCGGGCGGGCCGTGGTCGAGGCGGTGCGGGCCCATGGCCGCGTCTACCAGGCTGGCACCCAGCAGCGGTCGGAATACGGCGGCCGGTTTCGGCGGGCAGTGGAGCTGGTCCGGGGCGGCCGAATCGGCAAGCTCGAGCGGATCTACGCCTACCAGGTCGGCGGCGGGTTGACGCCGCCCCCCTCGACTGCCCGCGGCGGCCCGGTGCCGCCCGACGTGAATTGGGAAGCCTACCTCGGGCCGCTGCCCTGGTTCAACTACGACGGCAGCACCGGCGCCCACCGCTTCGGCTGGGGCGACGTCAATTGGGGCCAGCACCACTACGACATCGTGCAATGGGGCGCCGGCGCCGACGACACCGGCCCGGTCGAAATCCATCTGGCCGACGGCAAGCCGGTCTACCGCTACGCCAACGGGGTCGAGGTTTACGGCTGCCCGCCCCCCGGCCAGGCCTGGAACGAGGGCGGGGCGACCTTCGTCGGCAGCGAGGGAAGCGTGACCGTGCATCGCAACGTGCTCACCGCGAACCCGCCGGAGCTGGTCAAAGAGCCGCCGCCCGTGGACCGTGCAGGCGTCTACTACTCCACCAGCCACTCGGGGAATTTCCTGGAATGTGTTCGCACCCGGCAACCGACGATCAGTTGCGCCGAGACGGCGCACCGCGCGGCCAGCATGTTGCTTCTGGGCGGCATTGCCATGCGCATCGGCCGGCCGTTGCGCTGGGACCCGCAGAAAGAGGAATTCCCAGACGCGCCGGACGCCAACCGCCTGCTGTCGATGGCCCCCCGTGAGCCGTGGCGGCTGTGAGGGGAGGGGATTAGGGATTTAGGGATTTAGGGATTTAGGGATTTGGGGATTTGGAATGTATTAGGCACACGCCGTGTGCCGTAACCGACAGACGGCACACGGAGTGTGCCTGATACGATTGGAGAAACACCATGAAGATTCGATGCGTCGCCGCGCTGCTCGCAATTACGGTTGCCGCCGTTGCCGCTTACCGGCCGATGGCCAGCGGTGCCGAGAAGGCGCCGACCGGCAATACGGCGGCCGAAGACAAGCTGCTGGCAGTGCTCCGCTCCGATGCCCCGGCCCAGGACAAGTGCAACGCCTGCCGCGAGCTGAAGACCATCGGCACGGAGCGATCGGTCGAGGCGCTTGCCGGGCTGTTGACCGTGCCGGATACGTCGCACGCGGCCCGGATTGCCCTGGAATCCATGCCCTATCCGGCGGCGGGGGCGGCATTGCGGGCGGCGGCCGCCAAGGCCACCGGACTGACGAAGGCCGGCATTTTGGATAGCCTCGGCGAGCGGCGCGATGCGGAGGCGACCGCCTTGCTGGCGGCGGCCCTGCAAGACGCCGATCCAGTGGTCGTCGCGGCGGCGGCCGTGGCCCTGGGCAAGATCGGCACCCCGGCGGCGGCCGACGCTTTGACCGCGGCCCGCGAGAAGGCCAAGGGGCCAGCCCGCGAGGCAATCGGCGAAGGGCTGCTTATCTGTGCCGACCGGCTGTTGGCGGCCGGCGACCGGCAGCGGGCCTCCGACGTCTACGTCGCCCTGAGTGCACCCGGCGAACCCTTGCGACAGCGGACCGGCGCGCTCCGCGGCCAACTGCGGGCGGCCCCGGCCTCACCGGCGGTCGGGGTAGCGATGGCCCTGGCCGGCGATGACACATTGCTCCGCGCCGCCGCGGCGGGCATGCTGCCCCAACTTTCGCCAGCCGAGTTCCGCGAGTTGGCCGCCCGTCGCAAGACCCTACCTGCCGCAAGTCAAGTGGCCGTGTTGGCCGCGATCCGCATCCGCGGCGACCGCTCGTTGGCCCCCATCGCGCTGGAGGCGGCCGCCAACGACAACGAATCGGTGCGGGTGATGGCCGTGCGGGCCTTGGGCATTGTGGGCGATGCGGCGGCGGTGCCGCTTCTGGTCCGCCTCTCCGCTGCGAAGGATCGCCCTGGCGATGCGGCCCGGGAGGGCCTGACGACGATTTCCGGCCCCGGCGTGGACGAAGCCCTGCTGGCCGCAATGGAGGCGGAGAAGGACGCGGCCCGCCGGGCCGAGTGGGTGGCACTTATCGGGGCCCGCGGCGTGGGCAGCCTGGTCCCGCGCCTGCTGGCTGAGGCCCGGCAGCCGGACCCGGCGGTCCGCGCCCGGGCCGTGGCAGCACTGGCCGCGCGGGCCCGGCTGGCCGACGTGCCGGCCATGGCCGAGCTCCTGCTGGCCACCCCCAACGGCCCCGAACGCGAGGAAGTCGAACGGGCCATCCGCCTGGTCTGCCAGCAGATCGCCGACGCCCAGCACCGGGCCGATCCCGTGCTCGATCTGCTCCAAGGCGCGACGGCCGCCAAGCGGATCGATCTGCTGCCGCTGGTGGGCCGGCTGGGCGGCGAGCGGGCCCGGCTAATGATCGACGAGGCCCTGCGGAGCACCGACCCGGCGCTGTACGCGGCCGGTGTGCGGGCCTTGAGCAATTGGCCCGATGCCTCGGTTGCCGATCAACTGCTGCGGCTGGCCGAGACGGCGCCGCTGCGGGAGCACCGCTTGTGGGCCCTCCGCGGGTTCATCCACGTGGTCGTATTGCCCGGCAAGACCTCGGAGGCCGAGAAGCTGGCCCTCTTGCGGCGGGCCATGCAACTAGCCACCGCCGACGAGGAGCGGGTGTTGGTGGTGCAGCGGGCCTCCGCCGTGCGGACCGTCGAGGCCCTGCGCTTCCTGCGGCCTTGCCTCGATCAGCCGGCCTTGGCCGAGGAGGCCGGCAAGAGCATCGTCGAGCTGGCCCGCCACAAGGAGCTGGCCCAGCCCAATCGGGGCGACTTCGAGCCCGCCTTGAAACAGGTGATCCGGATTTGCAAAGACCCCCTGACGGTCGAGAAGGCCCGCCGGCTGCTGGGGACGTTGTGAACGCGGTTAAGATCGGCCAATCAATTACTGCCGTATTCCTCACGCTGGAGCGTGAGGACGTGCGGCAGAACCTCACGCGGAGCGTGAGGAGCACGACCGATCCGTACTCCTCTCGCTCCGCGAGAGGGCCCGGCAGAGACACAATCGTTTCTCCAGCCTCACGCGGAGCGTGAGGAATACGTTATTCCTCCTGGCGCAGGCGGGCCACCACGCTGAAGTCCTCCAGGGTCGTCGTGTCGCCGGTGGTCTCGCGGCCGGCGGCAATGTCGCGCAACAGGCGGCGCATGATCTTGCCGCTGCGGGTCTTGGGCAGCGCGCCGGCGAAGCGAATGTCGTCGGGCACGGCCAGGGAGCCGATCTGCCGGCGGACGTGGTCCTTCAGCTCCTGCCGCAGCTCGTCGCTGGGTTGGCGCCCGGCGGTGAGGGTGACGAAGACGGCCACGGCCTCGCCCTTCAGGTCGTGCGGCCGGCCGACGGCCGCGGCCTCGGCCACCGCCGGGTGGCTCACCAGCGCGCTTTCGATCTCGATCGTGCTCAGGCGGTGCCCGGAGACGTTCAGCACGTCGTCGATCCGGCCCATGATCCAGTAGTAGCCTTCTTCGTCGCAGCGGGCGTTGTCGCCGCAGAGATACTTGTGCGGCACGGCGTTCCAGTATTGGAGCCGGTAGCGCTCGGCGTCGCCCCAGATGCCGCGGAGCATGCCGGGCCAGGGCCGGGCGATCACCAGCCGCCCGCCGTGGTGCGGCCCCACCGGCTCGCCGTCCTCGCCCACGATCTCGGGAAACACGCCGGGCAGGGGCTTGGTGCAACTGCCGGGCTTGGCGGCGATGGCCCCGGGCAGGGGACTGATCATGATCCCCCCCGTCTCGGTCTGCCACCAGGTATCGACGATCGGGCAGCGCCCGCCGCCGACCTTCTCGTGATACCACATCCAGGCCTCGGGGTTGATGCCTTCGCCCACGCTGCCCAGCAGGCGCAGGCTTGAAAGATCGTGGCGCGCCAGCCATTCGTCGCCCCAGCGGATGAAGGTGCGAATGGCCGTGGGGGCGGTGTACAGGATGCTGATCTTGTGCCGCTCGATGATCTGCCACCAGCGGTCTTTCTCGGGCGCGTCCGGGGCGCCCTCGTACATGAACGTGGTGGCGCCGGCCGACAACGGCCCGTAGATCACGTAGCTGTGGCCCGTCACCCAGCCCAGGTCGGCCGTGCACCAGTACACGTCGTCGTCGCGCAGGTCGAACACCCACTCGGCGGTCTTCTTGACGTACAGGTTGTAGCCGGCGGTAGTGTGCATGATCCCCTTGGGCTTGCCGGTGGAGCCGCTGGTGTAGAGGATGAACAGGGGCGTCTCGCTGGGGAGCGGCTCGGCGGGGCAGTCGTCGGGCGCTCCGGCCAGCGCGTCGTGCCACCACACGTCGCGGCCGGGGAGCATGGCCACGGGCGGCCCGGCCCGCCGCAGCACGAGGCACTTCTTCACACTGGGCGACTTGGCCAGCGCCGCATCTACCTGCTGCTTCAGGGGCAGCAGCTTGCCGCGTCGCCAGCCGGCGTCGGCCGTGATGATGAGCTTGGCCGCGGCGTCGCGGTTCCGCTCGGCCACGGCTTCGGCCGAGAAGCCGGCGAAGATCACGCAGTGCACCGCCCCGATGCGGGCGCAGGCCAGCATGGCCACGGCCAGCTCGGGCACCAGGGGCATGTACATCGAGACCACGTCGCCCCGGCCGACGCCCAGTTTCTTCAGGGCGCCGGCCGCCCGGCAGACCTCGGCGTGCAGGGCCCGGTAGGTGAGCGTGCGGACTTCGCCCGGCTCGCCCTCCCAAACGAGGGCCGGCTTGTCGCCGCGGGCCGTGTCCAAGTGCACGTCCAGGCAATTGTACGAGACGTTGGTCTGGCCGCCGACGAACCAGCGGGCCACCGGCTCTTCCCACTCCAGCACGCGGGTGAACGGGCGGAACCAGTGCAGCTCGCCGGCCAGCCGGCCCCAAAAGCCCTCGAGATCGTCGGCCGCCTCCTGGCACAGCTTCTCATATTCCTCGGGGCTGCCGATGCGGGCCCTGGCCGCGAACTCCGCCGGCGGCGGAAACACCCGCTCTTCCTTCATCACGTTGACGATCTGGCCGGCCTTCCAGAGTGCCATCGCAGGCTCCCTCGGTTCCAGTGTGTGCGGAGTGTTTCCCTCGTGCCGCCGCTCTAGCCCGCGGCCAGGGCGCGGTCGAGGCGCCCGATGGCCTCGTCGATTTCCTTGGCGCTCTTGAAGCCGATGACCACCGCGCTCAGCTCGGGCCGGGCCATCGCAAAGCGCGCCGCCTTCTTGCGGTCGTCGGGATTCTGAAAGTCGCCGTCGCCCACCAGCTTCATGCCGATGACGCCGCGGCCCTTGGCGTGCATCGCCCGCAGTTGTTCGACGACGGGGGCGATGTCGTTGCCGGGCTTGTTCCAAGTCTCCTCGGGACCGTCGATATGCTTGGCCTGCGGGTTGACGCGCACCAGGTGCACCTCCGGCCAGTCCGAGGCCGCCGCGGTGCGCAGGGCGGGCAGGCTGTGGCAGGAAACGCCCTTGGCGCGGATCCACTTCCGGGCCTTGGCCTCCTCGAAGCCGTCCATTACCCGCCGCCACTCGTCGGTCCACCCGCCCTTGACCATGCAGTGAATCAGCAGGCTGTCGATGTAATCGGTGTCGAACACCTGGCGGTGATGATCGATGGCCTTGAGCACGTCCTGCGGGAGGCCGGGAATCTTGGACTGCAAAAATATCTTTTCGCGGGGCAGTCCCTTGATCGCGCCGCCCAGCCAGGGGAAGGTGGCATAGCTCTGGGCACAGTCGAAGTAGGTAATGCCCCGATCATAGGCGTAACGAATCAGATCGTTGAATGCCCGCTGGCCAAGCGCCTTCTGCACGTTGCCGCTATTGCTGCCGGCGCCGAACCCCAGGCGGCTGAGGCGAAGGCCGGTCTTCCCCAGCGGCACCTGATCCAGGGCCGTGCGGACCGGCGGCGATAGGGCGCCGGAAAGCAGGCGGGGGGCCAGAAGCGTGGCCCCCGCCAGGGCCGCCGTCTGGGCGAGAAATTCGCGGCGCGTGCCGATTCGGGCCACGCCGCCGGGGGTTGGCCGCTGCGGCGCCGGCGAAGATGTGTGCACTGTCATGGTTACCGCTCCTGTATGGTTTAGTGTCTTAATGTGACGGTTCTGCGCGCTTTGCGAGCATTTTGCGGGGATCGAGGACACACGGATTATACTCACCGGCCTCGGCTCCGCCCAGGGTCGAGGAATTACGACGGGCGACGGGCGACGGACGACGGACGGGAGTGGTTCTGGCGGGGCTCCGTCCACTCGACCCACCCTGCAAATCTTCCGTCCGTCGCCCGTCGCCCCTCCTCCGTCGTGGTTCTGGTGGGGCTCGCTCCGCTCGACCCACCCTACAAGTCTCACTTGCAGAATCGGCGGATACGTCCTATGGTTGATATAAACGTTGCAGGTGGGAAACGCTTGCGGCCGAGGGGGATAGCCCCATTTTCGTCGGACAAAGGGGACAGTCCCATTTTCGTCGGACGAAAATTGGGACAGTCCCCGGCGTGAAGAACCGGCAACGCCCGAGAGGCCGGGGAACCCTGGGGGACGACAGTATGGCATCCAAGATTCAAGGCATTTTCACGCCCAACGTGGTCCCGCTCCAGGCAGACGGGGGCATCAACGAGCCCGAGCTCCGCCGCTACGTGGACTGGCTGATCGAGCGCGGCGTGCACGGCCTGTATCCCAACGGATCGACCGGCGAGTTCATTCGTTTCACGCCCGAGGAGCGGCAGCGGATCGTAAGGATCGTTTGCCAGCAGGCCGCCGGGCGGGTGCCCGTGCTGGCCGGGGCGGCCGAGGCCAACGTTCGCGAGACGATCGCCGCCTGCGAAGTGTATGCGGGCTACGGGGCGCGGGCCGTGGCCATCGTCGCCCCGTTCTACTACAAGCTCAGTCCCGAGTCGGTGTACGCCTACTTCCGCGAGATCGCCCTGAACACGCCGATCGACGTCACGCTGTACAACATCCCCATGTTCGCCAGCCCCATCGACGTGCCGACCATCCGCCGCCTGGTGGAGTTCGAGCGGATCGTGGGCATCAAGGATTCCTCGGGCGACATGGCCTTCATGATGCGCATGATGTCGGCCGTGCGGCCGGTGCGGCCCGACTTCTCGTTCCTCACCGGATGGGAGGCGGTGCTGGTGCCCATGCTCTTGATCGGCTGCGACGGCGGGACGCACGCCACCAGCGGCGTCGTGCCGGAGCTGACGCGCAAGGTCTACGACCTGACCCGCTCCGGGCAGCTCGACGAGGCCATGCGGCTGCAGTTCCGACTCCTGGAGCTGTTCGACTGCATGGTCTATTCGGCCGATTTTCCGGAGGGCTTCCGGGCGGCGGTCGAGCTGCGCGGCTTCCGGGTGGGCCGCAGCCGGCAGCCGCAGAGCGGCAGCCAGGCGGTGGATTTCGCCGCCTTGCAGAACGTGCTGCGCTGCATTCTGGCGGAGTTCGGCTACGTCGACGCCCCGCCCGAAGGCTGCCCCCCGCGCACGGGCAACATCGATCGCGACCGCATCAGCCACATCGTGGCCGCCGTGGTCCACGAGTTGCGCGGGCACTCACCGTGACCGTGGCCGCAAGGGCAAGACCAGGAAAGAAGCGTGTGCCCCATCAGAGCGGCTGGTTCTTGTGCTCATCGTCTGGATGTTGACCGGGCAGCGGCCACGACGGCGGGACAACGGCTCATCCCCGCGTCACAGTAGACGAGGCTGGGGACTTGGTTCTTCAGCAAGGACACCAGTGTTTGGTCGCCTGCGAGGAATTCACGCACGGGTCATTTCGCGTCCGTGTCGTCGGCTTCCGTCGGGGTCAACACCCGGTTGCAGCACAGGCAGGCAAAACTCGGTGGACCGCCCACAGCGAGCGAAGACGACGAACGATTGTCATGAAACGCGGACACTGAAACCGATCGCTGCGCCGATCGCCTCGGCGTAGCGGTAGAGTGTATCCACAGTCGGGTTGACATATACGCCGTTCTCCAGGCGGCTAACTGCCGCCCGATCCATGCCACTCCGCGCGGCAACGTCGGCCAGGCTCAGACCCTGGCGCTGGCGGTGCTTCTTGAGCGTCGCCAACATCACCCGCAGGTCCAAGTATTCGCCCTGGGAAACGACTTCGGCAGCGTCGCCGCTGGCCTGCAGGTCAGCCAGGCCAGGCCGCTCGCGCTGGAACCGCTCCCGAATCTCCTCCAACTGCCGCTGTTGCTCGGGAGTCCGTTCGGTTTTCCGGTGCATGCGATTGCCACTCATCGTCACTTCTCCTGTCGGGGTTCGGGCGCGGGGTAGGCCGTGACGGGATAGAGAACCAACGGGTCTTCCTCGACCAACTCCCAGACGACCGCCAAGTATCGCCCCGCCGCCGTCCAGCCAAACGTGATTAGCCGACCGCTCGATGCGCTGTAGACCGTTTGGCTGTGCCGATCGTTGAGGACTTCTTCCACTTCGTTGGACGCAACATCGTGCTCAGCAATGTGCCGAACGTTTCCTCGCGGATCATCCTCCAAGTCCCAAATCACCTGAATCATGACCGCGATCCTCGCCCAGCCATCGTTCTCTCGGTGTTGTAATATTTTACAATACATCCTCCTTCGGGTCAAGGCACAGCGTCGAAATACAAGCCAGACCGCCGAAAGAGCGGCTCCAAGTCTTCCGCAACAGAAACTAAACGTATCAGTCCGTACCTTATTCCGCTTCGGCGGACGGCACACCGAGTGTGTCTGCTACGTTGGCGCCGCCCGTCAATGGAGCCGCCTCGGGCAGGAGCAGGGCCACCAGGGCGGCGGGCAGGAACAGGTAGCCCGAGTACAGCAGCGCCAGCCGGCAGTCGCCCACCTTGTTGAACAGCCCGAAGAACACCGTTGCGCCCGCGGCCGCCAGGCGGCCGATGTTGTAGCAGAAGCCGGCCCCCGTGGTCCGCAAGAGGGTCGGGAACAGGGGCGGCAGATACATGGTGAACAAGGCGAAGACGCCTTGGCACGCGCCGACGGCCGCCAGCCCCCAGAACTGCTCCAGGTGGCTCCGCGGCTGGTGGTAAGTCCAGAACATCGAGAGGAAGTACAGCAGGAACATTACCGCGATGGCCCGGCGGTATCCCAGCCCGCGGGCGATGGCCCCGGCCAGGAAGTTCCCGGCCAGCGACGTCAGCATCAAGAGCACCATGGCCATGGTCTGGAAGCGGGTCTTGTCCGGCTCGCTCCAGGCGGCCAGATCGGGCAGGTTGCGGAGGTGTTGCAGGAACCAGTACAGCATGGCCCAGTGGGCCGACAAGGAGAGTCCGCAAACGGCAATCGTCAGCAGCGTGGTGCGGAGGATCGGGCCCCGAAACAGGTCTGCGACCGTAGGGGACAATCCCTTTTTCGTCGAATAAGGGGACAGTCCCATTTTCGTCGGACGAAAATCGGGACAGTCCCCCTGTGCGGCGCGGGTCTTGGCCGCGTGCCATTCCACTGTCTCGGGCACCGCACGGCAAATCCACAGTACCAGAAGCGCCGGCAACACGCCCACCAGGAATACGCAGCGGTACTGGTAGTACGAGTCGGCGTACGGCACGATCGAGAGGAGGAACACGGCAAGCATTGCCAGCAGCACGCCGCAGTTGACGGCGCACTGGAGCACGGCGGCGATCCAGGGACCCCAGCGGCGGGGCCAGGTCTCGGCCAGCAGGGCCGCCCCCACCGCCCATTCGCCGCCGATCCCCAGCGCCGCCAGGAAGCGGCAGATGAGCAGGTGCCACCAGGTCTGGGCGAAGAACGACAAGCCCGTAAACAGGGCGTAGGTGAGGATGGTGAGCATCAAGGCCCTGGCCCGCCCGAGCCGGTCGCCCGCGCGGCCGAACAGCCCGCCGCCCAGGGCCCAGCCCACCAGGAACGCCGCCTGGATCAGCGATCCGCAATAGCCCACCGCCGCATCGCGTTGATTGCCCACATCGAGCAACTGGGCGACGAAGGGGGTGGCCACCAAGGTGTACAGGTGCATGTCCAGGCCGTCGAACAGCCAGCCCAGCCAGGCGGCGATCCCCGATCGCCACTGTTGCGCCGACAGTTCGCCCAAGCGCGTGACGGCTTGGCCTTGCGGTTGCTCCATGGCTTGGATCTCGAAGGAAGTGGCTGGTGGCTAGTGGCTGGTGATTGGTTGTCAGTTGTCAGTTGTCAGTTGTCGGTACTCAGTCCTCAGTACTCGGTTGCCGATACCCAAGTCGCCCCTTATTCCTCGCCCCTCGCCCCTCACAACTAGCCACCAGCCACTAGCCACCAGCCAAGCAGTGCTTGGCGGTTGGCTCAAAACGCTTGTAGGTTAACAGGAACTCCTGGTGTCCCAGCGACTCGGAAGCCGTGGGCTCGCCGTCGGCCGTGGCGGCGATACGCTCGATCAGCTCGCCGGCCACTTCATCGAGCGTGGAGCGGTCCTCGAGAATCCGGCCGGCGTCGATGTCCATGTCTTCGCGCAGGCGGCGATAGGTCTCCGGATTGGCGCAGACCTTGACGACCGGCGCAATGGCCGATCCGACGACGGAGCCCAGACCGGTGGAGAACAGGATCATGTGTGCGCCGCAGGCCATCAGGTCGGCGGCCTCGGTGTTGTCGCTGATGTTGGGGAAGCCGAAGCGCACTTCGCCGTCGGGCACGACGTCCAGGAGGTACAGGCCGCCGCGGGGCGGGCGGTCGCCGGGCCGCAGCAGGCCCGATACCGGCCGGCAGCCGCTCTTGGCGTAGGCCCCCAGCGACTTCTCCTCCTGGGTCGTCAGGCCGCCTTCGGCGTTGCCCGGGGCGAAGCTGCCGTGACCGAGCACGCGGTGATAGCGCTCGGCCTTGATAACCGCGGCGGCCAATTCCCGGGCCAGCTCGGGCGTGGTCGCACGGCCGGCCAGGTGCTGCTCGCAACCGACCATCTCGTTGGTTTCCTCGAAGATGGCCGTCGCGGAGCGATCGACCAGCCAGTCGAAGGCTTTGCCGATTGCCGGGTTGGCCGTCAGGCCGCTGGTGGCGTCCGATCCGCCGCAGATCGTTCCCACCACCAGCTCGGCGAGTTGCATCTCGACCCGGGGGGCGCCGGACAACTGCCCAAGGGCCTGCTCGACCCAGCGGCGTCCGGCGGCCGTGGTGGCCCGGGTGCCGCCCGCTTCCTGGATCACCAGCATTTCGACCGGCCGGCCCGAGCGGCGCACCGCTTCGGCCAGCTCCCGGCGATGGAAACTCTCGCACCCCAGCGAGACCAACAGCACCGCGCCGACGTTGGGATGCGTACACAGGCAGTCCATGACCCGCTCGGCGTAGGGGCTGGGGTAACAACCGGGAAACCCGATCAGGTGCACGCCGCGCTCGCGGTACGGCAGCGCGATCTCCCGCGCTACGTGGTGCGCGCACTCCACCAGATAAACCACCAGCACGTGGTTGCGGATGCCCTTCCGCCCGTCCTCTCGCGGGTAGCCTTTCACTCCTGGAAACTCCTAGGTGGGTTCTTTGCGAAGTGCGGATGCCCGGTCCCCTCTCCCTCCGGGAGAGGGTTAGGGTGAGGGAAACCAGGTGCGGATGCTGTCTGTGCGGTTTTCGTGATCGACGCGGCCTTCCCTCGCCCCGGCCCTCTCCCGGAGGGAGAGGGGGACAGAACGCTGCCCTCACCCCGGCCCTCTCCCGGTCGTGCCGCAACGGCACGCGGGAGAGGGGGACCAGTTGCGCGGCCCTCGCCGCAATTTGCAAAACTCCAGTGTTAATCCGCGGCCGCGCCGGGCTCGCGCGTGAACGTGGGAAAGTAGTCGCTCTTAAGGTTGTGTACGTGTACGTGCTGGCCGACCTCGATCGGGCGGGTGGCCGAGCCGATCGGGCAGCCGTACTTGCAGACCTTCTCGCCCTGGGCGATGGCCGCCACGGCCACCTTGTGGCCCATGGGAATGCGGTCTCGCAGCGTGATCTGCGCGCCGTCCAGCCGAACCGACTCGCCCGGGGCGAAATCAGCGGTGGCGACGGCGACGTTGTCCGTCGGGGCAAGTCGCAGCAAGCGGCCTCGGTTCGGTGGGTGTTGTTCAGGATCGGGCATGGCGGGGGCGGGGAAAGGAGTTAGAAGTTAGGAGTTAGAATTGCGGAGCGGCGGTCATTGGGGGGCGGGCGACAGCCCTCACTTCTAACTCCTAACTTCTGCCTCCTGACTTCTGACTTGCAACTCCTCACTTCTAACTTCTGACTCCTGACTCCTGACTCCTGACTCCTAACTTCTCTCCTACCAGCGGAAGAAGCGGTACGGATCATCCCAGGCCTCGGGTTGGTCGAGATAGAACGAATCGAGCCAGCGCTTTTCCGGGCTGGCCGCCGTCAGCGGGCTACTGAAGCGGGCCAAGAGCGGAGTGGGGGCGGCCACGCCCATGTTCGCCAGCAGCCGCGCCAGTTGGAACGCAGTTCGGCGGTAGGTCCGCCGCAGGTTCTGCTGCTCGCCGAAGGAAGGCGGGGTCCGCTCGGAGCGGTCCAGCGTGTAGGGCGGGAACTGGCAGAAGACCACGTTGCAGTCGAGTGCCTTGGCGAGCACGCCGTCGCCGACGAGCGTGGCCCCGGCCGCCACAAGGGGCATCACGCGCGGGGCGCGGTTGTGTACGTCGGCCGGCCCCACGCCGGCCAGCAGCGAGTCGGCCCGCGCCGGCTGGAAGTAGGCGGCCACGTGCTCCGCTTTCTTCATGCGCACCTGGAAGGGGAGTATCGCCGCGGCATCGCGCTGGTCGAGGCCGAGGGCCAGCAGGTGGCCGCCCGCGGTGAGGAACTGTGCGATGTCCGCCGCGCTGGCGGCCAACTTCTGCCCCCCGCCGCCGCCCACCACCAGCACCTGGTCGGCCGAGAGCTTACCGCCCTCATAATCGCTCACCGCGATGCCCGAAAACTCCAGATGCCGCCGGCCGGCCGGATCGCCCGCGTACACGGCTTGCCGCCTGGCGGCCGGCTTCCACGCCGCCACGTAGCGGAGCATGTTGCGGGTCAGCGTCTCGGCGGCCGGGTCCGGCTCGCTGCGGCCGCTCACGTCGAGCTGGCACAGCAGCAGCAGTCCCTGGCCTTCGCGGTATTCCATCAAGGGGCTGTACTGGAGGCTGTAGCCGCCGTCGAGGATGGGCAGGAAGTCGCCGCGGGCGGGCTTCTCGATCAGCACCGAGGCCACGTTGCCGCGATTGCCGCAGCGCCACACGCGGGGCACTTCGATGTCGCACCACTTGACCGCCGGCCCGCCGTAGGTGCGGCTGGTGGCATAGGTCAGCCGCGGCGGCAGCAGTGTGGCCGCGCCTCGCCAGTCGCGGAGGTTCTCCGGCTCCAGGGCGGCCAGCAGCGGATGATCCGCCACGCGGCGGAAGATCTGCCGCAGGCCGTACTCGGCCACGCGGAACCCCAGCCGCCGCTCGAGCACCGCGGCGGTCTGCTCGAAGAGAATGACTTTCAACCCGTCGCGGATGCGGCCGACGTCGGGGCCAGGCCCATCCGTCCCCAGCGCCCCTTTGCCGACGACGAGGATGTCGTACCCGCTAAGATCCGTGCCGGGCTGGACCGGCTGAGATGGAACCTCGATCCGCGTCAAAAGCGCGGCGGTCTCGCCTTTGGGATCGAAGATGGCGATGCGGGCCGCCACCCGCTCCGCGGCCGGGGGTGGCAGCACGTCAACGGTAAAGGTATCCTTCTGCACGTCGCCGTCGCCGAAATCGACGCTGGCGCTGAGATCATACTTTCCCGGCGCCAGGCTGTCCGGCAGCTTGAATCGCAGCGGAACCCGCTCCTGCTGGCCGGTGGCGATGCTGACTTGCTTGACGTCGGCCACGGCCTGGGGCAGCGCGAGCGACCAGCGGCAGTCGGCCGTCACCGTTTCACGCGAGTTGTTAATGACGATCAGTTGCTTTTCGACGGTTTCGCCCGGCAGGAAGTTGTGGTCCTTGCTGGTGAAGGCCGAGGGCTTGCCGCCGATGTAGGCCAGAAGCGGCCTGTTGTTCCGCACCACGGCCCGGCCGTCGGCCGTCGCCACCCAATCGGACGGCTGGAAGGCCAGGTCCCAGCGCTCATACTGCTCGCCGATATAGTCGGGGCTGAAGCCGGGGCGCTGCAGGTTATCCCAATCGACCGGTAGCTGTTTGCGGCTCTTATCCACTCCGCCGCGCAGGCTCCAGAAGAAGTCGTGCTCCCAGGGCGAGATGGCCGACAGGCCCCAGGTGCGAAAAGCCCGCCAGTTGTCGGCCAGGTACATGCCGATGATCTCGTGCTGGGCGGCGAACACGTTTGAGCCGACCTGGTGCGGGTAATCCCAGCGATGCCACAGCCGGCCCGCGCGGAACTGCTCGGCCTCCCAGCGGAGGTTCTTCTTTTCTTCCTCGCCGACCTGGTAGGCCCGGTCGCCGATGAATTGCGCGCTCCACTCGGCGATGCAGAACTCCCAGGGCACGACCGCGTTGCCGAAAGTCCGGCGGCCTTTGTACCAGCCGCGGTACATGGTCCAGTCCCAGGTGCAGGGCACCATGTACTCGCAAGTGAACATGGGCTTGACGCCCTCGGTGGCCCAGTGCTCGAACCAGTCGTCGAGCTCCTGGGCGGGGGCCATGTTGGTGTAGAAGTTGCTCGTGTGCATCGAGCCCAGGTTGCCCGAGGAGTGGTGGTAGACGATGCGCCCCGGGTCCAGCCGGGCCACGATCGCTTCGGCCTGCACCGCGCGCTTGAGGTTGTTGGCCGACCATTGGCTGCGGGCACTGTGGATGCCGTCGATCAGCTCCGGGTTCATGTCCTCGTCGTAGCCGGTGGAGTTGTGGCTCATGGAATAGAAGACCACCGACGGATGGCTGCCCGCCACGCGGACGTAGAACTTCGCGTGCTGCGCGTAGCCGTTGTTCTGCTGCGCGTCGGGGACCTGCCAGTCGTATTGCGCGAAATGCGGCTGCGAGAGGGAGACGAGCATGCCCACGTCGTCGGCGGCCCGCAAAATCTCCTCGAAGCCCAGATGGCTGCCCGGCTCGCAGCCGTAGTTGTGCGTATAGACGAAGTTTATGCCGACGGCCTTCAGCCGCAGCAGGCTTTCCTTGGCCCCCGCGTAGCTGGCCGTAGCGGCGCTAACCTGGGCATTGTCCAGCGGCAGGGCCGAGAGGAACAGCCGCGTGCCGTTGAGGTAGAAGTCCCGGCCGTCGATCCAGAACTCGCGAAACCCGAAGCGCAAGGGGTGGGCCACGTCGCGCACCTGGCCGCCGTCTTCTACCAGCGAGAGCGCCACTTCGTGCACGTTCTGCGGCGTGTGCAGGTCCCACAGCTTGGCGGGCTTCCATTTCTCGGTCACCGTCAGGCGGCCTTCGTGCAGGTCCGCCGCTTGGAAGGCCGGGCTAGTGAACTCCTTGACCTTGCTCCCGTGGTCGGTGATGAAGGCGCGGAGCGTGTACCGGGCCTGCGGCGCCAGGCCCTCAAGCGCCGTCGTCAACGTGATCTCGCCCTTGCGCAGCGCGGTATCGACCTTTACGCCACCGATGCGCGGGCCCGCGGGCGTGCCGGCCAGGTAAACATCGCCGCACAGCCCGCGCCGCGCCACTTCGCCCCGCCCCCGCTTGGCGGCGTTGGTGTCGTTGAACATGAGCATGATCTCGTGGAAGGGCTTGGCCACCACGAGCAGGCTGAGCACGTGCCGGCTGCCGGGCGGACAGACCGCGGTCAGGTCCAGCTCGCCGCCGGGGAATTGCAACTGGCCCGCCTTCCGGCCGTCCACGTACACGGCGGCGCTGGAATTCAAATATTCCAGCCCCAGGGCCACGCGGCGGCCGGCCCACTCCTTCGGCACGCTGATCGGGCGCTGATACCAGGCCGCGCTGACCGCCCCCAGACGTTCAGCCTTCCAGCTCGGGTGCGGGTAGACCGTCTGGCTGTCCTTCCGCAGGTAGTCGGTGCTTCCCGGCCAGCAGCCGGGGACCTTGAAATAGCCCCAGTTTCCCGCCGGCGGCTGGTCGCTGCGGCTCTCGGTAGGCTGCCACAGCCACAAGGCGTTGATCGAGATCCGCTCCCGCGTGGGCGTTGTCTCGTGGTACGCCCGGCCCAGGTCCCAGACGGCCTTCACGCCTTCGGGCAGCCCCACGGCGAAGCGGTCGTCGCCGGCCGCACTGCCCACACTGCCAATCACGTACAACAGGGCGGCCAGCGGAACGATCAAAAGGCTTTCCATCCATAACAGGGCAACCAGTGGGACGATCAAGAGGCTTCTCGTCCGTAACCGGGCAACCAGTGGAACGATCAAAAGGCTTCTCATCCTGCGCTCCTCAGAAAGGTCGGCTGCGCATTGGAACCGCGGACATTATAACACCTTGCGCGCTGGGTGCCACTGCTGGCTTGTCCAGCAGTGGTATAAGCACGACGGAAGCCGCTATAATGCACAGGAGTTACAGGGGACTGTACCCTTCGGCCGAGGCGGCCTGCGGCAAGCACTGACACGATTGGAGTTGAGACATGAGCGGCAAGGGCTATTTCGTCGTCTCCGGCAGTATCTTTGGCCTGGTGGCGCTTGCGCACCTTGCCCGGGCGGTCTACCAGGCGCCGGTCGAGGTCGCGGGCTGGGCGGTGCCGATCTGGCCGTCCTGGGGTGGCCTGGTGGTGGCAGGCCTCCTGTGCGTGTGGGCCTTCCGGCTTCTGCGGCAGTAGGCAAGCGACCGGGTGGCCTTCCGCTTTCTGCTTACACGGGATTATTCGTCGAGGCTCGTAGTGACCCGATTTATCGGGTCTGAACTGTGCGATCAGGTCAAGGACCGCATGAATGCGGTCACTACGAACGATTGGTGAATAATCCGGGTTAGCGCTCTTCCAGCACCGCCTCGAGCCCGCACAGGATTGGGCCATGCCGGCTTCCCGCGTGCGGCACTAGCGCCACGTGCAGCTTGTCGGCAACATGGACGGCGTGGAACTCCTTGACCACCGCGGTAAGCGGCCCGGCCTCGCGGGCAAGGTCCACGGCGCTGGCGGCCTGCCGGCCTTGGATCCAAACATCGAACACGCGCTGACCGGCGGGCAACTCGTCGGGCTCGGCGAAGTGCAGCCGAACCGTGTAGGCCCGCACCGGCGACGGCTCCCGGCAGAGCGTGAGCGTGACCGAGGCCACGTTGCGAATGCCCGAGGCCGCCACCCAGCTCAGCCCCGGCGTGCCCGGCGGAACGCGGACCAGCGAGCTGTGCTGGCGGAAGCAAGCCGCATCCGGGGGCTGAACCTTGACGGGGATGTCCGGCGAGGGGCCGCCGCGGCTGGGCCAATCCAGCCACAGCGTGCCGGCGGGGTCGAGCCGGTCGCCCGGGGCCCCAAAGTTGATCCCCACGCGGCGAACGCGCCGGCCGTTCCAAGGATAGGCGTTGAAGGTCCACGTCTCCACCTGCGGATCGTAGAGCAGGGCCAGCGAAGTCTGGTTCTGGTAGGGGCAGGTACAGGTGCGGGTGTAGTCGGGGGCGTTGAGCAGCCCGCCGGCCGCGATCAGGTTCGAGGTGCAACCCGACTTGAACCCGCCCAGGTTCCCCGTCCCGCCGTCGCAGCGCAGATCATAGAATCCCGCCGCGGCCGAGCGGAAGGTCAGCAAGTGCTCGCTGCCGATGATCGTGTTGCACCCGTAGTTGCGGCGGATCGTCCAGGGCATGGCCGCACCGCTGAGCGGATCCGTGCGGAAGATCGGCTCGCCGGTCAACAGCCGATAGGCCCTAGTCTGGGCGATGATCGTATCATGGCGGAGGATGCACGGGCCGTCGCACGGACGATCGAGGTCCTTCCACAGGACCTTGCCGTCGGCGGCCTGATAGGCGACCATCCCCACGTCGGCCTCGTCGGTGGGGCGGTCGCGGCCGGCGCTGCCGGCCTGGAGCAGCACGTCGTGCTCGGCCGAATAGCTGAGGAACGTGCCGAACACGTTTTCGGTGGTGCTCCAGATCTCGCGGCCCGATTGGGCGTCCAGACAGAGCAGGCGCGGCTTGTAATCGGGCGACTCGGCGGCCGCCGGCCGGCGCAGCGATTTGGGGCCGCGGCCTTTAACGGCCATGAGCCGCGGCCGCGGCCGGGCGTCGATGCAGAAGATCCGGCCCCCGCCCAGCGCGATGGCATTATGCCGGAATCCGTAATTCGCCCGCCGCTGCCAGAGCTGCTGGCCGTCCGAGCGATCGTAAACGATCAGCCGGGGGCTGGCCAGCGCGTAGCGCAGCGTGTTGGCGGTGACCACCAGGTGCTCCAGGGTAAGGGCCAGCAGGCCGCCGTAGACGGCCGCACCGGCGGCCTCCGGCTCCAGGCGGATCTCCTGTTTCAGGCTGCCGTCAGCGGCGTCCAGGACGAGGATCGAGTCGCCGTAGACGACGTATACGCGGTCGTCGATGGTCGCGTAGTTGCCGCCGATGGCATTGGCCCCCGGCTGGTGCCTGGTTCGGTTGTAGAATGCGCCCAAGGCCGCCAGAGTCTTCTGCCACAGGAGGCGGCCGGTGTAGATATCCACTGCGCGGAGCACGTCGGGGCCTTCGATGAACAGCCGCCCGCCGCAGACCTGCGGGGCGGGGCCGTGCCCGTGCCGCGGCAAGATGTCGTCGTCCGCCGGGCCGCCGAACCACAGCAATCCCAAGGGGGCCTTCACCAATTGATCGGCCGAGAAGACCGTGTTGGCCGCGTCGGCGTACTGGTGCGTCCAATCGGCGGCCCCCGGCGGGGGGCCCGCGCGGACCAGCATGGCGCCGCCTTCCGCGGCCCGGACCTCGGCCCCCGGACAATCCAGCCGCGCGGCCAGAGAGCGAAGTTCCTCGGCCGAAAGCCCCATGCACAGCGCCGTGCCGCCGTAGGGCCTCAGCACGTGGTATGCCGCGCCCACCAGCCTGCCGAGCCGCTCCCCGGACAGCCCCGGCTGCCGCTCCACGACTACCAGCTCGGCCAGATAGGGCGGCAAGGCATCGGCGGCCGGATCACTGGCATGGGCGGCCAACCGCGTGCCGTAAAGATCGAGCCCGTCCAAGCGGCGGCGCAGGCCGTCGACCCGCCGGGCGTCGGCGGCGACGGCGATCCAATGAAACCGCGAGCCACGCACCAACCCCTCGACCTGCTCCGGCTGCGCAAGACCGAACAGGACCGCGTAGCCTTCCCGGTGGGAAAAGGCGTCAGGAACCATCTTTGCTAAAAAGGTGTCAGGGACCATTTTCGGCTCCGCCTTTTCCGTCGGGGATTGCATCGAGCCCAAAATGGTCTCTGACACCTTTTCTCCGAAACACGAGATCCGCCCGCTGGTGGTCACCACGATGATCCGCCGATCGGCCACCAGGGCCAGCCAGGGATCGGCGTCCAGAGGAACTTGCCAGACGGTCCGCGCACGGCCTTCCGCCACGGCCGGGGCAAGCATGGAGAGAAGCCGGTCGCCGCCGACGAGGAATCTTCCGCCCGCCTTGGCGAGAAGTTGTCCGCCCGCCCGCTCGGGAATCGCCACGCGCCACAGGGTCTTGAAACCCGCCTGCTCGGGCGTCGCCGCTCGCCATAGGGCTTTAAGGCCCGCCGGCTCGGGACGCGCCGCTTGCCACGGGGCTTTAAGGCCCGCCGGCTCGGGCGTCGCCGCTCGCGATGGGCTTTTGGGGCCGCCCGGGGATGCCCGCTTGGCCGCCGGGCGGCGCTCGCTCTTGCCGACGGGCTGCTCTTGGGGTCGCAGCGAGTGACTGAAGAGCTTGCCCTTCTCGATCCCGAACAGGGCTTGGCCGTCGCAGACGGTGGCCGCCGTCTTCTGGATCGGCCAGCCGTCGGCGATGCGAGTCATCTGCCCGGCGGCAAGATACCAGTCGTCGTGGGCCAAGACGTCGAAGGCCCCGCCCTTGGGACCGAACTCGAAATGCCACAGATCGCCGTCGAAGGTCCCGCCGCTCCTGGAGCCGAACTCGAAGTGCAACAGCTCGCCGCCGGCCGGATCGTAACAGCCGGGCTGGGTTCGGCCGCCCGGGGCCACGATTCCGCGTGCGGTGGCTGCCAGGTAGCCGTGCGGCACGAAGCCCCCGAAGGCCGGGCTGTTGTGCGGCTGCATGGTGTAGGCCATCCCCTCGCCGCTGTTGGTCCACAGCACGCGGCCCGAGTCGGGATCCACCGCCCGCACGAAGATCCCCATGAAGGGCCAGATGCCGGCCGAGAAGTACAGCCGGCCGTCGCAGAGCACGGGCGCCCCGCGAACCGGCCAGGTCGAGATCAGCCGCTCGTTGCCCAGGATCTTCCGGTCGTAGGGGCCGCCGCGAGTCCGCCACAACAAACTGCCCGTCGCCGCATCCAGGCCGTAGAGATAGCCGTCGTCGCTGCCGAAGTACAGCTTGCCACGCCACGCCACGGGCGCGAAGCGGACCGGGCCGTCGGCGTAGAATCGCCAGCGCTCCCGGCCGGAGGCCAGATCGTAGGCCGTGACCCGGTCGGCGACCATCGAGGGCACGAACAGCAGCCCGCCGGCGGCCACCGGCGAATACGAGACGTCGTACCGCAGGCTGGGCTGACTGGCCGGCCAGGCGGGTCGCGGGCTGCCCAGGTCCCGGCGCCACAGGAGCACAGGCGAGTCGGGCGGCTCGTCGGCGCTGGCCGCACCATGGCCCGCGTCGTGCCGCCACAGGGGCCAGTCCTCGCCCCAAGCGCCGCGCGCGGGAATCAGCAGCACGAGAATCAAGATCCGTCTCATCGCGGAAAAGGTGTCAGGAACCATTATTGTCGGGATGCAATCCGCGATGGAAAAGGCGGAGCCAACAACGGTTCCTGACACCTTCTCGGGAAACTGGCAGGGGGGGTCGATCCGGAGGGAGCTGCACAATCAGCATCAGTACAGTATGCCCCGCCGGGCGGGATTCGTGCAACTACAATCGGAAGTCCAGTAGTGTGTGATAGACTGTGAGGTTGCCGAGTTCTGGTCGACTGTGCCGGGTGGCGTAGGTGTATTTGAGCATCGGTACCACACGTGTTGCTGTCCACATGCCGTCGTCGGTCAACCGATGCGTGTCTTTCGAATCGCGTTGAAACTTGCCCTCGACCGCCTTGGCCCAGTGTTCAGGGGATTCCGATTGGACGTACCCGAGCATGCCGCCTTCGTCTCCGGGACGGCCGTACAACTCAGCCAAGAACATGCCAAGCCCCGCCGGGCCAAGATATTCGCTGACAGAATGCGAGTCGTCGGTGCGGAGCCGCTTGGCCTCGAAATGATACACGGGGCGATTGCGGGACTCCGTGGATTCGATTGCGATGTCGATCTTCGGCCGCTCCTTGCCGACACGCTCGGGTACACTGACCGGCGCCTGATCGATGACGAAGTATTGATCCGCCCATCGAGGCAGCGTTCCTTCGCGCTGGGCGGATTGGAGGGTCTCCTTTAGCCGTTGCGTGATGAAGTCTTCGTCGGAACTGGAATGGTCCTCGCCATTGATTCTGCCGTACCCGATAGCGATGAGTTGGTGACAGTGTCGGCGGAACTGGACGACGTACTCATAGCGGTCGGCAGTGCCGACGACGCGATTGGGCCTGGATTGAACCGACAACTCATTTCCCCCCGGTAGCAAGCATCTCCGCGATAATCGTGTCGGCATCCAGTAGCGCCTGGCTGCGGAGCCAATGAATTCGTTGCAGCGGCTTGAGCAACAAGGTACGCGACGCCTCATAAATCCGCAGATTGCGCTCGAAGTACAGCCATTGACTTCGTTTCTCGCGCACTTGCTGCCGCAGACCCTCGAAGTCGCTGGACACGCCCGCGTCAGCCCGCTCCACCTTAACCGGTAACGGACCGCGGTGGTTCTTCAGCAATTGAACTTCCACCATCCCGGTTCGAGAGATTTCGTCGTACAGTACGTTGACCTTGTGGCGCAACTGTGCCTGATCCTCGAAAAAGTCATCTAGCTCCGATTGTAGCGCTTTTCCATAACATTGTAGTTCGGTCGGATCGGGTCTGCGGGCCGCCTCTTCCGTCACTTTTCCCTTGGCGGCAAATCTCTTACATCCTATGAAGTCCTCCACCAATAGTTGTTCTGTTTCGCGAAACGCCAAGAGTTGATAAACGCGATCGTTCAGCTCTTTCATCAACCCGGCAAGCGGATCTGGCGAATCGTTGGTGTCGAAACCAAAACGACGCTGTCCTTTGGCAGTTCCGGAACGCTTCGATCGATCGCCCTTCTTCAGTGCCTTTGCCGATACCTGCACAAGCCGTAAATGCAGGTCCAACCATTCCGATAACGTTGGTGCGTCCCAATTTGGCACAGGCAGTGCCTTCAAGGTGTCAAGGGTGGAGACGTTAACAAAGACACCCCATTGCGGAGACAGCAAGAACTGATGGTACTTTGCAAAGTCTGAACTCAGGTACAGTGACAATACCCTAAGAAAGTCAGCCTGTGCATTCGGACCGGCAATTCCAACTTGTCGCGGCGGTACGACAATGAATCTCTCAGAGAACACAGCGTAATTTCGAGATGCCTGAACGATCACGTGCGGCGGTTTGCATATCTGGATTGGTGTCTTGCCTCCTCTCGTTCGCAAGTACGCTCGATCCCGTGAAATCGGCTTCAAAGCGTCCGGTGGAAACGCAAACATCGGGCCGCGTTCTCGAATCCTCTTTGGAAGCAACTCGTCTTTGCCGACCAACTCTTGGAAGAGGATCTTCTCCTGCTCGTGCCGCTTGTCTCTGAGCTCAAATCCTTGGAGTATGGTCAACTTCCGATCCTCTTGCTCTTCAGCCAGAGTAGGAAATCGTTTCGCAACAGCCTCCAGCAAGCGGCGATCCCGATGCGATCCCCACATCGCAAGCTTCCACGTGAGCGCGTCACCCTTGATTGCGTCTGCCAGGTCAACTTCACGGATTTCGCTTCCGTTCACGATTATAGTCCATGTGTCGACCTTCCTGTTGAACCGGATGGGACGGTTGGGCTCCTGGTTCGTGACCAGCGGGGCAAATGTCAATATCCGCTCTCGTTCGCCGACCGGACTCTTCCCATTCGACCGCAACTGATAGAAGAATGCGGCGGCTGGTAGTTCAGCCCGACCGGCAAACAGGACGTATGCCATGTTCGCAAAATTTGCGACCGTGTTGACTTTCAAGCTGCGAAAGAACGCCTTGCGAAAGCTCGTCGACTCGTCTTTGAACAAAGTCATCGCGGGCAGCAGCAGGCCAATGTTGCCGTCGTCACGAACGTGCTTGCTGACCTTCCAAGCGAACAGCTCTGCAACTTGGTTGCCACCGGTGGGGTATTGGTGTCCGTTGGCGGCTTTCCATGTCGCCACACAGGCATCTTCTGGACGCGGATTCTCGGTGGAGAATTCGGTCCAAGGAGGATTGCCCACGATCCAATGGAACTTGTTTTCGCCGGTCCTCTTATGAAACTTTGAACCGATGTTAAAGAAATCCTCCTCCAGGCCGCCGAAGACATTCGTGCCGCGTAGCTTTGGGAGTTTGAAGTTCGTGTTCGTGAGGTCGGGTGGATCAACATAATCGAGCATGGTCAGCGCCAGGCTCAACTCCGTGACCTGGCACGCATCCTCATCGCGATCAATACCAAAGATGTGGCCTTGCAGTAAATCGCGAAGTTCGACGGGACGAAGTTTCTCCCCACTTCGCGCTAAGCGTTCCTTCTCGATCAGTCGGCGATAGCACTGCACGAGAAACGCCCCGGACCCACACGACGGATCCAACACTCGCATCCCTTCCTTGAGAGGAGAACGGGCCTCGAGTTCGTCAAGAATAAAGTTGACCAAGGGGATCGGGGTGTAGTATGCGCCCGCCTTCTTCGCCTTTCCCTGCGAATGCAAGAACTGTTCGTAAACGACGGAAAGGGTCTCGATGGGGATGTACGAAAAATTGTAGTCCTCGAAGAGATTCAGTTGGCCCGTTTGGGGATCATTTCCGAAGAACGCTCCGGCGACCTCCTTGACATGTTCCGCGGTAACGCCCTGTGTCCAGGGAATATCGAACACCGAGCCGTTGAGCCAGTCATCCACTTGCCCGACAAGCGACCGCAGCCCACTCAGTTGGGCGTTAGGGCCGAAGACAGATCGCTCCTCAATATTGAACAAATCGAGCCGTTCGTCGGAGAGAATACCGCGGTCGCGAAGATACCGCAGATAGACGTACTTGCCAATCAGGGCGTGCGCAACATGGGGCCCGAGTTTCATTTGGTCGCGAAGCACCCCGCCCAGTCGCTTCAGATTATCGAGCAGCCGCCAGTCGACCCGCATCTCCGGCCTGACGTATTCGCCTTTGTGACGCCACAATGCACCGTCGTCGATGCGGTCGGCATGGAAACTGGGAACGAGCTTGGAGACAATGTCATGCGCCGTCACGGTCTCGTTCAGGATGCGCGATGCGGTTCGCCTTGACGTGTCTGTAGCTTCGCGATACCCGAAACCGGAGTAGATTCGCACGTTCTGCGGCGTGCGTACGATCACGAAGGGAACCACGTCTTGATTCCAGACGTGGCGGTGGACCTGCCGAGCGTCCTCCTCAGATTTCGCTTCGCAGACGTAGACCACCGGCACCAACGATCCATCCAGAAGAGAAGCATCCTGACGCAACGCGTAGACGCCGGCTAGTCCGCAATGCTTTTCAGCGCGCCGAAAGATGTGGGCGAAGCTGGGTACTCGCGCGAGCGATTCGCCCGCCAGGAAGTTCGGCGAATCGTCGTAGCCTAATTCCGTGATAAGCTTCGCGACTGAGATCATTGGTATGCGTGCGGCCGACGTGTACTCTGCGGCGTGGCAGCCGGAGTTAGCCGCGAGTCGTTGACAAAACCTGTTTCTTGCCGAAGTATAGCCGTACTACCGGGTTAGGAAAAGGTCGCTTGCCCAGGAAAGACGGAAGACACGGAACTATCTACACCACCCCTCTTGACCAGTATCTCACCTGGACCGCGCAGTCGCGCCGGGCTTGGGCGGCGGCTCCAGGCCGCTGGCCGGTTCTTGGACCGTCAGCTTCGGGCCCAGGCTGGCGGCCAGATCGGGCAGGTCGTAGCTCTGCAAGGCGCCGAATACGACCTGTGCCTGCTGCACCCGCGCGAGCGGATTGCCGACGATGGCCGACCACGAGCGGAGCGTGCGGACCAGCTTCAGCGAGTGGCACACTCCGGGCTCGACGGCCGCCGCGTGCAGGGCGGGGATGCCGACGTGCCCGACCGCCACCAGGTCTACCCCGGCGGTATCCTTGACCAGCTCCTGTGCGTAGCGTGCCACGGCGAGGACCTCTTCGGCCCGCACGCCCACGTAGGACCGGCCCAGCAGGTAGGCCAGGAAGGCGTCTTGCCACTCGGGTTGGTCGGGCTGGGTTTGGCCGGTGCCGCACAGGTCGACCGCCAGCACGAGGCGGCCTTGGGCGGCCAGTGCCTCGATCGGGCCGCCGGGCGAGGCGTCGGCCGCCTTGCCCCGCTCGTGAAGATAAACCACCGCCGGGCCCGGTCGGGGTTTGTCGGGCCGGAAGAGCAAGGCCGGCAGCCCGATCCCCTCTTCCGGCCTCAGCAGCAGTTGCTCGATCCGATATCCGGTCCGCGGGATGGTCGCCGCTTCTTCCACTTGCAGACGGGGAAGTTCCGCTGCCGGGCGGATGCCGGCCGCGCGGCGGACGCGGGCCAGTAGCTCGCCGCGACGGCCGCTCTGCCACGCGGCGGCACGCCGGGCCGCCAATTGTCGCTCGTACTCCGCGTTCAAGTCGTACACCGAGCGGGCGCCGTTCAGAAGCATAACTTGGCCGCCGGGCGTGCACTGATACTCCTGCTCGGAAAGCAGTTTGAGGGGCGGCTCGCAGATCGGCTGGTCGCGGCCCGCGAGCCAGCGCGCCATCCAGCGCGCCACGCTCTGGCGCTGCAAGCTGTTGTAGTTGTGCCCGGCGTCGTTCTCCATGATCTCGACCCGCTCGGCGAAGCCCAAGCGGGTGTACAGCCGCTTCGCGCTGCGGAACGTTTCCCACGCCCCGTGGATATCGAAGAAATCCTTGGTGGCGGTGCACATCAAGACCGGCGACGGGGCGCGCATCATGATATAGTCGGCGTGATCCAGGCCGAAGCCGAGCTGATTGAAAATGTTCTGCTCGGCGTCCTGCGGCCCGATGGTCGCGAGCAGGGCGGGAAAGCCGCACAGGTAGCAGCTCGGCGCGGCGGCCTTGATCCGCTCGTCCAGGGCCATCATGTAGCTGGTCTGGGTCCCGCCGCCGCTGTTGCCGGTGCAGCCGATCCGTTGCGGATCGACCTCCGGCCGCGACTGGAGATAATCGATTCCCCGCATGTTGTCCCAGATCTCGAAGCTGGCCGTATTGCGGCCCAGGAGCGTGCTGCCGATGCCCACGCGCCAGTGGGCTTCGACGCCCCAGACCTCCGGCCAGCCGCCCGCGCCGAGATACTGCCCGCGCTCGCCCTGTTCGATCGGATCGACAACCAGGCCCACCATGCCGTTAAGTGCCAGTAGCGCTCCCATCGACTGGTAGGCGTCGCTGCCCTTGCCGTTCTGGGAATGCCCGCAGGGGACCAGTACGCCGGGATACGGCGGCCGAAGACCGTTTTTCTCGGGCACGAACAGTAGCGCGCTGACGAAATGCTTCGGCCGGCTTTGGTACAGGACCTTCTCGACGCGGTAGCCCTCGCGGCGGACGGTGCCGGTGACCTGTGGCTCGAGCGGAGTCCGCTCGGGCAGCCCGCCGAGGGCTTCCAGGAATTTCTCCCGCAACCGCTTCTGATACTCGGCGATCTGCTCCGGGGTGGTGCGCTCTTCATACTCCTTCTGCCATTTCCGCTGCGCCCCTTCCGCCTGCCGAAGCCAGTGCTGCTTCATCATGGCGCCGGGCTTGCCGCCGGGGATCTTCGCCGCCGGCAGGTCGAGGGTTTGGGCCTGCGCAAGGCTTGCGCCGGCCAGGAACATCGCCAGGATTGCCATCCCCAGTCGCTGCGCTGTCATGGAACTCCCTCCGCCTGAATGGGACAATGGTGCACGCGCCGTAGGTAACGACGTTGCCGGACAGTATAACGCCTCCCGTAGGGTGGGTCGAGCGGAGCGAGCCCCACCAATAGTTTCGAGTGGCGAGTGGTGGGTGGCGAGTGGCGTGGACTCACCACTCCCCACTCACCACTCGCCACTTGTTTGTGTTGCCCCCTGCGCCGGCATACAATGACGCCCTGAAGTATCCGATCGCGCTGGGAGGGATTTGCCATGGTGCATTGCAAGTGGGTCGCGGCGGTGGTGGCGTTTGGGTTATGCGGATTGGCGCAGGCCGGGCCGCCCAAGCCGACCTTGGAGCCGTTGGTCCGCGTGGTGGACCTTAGGCTGGGCCAGTCGCAGGAGGTCCAACTTGCCGACGGGAAGCGGGCGACGGTCCGGCTTCTGGACCTGCGGGAAACCCGCGACCCGCTCCGCGACGCGGTGCGCGTGGCCAAGGTGCTGGTGGAAGTCGACGGCCGGCAGGCGTGGCTGGCCTCGGGCAACTACGAGCTGCCGCGGACCGTGGCCGGCGTCCAGATCGACTGCCCGATCACCAAGGGCTACCTGACCAACTGCAACCCGGAGGCGTGGGGCCTGGCGGCCGATGCCCGGCTGCGGCTGTGGCCGGCCGGCTCGCCGCTGGTGCGGCCGGGGACCTTTGTCTATCCCGTCAAGCAGCGTTGGTTCGCCAGCGCCACGCAGATGGCCAATGAGCCCTGCTACGTGGATTTCGGCGAGCGGCCGGAAGTCCGCAAGATTTACTATCACTACGGCCTTGATTTCGGCGGCTGCGAGGGCCTGATCGAGGTTGTGGCGGCGACCGGCGGACTGGTGGTTTCGGCCCGCACCGAGCGGCTGCCCGGCTACGACGACTCGCCGGTGAAGCCGCGCTACGATGTGGTCTACCTGCTCGACGCGCGGGGCTGGTACTACCGCTACAGTCACATGCAGAGCATCGCCTCGGCGATCCGGCCCGGGGTGACGGTAAAGGCGGGCCAGCCGCTGGGCGTGCTGGGCAAGGAGGGCGGCAGCGGCGGCTGGTCGCACCTGCACTTCGACATCTTCTGCCGCCAGCCGTCGGGCCAGTGGGGCTGCCAGGAGGCCTACGCCCTGGTCTGGGAGGCCTACCGCCGCCAGTACCGGCCGCAGTTGATCGCCGTGGCCCGCCCGCATCACGTGGCCTTCTGCGGCGACCGGGTCACGCTGGATGGCAGCCGCTCCTGGAGCGCGTCGGGACCGGTCGCCGGCTATCACTGGCAATTCACCGACGGCAGCCAGGCCGAGGGCCCACGGGTCGAGCGGGTGTACGAGCGGCCCGGCTACTACAGCGAGATTCTCAAGGCAACCGACGCGGCGGGCCGCAGCGACTACGATTTCGCCATCGTGCACGTGCACGACCGCCGTCAGCCCGCGGCCGCGCCGCCCACGATCCACGCGACTTACGCCCCGACCTTCGGCCTGCGGCCGGGCGACGCGGTGACGCTCAAGGTCCGCACGTTCGGCAGCACCGACGGCGAAGAGACCTGGGACTTCGGCGACGGCAGCCCGGCGGCCCACACCCGCTCGGACGGCGACGTGGACATACACGCCAAGGACGGCTACGCCGTGGTCACGCATCGTTACGGGCGGCCCGGCCAGTACATTGTCCGCGCCGAGCGAACCGACCGGCACGGCAATCGGGCCGTGGCCCACGTGCAGGTCCGGGTAGGCGACCAAGCTGCGGACGCAGTCGGTATTGGCAAGCCGGCGAGTTCAACCGCGGGGGGCGGGGGATCAAAACCGTCGGAGAATTAGCGTAGCTATTCTGACTGGCGGGGATTGTTCGTAAGTCATCGACTGCCAATAGTTCGACCCGGAGGGTCGTTTGACACTAGCCCAGCGATTCATCGCTGGGTGGAAAGGCCTTCAGGATTTCGTGAGTCCCGTAGGGACGATTGAACCCTCTCCACGGAACATTGCCATGGCCCACTCCTTCACCAGCAGTCTCTATCACTGTACCTTCAGTACCCAAGGGCGGCGACCCTTGATTACGGCGGACCTTCAGCCTCGCCTATGGCCCTTTATGGGTGGAATCGCGCGGGAGAACGGCATGAAGGCGATGGGCATCGGCGGCATGGAGGACCACGTGCATCTGCTCCTTTCGCTCCCGTCCACGGTGGCCATCGCCAAGGCTATCCAACTGATCAAGGGTGGCTCGTCCAAGTGGGTCCACGAGACGTTTCCCAAACACCAGGATTTCGGCTGGCAAGAAGGCTACGGTGCGTTCAGCCTCGGGATTTCTCAAGTGGACCGCACGAGAAACTACATTGAGTCACAGGCTGCACATCATCGCAAGCAAACCTTCCAGGAAGAGTTCCTGGCGTTCTTGAAAAAACACCAGATGGAGTACGACGAGCGGTACCTCTGGGATTGATATCGCAGAACCCCAATCGTCCCTACGGGACGAGGCACCTGGGGACGCTCCATAACCCAGCGATGAATCGCTGGGCTATTATCAAGCCTCCCTACGGGAGGTGAAGTCGGCACTGCTTCGTGTTCCAGCCTCGGTGGAAAGTGGAACACATCCGCCGAACAGGACACGGTCCTGATACCCGTCTATACCTTGCCCACCGGGGCCAGGTAGATGACGAACTCGTCCTGGCCGTCGACGCGCAGCAGGCGGTCCATCAACTGCTGGTGGTAGGCGGCCACGGCGCAAGTGCCCGCCCCCACGGCCTCGCAGGCCAGGTACAAGTTCTGGCAGACGTGACCGGCATCGATGGCGATGACCTTGTGGGCGGCCAGCGAGTACCGCCATTCCATGCGGTAGGGGATGGCGGTCCAGATGAAGACCACGGCAGAGCGGCCGACGAAGGCCTGGCCGAGCGTGGCCGCGGTCAGCTTCTGGGGCATCTGCTCCTCTTGGAACAGGCGCAGCAGTTGATGCTCCAGCGGCAGATAACGGTACATGCCCGGCTCGAGGCCGCGGACGTGCATTACCGCCAGGTAGGTTTCCAGGGCATGCCGGTTGCCGGCCGAGGGCACGGTGCGCAGGACGGCGCCCGGGGCCACCCGCTGCCGGACCCCCTGCGTGGCCCAGAGCAGGAAGGAGAGCTCGTCCAGGTCCAGCGGCTCCACGCTGTAGCTGCGGCGGCTCTGGCGGTTGCCGATGGCACGGGCCAGGTCCAGGGCCCCGACCGCCGCCGAGTTACCCACCGGCGGCAGATCGAGCCGCTCGGCGCCGGCCGGGACCGGTTTCTCCAGCGGCGGGAGCGGCACGTCCCGGCCATGGTCCGTTTGCGCGAAGTCGATCTCCTGGCGGATCGTGTCTTTGAGGAAGTAGCGGTACTCATCGAGCGTCGGCCGCCGCATGCTTCGCCTCCCAGCGTGGTGACACCCGGTCCCCTCTCCCTCCGGGAGAGGGTTAGGGTGAGGGCAAATGAGCGAGGATCCTGCGTCTCCAATCTTCGTGACCAACGCAGTTTCCCTCACCCCGGCCCTCTCCCGGAGGGAGAGGGGGACCAGTTGTACGGCCCTCACCCCAGTTTGTAAGGCTCCAGGGCCATCATACCCGCGTGCCGCCGAAATGCCAGCCCCCGAGTGGCCCCGAAATGCCAGGCCGCACGCTGGCCGTGGCCGGTCACTCGGCTGGCAGGGCGAACAGCGTGACGCTGCACGGCGCCAGCGAGAGCCGGTCGGCAAGGCCCCGCAGCGGGCACTCCTCGATCACCACCTTCGGCGGCCGGTCGGGATCGTTGTACGCGCCGGGGTCGCTGCCGGCGATCTGCCAGCGCGTGCCGCCGCCGGAGAGTTTCGCCCCGTGCAGGACCAGATCGAGCTGCTGCGGCACAAGTGTCGGGTTGACCACCGCCAGCGTCAGGGTTTTGCGGTCCCGGCTCCAGGCGGCCACGGCATCCAGCGGGCGAGTGGCCCGCGTGGCCACCGGCAGCAGGCCGAAATGCTGGCGGTAGAGTTTCAGCACCAGGCCCGTCGTCTCCAGGGCCGCCGCGTGCCGGCTGGCCTTTACGCAGCCGATGACGTTGACGGTTTGGGCATAGTTGGCCATGAAGATCAGGTCGCTCTGGCGGGCCATCTCGTTCAGGCCGGCGGCGATCCCCAGGGCATCCTTGAGGAAGAACCGCGTCCCCAGCTCGCCGAACACGTGCGGTCCATACCAGTAGTTCCACTCGTCCATGGCGATGCGGATGTCCTTGCCCCGCAACGAATCCAGCCGCGTGCGGTAGCCGCGATGGGCCTCGACCTTGCGCCGCACGTTGTCGGGAATCTGCCGCACGTGCTCCTCGAGCGTGGGCCGCTCGGAGCAATAGAAGTGCTCGCTGATGAGGTCCATCCGCTCGGCGCAGTGGGTGAGCATGGCTTCGCTCCAGGGGCCGGCGTCGCCCACGGCCACCAGTTTGATCGTCGGATCGGCGGCCCGCATGGCCTGGGCGAACTGGTTGTGCTTCCGCACATACTGCTCCAGCGGCACGTGCCCGAGCTGCCAGTTGCCGTACATCTCGTTGCCGATAGACCAGAACTTGACCTGATAGGGCTGCGGATGGCCGTTGCGGGCGCGGAGCCGGGCGGGCGGCGTGCCGGCGGCGGCGCTTACGTATTGCACCTCGTCCACGGCGCTTTGCACCCCGCCCAGGCCGCTGTTGACGGTGATATAGGGTTCCGTGCCCAGGCGGCGGCAGAAGGCCAGATACTCGTCGATGCCGAAGTCGTTGGGCTCGATGCCTTTCCAGGCGGGGTTCTTGCGGGGCGGCCGGCGGTCGGGGTCGCCCAGGCCGTCGTGCCAGTCGTAGCCGCTGACGAAATTTCCGCCCGGCCAGCGATAGATGGGGGCATCGAGGTCCTTGAGCACGGCCAGGGTGTCGGCCCGCAGGCCGTCCACGTTATCGGCGGGCATGAGCGAGAGCGTTCCCACCGCGAGCGTGCCGCCGCCGGTGGCCGCGATCTCCAGCCGGCCGTGGTCGGTGCTCCCGCCGGCGGTGAATTGCAGCGTGGTCTTGGCGTAGCCCGCCCGCGGCGATTCGATGCTGACTGTCTGCCGCTCACCGGGCGCGTCGCCCCACACCAGGCTGACCTGGGCCCGCGCCTGCGCGCCGCTGGCGGCGAGCCAGATCCGCCCGACATACGCCTTGCCGGCCGCCAGGGCCAGATTGCCCTGGACCAGCCCGCGCGGCCGGTCGCCGGCCAGGGTGATTTGCGGGCTATGCTGGCCCACGAAAGCCCCTTGGCGGACCATCGTCACGGCGCCGCCGTCGCCCAGCGGTTTCCAGGGCGACTCGCCCCCGCCGACCGGATAGAAGAACTTGCGGTCTTCCAGCATTTCGGCCCAAATGCCGCCGTAGATGCAGCGGCCGAGGTGCTCGATGAATTGCCCGTAGATGTAGGGCGAGATCGGCTGGCCTGCCTTGGCCGCGTCGATGGTGATCGAGGGCTGCGGGCCGGCCACGGCCGGCTGCTCTGCCGCCCGGGCGGCGCCGGGTGAGCAGAATCCCAAGACCAACGCGGCCATGACGAAGCAATTCAGGCGATTGGTCATGATTGAATGCTCCTGATCGGGTTCCGTAAACTGGGGGTGAGCACCGTAAACTGGGGGCGAGCACCGCACAATCAGTCCCCCTCTCCCTCCGGGAGAGGGCCGGGGTGAGGGGAAGCGCGCGTTGGTCACGAAAACTGGAAAGGCAGGAACATCACTAATTTCCCCTCACCCTAACCCTCTCCCGGAGGGAGAGGGGACCGGGCACTTCTATTCATAACGCAGGGCCTCGATGGGGTCCAGCCGCGAGGCCTTCCAGGCGGGATAGAAACCGAAGACGATGCCCACGCCGGCCGAGACCAGCACCGCCACGACGATGGCCGCCAGCGAGGTTTGGGTGGGCCAGTGCTCGACGGAGCGGACGACGACCGAGGCGCCGCGGCCCACGAGGATGCCCACGCCGCCCCCCACCAGGCACAGCAGCACGGCCTCGAACAGGAACTGCCGCAGGATGTGATGGCTCCGCGCGCCGACGGCCATCCGCAGGCCGATTTCCCGGGTCCGCTCGGTCACCGAAACGAGCATGATGTTCATGATGCCCACGCCGCCCACCACCAGCGAAATGGCCGCCACGACCAGCAGCAAGGCCTCCATCAACGCCGAGGCCGACGACATGGTCTTGGTCAGCTCGGTCATGTCGCGCAGATCGAAATCGTTGTCGCGCTCGGGCGGGAGGCGGTGCCGCTCGCGCAGCAGCGACGTCACCTGCTCCATGGCCTGGGGGATCTGCGAGTTGCTCACCGCCTTGACGACCAGCAGGTCCACGTTGACCATGCGTGCCGACTGCGGCGTATCGGCGGCCTCGGCGGGCGTGGGCAGCGGATACAGCGCCGTGGCCCCCGGATACAGGCTGTCCAGGGTGTTGATCGTGGCCGCGGCGGCCGCCGTGGCCGTGGTCTGCACCACGTTGCCCGCCCCCATGCCGTTGACGCGGTACTTGATCGTGGTCCACGGGGCGAGCACGACGTCGTCCTGGTCCTGGCCCATCATGTTGGCCCCCTTGGGACTCAGCACGCCCACCACGCGGAAGGGCACGTTCTGAATGCGGACCTCCTTGCCCACCGGCGATTCGTCCAGGAACAGTTCGTGCTTCAAGGTATCCCCGATCAGGCACACCTTGCTGGCGTTGCGAACGTCGGCGTCGGTGAAGATGTCGCCCTCCGCCAGGTTCTCCCAATCGCGGATCGCCAGGTAGGCCGGCGTGGTGCCGACGGTCATGCGGGGAATCCAATTCCGGTTGGCATACAGGACCTGCGGGCGGGACCACACCAGCGGGGCCACGTCGCGGACGGCCGGGCACTGCCGCAGGATCTCGTCCATGTCCGACGGACGCAGCGACTGCGCCGTGCCGCTGCCGAAACTCACGCTGCCGGTCATGGCCGCCCCCGGCAAGACCAGCACGTTGTTCGCGCCCATGCTGGCGATGGTCTTCTGAATCGCGATCCGCGAGCCCTCCCCGATCTCCGTCATGGCGATCACGGCGGCCACGCCGATGATCACGCCCAGCGCGGTCAGCGCCGAGCGCATCTTGTTCCGCCGCAGGGCGCCCAGGGCCGTGCGGAAGGTGGCGGGCAAGAGCGGCGATGCGGCGTGCCGCCGCGCCGGGCCGTCCAGGTCGGCGGCGACGGGGCCGGCGATGGCCACCGCGGGCAAGCTCCCGTGGTGGTGCGCCGTCCCCTCTCCCTCCGGGAGAGGGCTAGGGTGAGGGCGAAGCGGGCGCGGCTCCCCGCCGGCCACCGGCCGGGGGGCCCGGCGGACCGTGCCCAGCCCGCCGTGCGTCGCATGCCGGGCCGGAACCGCCGGCCAGCCGGGCGCCGCCCGTACATGGGGACTGTCCCAATTCTCGTCCGCCTGTCCCCCCGGACAGGCAGAAAATGGGACTGTCTCCTTGGGCTCCGGCGCGCCGCACGCCGTCCGGCGCTCCTCGCCCTCGATCTGCCCGTCGGCGATGTGTATCCGCCGATGCGCGTAGGCCGCCACCTGCGCATCGTGCGTTACGATGATCACCGTCATCCCCTCCGCGTTCAGGCGTTGGAACATCTGCAGGATCTCGACGCTGGTCCGCGAATCCAGATTGCCCGTCGGCTCGTCGGCCAGCACCAGCGCGGGCCGGTTGACCAGGGCCCGCGCAATGGCCACCCGCTGCTGCTGGCCGCCGGACATTTGCGACGGCTCGTGGTCGCCGCGATCGCTCAACCCGACCCGCTCCAAGAGAACCCGCGCCAACCGCTGCGAGGCCCGGCGGTGCAGCCGCGTCGAGGCGTAGTCCAAGGGCATGGTCACGTTCTGCGCCGCGGTGGTCCGCGGCAGCAGGTTGAAACTCTGGAACACGAAGCCCAGCTTCGCCGTCCGCACCAGGGCCCGCTGGTTCGGCGCCAGCCGGCTCATCTCCTGGCCCTCCAGCCAGTAGCGGCCCGAGCTGGGCCGATCCAGGCAGCCCAGGATGTTCATCAAGGTGGTCTTGCCCGAGCCCGACGCGCCCATCAAGGCCACCATCTCGCCGCGGCGGATTGAAAGCGAGATGCCGCGGAGCACGGGGATCGCGATCTCGCCCATCTGATACGTCTTGGTAATGTCTTCCAGCCGAATCAGTTCCATGGATGATTCCGTCGCTCTGGCGGATCGACTTGGTGGGACTGCTTGGTGGGACGATGGCATTTCGGTCCGCAGCGGCGGCGGGAAATGCCAGCGGCAAGGCGCTCTCCAGTCTACACCGGCTGCCCGTTCTCGTCTAGTGCCTCGACCGACGTGAAATGACGGGTGCCACGGTTGGCTTGCCCAACCGTGTTCTCGGCACTGCTGGACAAGCCAGCAGTGGCACCCAACGTGTCAACCGAGGACGGTCGGGGCACCAGGGGTTGGAGTTGCTTCAAAAGTTGGTGTAGGACAACCGGCGGCGCCGCGGTACAATCCATCGCCGTCGTGCGCGAGCCCCCATCACAATGGGTGGTGATCGCGCTACTGCGGAAGCATCCTGGGCGTGTTGCGTCGTGCGCTCCGATAATTGGGTGCAGTTGGACTTATGATCGGCGAATCAACTAACTCAAACTGTAAACGCCATCGGTGCTAGCACTCGGCTGACAGATTGATCTTGCAATGAAAACGGGTCTTTCGTTCCATTGTTGTAGGTGCCTGCCCAGCTTTCGCCAGGCCCAGGCCAT
>JBEKTY010000039.1:0-51362 GCA_049515555.1 Thermoguttaceae bacterium
GGCTCGGAGGCGGTTTCCGGCCATCTCGATCGGGCCTGGGCCTCCCCCGATCCCGGTGCTGAGGCTTCAACGGCGGCCGTTTGCTCGAAGGAGGAGTGTGGCCACAGCGCCTGCGAGCCCTATCGGCAGGTGATCCTGGAGAAGCTGGAGCAGGGATTGACGGCCCAGCGGATTTACCAAGACCTGGCGGGCGAAGGGTTCGACCACGAGTACCACAGCGTGCGGCGATTTGTGGTCAGGCTGCGAGGAACGCATTCTCTGCCCTTTCGCCGGATGGAGTGCGAGGCGTGGCGGGAGGCATCTGTACCTGAGGTGGCGTCGGAGGCAGACCCGCTGGAGGACATTTGATCCCGGATTGGGACGAATTGTACTGGTGACGGTGGGGGGAGTTGTCGGTGGGCACTTTGGCTGGAAGGAGCACTACATGCGATGGTTTGAGAAGTTCTGGTTCATCTTGGTCGTTGCGTGTGTGTTTACCACCCTTCCATTCGTACTTTACGCTTGCTTGCCTCCGAGTGGGACGAGGGAAGTGGGGTATCAGTGGGCGAGAGTGGCAGCCGCATCGTTGAGCGTTTTCGTCACCGCCTTGGCAGCATTAGGCGCTCTTGCCCAGTACCGGCGTAATTCGCGCGAGACTCGAATCGAACGCAGCATGAGCTTCTGGAGAAGGGCTAACAGCGCTGGATTCATAGAGCACCAAAAGCCGTTTGTCGAGTTCTGGATAAGCCAGGAAACGCAAGGGCACAACCCATCCGATTGCTTCGAGAGGATCGCCAAGAGTGACGGTGAGGAATTGAAGGTCAAGTTGTCCATCGAGTATCTCCTTGATTTCCACGACGAGGCGTGCTCCGGCGTGGCTATGGGGGTGTGTGACGAGGATGCCATGTATTACTATCTTGGAGCCGTTATGCGGTATCATGCCCGGCGGCTAAGCTCCTTTATCCGGGCGTGGCGCGAAAAGCATGGGCGCCCTGAGAAGTGGGACTGCTTTACCGCGTTGACGGACCGATGGGACCGATGTACGACTGCTCTACCTTCAGGCAAGTCGGTTTCGCTGCCACGGTAGCAAGTCACACTGGCTCAGGTAACCCTGGGCGCGACCTGTCGCTGGTGAACACGGACGACCTCTGGGTCGACGACATCCCCCCGGTCGGCCCGATCCGGTGTCGGATCGTTTGTGCGAAGCGGCCCGAGCGGGTCACCGTCGAGCCGGAGGGCCAGACGGTGGAGTCGAGTTGGAAGGACGGCGTTCTGGAGGTCGTGGTTCCGCGGCTGGAGATCCACACCTGCCTGGCGGTCTGCTCGTGGCAGCGGCCCGGTCGGTAAGTGTTGTTGTTGATCCTTCGCAGTATAATGTCCTCCTCACGCTCCGCGTTAGGGCCGAGTTCACTCCCCACCAGGCATCATGCTCCGCATCCTGCCCGGCGGCGTCCGCTTACGACTACGGAGAGTGCCATGTCTTCCCGCCATGCCTTGTTGTTGACACTGCTCGGGTGCATCGCGGCCGCCCCATGCCCGCAAAGGTCGGATGCCGCGGGCGACGAAGGGCCGTTGCCGCCTGCAGCCGTCGAGGCGCGGGTCCCCGCCCGTTGGACGATTTCCTCGAACCGCGCCGCCACGATCAACTTCGCCGAATCGGCCCAGGCGGATGCCTGGCTCCGGCACGTCGTGCTGGGCGACCCGAGCTTCGACAGCTTTATCCGCAGACCGGGCAATCCCGTCGTCCGCGGCAAGCCGCCCTTCGAGTGGCCCGTCAATGGATTCCTCTTCGACGATCCCCGGACCGGCGTCTGGTACAGTTATGTCGGGCACTACCTAAGCGGATATCGGGCCGGACCGGGTCTGCCGGTTACCCACTGCCGCGTCTATCGCTCGACGGACCGGGGGCTGAGTTGGGAGGATCTGGGCCCGATCTTCCGCGACCCCGCGTTCCGTTTCGACGGCGATGCCCGCCCAGCCACCGTGGCCCCCGACGTGTCCGTCGTGTATGCTGGCGGCCGCTACCACATGGCCTACGACTGGTGCACCGACAACACCACATGGGACAACGCTTTCCATCCCACCGGCGGCGCGGACAGCGGGGCCGCCTACGCCTGGTCCGAGCGGCCCGAGGGCCCGTTCCACCGCGCCAGCCGGCCGATCCTCCGCACCAGCGAGATGTCCCGGCGATTCCCGCTTGGCCAAAAATATCCCCGCGCCTATGCCACGACCTTGGTTCGCCGCGCCCACGACTGGCTGGCGCTCACCTTGACAGACTCGGCCAACTATTTCAGTTGGGGGCTGCTGACGATGACCGCGGCTGACCCGGCCGGTCCCTGGTCCGATCCCGTGATGGCCCTCGGTGTCGAGGGCGACCGGTATTTCCCGCCCACCGTCGAATCGTTTCCCGCCTTCGTCCATCAGGGCCACGTTTATGCGTCGAACACGTCGGTGGCCGCCAACCGCAACTTCCAGGTGATCTACCGGGCGTCGATCGAGTCGGCCCATCGCCCCGAGGCATGGCAGCTCGACCAACATGGTACGGCCTGGCACACTGAGTACGTACCGCACGAAGGGCTGGGCATTTGGGGCCAGACCTTCTCCGGCTTCGTCGACCCGCAGGGTCAGTTCCAAGTGCTCTTCCCCTCGCGGGAAACCTCCTCCGGCCTGGGCACGATCAACTTCGCCGCAAGGCCCTGGGATCGCCCGTTGCGCGAGCGGGGTTTCGTCATCAGCGGCCACGAGGCGTCGAGCCTCACTTTGCTGCGATGCGCCTGGAAGGCCTTCGAGTTGGATGCCGGCTTGACGCTTCGCGGCCAGGGGGCGAGGATCGTATGGGGCTACGGGGCCCCGCTCGGCCCGGACCGCCACTCGTCTGGCTCGGCGCCCCATCTCTTGACACGAACTCGGTACCAGGGTCTGGAGCTATCCGAGGCAGCGTGGCGCGTGCTCGCGGTTGATGCGATCGGCAAGACGTCCGTGCTCGGCAGCGGCAAGCTCGATCCCGGACCGTCGCGGCGAGTGGGCATCGCGCGGTACGACGACGGCCGCACGAAGGTGACGATCGACGACAGACCTTGCTGGCAGGGACAACTTCCGCCGGCCGCCGGGCCGATCGGCCTGATGGTCGAGCCGCACAGCAATCTGGCTGTTGACCGATTTGCCGTGACCGGCCCTTGCGAGCCGGCAGTCATGGCGTGGCTGGCCACCGAGGCGCTCACAGGCGCCGGTGTGTCCATGGCCGACTGGGACATGCTCAATTCGGCCGATTTCCGCTTCGGCATCGGCGCGGTTCGCAAGGCCCCCGGCGGTCGCGTCAAGTGGAACTTTCGCGGCCGCGGTTTCCGCCTCTGGTCGCCCAAGGGCCCGGATTTCGGTCGCTGCGAAGTCGCGATCGACGCCCGGAAAGTGGCCGACCTCGACCTTCACGCCGTCCGAGCCGAGACGTCGCGCGAGGTCTTCGCATGCGAGGACGCCGGCGACGGATACCACGCGGTGGTGCTCCGCTCCCTCTCCGGCCGCCTCGTGGTCGATTCGCTGGACGTGCCCCATTGACGGCGCGGCGAACCGGCACCATCAGGCTACGATCAGCTATAGGCCGAGGCACACGCCAGCTAACGCAGGATGAACCATGTTGCCGAGGCCAACAGGGCTCCAACAAGCGCAAACGGCCCGCCGGAGCCCGCCGGCCCTGCGTAGCTCCTGATCGACAGCCTCGCGGCGTCTTTGTACAACAGCATTCGGCCGGGGGGTGCCGACGTGAGCCGGCCTGGAAGGCCCTGTGGCCTACCCTCTCGGCCGCTCAGTTTGTCGTCCTGGCGATCTTCCATTGCAGAATGCCGCCGGAGAACTTGGGTTGCAGCCGCACTTCCACCCGCAGGCCACGGGTCGTGACGGGAGTGAATTCAACGCGGTTGAACTGGTCACGCTTGACACCGTAGTTGCTTACGCCGTCGACCGGCTTCCCCTGGTCGCCGTCTGAGTAAAGCAGTCGCCAGCTTTGCGGCAGCCGGCAGCCGCCATGCCCGGTGTCGTCGAACCAATAGAGTTCGACGCTGGATATCTTGGTCGGCTTGTCAAAATAGCGATCGACCCATTCGGTGGTGCCCTTATGGTCCCACCACGTCAGGCGGGGAATGTGCGCGTCGGCCGAGTTCTTCGGCGCCCGGCCATTGAAGCACGCCTCGATACTGTCGCGAGGAAAGCACCACGAGGCGTCCCACGGCGCCGGCCTGGTGCGGAACCATACGGTCATCTCGTTCGGACCGCGGTTCTCCCAGAGGCAATACGGGATCGTGGTCACCGCGTCGCCCTTGCCCGGTGGAACAATCTTCACCGCCACGATGCCGCCGAACAGGTCCGGCCGCTGGACGATCTCGAAACGCGAGTCCGTGCTCATCACCTTGGTGAGAACCTTGCCGCCGTTGTCTATACCTTCGGCGCAATAGACCAGCGGTCCGCGCTCGACGGCGAACTTGTCCACGTCGTCCTTTACCTCCGCATGGGCCACTACCCGCCGCACCGGCATCGGAAGATCCAACTCAACCTTGTCGCCTGCCTGCCACGTACGGTGGATCTGGGCAAAACCTTTCTTGAGCACCACCGCAATGGGCTGGCCGTTCAGGGCCAGTCTGATCTCGGGTTTCAGACCATCATCGTAGCGATAGAGATCGCTCGGCACGGGCTCGCTGCGGGCCCAGCCGGGGATGCGAATGTTGAGCGCAAACCTTGTTTCAGCCTGCGGTGTGATGGTGATGGTCACCTTGCCGTCCCAGGGATAGCGAGTCTCTTGCCGCAGTTCGACCGGGGTCTCGACCACGACTAGCCGCGCGGTGCCGGCGGCAAACAGGTTCACGTACGCCGCGCCGTCGCGCGTGGCATAGAAATAACCGGCCAGCTCCGGCAGGAAACGGACCACATTGACCGGGCAACAAGCGCAGCCAAACCAGGGGCTGCGCTTGTAGCCGGCGCCGCTGGCCAACGGGTTCGGGTAGAAGAACTCGCTACCCGACAGGGCGACACCCGAGAGGAAACCGTTGTAGATGACCCTTTCCAGCACGTCGAGATACTTGGCGTCGCCATGCAACATGAACATCCGCTGGTTCCACAGGGCGTTGGCGATGGCCGCACAGGTTTCGTTGTAGGCCGTAGCATTGGGCAGCTCGTAGTTCGCGCCGAAGGCCTCGCCGCCGGGCCGCGCACCAATCCCACCGGTGAGGTAAAGCTTCTTGCCCACGACGTTCTCCCAAATGCGGTCGATGGCCTTGGCGTAGGCCTCGTCCCCGGCCAAGGCGGCCACGTCGGCGACACCGCTGTAGAGATAACCGGCACGAACGGCGTGACCAACCGCCTCCTCCTGCTCGACGACCGGCTTGTGATCCTGGTTGTACTCGCCGTAGAGGCTGTGGGTCTCAGCCCGACCGCGAATGTCGATCAGGAACTTCGCCAGGTTGAGATACTTCACGTCGCCGGTCACACGGTAAAGCTTGGCCAGGCCGATCTCGATAACCTGGTGCCCGGGCGGATTCTGGAGCTTGCCGGGCCCGAACTCGCGGGCAATCAGGTCGGCACTCTTGATCGCCACGTCGAGCAGCGTCCGCTTGCCGGTGGCCTGGTAATGGGCCACGGCCGCTTCATACAAATGGCCAACGTTGTAGAGTTCGTGGCTGGCGCCTTCGTTGACCCAACGGGCCTTGCCCGACATGCCGGGCATCTTCTCCGGAGGCAAGAGCCGCCGCGCGGTGTACAGGTATCCATCCGCTTCCTGGGCCGCGGCGATCTTCGCGATCAGGTCGTCCAGGTACTTGTCGAGTTGCGGGTCGGGCGCAAGTGCGAGCGAGTAGGCGGCACCCTCGATAACCTTATACACGTCGGAATCGTCGAACGGAATGCCGCGGAAGGGGCCCTTCATCAGCCCGCCAGCCTTGGCAAAGTTGTCGATGCGCCCGGTCTCTTCGCACTTCTGGAAATCGTACCGCACGGTGACCTTTCGGTTGGTCTCCATCCGCGGCCGCCAGAAACCGTCTTGCACGCTGACGGCGGTGAACGGTACGGGCTGAATCGGGTAATCCTTGGCTTGTGCGGCCAATGCGATTGTCGATAACAGGCAGGTCGGCACGGCCAGCGTAAGGAACTTGGTAATCGTGTTCATGGTCGTTGTAACCTTCAGTCGGAATTTCTCATGGGGACTCCGCTCGGAGACGCTCAGTGCCACCCTCCATGTTAGCGATGTGGTGTGTGACTTTCCAGCAAGCGAGACGATTCTTTGGGGTGCGCTTGACAATGCCAAGCCCAGCTACGAAACTCAGGTTCGTTTGGCTGCCGCTCTGGGGTCCCGGTGGCCACGACTAAGAAAACGGACCCCGTGAATGGGAACTTCCTTTCTAACCAGGAGTAAGTCTCATGCGTACACAGCGCATCCGCTTGGGATTTCGGTCGAGAACCATTGCAGTTTCCTTCCTGCTGCTGGTCGCCGGTCTGCCGGTAATGTCGCGGGCCAAAGAGGTCGACGAGAAGCTGGCCGGCCAGGCGATGCCCATCACCCACGGCCTCCGCGTCTTCACGTGCGGCCACAGTTTTCACTTTTGGATTCCCGGCATCCTGAGCGATATGGCCAAGTCGGCCGGCATCGAGGGGCACGAGGCCGTCGGCCTCTCGGCGATTGGCGGCTCGCGGGTCATTCAGCATTGGAACGTCCCGGACCAGAAGAACCAGGCCAAGGCTGCCCTCCGCGACGGCAAGGTGGACGTGCTCACCCTGTCGCCGATGCACCAGCCTGATGAGGGGATCGAGAAGTTCGCGGAGTTGGGACTGAAGGGGAACCCAAATATCCGCGTCACCATCCAGGAGTTCTGGATTCCCTACGACAGCATGCAGTGGCCCTACCAGGGCGAAAAGGGAGCGAAGTCCTCCGTGAAGCACTTCGATACCGCGACCGTCGCGATGCTCCGCGAGCTGCACGCCCCTTACTTCAAGACATTCGACGATTACGTCGTCGCGTTGAACGCGAGGCTCGGCAAGCAGGTGGTCTTCGTCGTGCCCGTCGGCCAGGCGGTGATCGCGCTGCGCGAGAAGGTCATCGCCGGTCAGGCGCCGGGGATTGAAAGGCAGTCGGACCTCTTCACCGATCCCCTAGGCCATCCGAAGGAGGCGATTCAAGCCCTGGCGGGCTATTGCCAGTTCGCCGTGATGTACCGCCGCAATCCGGTGGGGCTGCCGATGCCCCGCGTCCTGGCTGCGGGCAAGCAGAGCGAGGACCTCAACCGGCTATTGCAATCGCTCGCGTGGGAAGCCGTCTCCCACCATCCGCTAAGCGGCCTCGCAGCAGCGAAATAGGTGATGCCGTCACCGACCCGGCCCACCGGAAACTCCTGGACGAGCCGCAGCGATTCAAGCTCTCCGACTGGCAGGGCAGTCAGTACAGCGTGTGCGACGCGGTGTTGACCGATGGACCAGAAGCCGATTGAGACGTGCCCCCCGGTGCCCGCCAAGACTTGAAGAATACCGCTGCATTTGCGCGTCCGGCGTGTCCGACACGTTCGACGTGAAATGGCCGCAGCCGGACGCATCGGACGGTCTTTTGCAGGTGTGTTATAACCGTGGTGCTGTACTGCCGGCCGGCCGTGGTGGTGTCCACCCTGACGGTGACCAGCGTGCTGGAATGGGGCACCTTCGGGCTGCTGGGCGCCGGCCTGGTAGTTTGGCACTAGTTTGGCACGGGGGCTACGCCCCCGCGTTCAACGGCACGGACGGATCGTCAGCCACGTGGACCCACGTGTGTACGTGCGGTACGCCACGGAAATGCCAAACGAAAGCCGGACCCTCCAGACGCCAGATGTCATACTCGACCGCCGTAAGTTGGCCTCTTTCATAGAACGCCAGGTGGCAATCGTCCAACCCTCCTTGCGCCTTCAGGCAGGCGGCAACTCGGTCGCGGTCCGATTGGCGATACGGCTCGATGAGCTTCGTCAGCACCGCTTGAACGTGGGCCTTTTGGTCCGCAGATAGATCCTTGACGGCGATTCCAGGCAGCGCGGACTTTTGGCCCTGAAAGGCGATCGCGTTTTCCTGCGGCGGCGTCTTGATCACCGCCACGGCCCGCTGCTTGCCGTCAAGCTTCTTCACGACGCTGTTGGCCGCCACAGCTTGCGGCCAGAAGATATTATTGGGATGGCCCGGTTTCTCGTTGAAGCCGCTGGCGGCATGGCCATAGACGATCGGGCCGCCAAAGGCGACGTGCTCGGCCGAATTGCCGTCGCATCGCAAGGTGATGTGCCGCCCAGTCAGGATGAACTCGAATTTGTCGCTCCCCGGTGTGCCGAAGATCGCGATGCTCTGCTTGCCGAAACCGCCCTCGTCGTCCTTCAATTGTCTGTCGATTCGCGAGACCCACTCGGGCTGAATCAAACCGAGGAAGATCTCGCGGATGAACTTCTGCTGATCGGCCGTGTAGAAGTCGCTGTCGATCACGGGCTTGGTAACATGCCAGTTCGCCGAGATGTACGTCCGAAGCAAGCCCAATGGTTCGGCGACGTGACTCCAGCCGAAACAAACTTGCTTCCTTTGCTCAGCCGTTAGCGAGTCGTAGAGCAGCCTGACAAGCGATTCCGACGTCGGCTTGGTAATCACCGGTTCGGCCGCAGTTATCATTTGCGAAGGCATTGCGGCCAGGGCGGTCACTGCGCCGGCGGCTCCCAGGAAGCCACGGCGCGAAATGTTGGCGTTGGAAGAAGAATCGACGACGTGCAAGGGTGGAAACTGCGACATGACCAGGCTCGCAAAAGTTAGGGGGTGTGTTCGTCAGTCACAACACGTTCGACGTGGAATATCCACGCACCGGGAACGGCGGTATGGTTACAGCCACTTTTTTCGCTGCTCAAGGTGGACGAACGGCTCGGCGTCCGAAATGCCTTTGACCTTGAGGGCATCGCTGTCCCACTCGATGGGCTTACCGAGGCGCATGGCGACCATACCGACCATGGCGATCTCGGCCACACAGGCGGCCGTATCGAAACCCTGGAAGGTCTTGCCTTCGCCCTTGCAGGCGTCGAGCCATTCACGCATGTGGTCCTTGGCCCTCGGCAGGGTCACGGGGACCGACTTGCCGGCCTCATGGTCCTTGACCCCGCGACACTTCGCGTCGCCCTTGAGCTTGACCACGCCGCCGACGCCCCAGGCGTCGGAGAGCAGAATGCCCTTCTCGCCGGCGAACAGCACACCGTTGTTCGGCACCTTGCCGTAGGTCGAGAGCAACTCGTTGCCCAACTGCTCCGGCGGACCGGCCTTGCGCCCGTCGTGCCACCAGACGGCCATTGGGTCGAAGCCTTCCCGGGCGGCGAAGTCCCAGCGGAAGTCGGTGGCCGAGGGATAGCTGTCCTTGAGCGGCTCGGGGATCTTGACCGACGCCCGCACCGGTGCGTCGAGCTTCAGCGCCCGCCAGGGCAGGTTCAGGCCGTGGGCGCCCATGTCGGCCAGGTGGCCGTCGCCGTAGGGCAGCCAGCGGCCCCAGTGCAGACAGCCCACGGCGCCCGGGGCGGCAAGGTAGTAGCTCTTGTAGGGCAACAGCGGTGACGGGCCGCTCCAGAAGTCCCAGTTGAGTCCATCCGGGATCGGGTCGGCGTTGGTGTCGATCGGCGCACTGGGTGGGAAGCTGCGGGTGATCCAGCAGTGGACTTCACGGATCTTGCCCAGCAAGCCCGCCTGGATCACCTCCATGCTGCGGCGGAAGGTGTCGGTCGCGCCGCCCTGCGAGCCGAGCTGCGTAGCCAACTTGCTCTGGCGGCTCAGCTCGCGGATCTCCCGCGCCTCGGCGCAACTATGGGCCATCGGCTTTTCGCAGAAGACGTGCTTGCCGGCCAGCATGGCGGCCTTGCTCATCGGCACGTGCCATCGCTGACCTGCGGCGATGACCACCGCGTCTACGGTCTTCTCCGATTCCAGGAGCTTGCGGTAATCCTCGTAGACCTTGACCTTCTCCAACTTGGCGCCGAAGGCTTTCTTCAGGTGCGTGATCTGCCGGGTGTCAACATCGCAGATCGCCACGACATTGTCGCCCCGCTGAAGGGCCGAGCCGAGGATCTGACCCATGCGCCCACCGCAGCCAAACAGAGCCAGGTTCAGCTTGCGGTTGGCGCCTTCTCCGGCCAACGCCCGCGACGGCACGAGGTACGGCAGCGCGCAGGCACCGGCCGCGCCGAAGGTCTTCAAGAGTGAACGCCGACTGATCTGCGAATGCTGGTGCATGTTGGGTGGCTCTCAGAAAGGCCAGGATGGGTGGGACGAAGAAACCGCGGGAAACTCCGGGAGACACAAATCTCCCCGACGCGCGATTCTAGTCGATGGGCAGGTGAAGGTCAAACAAGTGGTCTTGAGGCACCCATGCCCAACGACCAGGATACCGTGGGCCGATTCCAGGCTGGAACCACGAAAAGCGGCCCACAACCCGGCCCAGGAACTCCATGGAAAACGAGGATCGTGGGCCGATTGGGCTTATTGGGCCGGTCTTGCGTACCATAGACCAGGGCAGCGTTCAGTTCCATTCCATCTTCCGCGTGATGAATTGGTATCCACCGCCGCCGCGGTAGTTCCCGCCCTGGACGGCCCACAACCTCTTGCCGCCATCCTCAAACCACTTCGCCGGGAAGCAGGGATTGTGCTCGAAGATGCTCCCGGTCTTGCTCACGTCTGCCGTCCACTTCGGATGGTTCTGTCCGTCGGCCGCGACAAAGAACTCCCAGTCCCGGCGGTCCAGCTCGCCCAACTTCTTGCGCAGCACCCGGGCCAGCATCATGCGGTTCCAGTTGTTCCATCCGCCGTCGTTGGAGCATAGGTAAACATATTCATCCATCGCGCCGGCGTAGTCCTTGCCGTACTGCACGAAAAACGGCGTGGGAAATTCCTTCTTCGGGAACATCGGCCGCGCCAGGTGGTCCTTGGCTGAGCCGCTCCAGGTCTTGCCGTAATCGGCGCTTTTGATGATGGACGAATGGTCGGCATTGAAGGAGACCTTGCTGGACGAGAGTCTGCTGGGGTTGGACTGCGAGTAGATGCCCAGGTACAGCACGCCGCCAATACAGGCCAGGCCGGCGCCCTTCCACCAGGGTCCATCCCCCGCAGGGAAATACTCCTGCATTGCGTTGACGCGAGTGACCTTGTGACCGGGCGGCATACCCTCGATCTTGAAGACTGAGAGGTTCCAGCCTTGCGTGTCGTCGGCGACCGAATAGAGGTTGTCGTCAGTAGCCCACGTGGTGCTCCACACGTCGCCGCCGTTGCGGTCGCGAAACTCGTTGCCGAGCCATCGGATTCCATGGAGCACGTCGCTCCTGGGGAGAGGAATCTCCGGCAAGACGACCCCGCTGGAGCCCGGCGAATCGGCAGAGTCGGCTTGGCGGGCCCGTGGCCCAATCCAATCGCCAGCGACCGCGCCGGCAGCGGTAGACACGATGCCCCGAATGATGTCTCGACGGGTGTATTTCATCAGGTACGCTCAATTATTTCCGGTATTTCCCATTTCAACGTCGCTCGTATACGCTCCAAGCAGCAAGGGTTTTCCCATGATAAGAAAACAACTCGCGACTTTCCAGAAGAATAGCTCTGCATTCTCGCGTCCGACGCGTCCGGCGCGTCCGGCCAGCCCCGACTTCGTTACGGACGCATCGGACGCGTCGGACGATCTTTTTCCGACCTTTTCTAAAACCTCCCTCGGCCCACGTCAGATTCCTACATGGCGTACCCCGCGCCGCAGGCGATCCATTTCGGCCTGACGGCCTTTCTGCGGGGAAGCATGGCTGCCGGGCCGGCGGGCACCACGCCCACCATGCCCCTCTTGGCACCGGCACGCAACTACACTCCGCCATGCCGCCCACCACCAGCCGCAGCAACTCGATCACGGCAGCAACCTGATGCGAGACGGGGAGCACCGCATCGACGTGCGCGTCCGGGACCGGGCGGACTGCCTCGTGCTCGCGGGCTGGGGGGGGGCAGATTCTTCAGGGGCCTTGACTGTCCCACGGTTCGGTACAATGATTGACCATCCCCGCACATGCAAGACACGGAGCACGATTATGGACAACGATTTATCACGACGGCATTTCCTGAAGCTGGGCGCCGCAGGCGTTGCTGGGACTTCGCTCGCCTCGTGGGAGAGTCGGGCCGCGGACTTCCACCCCCCTCAAGGCAAAATGTCTAACCGTGTGCTCGGCAAGACCGGCGTCACTGTCAGCATCCTCGGGCTGGGCGGCCAAAGCGCGGTCACCGACTTCCCCAATGACGAACTGGCCGCGAAGTTCATCAACAATTGCATCGACGCAGGAATCAATTATCTCGACACAGCCCCCCTCTACGGCCAAGCCAACGATCCCCGCAACAGCGAACGCCGCTACGGCAAGGCCCTCGCCCACAGGCGCGGCGACGTATACCTGGCCACCAAAACGCCGAAACGCCGGGCCGACGAGGCGCTGCGCGACATCGAAACCAGCCTGAAGTTGCTGCAAACCGATCACATCGACTGTCTGCAAATCCACGGCGTCGACCCGAAAGAAGACCTCACCAGCTTCGGCAAGCCCAACGGCGTTTATACCCTGCTGCGGAAGCTCCGCGACCAGAAGGTGATACGCTTCATCGGTATAACGAGTCACCAGGGCGCCGTGGTGTTGAAGAATGCCATCGAGATGTACGAGTTTGACACGGTGCTCACGACGTTCAACCCGACCAAGGAACGCCGCGCCTACGAGGAGCTTTTCCTGCCGGTAGCACGACGACAGCGCCTGGGCATCATTGCCATGAAGACCATGGGCGGCGCATCGCGCTATGATAACGTCGGCACCACCGGCGTTCCGGGCAACCTGGTCGGCGAGGGCCACGACCGGACCACGCCGGAGAACCTGCTCCGCTATGCCCTCTCGCTGCCGCTACATACCGCCATCTGCGGGCTGCGCGACTACCGCCAACTCCAGCAGGACCTTGCCGTGTGCTACAACTTCCAGCCGTTGAAGGAGCACGAGCGAACGAGGCTGCAATTCGCCTTGAACAACAGCGATCGCTTCCTGGCCTACAATAAACCTGACTATGCGGGAGCGTAGGTGCAAGGCGTGTTGGCTTTGGGCGTTGCCGCTAACAACTGGAGGAAGTGTTCTGCGAGCTGATGTCTGTCCAAACACGCCACGTCACGGCGTCCTCTACGGAATTGCCGCCTACGGCTCTTGGGGCTTCAGCCGGTATCACCCTCCCTCCCTGTACAAAACCGGCCCAATCGGCCCATTACTGAAGAATTCTCGGGAAAATGGGCCTATTCCGCGGGCCGATTCCAGCCTGAAACGGCGAAAACCGGCCCACGAATCGACCCTGCCCGCGCGGCGCCGCCCTTGGTAATATGGAAATATGAGCGGAGCAGTTTATCTTCCCACGTTGTTAGTACTGATCGCCGCTGGCGTCTCTGCGGCCGAAAAGCCGGCAGGCCCGCCCGGGCGTGGCCCGAGCGTGATCCGCGAACCTCAGAAACCGTCGCCGACATTCGCCGACGTCAAGTACGGGCCTTACGCCCGTAACCTGGTGGACTTCTGGCAGGCGAAGTCGCAGGCTCCGACGCCGGTGTTGGTGTGGATCCATGCCGGCGGATTCCTGGAAGGTAGCAAGGACTTCGATGCCCGGCTGTTGGACCTGTGCCTGAAGTCGGGCATCTCCTGCGCCGGCATCGGCTACCGCTTCTCCAGCGAAGCCATCGCACCGGCGCCCCTGTTGGACTGCGCCCGGGCGATTCAGTTCCTCCGCGTCAAGGCCAAGCCGTGGCGATTGGACCCGAAGAGGATCGCCGCCACGGGCGGTTCCGCGGGCGGGGGCGCTTCCTTGTGGCTGGGCTTCCACCACGATCTGGCCGATCCCCACAGCGCCGACCCCGTGCTGCGGCAGTCCTCGCGGCTGACGTGCATGGTCGTGCGCGACGCCCAGTGCTCGTACGATCCGCGCTTTATTCGCGACTTGTTTCCGGGAACGGACACCTACAAGCACGCGGCCGTGGTGAAGCTGTTCGACGTGGACATGGAGCGGGTGGGCCACCTGCCGAAGGAGAAGTACAGGCTGTTCGAGGAGGCGTCGCCGATCCACCATCTCGGCAAGGACGCTCCGCCGGTATTGCTCTTGTACAGCTCGACGATGGACGCGAAAATTACGGGCCAGGGTGTAGGCATTCATCATCCGCGCTTCGGAAATGTCTTGAAGAGCAAGATGGAGGCGTTGGGCATCGAGTGCCAGCTCAAGACAGGCATTCAGTGGGGCAGCGACGACTGGCGGACCTTGCTGCTGGACTTCGTGCAAAGGCACTTCGCAGCAAGACCGATGTAGCAGGGGTAGACGCGATGCGACAACGCATGATGGTGACGATCGTTCTGGGGCTTGCCGTCGCTGGCCTGCTGATCATCCTGTACTGCCGCGTAAGCCGCCGCAGCCAGCGTCCTCACCTGGAAGATCAGGAGCGACGCCTGCGGAACGCAGTCGGCACTTCCGGCACCATCATTCGCGTCTTCACGGACGTCGCCAACGGGACCGACTATGATCGAACAGGCCTGTGGGCCGCCATCGCGTTGGCGCGACGCACAGGGGCCATCATACTCGCCGAGGATCGCACTCGTATCATCCGCGGATGCTTCTACACGCCTGGCAACCAGGACGAACGGCTCATGGAAATCGAACTCCGTCATCTGGGAGACGTCCTCGACGGCGTCGAAGCATACACGCTTCTGCACCCCGACGCATCAGCCTCTGAGGCCAGATCATCCCAGACAAGACGCGGCGTGCAAAAGCCCACCGCCCGCAAGAGGGTAAGGCCACATCGACATGATCCAAATGCTACGAATCGCTCGCTAAAACGCTACTGGAACCCCAGCGCCGTGCAGGCCCGTTTCATCTCACTTTGTGAGGACGCGGGCGTTCCCATCGTTGATACGCACCCAACACCGGAACCACGAACCTAACGGGCATGCAGCAGTAGCGCACGCCGTAGATGACGTAGCGTGGCAGAAACAGAGCAGAAGACGGAGAGGGAGCATCGACACGCAGCAGACGCTACGGCATACCTTTGAGACCGTCGGCGGCGATTCGCGCGACCAAGTGGCAGTGGACGCGATCATGGGGCACGCACGCGATGATATGGCCAGTGTGTACCGCGAGCGGATCGGCGATGATCGCCTTCAGGCGGTAGTAGAGCACGTGCGGCAATGGCTGTGGGGAAAGGCTACGAGAACAGCGCGGAAGTCAAAGGAATGGTGACACGAAAGAGAACGCTGACCATGAAGACAACCATTTCCTCTTTGTTTGCCTTTCTCGTGCTTCTCAGCCCGCTGTTCGCGGCGGATTGGCCTCAACAGGGAGGTCCCAATCGCGACGGCGTCGTGCCGGCGGCCACCGCCGGCAAGCTGGCCTCCAGCTTTCCCGACCAGAAGATTCCGTTGTTGTGGCAAACCAACGCCGGTTTCGGCACCGCCCCCGTGGTTGCATCAGGTGGACGACTCTATACCTTCGGTTTGTTCAAACCGGGTACGGTCCCTGAACAGCTCGCGGAAAGCTCCTCATCACCGACGTATGAGGAGATTGCCATTCTCTCTCCGTATATGCACGAGAAGCAAATGAAAGGCAAGACGATCACACTGCATGATATCCCGGGCACGCCGGACTGGGTTATCAAGGAGTGTGGCAACTTCTTCGACTACATCTACCGAGGCGATGAATATGCGCAGTGCCTCGATGCAACGACAGGCAAACTCATCTGGGCGACCAGGCTTACCGATTGGGGAGTCGCCTACACAGCCAACGCCGGCTGGGCCATGGCCTCGCCGACAATCGCCGGTGATAGAATCATCTTCCACTCGCCCGCCGGGCATCTCTATTGCCTCAATCTAAGCGACGGCAAAAGACTCTGGGAGGTCAACCTCTGGGAGCACGAAATGTACTCATGGGCTGAGAAACAGTCCAACGCCTGCGGTCCGCTGGTTATCAACGGTACCGTAATCGTGTCCTATGCCGGCGTCAACGACGCCAGATATAGACAAATTACCACCGGCCAGCGACAGACCGACTGGACGTACCCTCTCCTCATGTTGGGCGGCTTCGATTTGCAGACCGGAAAGCGCAAATGGCTCTGTAAGCCGGACAAAGGCGGGTTCCGCTTGATGAATTGCCGCATCGGGTATGCAGTCATTGAGAATGAGCCCACTGTTCTCGTGTCTTTCGGGGCGGGGACTTACGGAGTAGACCCCGCCACCGGAGTGAAACGATGGGAATACGACCTTGTGGATGATAAGGACGTAGCTAAGGGGCGCCGCGGCCTTTGGGCGCCGTACGGTTCCTATGCGCCGGTCGCCTGGAACAACTATGTAATCGACAGTGTCAGCAACGCCCACGACGACATCGACAGCCGGACGTGGTGCATCCAGATCACCGATAACAAGCCCAAACTGGCCTGGGAGAGCAATGAGTTCGTTCCATTCACCGAAGTCTTCAAGTCCAATCTCGTGGTGTGCGACGGTAAAGTCTACGGCTTTGATGCCCACGGGGTATGGGATCTCCCCGGCATGACTTCTGAAGAAAGGTCGAAGATCGATCGATGGAAGAATCAGCCCGGCAGGAACAAGCGCGGCAAGAGCATCGGACAATTCCAATGCCGGGATGTGGCGACGGGCAAACTGCTTTGGAGCACCGATGCCATGCAAGCCCATTTTGCGCCGCACGACTGGCGCAGCCAAATTGTCAATGGGCCGTCGGAATGGTACCCGACGAAATCGATCATTCACGCCGACCTCTTGATTGCCTATGGCTTGTCCGACCTCTGGATCGGACAATTGAAAAAGGACGGTCTGGAGATCCTAGCGAAAGGTCCTGGGTATGGCAACGTCGAGGGCAGTGAACCTGTTTTGGTCGATGGGTTGCTCTATGTGCGCAAGCTATCAACCGGCGGCGGAAACCTGTCCTGCTACGATTTTCGCAGGAAATAAATAGCCCCTCCGACACGCCGGTGGAAGAAGCCATGAATACGCACTACACCCCCGAACGGCTACGGAGATTGAAGTGGTGAGCTTAAACGCACATCCGATTTCACTTTTCAGAGCGTTGTTCGTCGTGGTTGCTCTTTCGCGGGGGCCTTGGGCAGAGGCCAAGCCTCCGGCGGCAACCGCCGCCTTTGGAATCACCCAAGTCGATCTGCCCGCCGACAAGGTGCAGGCCATCGAACAAGCGGCCCCGGATCGAGCCCCGGCGAAACCGGCGAAGCCGCGCAAAGTGTTGGTCTATGGACGCGTGCCGACGCATCCCAAATCGGTGCCCTTTTGTTTCAAAGCCTTCGAGATCCTGGGCAAGAAGACTGGCGCCTTCGAGACAGTCTCGACGGGCGATCCGGCTGTCTTTCTGCCGGAGAACCTTCGGCAATTCGATGCCGTGGTGATGAACTGCACGCACGAGTTTCGCCCATTCTTGCCGCCAGAATTGCTCCAGTGGCCCAAGTACAAGGACAAGGATCTCGACAAAGCAGAGCAGGCGGCACTTTGGGAGAAGGAGGCAGCATGCCAGAAGAACCTGCTGGAATTCGTCCGAAGTGGAAAGGGCCTGGTGGGTATCCACGGCGCCAACTGCATGGTGCAATGGCCGCAGTACATGGAGATGATCGGCGGCCAATACGCCGCCCACTTCGTCGACACCGTGTGGATTAAGACGGATGAGCCGGGGCATCCGCTGTGCGCGGCCATGAAGGACAAGTGCTTCGAGATTCGCGAAGAAATCTACGGGTTTGGGCCGCCAGTCTTCTCGCGGGAAAAGGTCCGCGTGCTGCTGGATCTCGACCTGAGCAAGAGCCCCGATCCGAAGAAACGGCCCAACAAGGATTATGCCGTCTCTTGGGTCCACCTCTATGGCCAGGGCCGGGTCTTCTACTGCTCGTTGGGACACTTTGGCGACGTCTACGTAAATCCGAACGTGCTCGCACACTATCTGGCGGGACTCCAATTCGCCATCGGCGATCTGAAGGCCGAATGTACTCCACGTGTCTCGCATGAGGCCGCGCGGCCGTAGGGTGGGCCCGACTGAAGCTAACGCGTTCGACATCGCAAAAGGAATACCCGTGAGAAAAATAATCCTCTTGTTCGTGATCGTGATGTTCGCTCTCGTCTCGGTTGCGCCGGCTTTCGCTGAGAATTTGGGGGGCACGGATCGCACACTTCCCAAGCCCCTGCCCGGGCATCCGGGCAACGTCTTTCTCGCCGGTGAGGACGTCGTCGTGCCCTTGCCGGGCGATTGGAACGGTCCATGGCGCGTCTTGGACTACGACGGCAAAGTGGTTGCCGAGGGCAAAGGGCCAGGGAAGATCAGCCTGGACAGGTTGCCGGTCGGCTATTATGAGATTCCACGCGGGGACGGCAAGCCGCCGATCGGCATCGGCGTGCTGGTGCCTCTGGCCGCGCCAACGCCAAAGACTTCGCCAATCGGCGTCGACTCCTCGGTTCCTTGGGCTCTGGGCAACAGACTCGCGGAGGCGGCCAATCTCTGCGCGCTGGCCGGCATCAACTGGGCCCGCGGCCGGCTCAACTGGATGGAGATGGAGCCGAAACAGGGGGAGTTCGCACCTGCGAACAAATACGATGCCGCTGCTTACGAACTGAATAGGGCCGGCATCCAAATGTTGCAGGTTAATTGCTTGACGCCCCCGTGGGCCGGGCAGATGAAGAACCGCTTCCCCGAGGATTTGCGCGACGCCTACCGCTTCTATCGTGAGATGGCCCGGCGTTGGAAGGGCCAGGTGCAGGCGTTCGAGCCGTGGAACGAGGCCGACTGGATACAGTTCGGCGGCCATACTGGCGCTGAGATGGCCACTTTCCAGAAGGCGTGTTACTGGGGCCTGAAGGCCGGCAATCCCGACGTGATCGTGTGCCAGAACGTGTTTCCCAACTACTTTCCGGAAGTCATCGCCGACTTCCACAACAACCAGGCGTGGCCCTACTTCGACACGCTGAACTTCCACCATTACTGGGCCATGGACTCTCTGCCGAAGTATTACGCCCAGTTCCGCGAGATTTCCGGCGGGCGGCCAATTTGGATGACGGAGGGGAATTTCTACCATAAACCGTCGAGCGGAGGCGTGGGAGCCGATCCCAAGACGGGCGAGTTCACCGCGGAAGGTCTGCGCCGACAGGCGGCGCAAGTGCCCCAGGTCTTCGCCATTTCCATCCAGGGTGGTGCGATGGCCACGTTCTGGTTCATCTTGCCGAACTACCGCGAAGGGGAAACGCAGTTCGGCGTGCTCCGGGCCGACCTGACGCCACGGCCCAGCTACCTGGCGTTGGCCGCGGCAGGCCGGTTGTTGGCCGATGCCAAGCCGGTGGGTCGGCTGAAGTCCGCCAACAAGGACTTCTGGGGCTATTTGTTCCGGGCCAAGCCGGATGGCAAGGAGCAGCTTGTCCTGGTCGCCTGGAGCATGAAAGGAACGGAAACAATCAAGCTCCCGGTAGTGCCCGTGGCCGTGTTCGACACGATCGGCCGAGAGCAGACGCCTACTGCAACTACTCTCGAAGTCACCGGCGCGTCGGTGTTCGGCTTATTCCCTGTCGGCTTGCAGAATCAGTTCGACTATGAGCCGGCCGCGACCATGCCGCCCCGTGCAGAAGGTAAACCCTCGTCTGTGGTTCTGCAAGCGGTTTGGCCGTCGGAGAACTCGAAGTCCACGGTGCCTTGGGTTCCCAGTTCGCACTATTCAATCGGTGCCGACGGGCCGGAACGCATGCCGATATATCTCTACAACTTCGGCGAAACGGAGGCCAAGGGCCTGTTGAACGTCGCTGGCCCGAAGGACTGGGAACTCGCCATACAGCAAGAAGTGACCATCAAGCCCATGGGGCGCATCGAGCTGGCGTTGACGTATGACTTGAGCCAGGCCGCGCGTCGAACGCAGGATACGGTGAAGATCGAAGGCGATTTCGGCTCGGCAGGAAAGGCGATTCTGTCGTTACGGCTGTTCCCCCGGTTGCCCGCAAAGCCGCCGACCATCAGCGGCCAGGCATCAGCCGTTCAGTCGCCGGGTAGCTCAAAGAAGAGCAAGGGGTTGAACGTCCTTGTCATCGGCCACAGCCTAACGGGCAATCTATACGCGATGAACTATTTCGCGTCCGACGCTGGGCATCGTGCGCACGATCAGGAGCACTATTGCATCCTCGGCGCCGGAATCGCAGTCCACTTCAAGGCGGGACCAAGGCCGGGACAGACCAAATCATGGCATGATCTCTACTTTGCCGGCGGCCAGAAATGGGATGCGTTGGTCCTCAGCGCGCGGGACCCGGGCAGTGACGAGGAATATGCACCGAAGTTTGCCGAAGAAGCCTTGAAACTCAACCCAAGGTGCCAGATCTTCATCTATGGCAACTGGCCTGTGTTGACCGACAGTTTTGACAAGCCAGTCTTCGCGCGCACGGAGGCGCATATCGAGAAAGTGGGCGCCGCAGTGGACAAAGCTTTTCCCTCGGCGCCCAAGACGCGATTGATGCCAAGCAGCCTGATCATCCGGGAACTGGGACGCATGGCGGATCGCGGGGGGTTGCCGGGGGTCGCCAGCCGTTTCGAACTCTTTGCCGACGGCGGCGACCACCCGAGCCGATTCGGAGCCTATGCGCTGAATATGATGGCGATGTCCATGCTCTACAATGAGCCGCCTTGGAACTATCCCACCGACATCTGCCCCAGGGACGCCAAGGGTAACAAGCTGCCGACGGACAAGAAGTATGACATCCAAGTGCCCACAGAAACCGCGGCCGTGATCAAACGCGTCGTGTGGGACATTCTGCAAACCTACTCCCCGGCGGGCATGCCGCCAGGGCTGGTCATTGCCAACCGTCGCCTGGAACCGGTCATCGCCGGCCAGCCCTATGAGGAGGAGTTGAAGCCGGTCCATGCCGCCGGGCCGTGTGTCTGGTCCATCGTCAAGGGCGCGTTGCCGGCAGGGATCACTCTCTCGCCCAGTGGGCTCATCTCCGGGCAATCCGGGGCGGTGGGCAAATATCCGCTTACTGTGAAACTGGTCAACGGGAGAGATTCGTTTGAGCGTTTGTTGGTGCTGGAGGTCAGCCAGGACGCGCCGCCGACCATTCCCGATCAGACATTGCCCGCCGTGTCGCTTGATACTTATGTAGTTCAGCCATTCAAAGTCGCTGGTGGCGTGGGGGCCGTGACATGGAGCCTGAACGACGGGAAACTACCGTACGGGATCATGCTTTCGCCGGCCGGCATGTTGGTCGGCACTCCCGGCGAAGCCGGAGAGTTCACGTTCACGATCAAGGCCCGGGACTGTCATCCGACCGGCCCGCGCGCGGCGGAAAAGCAATTTACGTGGAGGATCGGCCCGGCATGTCCGCATTCCCTACCGGTAAAGTATCTGGTCAAGTTCGACGAACGTACGGAAGAGTCGAAGAAAATCCCCCAGGAGCACGCCATCAAGATCGATGGCAAGCTGGACGAACCTTTCTGGAACCTGGATCAGCGCATCGAGAAAAAGACCCGGGGAACGCCGGAGAAGAGGGCCTGCTTTTCCGCTGTTTGGACGGCGAATTACCACAGATATGGCGGTGACCGTCCGGGTTGGTATCAACTGGGTGAACTTCAAGGCTACAAGTGTTATTTGGAGCCATGTGATCTGGTTCTGGCCGTCAAGGTTCTCGATGGTCCCAAGGGGCGGACTCCCGGGGACGGCGTTCACATCTTTGTTGACGGAAATCATAATCGCTCGGTCGTCTATTCCGGCGACGACACGCACTTCTTCGTCCCCAGGAATCATAAGGGCGGTCCGGCCCGATCGCTCCGCGGCAAGGTCAATTGGTTTACCGATGCGCGGGTCCAGGAGATTGAAGGCGGGTACACTATGGAGATCCGTTTGGGAGGAAACAACTACTTCGGCGGTGAAGGGAATTGGCTTCCCTTTGGCGTCAAGGGCGTCTACGGTCTCGACGTGGCGGTGGATGAGGGAGACGATAGCGGGATTTCGCAGCAGGTCTGGCGCGGCGATGCCAACGACGCCGAGGACACCAGCCATTTCGGCACGGTTGTTTTGACCGGCCAGCCAGCCATGGCATCGATACAACCGGAAGAGAAATGAAGCGAAGGAAAGGAAATCGAACATGAATCGCCTCGCATCCTCATTCATCGTGCTGCTGTGTTCAACGGTTACGTTCGCAGCGGATGCAACATCGGATGGCTTGGCGAAGGCGTTGTTAGCCAAGGCGGGTATTCGAGCCACCCTTTGCGAGATGCCGCGCGTGGGCGACGGCACGCTGGCAGCGGCGCTGGCCAGGACCGGCATTGCCCAGGTGCATGGGCTCGCGACCGACGCGAAGGCGGCGGCAGCCGCCAGAAAGCCTTCCGTCGCCTGCGGCGCGTTGGGTTCCCGGGTGATCATTGAGACTAGTACCGCTTCGTCGCTGCCCCTGGGCGACTGGGTGGCTGATCTATATCTGGTGGCGGATGCCACCGACGAGAACCTGAAGACGTTCTCCGCCGCCGAGGCCGGCCGGGTGTTGTCACCGTACCGCGGCATGGCCGTGGTAGGCAGCCCGGCTGGAACCAAGTCCGGATTGAGCATAGAGTCGTTAACGGCGTGGGCGAAACAGACCGGGGGGACGACCGCCGTCACCGAGGATTCCAGCGGCCTCTGGGCAGTCATCAAGATGCCGGCAATGAAGGGCGGCGACGATTGGAGCCATTACTACCACGGCCCCGATGGCAATCCGGTGTCGAAGGACACGGCGTTCCGCGGCAGCCGCTACCAGTTGCAGTGGCACGACATGCCGATGCAGGGCGAACGGAACTATACCATGGTGGCCTCCGCCGGCCGACTGTTCGTAGCGACGTGCTCCATGTTTTGGGCGAATATCCACCCTTGGGTGCGTCCGCAGCAACCGTTCGAGATCGAAGCCCGCAGCCTCTACAACGCCCGGCTCTTGTGGCGGCGGCCTATCTCTGCGCGATTCGGCGACATGGGTTCGCTCCTGGTGGCCACCCCAGACCGCCTCTATGCGAAGGATGGCACGGGCGTGTTGGTGCTCAATCCCGAAACCGGGGCGGAACTGAACCGCCTCGCCGTGACTGACGAGCCCCGGGCCGTCCGCTGGCTCACGTTGTCCGGCGGCGTGCTCCTGACCTTGATCGGCCCCAAGCCGTTCAACGAAATGCTCGACGTCCCCCAAGCCAAGGGGGAAACGGATGCCCACCACGAGAAACGCGCGGTCTCCCTGTCCCGCGAGCGCGACGCATGCCAGGAGCTGACCGCTTGGGACCCAGCCACCGGAAAACGGCTCTGGCAGTTCAAAGAGTCCCGGATCATGCCTCGGAAGATGGCGGTCTGTGCCGGTCGGGTGTTTCTCTACGTCAACGACCGCGACGCCCTATGTCTGACGCTGCAAAGCGGCAAGGAACTGTGGCGACAGGTTGCCCCCAGCGCACCCACGGCCACGAGGATCGCCGATGTCTCCCAGGAGCGGCGGGGGGAAATGCTGGCCTTTGCCACGCCTAGCGAGTATGTCATCTTCGATCACCAGCGACGCCAACACCAGGCGTTCGCAGCGGAAGACGGTCACGTGCTGTGGACGTTGACGAAAGGACAGGGTTATCCGGCCTGGGCGAATCCGAGCTATCCACTCCTCTTCGGAGACACGCTGATCGCGGGCAGTGTTCAGTGCGATGTCCTCACCGGCAAGCCGGTCGGCACCTACCCCAAAGCCGGAAGCCTCAGGTCGGACAGTTGCGGCCATACCACGGGCCTGCAGTGCGGCTTGTGGATCGGCGACGGCGTGTGGGACATGGCCGCCGGCAAGCAGTTGATGCCACGTATCGAAAAAGCGGGCTGCGGCGCCGGCTTCTTCGTAGCGGACGGGGTGGAAGTGCTCTATCCGAATATGTGTACCTGCTACTATCAATGGTCGGGCATGTTCGTCACCCGCGCTGCGCCGTCGCGAGGGCTCCGAAAAACGACACGATTCGAACAAGGAAGTGCCGCGGCGCCGACGGACCAACAAGCCGATCCGCGCGACTGGCCAACCTATCGGGCGGACTCCGCACGTCGAGGCTCTTCGGCAGCGGCGATTCCCGCCAAGGCGGGCATCCGCTGGATCTATACGCCAACGCGGCCGGAGTTCGAGCAGGTCGACGCCAATCTGCCTGGGCCCTTCGAGCCCGATCGATCCGCCACCCAGCTGATCGCGGTGGGCCAGAAGCTCTTCTTCGGTACGCCGCAAGGCGCGGTGGTCTGCCTGGACCGCGCTAACGGCACTGAATCGTGGCGGTATTGGACGGCGGGCGCCATCCGCTGCTCGCCGACGTGGGCGGCCGGGCGAATCTACATTGGCTCGTCGGATGGCTGGATCTACTGTCTGGACGCCGCCAGCGGCGAGATGTGCTGGCGCTACCGCGTGGCGCCCGAGGAACGGCGCGTCACGGTGCTGGGCCAACTGAGCAGCGCGTGGCCCGTGTGGTCGGGCGTCCTGGTCCATGACGGCGTGGTGTATGCCGCGGCTGGGCTCCGAGGGAAACTCGGTGGCTCGGCGATCTGTGCTCTCGATGCGCACTCGGGCACGCTCAAATGGCAGAAGTTCATGGAAAATGGCGCCGGCGAAACCGACGAGAAGGGCAACCTGCTCAACGAGGCCCCATCGGGTGGCGGACAGATGGCTTGGCACGGCGGCAAACTCTGGTGGCACGGCGGGGAATGGGGCCTGGCGGTCGTCGATCCGGCGACTGGCACTCTGCGACGCGCTATTGACCATCGCGTCTGCTACGACTTTAGGTACGGCATGAACGAAGACCTCGGCATCCTGCCCGGCGGCTGGGTAACCATTGGCGGCTGGAAGCCGGCGCACGGCGTTCCGGCGGTCCTGGGGTCGTATCAGGCTCCCGCGTTGTTTCTGCGGAGCGGTCCCGCGGGGCTGCCGCCCGGCGAAGCGCCACATCTCCTGCGGCTGACCGCCGACCGAAATGAACCCGGCTCAAGCCGCGTCAGCCGCCAGATCCCGCTCTGGGACGATCGTGAGACGTTGTTGCCGGGCGACTTCACCCCCAAAGACAAGGCGCCGATCTTGTGCCGGGATTTCGACGCTTGGCTCCGTGCCGAGGATGACACTCATCCCGTTTCGCTGGAAGAGTTGAACAAGAAGCCGTGGCTTGGCATGGAGAACATCGTCCGCCCGACCGCAATCGCTTCCCTACACGCCGACAGGCAGCGCCCGGCGCTGTCCGGCGACCTGACGGAGGCGATCAACCAGCGTAAGTTCGCCCTTTCCGGCAAGATGGCAATGTGCCGAAATGCGGTGATCGTCACCGGGGCCTGGGGTCCCACCTGGCCCGGCACGGAAATGGAGGGGTGGCGAGTCGCAGCCGTGAGCCGCACGGATCGCTCTCTGCTCTGGGAGGTGCGGTTGCCGGTTCAGCCTGCGCTGGGTGGTATATCGCTTTCGCGCGACGGCGACGTGCTGATTCCCCTGATCGATGGCCGAATCGTCTGCATCGGCAGCGATGCCGAAGATCGCCCGGTTCCTGCCGTGGTGGTGAAGGGCGCCCGGTCCGGCTTGCGGCTGCGCGGGTACGCCAGCGACGCGGTTGCGGCCGGGTATCGCTTCTGGACAGCAGCCGATTTCGCCATCCTCAAGCCGGTTCAGGACAAGGTTGTCTCCGCGACCCAAATCAAGGACGACAAAGTGGGCGACCAGACCGTGCTGCGCATCGAGGGGTACTTGGATGTCCCAGAGACGGGAAAATATCGGTTCACTGGCAAGAGCGAAGGTGCGACAGTTGCATTCACGCTCCTGGATTGTACCAGCCGGTTCACGGACTGCCAGTGCGAGATCAACAGGTACGGAGGTCGTTCCGACGAGATCTTCCTGGAAAAAGGCAAGCATCCGATCTGTCTGGTGGTGCTGCAAAGCTCCGCGGGCACAAGTTACAACCTCCAGTGGGCTCGCGACGGCGGCAAGCCATCGGACATCCCTGACGCCGCGCTGTGGCACCAGCCGGATCGCACGGACTGATGAGACGCCCCTGGAACTCCAGCTACTGTTTCCGCAACCGCTAGATTGCCGTTCGGCTCTCGGTGCCCCTGGTCGCCGAGGTGTCTTGACACCCGCGGTCGCCAAGTTGTTGCAGTTTTCCCCGCGTTCTTGATTCCAGAGCAAGAATTGGCGAGAATGCAACGAAGCCCTGGAAAACAAGGCACTTCCCGCGTTTTCGGCCTGATGTGCCAAAGTTTCCCGGGGAAAGTCCCTTGAAATGGGCTTGGGCAATGGCACCTTTATCAGCCCCCAGTGAGCTGCAGTAGCGCGATGTCCAATGCCTCGATGCACACGTTGGGGTCGGTACCGCCCAGGTCTTTCAGCTCCAAGTTCAGTAGGCCGTTCGTGACATTTACCGTGTAGGAACGGCTGACAACCTGGCCGGCTGCGGTGGACACAGAATCAACCTGCGTGCCCTCCAGGAAGATGCCCATATTATCGTGCAAGTACGAGCCGAGGTCCCCGAGGATCATATCCACCTGGTACTGGCCATTGGGAAGGTCCACGGCGAAGGTGCCGTTGTGGGTGAAGTTGAGGTCCCGGTCCAAAGATGTGCCGGTACCGCGGTCCCGGGCGCCGATCGTCCCGCTCTGCCAGCCGTACTTCAGAGCGCTGCTGTATTTGGTTGTCGGCGTCACCTGGGTGTAGCCCGCCTGGACGGGCGATGTTGCCGTGCCGAAGTCGTAATGAGCCACGAAGCCGTTTGAGGTAATCGTGGTCGGGTCGTTGGCCGTGTCGTTGGCCGTGTTGATTTCCCCGCCGCCGGAGACCGTGGCCGTGTTCGTCACACTCGTCGGCGCGCTGCTGGCGACGCTTACCGTCACCGTCAACGCCGGGTAGCTCGCCCCGGCAGCCAAGGCGTCGCTCCGCGTGGCGGTTATCCGCGCAGAGAACCCCATCCAACTCCATGATGTCGAAGGCCCGTCGCAGGACATGGGCCTGCGGAACCGCCAAGCTAAGGTCGGTCTTACTGGAGAAGAACGCGGGCGGCTTCCTCTCCTCAATGCCGAAGTCCTTGCGCCAGTCTGCAATTGGTACAGTAGACATCCTTGGTCGGTCTCCACCACAGCGAAATGCCGGGAGCGAGGGAGTTCCTGGTAAACCTGTCCGAATTGCCGCTCGCGTCCTGGTTGCGGAGGGGGGAAAATACCATTTGGCTGGAAATCTCGCAACCTGATTTCCTTGGCCCGGCAACCGTCGTCATTTCGCCTAGCGATCGCCTCTACCCCCCTGAACCGCCTTGCTGAAGATGATTATAGCGTCTTCTCCTGGAATTACTGCTGCCCCTCCACGCCCGGCAATGCGCTGAAGGGGGGGGTGATAGATGAGGGGGAACCATAGGGGTATACTGACTCTTTCTCCGGCCGTTTTCCGGCCGGCGCCAGTGGAAAACGCAAGTGCCGTGAGGCGTAGATGCCCGAAGCCGCCATCATCCCCGCCCCCGGCCAGATCGCCCGCGTCCGCCAGCGGCTGTACTTGGTCGAGCAGGCCGTGCCGGCGCCCAACCCCGGCGACAGCAGCTTGGTCAAGCTATCCTGCGTCGATGACGACGCTCAGGGGCAGCGGCTGGAGGTGCTGTGGGAGCGGGAAATCGACCCGGAAATCATCACCGGCGAAGCCTGGGAGGCCATCGCCAAGCGGGGCTTCGACCCGGCGCGGATCTTCGCCGCCTACTTGAACACGCTCCGCTGGAACTGCGTCACGGCCACCGATCCCCGGCTGTTCCAGTCGCCGTTCCGGGCCGGCATCCGGCTGGACGCTTACCAGCTTGAGCCGCTGCGCAAGGCCCTGCTCCTGCCCAGGGTGAACCTCTTCATCGCCGACGACGTGGGCCTGGGCAAGACGATCGAGGCCCTACTCATCAACCGCGAGTTGGTCATCCGCAAAAAGGTCCGCGAGGTCGTTATCTGCTGCCCGCCCTCGATGCTTTACCAATGGCAAGAGGAGGCCGAGAGCCGCTTCGGGCTGACCTTCGAGATCCTCGACAAGGAATATGTCACCCGGGTCCGGCGCGAACGCGGTTATGGTGTGAACCCTTGGGACACCCACACCCGGTTCCTGGTCTCGCACCGCCTGCTGATCGACGAGACCTACGCCGGGCCGCTTCGCGCATGGCTGGGCGAATTCCGCAGCGGCTCGCTGTTGATCCTCGACGAGGCCCACCACGCCGCCCCCTCCAGCGGCCAGAAGTACGCCATCGACTCGCAGATCACCCGCGCCGTCCGCGACCTGGCGCCGCGGTTCGAGCATCGACTATTCCTCTCTGCCACGCCGCACAACGGCCATTCCAACAGCTTCTCGGCCCTGCTGGAAATCCTCGACCCGCAGCGGTTCTGCCGCGGCGTGCCGGTCAAGCAGAAGATGCTCGAAGACGTTATGGTCCGGCGGCTCAAGGACGACATCCGGGAAATCGTGGGCGGATTTCCAAAGCGGGAGGTCGTGCAGATCGACATCGACGGCCTGCCGCCGGATGCCCCCGAGCTGCGTTTATCGGCCCTGCTTGACGAGTACCGGGCCCTGCGCGAGCAGCGACTATCGGGGGAGACCAAACGGAAGCAGGCCGCGGCGGGCCTGCTCATCTCCGGCCTCCAGCAGCGGCTCCTGTCGTCCATCGAAGCCTTCGCGCGCACGCTGCGGGTCCACCGCCGCACGGTCCAGCGCCAGTGGGAAGAGGCCCAGGCGGGGAAAGCCACGGTACCGGCCACCGCCGGCCAGATTGATCTACTGGGCGGCGCCGTGGGCAACGACGACGACCGGGCCACGCTCTCCGAGGAGGACCTCCAGGCCGAAGAAGAAGTGCAGGTCGCCGCTGTCTCGGCCGCCACAGCCGGCCCGCTGACCGACGCGGCCTCCCGGCAACTCTTCGGCCGCGAGCAGAAGCTGCTGGACGAAATGACCCAGATCGCCGAGTCCGCCCGCGGCCTGCCCGATGCCCGGGTCCGCAGGATCATCGAGTGGATACGGGAGCACATGTGCCCCGACCTGTCGAAGCCCGGCGCCCGCTGGAACGACACCCGGATCATCATCTTCACCGAATACGACGACACCAAGCGTTCCCTCTATCAGCACCTATCGGCGGTCATCGAGGGCAGCGACCGGGCCGGCCAACGGATCGCGTTGTTCCACGGCCCCACGCCGCCGGAGGAGCGGCAGGAAATCCAGAAGCAGTTCCAAGCCGACCCAAAGAGGCAGCCAGTCCGCATCCTTATCGCCACCGACGCCGCCCGCGAAGGTCTGAATCTCCAGAACCACTGCTGGAACCTGTTCCACTTCGACGTACCGTGGAATCCGAGCCGGATGGAACAGCGGAACGGTCGCATCGACCGAAAACTCCAGCCCATGCCCGAGGTCTTCTGCCACTACTTCTTCTACCGGCAGCGCCCCGAGGACCGCATCCTGGCCGTGCTGATCCGTAAGACAAAAACCATCAAGAAGGAACTCGGCAGCCTGGCCCAGGTGATCGAGAGTCGCCTGGCCGACGAGATGCGACTGGGCATTCGCCACGATCAGATCGAAGCGATGGCCAAGAAGATCGAAGCCGCCAACCTCGACGACGACACCCGCGAGGTTGTGACCGAGGAACTGGAGGCGTCCCGGGAGCGGCAGGATGACCTGCGCACACAGATCAAGCGGCTGCAAACGCAGCTCGAAGCCTCGCAGGAGAGTATCGGCCTGGACCAGAATCATTTCCGCTCGGCGATCTCCTGTGCCCTGGAACTGATGGGAGCCGACCCGCTCAAGCCCGTGGGCGGCGAGGAGGATGGCCCCCCGCGTTCGACGTTCCCCGCCCTCGATCAGCGACAGGGCGCCGACCCAACCTGGGCCGAAACGATGGATTCCCTCCGAGTTCCAAAGGAACGCGGGCAGAAGCCTTGGGAGTGGCGTCGGCAGTCGCCCATCCGCCCGGTAGTCTTCAAGGACCCGGGCACGATGGACAACGACGTGGTCCACCTCCACTTGGAGCATCGCGTCGTGCGCCGCCTGCTTGGCCGGTTCATCGCCCAGGGCTTCGTCTTCCACGACCTGTCCCGGGCATGCCTGGCCCAAACGTCCGATGCCATCCCCCGTGTAGCCCTGCTGGGCCGGCTATGCCTCTACGGCCCCGGCGCCGCCCGGCTGCACGAGGAGTTGATCCCCGTTACGGCCCGCTGGACCGATCCGCACATTCGGAAGGCCAACCTTACGCCCTACGGGCGCGAGGCTGAGGGCAAGACCCTGCATCTGCTCGAAGAAGCCCTGCTGCTCAAGAATGGCCGCTCGATAACGGCCACCGTCATGAAGCAACTCCAGGCCTGCGCACCGCGCGACGTTCAGGAGTTGCTGCCGCACTTGCAACGCCGTGGTGAGGAATATGCCGCCGACGCCCGGAAGAAGCTCGGGGAGCGGGCTGAGGCCGAGGCCAAGGCGATGCAGGTGATTCTGGAGACGCAGAAGAAGCACATCGCTGACACGGCTGCCAAAGTTGAGAAGGGTGACCCACGGGAACGCTTCTTGCCCGGGCTTCTTGAATCTGAGGACGAACGCCGGCAGCTCGAAGCCAATAAGCGGCACTGGGTCAAGCGGTTGGCCTCGATCGACGAGGAACTCAAGACCGAGCCGGACCGCGTCCGGGAGGTATACGAGGTAAAGGCCACGCGGGTCGAGCCCGTGGGCCTAGTATACCTGTGGCCGGTGTCGGGATAGTCCGTGGTCCGTGGTCAGTTGTCCGTTGTGAAGACGAGCGAAAGAGTGACGCCAATGGAAAGAACTGGCTTTGAGAACTTGCGGGTCTACCAGTTAGCTGAGACGCTTGCCGATGAAATCTGGGAGATCGTCCAGACGTGGAACAACTTTGCCAAGGATACGGTCGGCAAACAAATCGTGCGTGCGGCTGACGGAATCAGCGCCAACATCACCGAAGGCACGGGGCGTGGAAGTTTCCAGGACAATCGCCGTTTCGTACGCATTGCCCGGGGATCGCTTTACGAGACACGCAACTGGCTGCGTCGGGCCTACAAACGCAAACTGCTTTCCGATGAGCAGACCGCACGGATTCGCCCGATCCTGGATGAGCTGTCTCCGAAACTGAACGCTTATCTGAAGTCCATCGGTCCAAGGCCAATGTCCACCACGGACAACGGACAACTGACAACTGACAACTAACATGCCCAAGGACCCCGAACAACTCGCCCATCAGCAGTGGCTCGGCTACGTGCAGCCGGTCGGCCTGGTCGTGTCGATCCCGGCCTTGCTGGCGGCCCAGGCCCACGTCAACCGCAACATCGCCCCCGAGCATCAGCGGTTCCTTGCTTGCCTCTGCCGCGACAAGCACGACGAGTTGATCCCTGAGATCCAGGATTTTCGAGCCTTCACGAAGACGGTGCTGGGCTGGGAGCCGGCCGACCTGGTCGATTGTCAGCCGTCAGTTGTCCGTTGTCCGTCGTCCGAAGCAACGGACAACGGACTACTGACCACGGACAACCTTGAAGTCACGCTCACAGCATACAACGAAACGCTGCGGCCCACGTGGGCTGTCCGGGAGTGGAGGGCCAAGGACCCGGACCACCCCTGGCTCATGCTTATCCAGGCCGTGCCCCGCGGCATGGACTTCGATGAGGTCGCGGCCAAGGATGAGCGGCACTGGCAGGCCAGCCCCCACGCCCGCTTCGAGCGGCTGCTGCGAGAAACGGAAGTGCCCATCGGACTGTTGGCCAGCGCCACGGATCTGCGGTTGGTGTACGCCCCGCGGGGCGAGACCAGCGGCTACATGACCTTCCCGGTGAAGGCCATGGCCGAGGTTGCCGGCCGGCCGATGTTCGCGGCCCTGCACATGCTGCTGGAAGCGCCACGGCTCTTCAGCATGGCCGAGAAGCAACGCCTGCCCGCCATCCTGGCCGACAGCCGCAAGTACCAGAACGTCGTCTCCACGCAGCTCGCCGTGCAGGTGCTGGCCGCCCTTTATGAACTGGTCCGCGGCTTCCAGGCGGCCGACGACCAGCGCAAGGGCCAGTTGCTGGCCGACGTGCTCCGCGAAGACCCGAACCACGTCTACGCCGGCTTGCTGACCGTGCTCATGCGGCTGGTCTTCGTCCTGTACGCCGAGGACCGCAACCTGCTCTCCAGCGATCCGGTCTACGCCAACTTCTACTCGGTCACGGGACTGTTCGAGCGCCTGCGGACCGACGAAGGCCGCTATACGGACACGATGGACCAGCGCTACGGGGCCTGGGCGCAACTGCTCACCCTCTTCCGCATGGTCTACGAGGGCGGGCGCCACGGCAACCTCCGCATCCCGGGCCGCAAGGGTTATCTGTTCGACCCGGACCGCTACAACTTCCTCGAAGGACGTCCGTGGTCCGTGGTCCGTGGTCAGTTGCAACGGACAACGGACAACGGACCATGGACAATCCCCCACATCTCGGACGGCGTGGTCTACCGGGTGCTCCAGAACCTGTTGATCCTCGACGGCGAGCGGCTCAGCTACCGGACGCTGGACGTGGAGCAGATCGGCAGCGTCTACGAGACCATGATGGGCTTCAACCTCCAGGTGGCCGAAGGCCGCTCGATCGCCGTCAAACCCACGAAGTCGCACGGCGCGCCGGCCACGATCAACCTGGAAGCCCTGTTGGCCGCCAAGCCGGCCGAACGGGCCAAGTGGCTTGCGGACCAGACCGATCAGAAGATCACGGGCCAGGCCGCCGACGCGCTGAAGAAGGCGGGCCGCCTGGAAGACCTGCTGGCCGCGCTGGAGAAGAAGATCGCCTGGCACGCCACGCCCAGCGTAGCGCCCAAGGGGGCGATGGTCTTGCAGCCGTCCGACGAGCGGCGGCGCAGCGGCTCCCACTACACGCCGCGGTCCCTCACCGAGCCGATCGTCCGCACCACGCTCCGCCCCGTGCTGGAGCGATTGCGCGTCTCGTCCCCTCTCCCTCCGGGAGAGGGTAAGGGTGAGGGCTGCCCGACGCCCGAGCAGCTCCTCGAACTGAACGTCTGCGACTCGGCGATGGGCTCCGGGGCGTTCCTTGTGGAAGCCTGCCGGCAGCTTGGCGACGAACTGGTCAAGGCGTGGCACACCCACAACCAGATGCCGAAACTGCCGCCCGACGAGGACGAAATCCTGCATGCCCGGCGGTTGATCGCGCAGCGTTGCCTCTACGGCGTGGACCGCAACCCGATGGCCGTGGACCTGGCCAAGCTCTCGCTCTGGCTGGCCACGCTGGCGAAGGATCACCCCTTCACGTTCCTCGATCACTGCCTACGGGCCGGCGATTCGCTCGTTGGGCTGTCGAAGAAACAGATTGCCGCATTTCATTGGGGAGATAAGCCCCTTTCGCCCGCTCGCGCGAGAGGGGCCGGGGGTGAGGTGGCCGGCACCTTTTCCTTCGGTGATCCGATTGCGGCGGCGATCCAACGGGCGACCGAGTTCCGGCAGAGAATCCTGGCCGCCCGCGACGAGGTGCCCTACGAGCACCTGCGACAGCAGCTTGACGCGGCCGACGACGCCCTCGACAAGGCTCGGTTCGTCGGCGACCTCGTTGTGGCCGCCTACTTCTCGGCCGAGAAGGACAAGGCCCGCGATGAGCGATTGCGGGAACTGGCCCTACGACTGGTCAAGTACCTCGGTCCCGGCGGCAAGATGGAGGACCGTCAGCCGCTTGCCGAGGCGGTGCGGCAACTTCGCTCCGGCGACCGCCCCGTGCCGCCGTTCCATTGGGAGATCGAGTTCCCGGAAGTCTTCGGTAGCGAAGCCTTGGGCTTCGATGCCATCGTCGGCAACCCGCCGTTTGCGGGAAAGAACACACTCATCAATAGTAACCCCGCGGGGTACATCGACTGGCTCAAGACGATCCATGATGAATCCCACGGGAACGCGGATTTGGTGGCCCACTTCTTTCGCCGCGCATTCGGGCTGATCCGGGCCGCCGGGTGCTTCGGGCTGATAGCGACAAACACCATCGGTCAGGGCGATACTCGATCCACCGGACTGCGATGGATCTGCACACATGGCGGCACGATCTTCGCCGCGCGCAAACGCTGCAAGTGGCCTGGCCAGGCTGCCGTGGTCGTCAGCCTGCTTCACGTGTGCAAGGGCACACCTGCCGGTCCCTACATCCTCGATGACCGGCCCGTGCCTGTCATCACGGCCTACCTGTTCCACGCCGGCGGGCACGACAACCCGGCTGCGCTTAAGGCCAGCGAAGACAAGAGCTTCGTTGGGAGCTATGTGCTGGGTATGGGCTTTACGTTTGACAACACCGACACCAAGGGCGTGGCCAGTCCGATTGCGGAAATGCACCGGCTGATTGCCAAGGACCCGCGCAACGCGGAGCGGATTTTTCCCTTCATCGGCGGCGAGGAGGTGAACGACAGCCCCACGCATGCGTACCACCGTTACGTCATCAATTTCGGCGAGATGACGGAAGACGAAGCGCGCCAGTGGCCAGACTTGATACAAATCGTTGAAGAAAAGGTCAAGCCAGAGCGAACGCAACAGAAGCGTGAAACCAGAGCAAGATTCTGGTGGAGATTTGGCGAACCGACTCCGGCGTTGTTTCGGGCTATCGCACGCGTGAATCGGGTACTCGTGATATCTCAAGTCACACAGCACATCGTTTTCGCGTTTCTCGACACTGGCATGGTCTATTCGCACCGTCTCTATGTTCTGACCCTCCCATACTATAACTCCTTTAGCGTCCTGCAATCGCAATGCCACGATATTTGGGCGAGATTCTTCGGTTCGTCGCTTGAGGAGCGATTCATGTACGCCGCTGCCGACTGCTTCGAGACATTCCCGTTCCCTTCGGGCATTGACACACACACGGTGTTAGAGATGGTGGGTAATGCCTACTACGAGTTTCGCGCCGCGCTGATGGTCCGCAACAATGAGGGCCTGACGAAGACCTACAACCGCTTCCACGACCCGGGTGAGACCTCGCCCGACATCCTCAAGTTCCGCGAGTTGCACGCGGCGATGGACCGCGCCGTGCTTGACGCCTACGGCTGGACCGATCTGAAGCCCACTTGCGAGTTCCTGTTGGACTACGAAGAAGAGGACGAAGACGAGAACGCCCTCACCCCGGGCCCCTCTCCCGGAGCGGGCGAGGGGAGACGGAAGAAAAAGCCCTGGCGTTACCGCTGGCCCGACGAGTTCCGCGACGAGGTTCTGGCCCGCCTGCTGGAATTGAACAAGCAGCGTGCCGAAGAGGAAGCCATCGCCGGCCAGGCCGCCGAAGCGACCGCCAAGGCCACGGGGAAGAAGCCGGCACGAAGGAAAGCCATGAACCCCCACGACGGAGGTGATGATCGGAGGCTGTTGCGGTAGCGAAGGTCGGGAGAAATCCGGTATTCCGGGTTATTCGGGCAGCTTTCCGCCCCCGATCCTTGCAAGTGTTCACTGAAAACACTATATTTACTACGTAGTAAACAACGGCCAAATGGTAAACACTGAGCGACAACTCGTCCGCGATGCCCAAACGGCGCTCCAGAGCGTCTTTGACGAACTGGGGTTCGCGGTGCGCTCCCAGCCCGCGCATAGTCTTATTGAAGAAGGGTATGACGCGACTCTCCTTGTGACTTCGGGCGAGATCGAGTTCGCGGTTGCTCTTCAAGTCAAGGCCAGGATCACGCCGCAGACCGCACTGTCGGTCGTTGAGACCCTCAATTTGCTCCCCGCGAAAATGCTTCGCGTGGTCTACGCGCCCGTCATCTCGCCCCGCGTGGCGGAGATCCTGGACCAGGCCGACATCGGCCGCATCGACGAGGCGGGCAACTGCCGCTTGCTGAGTGCCCGGCATCGGCTCTCGATCGACCGGCGGGACCGGAAGGCGCCTCGGCGCTTGCCGCAGGGCACCGCAGACCCCTTCTCGCCCAAGTCGAGTCGCATTGTTCGGGCCATGCTGAGCGAGCCGGGCAAGGGCTGGAAGGTCCGCGAGCTGGCTGGCCACGCGGACGTGCAAGTCAATCCGGCCTTGGTCGTCAAGGTCAAGAGAACGCTTCTGCAACAGGCATACGCTGTCGAGCGTGACAGGCTGCTGTATCTGCGCGACCCTGTGGGGCTGTTGGAGAACTGGGCACGGAACTACCCTGGTCCCGCCGAACAGGTCCCCATGTATTTTCTGGGAGAGACGAAGGCGGCCGAAGCGGCGGTCGCTGACTGGTGCCGCGACCACGGCCTCGACTACGCCTTGGCTGGCCATTCCGCAGCATGGCGGTTGGCGCCCGAGGTCCGCTACAGCGTGGCCGCTGTTTATGTCGAGGAGCGGGGGTTCATGCCGGACGTGTTCGCAACTATCAGCAAGTACAAAGGGGGCAAGCGCGTCGATACGGGAGCCAACCTGCTTTTATGGCGGCCCTTCGACCAGTCCGTCCTTGCCGGCAGGCGTTCGGAAGATGCGTCGGCCCTGAAAGTCACCTCGGCGATCCAGACATTCCTCGACTTGAAGAAGCTCGCGGGGCGCGGTGAGGAGGCCGCGGCGGCCGTCTATGAAAAGCTGCTCACCGGCCCATTGCACGACGCCGCTAAGCGATGGCAGGAGGCGGGGGCATGACCAGCTTTGATCCGACCACTGCCAGCCGCGCCGTGCTCATCGACGTGATGAACGTGCTGGGGGCCTTCCGTGACGACATCGTGCTCGTCGGCGGATGGGTCCCCGACTTGCTCTATCCCGATCGCGGCCACATGGGCTCTATCGACGTGGATCTCGCGGTCTCGCGCACAGCCCTCGGGGAAAGTGCTTACAAGACCATCCTGAATCGCATGATCGCGGCCGGATACTCTCATCAACTGTCTCCAACGCGGTTTACCAAGCAGGTGGCCGGCGTCAAGGAACCGGTCAAGGTCGATCTCGTCGGTGGCCAATACGAAGGTGGAGAAAAGGCAAAGTCGATCCAGGTCAACGAGCTGGAACTCAATACGCTACGGGGGCTCGACCTGGCATTTGAGGCTTGCAAGGAGATTTCCATCTCGGGGGTGACGCCGGATGGAAGCCAGAATACGGTGCGCGTCCGCATCGTGCTGCCCGAGGCGTACATCCTGATTAAAGCCTTCGCACTCGACGAACGTCAGAAGGAGAAGGACGCCTACGACATCCATTTTGTCTTGCGGAACTACCCGCCCGACGTTGAGGCGTTGGCCGCTCAGATTCGGCCGTTGCTTTCCAAGAGTCTTGCCCACGAAGGCTATGGAATCCTCAAAGCGAAGTTCGCTGCATTGGATTCTGTCGGGCCATCGTGGGCAGCAGAGATAGCTGCGGAGCACGGCGAGAATTACGAGCAGTGTCAGCGGTCGGCGTTTGAGTTCGCTCAGGCGCTTTTCGCCGCGTCAGAAGCAAACGCCCCAGGAGAAGGAAATCCCCATGAAACCCGTTGACGTTCGCCAGCAACTCGTCGAGGCCCTACGTCTGGATCTGATCGGACCGGATGCAATCGAAAAGCTGGGCACGCCCGACGAGGTGTTGCCCCAGGCACCGTCGCGCTGGTATCTGACCGGGTTCCTGGTGCCGCTGGATGCCGGCGAGGAGCAACGGGCTCAGGAGGGCAGCGACGACGATCTGGACGAGATGAATGAAGCGGGGGGCGCGGACGATAAGAACACGCCGGAACCGGCCGCGGCCCGGCGGGCGTACATGCCCTCGTCGATCGGCATGAGCATCCTGGTGCCGGCCTCGGCCAGGCGGCTGACCGTGACGGCGCGGTGGGGCGATTACAAGCAAGTTGTCAGTGGTCAGTCGCCAGTTGCCAGAGACGGGGAGGAATCGTCGCAGCGCAAACTGACAATCGGTAACTGGCAGCCGGTAACTGTCTGGCAGCGGACGCCCCACCAGGAGCAAGTCGTCTTCGATCTGCCTCCGGAAACCCCCAAGCCTGAAGAGAAAGACGTGCCCGGCAGCAACGGGTTGCGGTTGGCACTATCCGTGCGGCCGGTCAACAGCGACGGCACTGAGGGCGGGCTGCCGGTCGGTACGCGATCGGTTTCCGTCTTCCTGGTCAACCGCCGCCGGCCCGCTCCCGATGAGACCCGGGATGAGGCGTTCGCGTTCCAGACGCAGCTTGAAGTGGCCAGCGAAGAGCCGCTGGTGCCGCGGCCGAACCTCCGCAGCTTGGGCAGCAGCGACTGGGACGAGCGCGTGGGCGACCTTCAGTATCGGGATGTCTGCGAGTTCGCCGTGGGGCATAGCGTAGCCACGGACGCCAGGGTTGATGATGGCCACTGCCGGCTCGTGCGGACCTGCTGGATTCCCGAGGCAGAGGTCGAGCGTGTGGCCCCGGCGGAGATCGGCGGCGTGGAGCGGTCGATGGACGCCCTGGCGCAACTGGCCGACGTCGATGACGCCAAGGCCAAGCTGGGCAGCTTTGTGGCTCAATACCGCGACTGGATCGCCGGCCAGCGGGCCAAGATGCCGCAGTCGCCGGCCCGGCGGAAGGAAACCGCCGAGGAACTGCTGCGGCTGGCCGGGATCGCCGCCGACCGGATAGAGCGGGGGATCGCCCTGCTGGCCGACCCAAAATGCCTGGAGGCGTTTCGGATCGCCAACCGGGCGATGGCGGCGGCGGCCAGGCAGCGCTTCGGGGTCATGCAGGGCAAGGACCCCGCCACGATCAAGCCGGAGTGGCGGCCCTTCCAGCTCGCGTTCATACTTATGAACCTGCCCGGCATCGCCGATCCTGCACACGCCGACCGCGACGTAGTGGACCTGCTGTTCTTCCCCACGGGCGGCGGCAAGACGGAAGCCTACTTGGGCCTGGCGGCCTTCACCCTGGTCCTGCGGCGGCTGGAGAACCCAGATATCTGCTCGGCCGGCCTGAGCGTGCTCATGCGGTACACGCTGCGGCTCTTGACCCTGGACCAGCTCAGCCGTGCGGCCGCGCTGATCTGCGCCCTGGAATTGGAACGGCAGCGGGACGTGGAGAAACTGGGCCAGTGGCCCTTCGAGATTGGCCTGTGGGTCGGCAAGGCCGCTACGCCGAACGTGATGGGCGTCAAGGGCGACAACAACCCGGACTCGGCCCGGGCCAAGACCATCGCCTTCAAGAACGACGACCGCAAGCCGTCGCCCATCCCGCTGGAGGAATGTCCCTGGTGCGGCGAGAAGTTCAAGGCCAACTCCTTCCAACTCCGGCCTAACCCGGACAACCCGACCGACCTGCGGGTGCAGTGCCTGAATCGGAACTGCGATTTTACGCGCGGACAGGCGTTACCGATCCTGGCCGTCGATGAGCCGATCTACCGCCGGCTGCCCTGTTTTATGATCGCCACGGTGGACAAGTTCGCCGCCATGCCGTGGACCGGCGAGGTGGGCGCGTTCTTCGGCCGCGTCAACCGCTACGACAAAAGAGAAGGTTTCTACGGGCCGTGCGAGCCGACCGGCGGCCAGCCATTGCCCGGCGGCCGGCTCAAGCCGCCGGACCTGGTGATCCAGGACGAGTTGCACCTGATCTCCGGGCCGCTGGGCACGATGGTCGGGTTGTACGAATCGGCCCTGGACGAACTGTGCAGCCGCGAGGTGGATGGGCACAAGATCCGGCCGAAGATCGTGGCCTCGACGGCCACCGTCCGCCGGGCGGACAACCAGATCCGCGCCCTGTTCAACCGGCGGCAGGTAGACATCTTTCCGCCGCCCGGCCCGAACCGACGCGACTCGTTCTTCGCCGAGACCCATACGCCCCAGCAGAGCAACGCCCGGTTGTACGTGGGCATCGCCGCCCAGGGTCGCAGCCCCAAGGTGGTCATGTTGCGGGCGTACCTCGTAATGCTGGCCGCGGCACAGAAGGCGTACAGCAAACTGGGCGGCAAGCGGAACCCCGACAACCCGGCCGACCCCTACATGACCGTGCTGGGGTACTTCAACAGCCTGCGGGAACTGGGCGGGGCACGCCGCGTGGTCGAGGACGAAGTGGGTAGCCGTGTGGCCGGCTACGGCAGCCGCAAGCGCGTGGGCGAGGCGGAGGGGCCGTTCGAGAACCGCAAGATCGCCTACGAGCCGGTCGAGCTGACCTCGCGGGTGAGCACCGACAAGGTGGCCGAGGCCAAGCGGCGGCTGGCCCAAGTGTTCTCCGACAAAGACCATGTGGACGTGGCCCTGGCCACGAACATGATCTCCGTAGGTCTGGACATCGTCAGGCTGGGGTTGATGGTCGTTTCCGGGCAGCCGAAGACGAGTGCCGAGTACATCCAGGCCACCAGCCGCGTGGGCCGCGACAAGGATCGGCCGGGCCTGGTGGTGACGATCCTGAACATCCACAAGCCGCGGGACCGTTCGCACTATGAGCGATTCGCTGCGTATCACCAGTCGTTCTACCGCAGCGTCGAGGCCACGAGCGTCACCCCCTTCTCGCCGCGGGCCATGGACCGGGGCCTAGCGGGCACGCTGGTGGCCTTGGCACGGCAGGGACACCCGCCCATGACGCCGCCGCGGGGCGCAACGGCCATCCTGCGGGAGCGCAACAACTTGGATTTCGTGGCCGATTGCCTGGCCGAGCGGGCGCGATCGCACTCGAAAATGCTATCACCCGCGGAGGCCGATGAGCTTCGGCTCCGTGTGCGGGACCGAGCGACGAACCTGCTGGAAGAGTGGACGAAGATCGCCATGGAACTGAACCAGATCGGTGCGGGCTTGCAATACCAGGCCGAAGTCGGCGGGGCCAACCCGCTGCTGCACGGGTTCCTGGACCCGGAAATCAAGCGGTTGCCGACTCGGTACAAGAAGTTCCGGGCGAATCGCTCGATGCGGGATGTCGAGCCCAGCGTGAACCTGTGGTTGAAGACCCTGGAAGGGATGGACGTCGAGGAGGAAGAAACGTGAACCGCAGAACCACGGGAAAACCGCAGGGCCAGATCCGCCAGAGCCAGATCATCACCACGTTCGGCCCGGGGGCCATGCTCGACCTGCCCAAACACTCCGTGCTGGTTGCCGGCCTGGAGCACTGGCGTGGCATGGGGGACGAGATCATCGAGCCCCGATTGAACGAAAAGCTCAAGTTCCTGCTCGATGTGCCGGCCTTGAAGCTCTACGCGCCGCCGCCCGACCAGGAAGATCCGACCGCGCCGCCGACCGGCATCAATGCCTGGCAGTTTCCGGAATGGTTCATCGTCCAGGACGTGGAACCCGCCGACCCGGCGGCCACGGTGCGCTCGCGCATGCTCGTACATCGCAAGCAATTAGGACGCGGCAATAAGTATTACGACGAGAATCGGAAGTGGCGGCCGGTTGTTTCGGTGCGTTTCGTCCGGGCCTGCCGCGGAGGCCACGTTGGCGACATCGACTGGTACAGCTTCGTCCACGGTGGCCCCACGGAATGCCGGACTCAGTTACGGAAACTCTGGATCGAGGAGCGGGGCACCAGCGGCGACCTGTCCGAGGTCTGGATACGCTGCGAGTGCGGCAAGGCGCAGCGGTCGGTGGGCGAGGCGGCCATGATGCAGACCATGGCCCTGGGCAACTGCGACGGCTCCCGGCCCTGGCTAGGGCCGTACACCAAGGAACCGTGCGGCGAGCCCAACCGCCTGTTGATCCGCACGGCCAGCAACGCCTACTTCCCCCAGGTGATGAGCGTGATCTCCCTGCCCGACCGCGACGAGACCGTGAAGAAGGCCGTCGATGCGGCTTGGGAGTTCGTCGAGGAAGTCGAGAACATCGACCAGCTTCGTTATGAGCGGAAGAAGGCCAAGGTAAGAGCAGCCCTGGAAGGGTTGTCGGACGACGAGGTATTCAACGAGATCCTTGCCCGCCGCGGCGCGGTGTTGGGGGAAGCCAAATCGGTGAAGCAGGCCGAGTTGGAAACGCTGACGGCCAGCAAGGAAGAGATGGGCAACGACGTGCCGGATGGATACTTCTTCGCCCGGGCCGTGCCGCGAGAGAAGTGGGACGCCCCCTGGACCGCGTCGATCGAGCGGGTTGTCGCCGTCCACCGGCTCCGCGAGGTGATGGCCTTGGTGGGCTTCACGCGGTTCGAGGCGGCCTCGCCGGACGCCGAGGGCGAACTGGAGATCGGCGTCCGCCGGGCGGCCCTGGCGCAGGACATTAGCTGGCTGCCCGCGGTCGAGAACCGGGGCGAGGGGATCTTCCTCCAGTTCAAGCATGCCGACGTGGAGGCATGGTTGCAGCGGCCGGATGTCTTGCAGCGAGCACTCAGGCTGAAGGCCGGTTTCGAGTGCTGGCAGCACGAACACCAGGGCAGCAAGCGGAAGTTTCCGGGCGTGCCGTACTTGTTGCTTCATTCCTTCTCGCACCTGCTGGTGACGGCGGTGGCCTTGGAGTGCGGCTACCCGGCCAGCTCGATCCGGGAACGTATCTACGCCTTGCCGAGCACCGGCTACGGCATCCTGCTCTATACAGCCACGTCCGACGCCGAGGGGACGCTCGGGGGCCTGGTCGAGGTCGGGCGGCGGATTCACGAGCACATCCGCACGGCGCTGGATATGGGCCAACTCTGCTCGAATGATCCTGTCTGCGCCCAGCACGATCCGCAGAACCCTCACGAGCGGCGATTCCTCCACGGGTCGGCCTGTCACGGCTGCCTACTGATCGCGGAAACCTCTTGCGAACAGCACAATGACTTCCTGGACCGGGCCCTGGTGGTGCCGACCGTGGACAACCTCGGTATCGAGTTCTTCAGACTGTGAGCGAGATGAACGACGCACTGCTGCAACTTGCCGATAGCGACCTGCGGGAACTGGCGGCCGCCCTGCGAGCATGGCGGCTGACGGCGCCGTTCACGGTGATGAGCGTCCAGCGAGTGATCGCCGGCCCGGCGGCCGGCGACGTGGCTGGGGAGCTACAGCGGCTGGCCGACCAGGGTTTTCAGGCGGAACAGATGGCGGCTATGCTCGAACTGCTCGTGCAAGACCGCGGCCGTAGGCCCAAGGTGGAGGACGCGCTCGATCTGGTGACCACCGGGCCGGAAGTGTCCGGCATGACGAACCGCGACACCGGCGTGGTGGTCCGCGAGCTTTTCGCCTGTGCCCAACGATCCGTGCTGGTGGCCGGCTATGCCGTTTACCAGGGACGGGAAGTCTTCCGGGCATTGGCTGACCGCATGGCAGAGCTGCCGGAACTCAACGTGCGGATGTTCCTGGACGTGCAGCGCGGTCCGGGTGACACGTCGCTGGCCAGCGAAGTGGTCAAGCGGTTTGCCGAGCGGTTCAGAACCCGCGAGTGGCCCGAAGGCCGGCCGCTGCCCAAGGTCTTCTATGACCCCCGATCCCTGGATTTGGAGGCTGACGAGCGGGCCTGCTTGCACGCAAAATGCGTCGTCGTGGACGGCGAGGCGGTGTTCATATCATCGGCCAACTTCACCGAGGCCGCCCAGGAACGGAACATCGAGATGGGCCTGTTGGTCCGCTCCCGCTGGTTGGCCGAACGGGTCACGAGGCACTTCGAGACGTTGCTCGCGGCCGGAACTCTCGCGAGCGTAATGTAGTCGAGAGCAGACACGCGACTTGGTAGAGACTTGGTGATTCTAGCTCGCCGGGGACTTTGCTGAACACGATCCGGCGATGCGACGAAGCTCTTGGCGATCTCCGACCTAAATCCAGGTCGAAACCGTGTAATAACCCTATGGTAGTGCCGCCATACCTGGCAGCACCACCATTTTCGCGTTGAAAGCCTCGCCATTCGACCATTGCCCGGTCGGCCGGCGGGGTCTCGGCGTCCTGGGACCACGCTGCTCGTCGCGGCGTGATTCCGTCAGGTGTGCCCCGCAGCAGCGCGGGGCGGTACACGTTCTCATCAACGTGGCCGCCCCATAGGGCGGCCATAGCTAAGGCAAGGACGCGAGCAGTTCGGCTAGCCCTTTGCCGGCGTCCTTCGAGGCATCTACCGTCGGCGAGCTTCGAGACGACATGGTCCACTCTCCCACAAGACGACATGGTCCACTCTCCCACAAGGGCTGCCAGCGCCGCATCATTGACGGCGGGGACGGCGGCCGCCGCTAAACACAGCGTAGTGGCGCAGGACGCGGCGCTGATGGCCGTGTTGGCGGACTCCGGCGGCGGTACGGACGAAACCGGATCGGAAAAGCACCTCTCCGCGTCCGATCTCTGGTTGTTCGGCGAGGAATAGCCTGCGCCTTGGCAAAAGCCGAGGGCCTGGGCGCGGCGGTGAACACCGATTGGTTTGTCGACGACGGCATTTGGGCGTCGGGCAACTCGACCCGCCACGCTGCGGGCGTGGATGCCGTGCTGGCCGACTATTGAGTGGGGAGAAGCAAGCTTCCTTTGTGGTTCAGGCGTCCCGCCTGCATCACAAGGCATCGCGGGCTCGCAGCAGCAGGCATCATTCCACATGAGCCACGGTCGTGTAGTCCTCGGTTTCTCCTGGCTTTCATGCCATTATACCCGAGAAGAATCTGGTAAGGTACGCAACCCGAGACGAGGCGGTACAGGCGGGGAAGAAGCCCTGCCACGAATGCAACCCGTAAGCCTTGGGCCGGGGGGCCGGGCGTGTTGGCCCCAACGGCGGCCCTGGGGCGACCTTGGTAGCTTTTGCCCAGGGCGGGGCCGGTCGCCCAACCGGCGCAAACACGGCGGCCAACGCGGGGCAGTTGTGGCCCGTGGCCGGGCTTGGGCGTCTACCTAAGCTGTGCCAAGGCCAGCGCCGCCCGCTGCCGGGGGCGATCAGCGGCTGGCTCCTCGCCGGCAGCAGCGCGCCCGACTGACCTTCAGTAAGCATTGTACAGCAGCCCTGGCACAGAGCTGGATGACTCGGGCCAAGCACCCCGCCGACCGGCACATCTTGCGTTGTGTTGGGTTTCCGCTGCGGCCCGCGAACCGGATGCCGCCGGCCCGCCAAGCTACTTCTTCGCCTGCTCGGCGTCGTATTTCTTCCAGAACTCGTCGGCCGGTTGGTGGTTGATGTTCTTCAGGCTCTTCATGCGGCGGAGCGCGTCCATGCCTTTGGTGACTTGGGGCGGCAGGCAGATTTCCGCAAGCGGCATGCCCGCAAGCGGCGACAGGTCGGTTAGTTTCCCGCACTCGGACACCTTCAAGAACTCAAGCGGCGCGCCCTTGAGCGGCGAAAGGTCCGCAACCGCCGTGTGCAACACGTCGAGCCGCTTGAGGGGCATGCCGGCCAGCGGCGACAGGTCCGAGAAGTGCTTAGCCTCCATTGCGAGGTCTTCGAGCTTCATCCCCGCCAGCCAGGAAAAGTCGTGAGCTTGGTCGCTCGTGATGGCGAGCACGGCCAGCGGCAGACCCCTCAATGGCGAGAAGTCGGTTACGGGGCAGTAGTTGGCATGGAGGCGCTTGAGCGGCATGCCACGGAGCGGCGAGAGGTCCTGGACGGCGGCATCATAAATGTTGAGGTCGGTGAGGGGCATTCCCCTGAGCGGCGAGAGATCGCGGACCGCACGGCACGAAGAGAGGCTGAGCTTGGTGAGCGGCATGCCCGCCAGCGGCGAGAGGTCGCGGACGGCAGTTTCGTCAGCGTTGAGCTCGGTGAGCCGCATGCCCCGCAGCGGCGAGAGGTCGGCGACGCCGGAGCATTTGCTGATGGTGAGCCTATCGATGGGCATGCCTGCGAGGGCATCCAGGCGGGCAACGTCTTTTCGGTCCCCCAGATTCAGCGTGACAACGCCGGCGTCGTCCATCGAGAGGCTGCCGCCTGCGCCCGGCCAGGCGGCCTCGATCCGCTTGTGATTTGCCTCCAGTACCGCCTGCCGGGCTTCGGGGGCGTTGCGACCGTATCGCACAAGCAACGCATCGGCCAACACGGGAGCCTTCTGTTGCTCCAAGAGGTGCGAAAGGGCTACCAGCGTGGTCGGCTCGTCGGGGTTCTTCCGTTGGCACAGCTCGACCAGGCCGGAAATCGCCTGGTCCTGCGACTTCTTCTCCCACAACTCCGCCAGGCTGCCCTTCTTGTCTGGCGGCGGTTTTTTCGCCAGGTAAGTCTCCAACTCCCGGCGGGCGGCGGCAAAATCGTGCCTGGCGACCAATAACTGCCCACGGAGCAGCCGGGCGTCGAGGTAATCCGGGTCGTAATCCAACGCCAGGCTCACTTCGGAGAGGGCCTCGTCGAACTCACGTTGGTTCACGGCCAGCCTTGCCACCTTGACGAAGGCCGGCACTGCCTGCCGCGTCCGCTCCTCTTTGTCCCTCTGCTCCTTCTGATAGGCAGCGTAGGCCCGGTTCGTCTCCCACCACGCCTTGCCCACCACCCCCAGGCTGCACAACAGCACCGCCAGGGCCACCGCCACGCCCAGGCTCAGCCCCTTGTTCCGCTTGACCAGCTTGGTGAATAGCTCCCACTTGGTGTCTTCTTTCGCGCTGACCGAGCGGCCTTCCTGGAAGCGCTCGATGTCCCGCCGCAGGGCCTCGACCGTCTGGTAACGCTTGGCCGGTTCGCGGGCCAGGGCCTTCATGGCCACCGCCGACAGCTCGCGGGGGATCTTGCCCGCGCGGACACGCTGGGCGTTGTCCTCCTCCGGCGGCCGGACCTGCCCCTCGGCCACCCTGGTCAGCACCGCCACGTAGCTGCCCTCCTTGCTCACCGGCGGCCGCAGGGCGAGCATCTCGTAAAGGATCGCGCCCAGCGAGTAGATGTCGCTCCGCTGGTCGATGGCCTGGATCTGTCCGGTGGCCTGCTCGGGCGGCATGTAGGCGGGCGTGCCTAGCACCTCGCCGTCCACAGTTAGATCAGCGTCGGCCTGGCGGATCGTGGCAACGCGGCCAGCCGATGACTGGGAACCTGAGCCCGAACCCGATTCCGATGGCGACGCAAGAACAGGCGGGGTCTCCGCGCCTGACCCGCTCCCGTCCTTGAGCACCTTAGCCAGGCCCCAGTCCATGACGTACACCTCGCCGAAGTCGCCCACCATGATGTTCGCCGGCTTCAGGTCGCGGTGCACCACGCCCCGGCTGTGCGCGTAGGCGATGGCGTTGGTCACGCTGACGAAGATGTTCAGCAGCCGCGAAAGTGGGTATTCCTTCTCGGCCGGGCCGGCGTCCTGCCTGAGCGCGTCGAGGATCTGCGACAGGCTGCGGCCCCGCACCATCTTCATCGAGAAGAACAGCCGCTTGTCGGCGTCGAAGCCCAGCTCGTGGATCGGCACGATGTTGGGATGCTCCAGTTGGCCGGTGATCTGGGCCTCCTCAATGAAGCGGAGCTTCTTAGCCGGCTCGGTCTGGTTCAACAGGTACTTGACGGCCACTTCCCGGCGGATGTCGCAATCCACCGCCCGCAGCACGGCCCCCATCCCGCCCCGGGCGATCTCTTCCGCCACCACGTAGCGCTGGCGGTTCAGGCCCTGTGTGGCCAGCAGTTCGTCGAGGGACCTTTCGCCACGGCGGCGGGCGGACGGCTCCAGGGTCACGACAGAATTGACGCCCGCGTGGGCCAGGCTGCTGGCCGTGCCGCCGATTTGTCCGACTGGGACCTTGGCCGGCACCGCCTCGGGTGTGGGCACCACCAGCGGCTGCTTGCAAGCCGGGCAGCGGGCAAAGCGTCCTGCCAGCTCCTGTCTGACCTTTACCTTCAGGCCGCAATGAAAGCAGGAAAAGTGGATCATGGGGGCTACTCCAGGATCGTATTGCCTTATCACACGCAGCCCTGCCGCGCCGTCGGGCCGCACCCCCATGATAACCAGTCGGCCGGAGAATCCCAGACGGCCCAATCCCTCCCTACCTGGTGGACTTCCGGCCTTGTCGGCGTCTGTGTACAGTAGATAGATTATCGTACCCCCAGTGGCCTAGTGGCGGGACCTGTCGATGGCGATTACCGTCGAGCAGTTCATCGAGCGGCTAAGCCAAAGCGGCTTGATGTCGGCGGCTGAAATCTCGGCCTTCCAGGACAGCCTGCCGCCGGACCAGCGGCCGGCCGACGTCAAGGCCCTGGTGGCCGCGCTCTACCGGGCCGGCAAGCTTACCAAGTACCAGGCCCAGGCCGTCTATGACGGCAAGACCAAGGGCCTGGCGTTCGGCGAGTACATGGTGCTCGATAAGCTGGGCGAGGGCGGCATGGGCGTGGTCTTCAAGGCCAAGCACCGGCGGATGGATCGCCTGGTGGCGATCAAAATCCTCTCCTCTGCGGCCATGAAGCAGGCCGGGGCTGTTGAGCGATTCCACCGTGAGGTACAAGCGGCGGCGAAGCTAGAACACCCCAATATCGTCGCCGCCTATGACGCCACCGAGCACCAGGGCATGCACTACCTGGCAATGCAATACGTCGATGGCAAGGACCTAGCCAGCATCGTTAAGGATAATGGGCCAATGGGCGTCCGGGAGGCGGTCGAGTGTACCTTGCAGGCCGCTCGCGGACTTCAGTACGCCCACGAGCAGGGCATTGTCCACCGTGACATCAAACCGGGCAACCTGCTGCTGGACAAAAAAGGGACGGTCAAAATCCTCGACATGGGCCTGGCCCGCATCGCCGGTCCCGAGGCGGCACTAGGCGGGCCAGAACGGTTGACGACCAGTGGTCAGGTGATGGGCACCTGCGACTACATGGCCCCGGAACAGGCCATCGACACCCATGCGGCGGATCATCGCTCCGACATCTATTCCTTGGGTTGCACCCTGTACCGACTGCTGACCGGACAGCCGCCGTACCAGGGCGAGACCCTGATGATGATTCTTCTGGCACATCAGCAGGCCCCGATCCCGCCGCTTCGCGAAGCCCGGCCCGAAGTGCCCGAGGAACTTGATGCGGTCTACCAGCGGATGCTGGCCAAGCAGCCCGAGGACCGCCAGCAGTCGATGACCGAGGTAGTCGCCGAGTTGGAAACGGTGCTGGCCATGTTGACCGGCCAGTCGTTGCCGGCGGTGGCGAAGGCCGAGGCGTCCAGTGCGGCGTTGGCCAGGAGCCTGGCGTTTTTGCAGGAGGAAGCCCCACGGGGCGTTCCGGCAAGGCCGAGCAAGCCTGCCGCCGCGGAACGCACGCGGCCGAGCACCGGCCCGGAACGCGAAACGGGGTCTAATCTGCTGGGCAAGGCCCTCGGGGCGCTGGCCGGGGTCCGCCGCAAGCCGCTGGTGCTCGCCGGGATTGCGGGCGGTCTGGTGTTGCTGCTGGGGATCGTCGTCACGCTCACGCTCCGTCACGGGACGCTGGTGATCGACATCGACGAGAAGCTGGGCCGGGACGTGCAGGTGGCCGTCAGCCATGGCGGCCAGAAAGTCCAAGTGGTGGATGCCCGCTCGGGCTGGACGCTCAGCCTCAGCGCGGGCAAGTACGATCTTGCCGTCGAGGGTGGTGACGATCAGTTCCAACTGGACTCGCACACGATCACGGTGAGGCACGGTGGCCAGGTGAAGGTCAAGGTGACGCTCAAGCCGCCCCTGTTGGCCGTCGCCCCGTTCGACGCCGAAAAGGCCAAGAGGCACCAGGAAGCTTGGGCCAAGTATCTCGGCCTGCCGGTCGAAATGGCCAATTCCATCGGCATGAAACTGGTGCTGATCCCGCCAGGCGAGTTCACGATGGGTGAGGACGATAGCGCCCACCGGGTGAAGATCACGAAGCCGTTCTACCTGGGAAAATACGAGGTGACGCAGGAGGAGTGGGAGGCCGTGCTGGGCGCAACGAACAACCCGAGCCAATTCAAGGGGCCGAAGAACCCGGTGGAAAGCGTCAGTTGGGGCGATTGCCAGGTGTTTCTGAGGAGGCTGAGCGAGAAGTGCGGTCTGCCGGAGGGGAGTTACCGCCTGCCGACCGAGGCGCAGTGGGAGCATGCGTGCCGAGCGGGTAGCATGAGTGGCTGGTTTTTTGGGTGGAGCGAGTTGGAACTGGATGAATACGCCTGGTACGATAAGAACTCAGAGAAGAAGACGCACGCAGTGGGGCAGAAGAAGGCGAACGCTTGGGGGCTGCATGACGTTTACGGCAATGTATGGGAGTGGTGCGAGGACTGGTTGGACGAGAACTACTACAAGGTATCGCCGCAAAATGATCCCCCTGGGCCGGCTGCGGGCTCGCGCCGCGTGCACCGTGGCGGTGGCTGGTACCGCGGCGCGGGGTTCTGCCGGTCGGCGTACCGCGGCGACAGCGGGCCCGGGGGCCGCATCGGCGACCTAGGCTTGCGTGTCCTCTTAGTTTTGGCGGAGAAGGCGGCGGAACGGGCGAAGATGAGCCCTACCACCGAAGCCGCACAACCTTCCGATGGCTCGACCGCCAACAAGCCGCTGGCCTTCGAGACTCCGGGTTTCGAGCAGTGGAGGAAAGAGGTTGCCGCCCTGCCCACCGAGAAGCAGGTGGACGCCGTCGCCAAGAAGCTGCAGGAACTCAATCCGGGCTTCGATGGGAAGGTCACGCACAAGATTGAGAACGGCGTCGTGACGGAGTTTGGGTTTAACACGGACAACGTGACGGACATTTCGCCGGTGCGGGCGCTCGAACGATTGAGGCTTCTAGGCTGTGCTGGTACCTGGAATCCTGCCAGGAGCAAGTTATGCGACCTGTTGCCGCTGAAGGGGATGCCGTTGACGCACCTCTGGTTCGACAGCACACAGGTATCCGACCTTTCACCGCTGAAAGGGATGCCGCTGACGAAGCTGAATTGCTCCTTCACGCCGGTATCCGACCTATCTCCGCTGAAAGGGATGCCTCTGACCAGCCTGGCGTGCTACGGCACACAGGTGTCCGACCTGTCGCCGCTAAAAGGACTGCCTCTGAGGGAACTGGGTTGCTGGTCCACGCTGGTATCCGACCTTTCGCCGCTCAAAGGGATGCCTCTGACGCAGTTGTATTGCAACGGCACGCCAGTATCCGACCTGTCGCCGCTTGAAGGGCTGAACTTGGCTGAGATTGCCTTCACTCCCAAGAACATCACCAAGGGGCTGGAGGTAATCCGCCAGATGAAGAGCCTCAAGACCCTCGGACCTGTTTGGGACAAGCGGTTCCCGCCCGCTGAGTTCTGGAAGAAGTACGACGCCGGGGAGTTCAACAAGTAGCTTCTGCTCTGTTCCGCGAGATACCCTATGCCGATTGCATTTCCCGAAATCCGTGTTGGTCAGGCTGTTCGACACGAAGCCCTGACCGTTTTTCCCCTGTTCACCAGCCAGGCCAGCGGTTTGGAATACCTCGTGTCCGACGAAGCCCTGGAAGGCGGTTCGGCGGCCGTGGAAGAAGTGAGCGAAGCCGGATCGGTGCCCGCCTTGACTGTCGATAATCGCGGCGACACGCTGGTTCTGTTCATCGAAGGGGAGGAACTGCGTGGGGCAAGGCAGAACCGGGTCTTGAACACGAGCGTGCTGGCCGCCGCCCGGAAGAAGACCACTATTCCGGTTTCCTGCGTGGAACGTGGGCGGTGGGGCTACAAGACCCGCAATTTCGAGTCGAGCGAAACCCGTTCCTCCACCAGCATCTTGTTTGCGATCAAGTCGTCCGTGGCCAAGTCGCTCAAGGAAGACCAGGGGCACCAGTC